>NZ_JACVPB010000009.1 GCF_018882085.1 Polynucleobacter sp. AP-Reno-20A-A9 | reverse complement strand
GAATACATCCACTACTACAACCATGATCGGATCAAACAAAAACTAAAGGGATTGAGCCCGGTTCATTACCGAACTCAATCCCTTCTGGTAACCTAACAAAACTGTCCAACTTTTGTGGGTCAGTTCACTAGGAGTCCTTTTTTATTTGCGCTCTAGCGTAATGAAGCTAAAGGTAATATCACCTTCGGATCCAGGAGTGCGTTCTACTTCTTTCCAATCTGATGCATTGGGAACCGTAAAGAAAGTATCGCCACCATCAATGTCCATATCAATCTCAGTAATATAGAGTCGGTCTGCTTTCGGAAATGCCTGCGTGAAGAGCTGCTCACCACCAATGACAAAAACACGAGGGAACTCGCTTAAGCTGTTCAAGGCTTCATCAAGGGATCCGACTAACTCACCACCAGTAGCCACATAGGATGCATTGCGGCTTACTACGATATTCCGGCGTCCAGGAAGCGGTCGTCCAATGGATTCCCAAGTCTTACGACCCATGATCACAGGGTGCCCCATGGTGATACGCTTGAAGAACTGTAAATCAGCCGAGATCTTCCAGGGCATTTGATTATTACGGCCAATGACGTTATTGCGTGAGCGCGCAACAATCATAGAAATAGCAGGTTGAGTCATGAGTACGATTCTTAAATGGCTACAGGAGCTTTAATGTGAGGATGAGATTCATAGCCGACGATTTCGAAGTCTTCAAACTCGTAATCAAAGATTGAATCAGGCTTACGCAAAATATTAAGCTTAGGCAAAGAGAAAAAGTCTCTCGACAGCTGAAGTTCTACTTGTTCAAGATGATTGCTATACAAGTGACAGTCACCACCAGTCCAAATGAAGTCTCCCACCTCCAGATTACATTGTTGCGCCATCATATGCGTTAGCAATGCATAGCTAGCAATGTTGAATGGCACGCCCAAGAAGATGTCCGCACTACGTTGATAGAGCTGGCAGGACAACTTGCCGTCTGCTACGTAAAACTGAAAGAAGGCATGACAAGGCGCTAATGCCATGCGAGGAATATCAGCAACGTTCCAAGCAGACACGATAATGCGACGTGAGTCAGGATTCTTTTTGATAGTCTCAACCACTTCGGAGATTTGATCAATATGTTGACCATTCGGTGCGGGCCATGAGCGCCACTGATAGCCGTAGATGGGGCCTAAATCACCATCAGGTGCTGCCCATTCATTCCAGATGGATACGCCGCGCTCTTTAAGCCAGTTGTTATTTGTGCTGCCTTTGAGGAACCAGAGTAATTCATAGATGATGGACTTCAGGTGCAGCTTTTTGGTAGTCACCATTGGGAAGCCATCAGCCAAGTTAAAGCGCATTTGGTGCCCGAATACAGAGACCGTGCCAGTTCCTGTTCTGTCAGACTTTTGAACTCCCTTGGCGAGGACTTCCTTCATGAGATCGTGATATTGACGCATATATTGGCTAAAAGTGGTTATGTATTAACGAATTAAGGATAGCTTACTCGAATGTGGGCGACTTCACCCCGAGAGCCTTGTGAAGCTTGGGGGAGGTAGTTGTATATTGCAGCTGAATCTGCTTTTCTGGGTTCAGGTACGCTGCTGCTGCAAAGGCAGCCAGGGCGGCCTCATGAAAGCCTGACAGAATCAACTTCTTCTTGCCTGGGTAAACATTGATGTCGCCAACTGCATAAATTCCGGGGATGCTGGTTTGGAATTTTTCTGTATCAACACAGATTTGTTTGCGGTCGATATTCAGGCCCCACTCTGCAATCGGACCCAACTTAGGGGAGAGTCCGTAAAATACTAAAAGATCATCGAGTGGAATCTGTTTTGCTTCGCCATCAATATTGGTGAAAGCAATTTCAGCAAGTCGATCACCTCTCACTTCGTAGCCGGTCACTTGTCCGATGAGCAGATTCATCTGCTTATTGGCGCAAAGTTCACGCATTCTCGCAATTGATTTTGGCGCAGCTTTAAAGTCGTCGCGACGATGTATCAAGGTAACGCTAGAGGCAATCTCAGAAAAATGAATCGCCCAATCTAGTGCTGCATCGCCACCACCACAAATCACAATTCTTTTGCCTGTAAATTGCTCAGGATTTTTAACGTGATAGAAAACTTGTTTTCCCACAAAGGCATCAATGCCTTCAATGTTGATGGTACGGGGCTGGAAGGCCCCTACGCCACCAGCAATAAAGACGCTTTTACTAAGAAAGTGATTGTCTAGTGAGGTGCTAACAAGAAAGCGCCCATCAGCCTGACGTTCAAGCTTACTAACTTCTTGACCCAGATGAAATTGAGCGTTGAAGGGTTCAATCTGTTTGAGTAAATTATTGGTGAGTTCGCGTCCAGTGCACACTGGAATCGCAGGAATATCGTAGATGGGTTTATCTGGATAAAGTTCAATGCATTGACCGCCAACCTCTGGGAGCGAATCAATGACATGCGCTTTGATTTCCAGGAGACCTAATTCAAAAACCTGAAAGAGACCCACAGGACCGGCGCCAATGATGACGGCATCGGTTTCTATAGGTGTATTCGACACAATTTCTTTGGTTAGTAAATTACTTTACTAGCTGATCAAGTTTGTTTTTAACGTCTTTCCATTCTTCAGCATCTGGAAGAGCTGCTTTGGACTTGGTGATCGAAGTCCAAGAAGGAGAGAGTTCAGCATTCAGTTTGATAAACGCTTGTTGGTCACCAGGCACGTCGTCTTCAGCATAAATTGCATTTACTGGGCACTCAGGTACGCACACTGCGCAGTCAATGCATTCGTCTGGATCAATGACTAAAAAATTGGGGCCTTCGCGAAAGCAGTCAACTGGACAAACATCAACGCAGTCGGTGTATTTGCAACGGATACAAGCTTCGGTAACAACGTAAGTCATGGCGGTTTTGTTTCGAGAGCCCCAAAAAGCTGGGTGCTAAGTTATAAAAGTTCAATTTTAGCTGAAGTAGCCTATTTTTCAGGCGAAAGGGTCTATTTAGTTGAGGTAAAGTTCCCACTATGAATACCCAGTCAAATACCCATGCTAGCAAGCAAAAACCCAGAATCCTGGTTACAAGAGCCATTTTCCCAGAGGCTTTGGCTAAATTAGAGGAATCTTATGAGGTTCGATCCAATCAAGAGGATAGGATTTTTAGTCCCGAAGAGTTGCAAAAAGAACTCTCTGGGGTTGTAGGGGCTTTAGTTGCTGGTAGCGAAAGAATTGATGCCGACGCACTTGCTCATGCAAAAGACTTGAAGGTGGTGGCTAATATTTCTGTGGGCTATAACAATTTTGATGTGCCAGCAATTACTGCTGCAGGTGTGATGGCTACGAACACTCCGGATGTATTAACAGACACTACCGCTGATTTTGGTTTTGCGTTACTCATGGCAACGGCAAGACGCATTACTGAATCCGAGCATTGGGTGCGTGCGGGTCAGTGGGATAAGTGGTCGATTGTGAATAATCCACTTGGTATGGATTTGCATCACAGCACAGTGGGCATTATTGGTATGGGGCGTATTGGCCAAGGAATTGCTAAGCGTGCTTTAGGTTTTGGAATGAATGTGATTTATCACAATCGCAGCCATTTATCTGAGGTTGATGAAAAAGCCTGTGGCGCTAAATATGTTTCTAAAGAAGAATTACTTCGCACCGCTGATCACGTAGTTCTAGTGTTGCCTTATAGTGCCCAGAGTCATCATACGATTGGGGCTAAAGAAATTGCACTCATGAAACCGACTGCAACCCTTATAAACATTGCCCGCGGGGGTATTGTGGATGATGCGGCGCTGGCTCAAGCTCTCAAGGAGAAACGAATCTTTGCTGCTGGCTTAGACGTGTTCGAAGGAGAGCCTAAAGTACATCCCGAGCTATTGAAATTGAGTAACGTTGTGCTTGCTCCACACATTGCTAGCGCCACAGAAAAAACACGTAGAGCAATGGTGGATTTAGCAGTGGATAATTTACGTGCAGCGCTTGATGGGAAAAAACCACCTAGCCTGATTAATGCAGAAGTCTACAAAGCTTAGAAAAAAATAAAGCCGAGTATTACTCGGCTTTATTACTTGGGGCTTAGCTAGGAATCTTGAGCTACTTACTCAGCGTCAATTTCTTCTGGCAGTTCGCGCAATGCTAATTCAATACCGCCGAATTTGCCAGCAACCCAGTTATAGACTTTGCAGGCGATCCACAACAATCCAAAGCCGAGTAGAGCATTGAGAATGAGTGCGGATAGCACAGTGAATCCAGGAATGGCGCCATCCCGAATGAAGGCTACAAACAGAGCCAACAATACGATCGGTACGGAGAAGCAGAGATAAACCAAAACCAAGGTTTTGGCGGTATGCATTGGGTCTAGAAAGACGAGTTCTTTTTTGCTAAGTTTCATGATGACGCAATCTTAAAGCAGTCCATCAAAAAGCGCTATATCTACCCAGTCTCCAGCAGCAACATTTCCCTGTTCGTGACCTAGGATCACAAAGCAATTCGCCTCACTCATCGAGCGCAAAATTCCGGCGCCTTGGCTTCCAGTTAGCCTTACTGTTGGCTTGCCATCAGCTCCACGCCCTAGAATGGCGCGCTGAAATTCTGTGCGACCCGGCTTTTTCCGAATAGGAGCTTCGGCAATAGCTTGGGTAAGAGGCGGTTCGGTTTGATTGGCGCCATTGAGCTGCAGAAGTGCTGCACGGACAAATTGATAGAAGGTCACCATGACCGCTACCGGATTCCCGGGCAGACCAAAGAAAAGGGTTTTGCGAGCAGGAGATTTTCCAGCTACAGGCTTAAGAACTCCAAAGGCCATGGGGCGTCCTGGGCGCATGGCGATTTTCCAAAAGCCGACATCGCCTAACTCTTGCATGATCTGTTTCGTGAAATCTGCTTCGCCAACCGAAACACCCCCGGAAGAAATCAATACATCCGCTTTACTGGCTGCCTCGATAAAGGCTTGCTTCAAAGAGGCGGGGTCGTCGCGCACAATCCCGCAGTCAATGATGTCTATATTTAAGCGGTTAAGCAAACCAGTAAGACTATAGCGATTACTGTCATAGATGCTACCCGCATCCAATGCTTGGCCTAGTGCACGCAATTCATCGCCTGAAGACAGAATGGCTACTTTAAGTTTGCGCCTTACGGGTAAAGAGGCGATACCTAGTGATGCAACTAAACCTAGATCAGAAGGGCGCAGTAAGCGACCGGCAGCGATTGCAGGTTTACCCTTTTGAAGATCCTCGCCACGTAAGCGTCGGTTCTCGCCAGGCTTTAATTGATCTTGCTTGAATTCAATCGTAAGCCCATCTTTGGCATTTGTGAATTCTTGTGGAATGACGGTATCGCAGCCAGTAGGCATCAGAGCGCCAGTCATGATTTTGAGGCACTCTCCTGCACCAATGCTGTCTTCATAAGGCTTGCCTGCAAGTGCTGTGCCAATCACTCTCAATGAAATAGATGGACTGCTTGTATCGAGGCATTTGCCATCAAATGCATAACCATCCATCGCAGAATTGTCAGCAGCCGGAACATCGATGGGTGAAAGTAAATCAACTGCCAATATTCGATTAATCGCCTGATCTAATGGAGCAGTTTCAATGTCTGCGGGATCATTAATTGCTGTAGCCTCTTGAATGAGATCATCTACCAACGCAGCAATTGCCTTACGCGCGTCATCAACATGTAGCGACGAGGTTAATAGAATTGCTTGGTTTGGGGAATGACTCATGCTGATACTTCTTCTAGTGCCTTTAGCTCTTCAGGGGTATTCACATTAGCAAAAGACTGGGGGTGATTGAATATGACGGTGCTGCTACGCAACTCTTTAAACCAGCGATCAATTTTGAGATCTCCTGTTTGAAGAAATTGATTCAATGAATCCTGCAAGTTACTCTGCATAAGGCAAAAAACAGGCTGCGCCCATACTTTGCCATCGACCTCTTTCGTAGATGCGTACACCAATTGAAAATCACCCCGTTCCATCTCGGTAATTAATGACTCTGCGAGATTATTGGGTAGCAAGGGCGAGTCGCAAGGCGAGGTAAGGAGATAAGGGGTCTTGCAGGCCTTCAGGCCTACAGAGAAGCCTGCTAGCGGACCTGAAAAATCTGGTGTCTCATCCATGATTACTGGATATCCATAGCTCGCATACTTAGTGATGTTGCGATTGGCATTAATCACAATGGTTTGCGCTTGGGGCTTAAGCTTTGCAATAGCTGACTCAATGAGTGGTTTACCGTGGAAAGGAATCAGCCCTTTATCAATACCACCCATACGTTGCGCACGTCCACCAGCAAGTATGAGTGCAGTGATGTCTTTAGTAGAAATCATTAACCACCAATGTAAGACATTTCAACCTTGCGGTTGCTGGATGATAGATTCGCAGTATGTGAGCCTCGAATTTCTGAATAGTGATCGTCGCGAGTTGACCAGGTATTCATTACCGCGTTGGCGATTTCTAAATCACTCTTGCCCGAGCGCAATAAGGTTTTGAAGTCAAAACCTTCATTAGCAAAGAGACAGAGATACATCTGGCCATCAGTCGAGATGCGAGCTCTAGAGCATTCGTGACAGAAGGTTTGGGTAACACTGGAGATCACGCCAATCTCACCTGAGCCATCGACATAACGCCAGCGCTGTGCGACTTCGCCGATATAGTTAGCCTCTACTGGCTCCAAAGGAAAAGCTTCATGAATTCTGGCAATGACTTCTTTAGACGGAAGTACCTGTTCCATATTCCAGCCATTAGAGCTGCCTACATCCATAAATTCAATAAAACGCAGAATGACTCCACTGCCTTTAAAGTGCTTAGCCATCGCAACAATCTCATGATCGTTGGTACCTTTCTTCACCACCATATTGACTTTGATGTTTTGGAAGCCTGCTTCTTGCGCGGCGGCAATGCCATCGAGCACATCGGCAACGGGGAAGTCGACGTCATTCATTTTTTTAAAGATGGCGTCATCCAAACCATCAAGACTGACTGTCAATCTTTGTAGACCTGCGGCTTTTAGTGCAGCAGCTTTCTTGCGCAAGATGCTACCGTTAGTAGTGAGAGTGAGGTCCAGCGCTTTATCTTCTGGAGTGCGCACTTTGGCCAACATCTCAATGAGTACTTCTAAGTTCTTGCGTAGTAAAGGCTCGCCACCAGTCAGTCTAATTTTTTCAACGCCCAAAGTAGCGAAAATAGAGGTGAGGCGAGTGATTTCTTCAAAGCTCAGTAATTCTTTATGAGCTAAGTAGGGATAGTTTTGGTCGAATACTTCTTTAGGCATGCAATAAGTGCAGCGAAAGTTGCAGCGATCGGTCACGGAGATACGAAGATCTCTTAGGGTGCGTCCCCGAGTGTCTTTGGTATGACCATGTGGCGTGATGAGTTGGGCGCCAATAGACGGCATCAGGCCTTTACCTTCATCGATGCGTATCGGAATTACCTTGGGGTTTACTTTTTCAACCATGCTCTCAATTATGGCTGTGAAACGGGGTTTCTGCCAAACCGCCAAATATCCTTTTGGGATAAATGGCGGTCTGGAGAAAAGCTTGAATAAGCGTTAAACCGTTTTTTCTTGTCCGCCGGTTTCAACTAAAACCATTGGGCCATCAGGAAGGCTAGCAGCCGGTTTGGGTGCTCTGCCTAAGTTATGAGCCACTGGCTCTGCCTGAATCTGGCTTTGAGCATCAGCATGCTTAGAAGAGTCGGTAGCGACCCAGATCATGCCTGCTGATTGCACAACGCTATGCAACGGAGTTTCTTCAAGTGCCTGGAAGGCAACTTTAGGAAGTTCTGGTGCAGGTTTAGTGATTACTTCTAGCGGAGCAGCCGCAACAGCCACTGGAGCTGGAGCAGATGCAGAGTTTGGTGCAGGACGATTTGATTGACGTGGAGCACGTGGTGCGCGCTCTTGTCTTTCTTGTTTCTCTGCCACAGGTTTTGCGTTACCAAAGCTGTTCACGATGTTCTGAATTGGCATGCTTGCAGATGCGCCAGCCATTCCTACAGGAGGGCCTGCAAATGGACTTGCGGACACAGCAGTTGCAGGTGTATTGGCAACATCATTGCCGCCTTCCGTGCGCTCGCCACGTTGACCACGACCACGACCACGACGATTGCGACCACGACCGCGACGCTCTTCACCATCAGCACCTGGAGCAGGTTCGCTACCAGGAGCTGCTTCAGTTGCAGGGGTTATTGCCGCTGGATTGGCTTGATTACGATTGCCATCTTGACGCTCTGGCTTTGGGCCATTTTGATTGCCTTGATTGCGGTTGCCGTTACGGTTGTTGCGGTTGCGATTATTATTGGCGCCTTCTGCTGGAGTGCCTTCAGCTGCAGCTGCTGCTGCTGGGCGCTCAGTACGCTCGCCACGACGGTTACGACCACGATTGCGATCATTGCCATTACGACCTTGATTACGGCCACGTGGATTGCTTGATGCAGGCTTCTCTTCAACTACTGGAGCTGAGGCGAAAAGCTTCTTAATAAATCCAAAGAAGCCCCCAGAGCTTTCAGTCGCCACTGTTTCAGTGCGTGCAGGACGTGGCTGGCTAACTGGCGCAGGTTGTGTTGGTGTGATTCCCTTGACCGCTGCTTCTGGACGCACTTTTACATCAGCATCTTTTTTGCTAACTGTTGTGTCTGTCTCGAGTTCGCGAGCAGCTTCTTCCGCCATTACGTAGCTAGCTTTTTGATCGTCCAGACGTGGGTCGTCATGGCGCAAACGCTCGAGCTTGTAATGCGGAGTTTCTAGATGCTTGTTAGGAACCATCAAGACATTCACTTTGAAGCGAGTCTCGATTTTGATTACTTCAGCACGTTTTTCATTCAAGAGGAAGGCAGCCACTTCGACTGGTACCTGTGTATGAATCGCTGCTGTGTTTTCCTTCATTGCCTCTTCTTGGATGATGCGCAGAACTTGCAATGCAGAAGATTCAGTATCGCGAATATGGCCGGTGCCGTTACAACGTGGGCAGGTTACATGGCTACCTTCAGACAATGCCGGGCGCAAGCGCTGACGAGACATTTCCATTAAGCCAAACTTGGAGATCTTGCCCATCTGAACGCGAGCACGGTCATGACGCAGAGCATCACGTAAACGGTTCTCAACATCTTTCTGAGCTTTACTCGATTCCATATCAATGAAGTCGATCACGATCAAGCCACCTAAGTCACGCAAACGCGCTTGACGGGCGATTTCATCGGCGGCTTCTAAGTTGGTGCGAGTTGCAGTCTCTTCAATATCAGAACCACGGGTTGCGCGTGCTGAGTTGACGTCTACTGAAACTAAGGCTTCAGTGTGGTCGATTACGATTGCGCCGCCAGATGGCAATGGCACAGTGCGTGAGTAGGCAGTTTCAATTTGATGCTCAATTTGGAAGCGAGAGAACAAAGGCACATCATCTTGATAGCGCTTTACTCGTGGCAAATTGTCAGGCATGACTACAGACATAAATGCTGCAGCTTGTTCGTAGATGTCATCGGTATCGATGAGGATCTCACCAATATCAGGCTGGAAGTAATCGCGAATCGCGCGAATCACTAAGCTAGATTCGAGGTAGATCAGTAATGGAGCGGAGTTGCCTTTAGCAGCTTCGTCAATCGCTTTCCACAATTGCATGAGGTAACTTAAGTCCCACTGCAATTCGGTGGCATCGCGACCAATACCAGCGGTACGAGCAATGATGCTCATGCCATCTGCTACTTCTAATTGAGCCATCGCTTCGCGGAGTTCTTGACGGTCTTCACCTTCAATGCGGCGGGAAACGCCACCTCCACGTGGGTTATTTGGCATGAGAACCAGATAACGGCCTGCCAAGGAGACAAAGGACGTGAGGGCTGCACCTTTTTGGCCGCGCTCTTCTTTTTCTACTTGAACAATGATTTCTTGACCTTCGCGCAAGGCATCCTTGATGGAGGCGTTACGAACGTCTGTACCTTCTTTAAAGTAACTGCGGGCAACTTCCTTAAATGGCAAAAAGCCATGACGCTCTTCGCCGTAATTAACAAAGCAGGCCTCAAGGGAAGGTTCAATACGGGTAATGACACCTTTGTAGATATTGCCTTTGCGTTGTTCACGGCCGGCAGCTTCGATATCGATATCAATGAGTTTTTGACCATCAACGATGGCAACTCGCAACTCTTCTTGTTGAGTTGCATTAAACAACATGCGTTTCATAACACTCTCCTATGGGGGAGGGCGTCGTTGCGCGCTGCGTTAGGGGACAAGTTAGATACCGCTTGGGACTAAGCCCAAGGTGGTTTATGAGTGTGGATCATGCAAATCTAGACATTTTTTGCCTAGTTCACCAGCTTAACTGTTGGTTAATTTGGTGCCACACCTGACGATCGCCGCAGAGACCTCCTTTAGGTCATCAATGCAGGCGCGCGCCTGAAAACTGTCTTCTAATCGCGGGTCGCGGCATACGGCACACCAACCCTGCGCCTCATTACAACGGGGGAGGGGCAACCCCGGGAGTCTTTTAAAGGGCGACTCCAAGCTCCACGATTCAAACCTGGCTTCAGGTTGGTCTCGGGCCAATAAATTGGCTAGAGCGTTGATTATACGGCACAAGTTGCGTGACAATGGGGTATTGTTGAGTCCCTTGTCATCCCCTGGTGGGGTCACGAGAGAGATAAATCATGAAATCCGAACCTATTTCCAAGCCTTTAAAGGTAAAAACGCCCTCTACTTCAGCTCCTGCTGCAGTGCATCTTCAGACCATTGGTCCCGAAGAGGCCGGTCAACGCTTGGATAATTATCTATTGCGCTGGGCCAAAGGTGTTCCCAAAAGCCACGTTTATCGAATTATTCGATCTGGCGAGGTCCGGGTCAATAAAAAGCGGGCTGAGCCAACCACCCGTCTGATTGAGGGCGATGTAGTGCGACTCCCCCCAGTCCGAATTGCTGAACCGGCCCAAATGGCTGAGGTTAATAGTGCCCAAACCAAATCTCGGGCGCATGGCTACTCAGACAAAATGCCGATTCTTTTTGAGGATGAAGCGCTCTTAATAGTGAATAAGCCGGCTGGTTTGGCTGTTCATGGCGGCTCAGGCATTGCACTTGGGGTCATTGAGACCCTGCGCATTACCCGCCCCGAACTCAAGTTCTTGGAATTGGTCCATCGCTTGGACCGTGATACCTCAGGGGTTTTGCTCCTAGCTAAAAAGCGGAGCGCTTTAGTGGAATTGCACCGTCAAATTCGTGAGGGGCAAACCGACAAGCGCTATTACTTACTTGCACATGGTGAAATTGTGCAAGGTGCGCAAACTATGCAACTCAAATATCCGCTGCATAAATATCTTCTGCCTAATGGCGAGCGTCGTGTTCGGGTTGATCCAGATGGGGTGCCCAGCCATACGGCCTTACGGGTAACTAAAACACTCAAGCGTGAAGACGCGACTATCACTCTGGCTGAGGCGCAACTTAAGACAGGACGCACTCACCAAATCCGAGTCCATTTGCAAAAGCTAGGGCACGCAATTTTGGGTGACGATAAATATGGCTTTGAAGATTTAGATAAGGTAGTTAAGTCCAAACGCTTATATCTGCACGCTCATCTGGCTGGTTTTACACATCCACGAACTGGTGAAAAGATGCGCATTGAGTCGCCATTACCCCCAGAATTTTCGGCCATGATCAAAACCTTTGAGTAGTCAATATCAGAATGTCGCAAGCCAATAAATCGAATCGACCGTATGACCTGATTGTGTGGGATTGGGATGGAACCATCATGGATTCCACGCCAACCATCGTGCATTGCATTCAGCAAGCGTGTCGCGATTTAGGTTTTAAGGCGCCAGACGATACCTTAGCAAGTTCGGTCATTGGTTTGGGGATTCAAGATTCATTGCGCAGAGCAGTGCCTTGGATAGAGCCGGCTCATTTTCCAAAACTGACAGAGCGTTTTCGTTATCACTACTTAGCAAAAGATCATGAGCTTGATTTGTTTGTTGGCATTCGGAAGCTTTTAGAGGAGCTGCATGCAAAACAATATCTATTGGCTGTTGCCACTGGAAAGTCGCGCGTCGGATTAGATCGCTCGCTGCAACATCATCAGATCGGCCATCTCTTTCATGAGACTCGTACAGCCGATGAATCTTTTTCTAAGCCTCATCCAGGAATGTTGTTGGAGCTATCAGATGTCACCCAGGTGCCGACCCGTCGTATGCTCATGATTGGCGACACTACCCATGACTTAGATATGGCAGCTAATGCTGGGGTCGATGCGGTAGCGGTAACTTATGGCGCCCATCCTCCGAGCACTTTAAAAGAGTCGCCATCATTGGCGCATGTGGATGATGTTGCGCAACTTTCACAATGGCTTAAAAATAACCTGCAACACTAAGGAAGTAAAAAGATGGAAAACAACCCAAACCCCAATTGGGAACGTCAAGCTCTCGAACATCTCTTGTTGGAGAACTTGAAGGAGACTCGTAAAGCGCGTCGTTGGAAGGCAGTCTTGAGAATCCTGACATTATTGGTGATCGTAGGTGCCTTGCTTTCTATATTTGACTTTCATCTTCCGGGTAAAGGTATGGGGGTTGAAAAACATACTGCCTTAGTGACATTGGAAGGGGAAATTTCCTCCAGCTCGATGGCTAATGCGATGGATATCAATTCATCCTTACTATCTGCATTTGAAAATGAACATAGTGCCGGGGTTGTATTGCGCATCAATAGCCCCGGAGGTTCTCCAGTCCAGGCAGGCATGATTAATGATGAGATTCATCGCCTGCGCAAGCTCTACCCCAAAAAACCGTTTTATGTCGTAGTCGAAGACATTTGTGCTTCTGGCGGTTACTACGTTGCAGTTGCTGCGGATCAAATCTTGGTTGATAAAGCCAGTCTGGTGGGGTCGATTGGCGTGATCATGGAAGGCTTTGGTTTTACAGGCTTAATGGATAAGTTGGGTGTGACTCGTCGCATGATTACCTCAGGCTCCAATAAGGGCATGATGGATCCGTTCAGTAAAGAGAATCCAAAGCAAGTAGAGATGGTTAAGACCATGATCGATGAGATTCATCAGCAATTTATTGCAGTGGTGAAAGAGGGTCGTGGCGATCGCTTAAAAGACGTGCCAGATTTATTTTCTGGCCGTATCTGGAATGGCGAGCAAGCTGTGAAGATTGGCTTGGCCGATGGTTACGGTACTGTCGATACAGTTGCGCGCGATATCTTTAAAGCGCCCGATATTCTGGACTACACCATGAAAGAAAATTTCGCGGAGCGCGTTGCTAAACGCTTTGGCGCAGAAGCTGGTGCAGCTGCTGGTAAAGCTTTAGTGAAGACACCAGACTTAAAGTAAAAATAAAGTATTAAGATCTAGGCCAATAGTAGAAATACTGTTGGCCTATTTTGCAATGAAGCACAAGCAGCTTCATTTGGATATTTCTTGCGCCAATCCGCAATCGATTGCGTGGTAATCATTTCCGTCGGCAGACTAAGGTCCACTCCGAGACAGAGCAGACTTTGCGGCGCCAACGAATTGATGCAGGCCATGAGCATGGCGGTATTACGATACGGCGTCTCAATCCAAATTTGAGTTTGTTGTAATTTTCTAGATTCAACTTCAAGTTGCTTGAGCTTGGCGGTGCGCTCATGGGTGTCATGAGGCAAGTACCCCTGAAATGCAAAGCGTTGACCATTGAGCCCACTTGCCATTAGACCCAACAAGATCGAGCTCGGCCCAATGAGTGGCTTCACTTGGGCGCCTAGCTTGTGGGCTGCCAGCACTAACTCTGCACCAGGGTCAGCAACACCGGGGACCCCCGCTTCAGACATCAAGCCCATATCATTTCCGGCAAGCAAAGGCTTAAGTAAATCTGCCGGCTTAACCGCATCACCATACTTTGCATTGCGTGCAGCACCACGCCATTCACTCATTTGCATTTCTTGAATAGAGCATGCCAATGGAGAAATAGAATCGATTGCTTTTAATAGCGCACGCGCCGTTTTGGCATCCTCAACAATCCAGTGCTGTAGCTTGGCAGTTTGCGTAATCGTTTCCGATGGAAGTACCCAGGGCAATTGCTCGGCGCGACCATCGTCACCCAGTGTGTTGGGAACCAAATAAAGAGTGCCGAGTTTGTTCATGAATTGCTTCTTCTTATTTTCTAATTTTTTATTACTTAATATTTTTTGATGGGATTGCAAAACCGGCATCGCGCAGTAAGCCGGTTAACGCAATCAGCGGTAAGCCAATTAAAGCAGTTGGGTCATCACTCTTAATGGACTCTAGCAGGCTAATGCCAAGGCCTTCAGACTTAGCGCTGCCAGCGCAGTCATAAGGTTCTTCAGCAAGTAAATAGGCCTCTAAAGCACTGTCTGGCAGTTTGCGAAAGGTGACTTGAGTAGGAACGCATAAAGTGGTTTGGGTGTCGCCCTTCATCAAACATAACGCCGTTTGAAAAGTCACTACTTGACCACGCATGAGTTGTAGTTGCGCTAAAGCCCTTTCAAAATTACCTGGCTTACCAATTGCTGCACCACAAAGATCTGCAACTTGATCAGAGCCAATCACCCAAGCATTAGGATGTTCTTTGGCAACTGCGGCTGCTTTTGCTTGAGCAAGTCGAAGCGCTAAATCAAGAGTGCTCTCGCTGGTGAGTGGGGTTTCGTCTACCTTCGGTGAGATGACTTCAAAAGAGATACGTAGTCGTTCTAAAAGCTCACGGCGATATGCCGATGTAGATGCCAAGATGAGTCTTGGATTTTGAGGTGCATTTGTAGAGATACTCATTTTTGCTGTGCTTTCTAGGGGGGCTTCATTTAGACTGATGCCATGAATCGTAATCAAGTTTTACCTCAAGTCGTGTTATCTGCCGAGCCTAGTGCCTTAAGAAGGGTAGATTTTTGTGCCCCTCAATCTTATGTGGGGACTGGTTTTTTAAGCATGTCAGATATACCAAGAGTGGCTGAGGAGGCTTCAGTCGTCAATCCAGCCGATGGTTTCAATTGGTCAGTGAAGACTCATTTTCAGGATTCCCCGGGGAGTGAGCCCCATCAAATCCTCGAATTAGGCCTAAAAGGCCGTCTGCACCTGGTCTGCCAGCGCTGTTTACAAGATTGTGCGGTCGATTTGGATGAAAAACGTCGATTTATTCTGGTTTTGACAGATTCTGAGGCGGATGAATACCCCGTTGAGGATGAAGAGCAAGAGCCCCTGGTCGTAAATCAGCATTTTAACCTCCTGGAAACCATAGAGGATGAGGTTTTGCTGTCTTTACCCCTCATTCCAAAGCATCCAGATGGGTTTTGTGAGCCACACGCATCCACCTTTGGGGATGAGGCTGATGAGGGGCCATCAAATGAGCGGGAAAATCCCTTTAACGTATTGAAAAATATGAAGAAAAACTGAAATTAGGGGTTTTATTTCAGTTGTTGTTTTAAGTATCTTTTGTCAATAAATCAAGCGTTTAGGCACATTTCCATGCTAGAATATTGCCTTGCTTAGGAGTTCAATATGGCCGTTCAACAAAACAAAAAATCACCTTCCAAACGTGGCATGCACCGTGCGCACGACTTCTTGACCGCACCTGCTACGGCTGTTGAAGCCACAACTGGTGAGGCTCATTTGCGCCACCACATTTCACCTAACGGCTACTATCGTGGTCGTAAAGTTGTTAAAACCAAAAACGACTAATTTTTTAGTCTAAACAGATAGAAGCGGCTCCAGTAAAAGCCGCTTTTTTCTTGGATAAATCACTTGCAGCAATCAATGAGCTTATGAGCGTTACTCTTGCTATTGATGCCATGGGCGGAGATCATGGAGTCGTCGTGACGGTCCCGGCTGCCTGCGATTTTTTAGAAAAACATGCTGATGTGAAAATCACCCTCGTTGGTGATCCCGATTTAATCAAGCAAGCCTTGAGTAAATTTCCAAAAGCTCCTATGGAGCGAATTCAAATTATTTCCGCTAGTGAAGTCGTCTTGATGGATGATCCCATCGAGATTGCTTTACGTCGTAAAAAAGATTCATCTATGCGTGTTGCCATTGAGCAAGTTAAAGAAGGCGCTGCTGATGCTGTAGTTTCTTCTGGCAATACTGGTGCGCTCATGGCGATCTCTCGCTATATTCTCAAAACGCTTGAGGGTGTTGATCGTCCTGCGATTGCGACCGCCATCCCCAATGAATTAGGGCGCGGTACAACTATGCTGGACCTCGGTGCAAATGCCGACTGCGAGCCAATGCACTTAGTTCAGTTTGCCCAGATGGCAAACGTGATGGTGCAAGTGGTGGATGGCAAGGAAAACCCTTCAATTGGTCTTCTCAATATTGGTGAAGAAGTGATTAAAGGGAATGAAGTAGTTAAACAAACTGGCGAATTACTGCGTCAAACCTCTTTAAACTTTTACGGCAATGTAGAGGGCAACGACATCTTCAAGGGTACGACCGATATTGTGGTCTGCGATGGCTTTGTCGGTAACGTCGTTCTCAAGGCTAGTGAAGGTTTAGCAAAAATGATGAGTGGTTTGATTCGTCAAGAATTTAATCGCTCATGGCTTACTAAGTTGATGGCAATTTGCGCAATGGTGCCTTTATTAAGAGTCCGTAAGCGCGTTGATCATCGTCGTTATAACGGTGCAGTATTGTTGGGTTTACGTGGTTGTGTGATTAAGAGTCACGGTTCTGCTGATCGCTTTGCTTTTGGCTTTGCCTTGGATCGCGCCTATGAAGCGGCTAAGAACCGCATGGTGGAGCGTATTGCTGCAGCCTTTGTGGTGGAGACAAAAGTATGAGTATTTTTGCAAGAGTAGCGGGCACGGGAAGCTATCTTCCCGAGTTGCGCTTAACCAACCAAGACTTAGTTGAACGTCTTGCCAAAACTGGCCTAGAGACCAGTGATGAGTGGATTAAAACGCGTAGTGGAATTTCTGCACGCCACTTTGCTGCTGAAAACGAGCTGACTAGTGATCTAGCAATGAAGGCTGCGCAAGCAGCACTCCAGAGCGCCGGAATGACTTCTGAAGATTTAGACCTCATTATTTTGGCCACTTCTACGCCAGACCATTTGGGCGGCTTTCCAAGCACTGCTTGCGTAGTGCAGGATAAGTTGGGTGCCCATACTTCTTGCGCCGCTTTTGATGTGCAGGCAGTATGTGCTGGCTTTACTTATGCGCTCGCTATTGCAGATGCGTTTATTCGTTCTGGCACATATAAAAAGGTATTGGTAATTGGTGCAGAGACCTTCTCCCGCATTCTGAATTTCCAAGACCGTGGCACTTGCGTCTTGTTTGGCGATGGGGCTGGGGCGGTTGTGCTCGAGGCCTCAAATGAGGCAGGCATTCTCTCTACTGCATTACATGCTGATGGTAGTCAACGCGATATTTTGTGTGTTCCTGGGCGCGCTGGTAATGGCGAAGTTCATGGCTCCCCATTTATGACAATGGATGGTCCAGCAGTCTTTAAGCTAGCTGTGAAGGTTTTAGAGCAAGTAGCTCATGAGGCGCTTGATAAGGCCAGCCTGAAGCCGGAGCAAATCGATTGGTTGGTTCCCCATCAAGCCAATATTCGTATCATGGAAGGTACTGCTAAGAAGATGGGCATGTCCATGGATAAAGTGATCGTTACCGTGCATGAGCATGGCAATACTTCAGCTGCATCTATTCCGTTGGCATTAGATGCTGGCGTGCGCTCTGGGCAGATCAAGCGTGGACAACATCTCTTGCTAGAGGGCGTTGGCGGCGGATTCGCTTGGGGTGCGGTTGCCATTAAATACTAAGAGCAGCTCACTATATTTATTTACTCATCTCTTTAATTTCTTTATTAGTGAATTAATCACATGACATTTGCATTTGTATTCCCTGGCCAAGGCTCTCAATCTGTTGGGATGCTCAATTCCATTTCTGAGCGCCCAGAAGTGCGCGCAACATTGCAAGAGGCTTCCGAAGCATTGGGCGAAGACGTTGCAAAATTGATTTCTGAAGGCCCCGCCGAGGCATTGTCATTAACTACGAATACGCAGCCGGTGATGCTAACTGCGGGCGTTGCTTTTTATCGTGCTTGGTTGGCGGCGGGTGGTGCTGTACCCGAGGTGATGGCAGGTCACAGCCTGGGTGAGTACTCCGCCTTGGTTGCATCTGGCGTTATTTCTTTTAAAGATGCCGTACCTTTGGTGCGCTTTCGTGCCGAAGCGATGCAAAGTGCAGTGCCTGTTGGTACGGGCGGTATGGCAGCGATTCTTGGTTTAGATGATGCTATGGTGATTCAGGTTTGCGCTCAGGCTAGTGCTGTGTCTGGTTGTGTGGTTGAGGCTGTTAATTTCAATGCACCTGGACAAGTGGTGATTGCTGGTGCAAGTGATGCGGTTACCAAAGCATGCGAATTATTAAAAGCTGCTGGCGCTAAGCGAGCTCTGCCATTACCAGTTTCTGCGCCATTTCATTCTTCTTTGTTGCAGCCAGCCTCTGAAAAACTGAGAGGCTATTTAGCTAACATCGAATTTAAGGTGCCAACCATTGCCGTTATCAATAACGTAGATGTTGAAATCTTGAATGATCCGCTTGCGATTAAAGATGCGTTAGTGCGTCAAGCTGCCAAGCCTGTGCGCTGGCAGGAAACCATTCAGGCTATGGCTTCTCAGGGTATTACTCAGGTAGTAGAGTGCGGCCCAGGGAAAGTTCTGGCAGGCCTTACAAAACGTATTAATGATCAAGTGACGGGTATGCCAGTATTTGACGAAGCTAGCTTGAATGAAGTTCTGGCAACTCTGAAATAAAATCAAGACTAAAGAAAATTAAAGAAGTACTCAAAACAGCGGAAGACAAACATGAATCTCGACTTAAGTGGACAAATTGCCTTGGTAACTGGTGCCTCTCGCGGCATCGGTCAGGCAATTGCGGATGAGTTAGTAAAGTGCGGCGCCAAAGTCATTGGAACAGCGACATCCGAGAGTGGGGCTAAAGCGATTGATGAGCGCTTAAAAGCTTCAGGCGGTGCTGGCAAGGTACTGAATGTGACCGCTCCAAATGCTTGTGAAGAAATTATTGATCTGATCGTGAAAGAGTATGGCGGCATCAATATATTGGTGAATAACGCTGGCATCACGCGTGATAACTTATCTATGCGCATGAAGGCTGATGAGTGGACTGATGTGATTGATACCAATTTAAGTTCAGTTTTCCGCCTTTCTCAAGCGGTGATGCGCCCAATGATGAAGGCCCGTAGCGGCCGCATTATTAATATCACCTCTATTGTTGGTCATATGGGCAATCCTGGGCAGGCAAATTACGCAGCTGCAAAAGCGGGTGTCTCTGGAATGACTCGTGCCTTAGCCCGTGAAATTGGCAGCCGTAATATCACTGTAAATTGCGTAGCCCCTGGATTTATCGATACCGATATGACCCGCGCTTTGAGCGAAGAGCAGCAAAATGCCCTAAAAGTGAACATTCCTTTGGCGCGTTTGGGTAGTCCTGAGGATGTCGCCCAAGCGGTGGCCTTTTTGGCCTCTCCAGCCGCTGGTTACATTACGGGTAATACCCTCCACGTCAATGGTGGACTTTATTTAGCCTAACGGCAAAGCCAGGATTTTGTCATTTTTAGGCGAATTTGCTAATTCGGTCCGCCAAACTGATAAAATCCTTTCATCGTTTTTACAACCCCTGGGGAAATTAATGGACAACATCGAACAACGCGTTAAGAAAATCGTCGCTGAGCAATTAGGCGTCGCTGAAGGAGACATCAAGAATGAATCTTCTTTCGTGAACGACTTGGGCGCTGACTCTCTTGACACTGTTGAGCTGGTTATGGCTTTGGAAGATGAATTCGGCATCGAAATTCCTGATGAGGAAGCTGAAAAGATCACCACAGTTCAGCTCGCGATCGACTTCGCTACATCAAAAGCTCAGGGTTAATTCCCTAGCCTAGGTATTACTGTGTCAGCATCAAATGGCCGACGCCGGGTAGTAGTCACCGGCCTTGGTCTTATCTCACCTGTTGGTAATTCGGTTGATGTAGCTTGGTCAAATTTGCTTGCGGGCAAATCTGGCATTGCTACTATCACCAAGTTTGACCACACTCCGCTTAGCGTTCATTTCGCTGGAGAGGTGAAAGATTTCAATGTCGAAGAATATGTATCTGCCAAAGAGGCGCGCCATATGGATACCTTTATCCATTACGGCATTGCTGCTGGTACGCAAGCCATTCGCGACAGTGGTTTAGAGATTACCGAACAAAACGCTGAACGCGTTGGTGTTATGGTTGGCTCCGGTATCGGTGGCTTGCCAATGATTGAGGAAACGGGCGCTGAGTTATTGGCTCGTGGTCCTCGCCGTATCTCACCTTTCTTTGTTCCAGGCTCCATCATCAATATGATTTCTGGCCACCTCAGTATTTTGTTTGGTCTCAAAGGTCCAAACGTTGCTGCGGTAACAGCCTGTACAACGGGTTTACATAGTATTGGATTGGCTGCCCGATTAATTCAGTACGGTGATGCTGATGTCATGGTTGCTGGCGGTGCTGAATCTACTATCTCAGCATTAGGGGTTGGCGGTTTTGCTTCTGCAAGAGCGCTGTCTACTCGTAATGATGATCCTGCAACTGCATCACGCCCATGGGATAAAGACCGCGATGGTTTTGTTCTGGGCGAAGGCGCGGGTGTAGTTGTGATTGAGGAGTACGAGCACGCTAAAGCCCGTGGCGCAAAAATCTATTGCGAATTGTTAGGCTTCGGTATGAGTGGTGATGCTTATCACATGACTGCGCCAAATATGGATGGCCCACGTCGTTGCATGGTGAACGCAATGCGCGATGCCAAACTCAATCCAGATCAAATTCAGTATTTAAATGCTCACGGAACTTCTACGCCTTTGGGCGATAAGAATGAAACTGAAGCGATTAAGGCAGCTTTAGGCGATCACGCTAAAAAGACTTTAATTAACTCTACCAAGTCGATGACCGGTCACCTTTTGGGTGGTGCTGGTGGCTTGGAGTCTGTTTTCACGATTTTGGCTCTTCATAACCAAAAATCGCCACCTACTATCAATATCTTCAATCAAGATCCTGAGTGTGACTTGGACTACTGCGCCAATACCGCTAGAGATGTGAAGATTGACCATGCAGTCAAAAACAACTTTGGTTTTGGGGGTACTAACGGTACCTTGATTTTTGGCAAACTGACCTAATATTCTTAATATCTTCATTGTTGGTTTTCACCAAGTAGGTCTATAGCATTATGAAAAAGTACTTAATTGCGCTCTTGGCTATCTTTGGTCTAGGGCAGGTCGCGTTTATTCCATCTGCCATCGCGCAAAATCCCCGAGTCACGATTCCTGACTTTGCAGATTTGGTTGAGCGCGCTAGTCCGGCTGTTGTAAATATTCGCACTACTGAAAAAGTAGTGGTGCAGCAAGCACAAGGCGGCATTCCTGGGATGCCTGAAGATCAAGCGGAATTCTTCCGCCGTTTCTTTGGTGTACCTATTCCTGGAATTCCAAATAGTCCCAAGCAAGCACAACCCAATCCAGGTAAGCCACAAGAGGCCGATCGCGGCGTAGGCTCTGGTTTCATTATTGAATCCAATGGATTAATTTTGACCAACGCTCACGTTGTTGAAGGCGCCACAACGATCTATGTCACTCTGACTGATAAGCGTGAGTTCAAAGCAAAGTTACTCGGCATGGATAAGCGTACTGATGTTGCAGTTGTAAAAATTGAAGCGCGTGATTTGCCAAAGCTACCTTTAGGTGATTCATCTAGGGTGCGTGTAGGCGAGTGGGTATTGGCGATTGGCTCCCCATTTGGCCTTGAGAATACGGTGACAGCAGGGATTGTGTCGGCAAAGAGTCGTGATACGGGTGACTACTTACCTTTTATTCAGACTGACGTTGCGGTGAATCCTGGAAATTCTGGTGGCCCACTTTTAAATACTGCTGGTCAAGTGATTGGCATCAACTCACAAATCTTTAGTCGCTCTGGCGGCTATATGGGCATCTCCTTTGCGATTCCAATTGATGAGGCAATGCGTGTTGCGGATCAATTACGCACTAATGGCAAGATGACCCGGGGTCGCATTGGTGTTGCTTTGGGTGAGATGACTAAAGAAGTGGCTGAGAGTTTAGGTTTGGGTAAACCTCGTGGCGCTTATGTTCGTAATGTGGAGCCAGGTGGACCAGCAGCGGCTGGTGGTATTGAAGCAGGCGATGTGATCCTCAGCTTTAATGGTCGCGATATTTCTAAATCAACCGACTTACCAAGAGTAGTAGGTGAAACGAAGCCAGGTACTTCAGCACCCTTGCAAGTTTGGCGTAAGGGTGGAGTCCGTGATTTAACGGTTACCGTAACAGATACTGAATCCGGTCAAGTTGCCAACAAGAGGCCTGATACACCTGCAGCCAGCGGCAATGGTGCGAACACCCTCGGAGTTGTTGTGAGTGAGTTATCGGACGCTAAAAAGAAGGATTTAAATATCAAGGGCGGGGTTGAAGTAACTGGCTTAGGTGATGGTCCTTTGGCAAAAGCGGGAATCCGGCCGGGCGACGTCATTATTCGGGTTGCGGATGCCGATATTACGAGTGTTAAGCAATTTGAGGCTCTAGCCAAGGGTTTGGACGTCAATAAGGCCGTTCCGGTCTTTATACGCCGTGCTGACAGCACTTTAGTGGTACCTGTAAGACCTAAATAACCCCTTTTTTGGGCCAAAAAATGGGGTTTAGCGCCTTTTAGGCGCCACCCATTACAATCACTTTAAGACGACTTTTTGCAGCGCATCATCGTGGTGCGTTCTGACAAGGCGTTTTTTGAATGACCTATTAAGACGCTATGGATTTAATCCGCAATTTTTCTATCATCGCCCATATCGATCACGGCAAATCGACGCTTGCCGATCGCATTATTCAACTCTGCGGCGGTCTCTCCGATCGCGAAATGGAAGCCCAAGTTCTTGACTCAATGGATATTGAGCGTGAGCGCGGCATTACCATTAAGGCGCAAACAGCAGCTTTAAATTACAAAGCAAAAGACGGCAAGATTTACAACATCAACCTGATTGATACCCCGGGACACGTTGACTTCTCTTATGAAGTCAGTCGCTCTTTGTCTGCCTGTGAGGGCGCGTTGTTAGTTGTAGATGCCAGTCAGGGTGTTGAGGCGCAAACGGTTGCCAACTGTTATATGGCGCTGGAGTTGGGTGTTGAGGTGGTACCAGTGCTTAACAAGATTGACTTACCCCAAGCTGATCCTGAGCGCGCTAAAAAAGAAATTGAAGACGTCATTGGTATTGACGCTTCTGAGGCAATCACTTGTTCAGCCAAAACAGGCTTGGGCGTGGCAGATGTCATCGAGGAAATGATTGCTCGGGTACCTCCGCCAAAGGGTAACGCAACAGATCCATTGCAAGCCTTAATTATTGATTCCTGGTTTGATAACTATGTAGGTGTTGTCATGTTGGTGCGCGTTGTAAATGGCACCTTAAAGCCAAAAGAAAAAATCACCTTAATGGCCAATGGTTCAAGCCATTTAGTCGAGCATGTCGGCGTGTTTAGCCCCAAGTCAGTAGATCGTCCAGAGCTATCTGCTGGTCAAGTGGGCTTTGTGATTGCCGGCATTAAGGAATTAAAAGCCGCCAAGGTTGGCGACACAGTTACACATACTCCTGGTCAGCAAGGGCGAGTTCCTGCGGCTGAGCCGCTACCAGGCTTTAAAGAAGTGAAGCCCCAAGTTTTTGCTGGTTTATATCCAGTAGAGGCGAGCGAATACGATCAGTTGCGCGAGTCCCTTGAAAAGCTCAAGTTAAATGACGCCTCACTTTTGTATGAGCCTGAGGTTTCGCAGGCTCTCGGTTTTGGATTCCGCTGCGGTTTCTTAGGTTTGTTGCACATGGAGATTGTGCAAGAGCGTTTAGAACGTCAGTACGGCATGAATCTCATCACCACCGCTCCAACGGTGGTGTATCAAGTGGAGCAATCTGACGGCACGCTCATGATGGTGGATAACCCATCGAAGATGCCTGAGGCTAGCAAAATCAATACCATTCTTGAGCCAATTGTGACAGTCAACCTATACATGCCGCAAGAGTATGTGGGAGCGATGATTACCTTGTGTGTTGGCAAGCGCGGTATTCAGATGGATATGAATTACTTAGGTCGTCAGGTCAAGCTCACTTATGAGTTGCCGATGGCTGAAATTGTTTTGGACTTCTTTGACAAAATGAAATCGATCTCACGTGGTTATGCCTCGATGGATTACGAGTTCAAAGAATATCGCCCAGCAGATGTAGTGAAGGTCGACATTCTCATTAATAGTGAGCGGGTGGATGCTCTCTCTGTGATCGTTCACCGCAGTAATAGTCAACATCGCGGTCGCGAAGTGGTTGCTAAGATGCGTGGCATTATTCCCCGTCAAATGTTCGATGTGGCTATTCAGGCGGCGATTGGTAGCAATATCGTTGCGCGTGAAAACGTGAAAGCTTTACGTAAAAACGTATTGGCTAAGTGCTACGGTGGTGACATCTCGCGTAAGCGTAAGTTATTAGAGAAGCAAAAAGAAGGTAAGAAGCGTATGAAGCAAGTAGGTAACGTGGAAATTCCACAAGAAGCCTTCTTGGCAATTCTGCAGGTGGAGGATTAATGAACTTTGCTCTAGTCCTTTTCATCCTGGTGATTGTTTCTGGAATCGCTTGGGTTGCTGACAAATTACACTTTGCCCCACAAAGACGTTTGGCAGGTATTGACCGTATGCCTTTGTGGCTGGAATACACCGCAGGTTTCTTCCCGGTGATTTGTGCGGTATTTGTTTTGCGCTCCTTTATCGCCGAGCCTTTTAAGATCCCTTCTGGCTCAATGATCCCTACATTACAAATCGGCGACTTCATTTTGGTAAATAAATTTACCTATGGAATTCGTTTGCCGGTGCTCAATCAAAAAGTAGTTGACTTGGGTTCGCCTAAGCGTGGTGATGTGGTGGTATTTCGCTACCCACGTGACGAGTCGGTTGACTACATCAAGCGCGTAGTGGCATTGCCAGGTGATGAAATCACTTATGAAAATAAGCGCCTGATTATTAATGGGCAGCCCTTGCAATATAGTGGCGGTGAGCCTTATCTCGATCCTGAGAATATGCGCTATGCCAAGCGTTTCACAGAAACCTTCCCGGCAGATTTGGGTGGTAATCGTCATGACATCCTTAATGATCCAGATCGTCCGGCTACCGTATTTCCGACTGAGCGTTTTCCAGGTTCTGAATTCTGCCAGTATCAACAGTCTGGTGTGACTTGCAAGGTGCCCCCAGGGCATTACTTTGCGATGGGCGATAACCGTGACAACAGCGCAGACTCACGTTACTGGGGCTTTGTGCCGGATAAAAACATTGTCGGTAAGGCCTTCTTTGTTTGGTTGAACCTAGGTAATCTTGGCCGTATTGGCGGATTCGAGTAAATGGTATGAATGCGCGCGCCGTTATCGAAACTGGACCGCTGCAAGAGCGCCTTGGCTATACCTTCAAGAAGCCAGAGCTACTAAATCAAGCGCTAACTCACCGGAGTCATAGCAAGAAAAATAACGAGCGCTTAGAATTCCTGGGTGACTCTATTTTGAATTGCGTTGTTGCTGAAATGCTCTATGAACGCTATTCAGACTTAGATGAGGGCGATCTCTCTCGCGTACGAGCAAATTTAGTAAAGCAACAGGCTTTATATGAGATTGCCCAAACTTTATCCCTATCTGATTACTTGCGCTTAGGCGAAGGCGAGTTAAAGAGTGGTGGCTTCCGCCGTCCCTCAATCCTTGCTGATACCTTAGAAGCAGTCACTGGCGCTATCTTTATGGATGGCGGTTTTGAAGCAGCTAAGGCAAGCTTACGTAAGCTGTATTCCATTATCTTGGCAAACGTAGATCCTAAAACCTTGGGTAAAGACGATAAGACTTTATTGCAAGAGTGTCTACAAGGTTATCAACTGCCGTTGCCTACCTATAACGTTACCGGCACCACTGGTGCTGCGCATAACCAGCAGTTCGAGGTTGAATGCTTAATCCCTAGTCATAAGGTGGCTGTAAAAGGCGAGGGCGCTTCACGTCGTGCTGCTGAGCAAGCGGCGGCGAAGTTGGCTTTGATTGCAATGTTAAAAGCTTTGCCACAAGAATCTCGTAAACCCAAGAAGACTCGGTCGGCCAAGAAGAAGGCGGCCAAAAAAGAAGTGACCGAAGAGCAATTCAATCTTAAGCTGAAGGGCTAATCGTGTTTAGATGCGGCACCATCGCCATTGTTGGGCGTCCTAATATGGGTAAATCAACCCTTCTGAATGCATTAGTTGGTCAGAAGATCAGTATTACCTCTCGCAAGGCGCAAACTACGCGTCATCGTATTTTGGGTATTCAGAATCGCGAAGAAGCGCAGTTCATTTTTATCGATACACCTGGTTTTCAGACACGTTTAATGAATACATTAAACAAAGCACTCAATCGCACTGTCACTACCGCCTTGCAAGACGTCAACGTCGCTTGTTTTGTAGTGGAGGCTGGTTACTTTGGTGAAGACGATAAGAAGGTATTGAAGTTGCTGCCGGATAACTTACCAGTTGTTCTGGTCTTAAATAAGCTGGACTTGTTTAATAGCCGCTTTCAGACTCCATCAGAGCGTGACCAAGCCTTGCTGAGCTTCATTAAAGACATGGCTCGCCCTTGGTGCGAACTAGGTGGGCATGAAGATCAGAAGTGTGAGTTTGCTGAGATCGTGCCGATGAGCGCCAAGAGTCCAGGTGATATTGAAAGATTATTGGATGTCCTTGAGGGTTATCTGCCTGAGGCCGAAGCTGTTTATGATGGTGACACTATTACCGATCGCAGTGAGCGCTTCTTGGCCGCTGAAATTTTGCGTGAAAAAGTCTTCCGTTTCACCGGTGAAGAGTTGCCTTACACCAGCACAGTGGTGATTGATCAATTCAAGATGGATGGCAAGATGCGTCGCATTGCGGCAACTATTCTGGTTGATCGCGATAGCCATAAAGCCATGATCATTGGTCAAAAGGGTGAGCGTCTCAAGAAGATTTCTACAGATGCCCGCATCGATATGGAAAAGCTCTTTGACGGCAAAGTCTTTCTAGAGACCTGGGTCAAGGTTAAGCGCGGCTGGGCAGATGATCGAGCTGAATTGCGGGCTCAAGGTCTGGAATAAATTTCATGGCCTCGATTCGCATTGCTGACGAGCCTGCTTTTGTATTGCATAGCATTCCTTATAAAGAGACCAGCTTAATACTGGATGTCTTTACCCGGCAATATGGCCGTATGGCTTTGATTGCTAAGGGCGCTAAGCGTCCACACTCAACACTAAGACCGGTATTGCAGCGCTTCCAGCCGCTCCTCGTTTCTTGGAGTGGTAAATCAGAGCTGCGCACCTTAACCAAGTCAGAGTGGGTAGGCGGCATGCCTTCTTTGGTTGGCGATGCCTTGCTCTGCGGCTTTTATCTCAATGAATTGCTTGTCAAATTCTTGGCGCGTGAAGATGATTACGAAAAACTCTACGATCGCTATGCCCAGACCATAAATGCTTTATCGAATCTAGAGTTTGAATCCAAGGGTTTAGAAGAGATTCTGCGACCATTTGAGTTATCGCTCTTGCAGGAGACGGGTTATGCTGCTGCTTTGGATCATTGCGTCGAAACTAATGAGGTACCCCTGGCTCAAGAGCAATACGTCTATCAACCGGAGCGGGGTGTTCGCCCAGTTCAAGTGGATGATCCAGGGCATTGGCCGGTTCTCACTGGTAAATCTCTTTTAGCGATTGCGGCGGGGGATTTCTCTGATCCCGAGACATTGTCTGAGAGTAAGCAATTGATGCGCTTTCTGCTTGGCCTGCATTTACAGGATCAAGTCTTAACGACTCGCCAAATTTTGATTGATTTGAAGAAAATCTAGTAATCTACACAGATGAGTAGCCCCCAAACCCTTGAGCTGGGTATCAATATCGATCACGTTGCCACTTTGCGTAATGCACGTGGCACGGTCTATCCCGACCCATTGAGGGCTGCAGCCTTGGCCGAAGAAGCAGGCGCAGATCTTATTACCCTGCATTTAAGAGAAGATCGGCGACATATTAAAGATGCCGACTTACTGGCGCTACGCCCACTAATTAAAACCCGCATGAATTTAGAGTGTGCAGTGACACCCGAAATGATTGATATCGCATGCAAGGTTAAACCACACGATGTGTGCCTAGTTCCGGAGAAGCGTGAGGAAGTTACGACAGAGGGTGGCTTAGATGTCTTAGGACATTTTGATGTTGTTAAGGCGGCAACAAAGAAATTAATTGATGCTGGCATTCGGGTATCTCTATTTATTGATCCAGAAGAAAAACAAATCCAAGCAGCTAAAGAAGTTGGTGCAACCGTAGTGGAATTGCATACCGGTCGTTACGCTGATCTATCTGGTGCTGATCAAGCAAAAGAATTAGAGCGCATTCGTAAGGCCGCGATATTTGGAAAAAGTCTCGGTTTGAGGGTGAATGCGGGTCATGGCTTACATGAAGGTAATGTCAAACCAGTAGCTGCCATTACTGAATTATCTGAACTCAATATTGGCCATGCGATTGTTGCTGAAGCCTTATTTAAAGGTTGGCAAAAAGCAATCATCGACATGAAAGCCTTGATGAATCAGGGTCGGGAAAACTCTTAAGAGTTAATAAAAAACTATTCACATCAATATGATCATCGGCATCGGCACAGACATTCTGCAGATTGAGCGCTTACAGGCGGCTTACGATCGCACTAATGGCCGTCTAGCTGAAAAAATTCTGGGACCAGATGAGATGTTGGTATTTAAACATCGCCTTGCCAGAAACCATAAGCGCGGTATTGCATTCTTGGCTACGCGTTTTGCGGCAAAAGAAGCTTTCTCAAAAGCGATTGGACTTGGCATGAGAATGCCAATGACTTGGCGTTCACTTCAAACCTTAAATGAGCCTAGCGGCAAACCAATCACTTCTTACTTGGGAGCTTTGGCGCAATTTATGCAGGAAAAAAATTGGGAAGCTCACGTCACTGTAAGTGATGAGCGGGATATGGCAATTGCACATGTCATCGTTACTCAAAAGTAAATAAAAAATAAAGTTGAAATAGAGGAAGAAATGAGCAAGTCAACAATGGCCCCTGGCCCAGTCACTTTAGATGTAGTTGGCCTGGAATTAAATGCGGAAGATCGCCGCCGCATCTTGCATCCACTGACTGGTGGCGTCATTTTATTTGGCAGAAACTTTGCCAATCGTCAGCAACTCACCAAATTGACCGCTGCCATTAAGAAGCTACGTCCCGATGTCCTAATATCAATTGATCATGAGGGTGGTCGAGTGCAGCGCGCTAAGACCGACGGCTTTACCCATCTACCAGCAATGCGCAAATTGGGTGATTTGTGGAGCGCTAAAAATAAATCAACTCACGCCGCAGAATCTGCTGCTATCGCAATGGCTGCAGCAACAGCTTGTGGATATGTGCTTGCTGCTGAGTTACGTGCTTGTGGTGTTGACTTCAGTTTTACCCCTGTACTGGATTTAGATTTTGGTCGCAGCGGTGTGATTGGAGATCGATCTTTTAGTCGCGATCCACAAATAGTCTTTGCTTTATCGAAGAGCTTGAATGAAGGTTTGCGTCTCGCAGGAATGGCCAACTGTGGCAAACACTTTCCAGGACATGGCTGGGCTGAGGCGGATTCGCATGTAGCCATTCCGGTGGATGAACGTTCTTTAAAAGAAATCTTGAATGATGATGCTAAGCCTTATGAGTGGTTGGATTTGAGCTTGGCTTCAGTCATGCCGGCACATGTGATTTATCCAAAGGTGGATAAGAATCCGGCGGGATTTTCGAAGGTTTGGCTCCACTCCATTCTGCGTCAAGAATTGGGCTTTGAAGGGGTGATCTTCAGTGATGACCTATCTATGGAGGGCGCAAGTGTCGCTGGATCGGTGGTGAAGGGTGCGGAAATGGCCCTAGATGCTGGTTGCGATGCAGTATTAATCTGTAATCGACCAGACCTTGCAGACCAGCTTTTAAGTAAGTTAAAGGTATCAAAAGCGAAGCAGGAAGAGTCAAAAGTGCGGTTAAATAAGCTAATGCCGACTGCGCTTGAATTAAGTTGGGAAGAATTACAAAATGAAGCCGAGTACCAGCATGCCAAAGGGTTGCTAGAGCAGTTGAACTTAATTTAAGAATAATTATTTAAGGGGCTCAATATGAAGAAAAATTTATTTGCATTGTCTTTATTAGCAACATCTACCCTTGTGTTTAGTGCTGGAGATGTGCATTGGGGTTACCAAGGAAAAGACGGACCTGATAACTGGGGGAATCTCAATCAAGAGTTCGCCACTTGTAAGTTAGGTCAACAACAAGCGCCAATTGATATTCCTACAAAGTCTGCCGCTAAAGCAACTGCGCCAATTAAGATTAATTACAAAGCTTCCTCTGGCGAGATTATCAATAATGGGCACACGATTCAGGTAGCACTACCTGATGCTGGTGGCGCCAATCTCTCAGGTGTTGATTACCAATTTTTGCAGATGCACTTCCATAGTCCTGGCGAAGAGAAGGTGGATGGTCAATCCTATCCATTTAATGCCCATATAGTTCATAAGAGTGCCGATGGTAAGTTGGCAGTTATTGGCGTCTTCTTTAAAGAGGGCGCTGAGAATGCCGCCCTGAAAGATGTCTTCGCTCAGATGCCTAGTAAAGAGGGCAAGGCAGCCCTGAAAGGTAAGTTGGATCCAGTTGGTCTGCTGCCAAAATCCCTTGCCTACTATAGCTATGCAGGGTCTTTAACAACCCCGCCATGCAGTGAGGGCGTCACCTTTTACATTCTGAAGAGTCCAATGGAAATGTCTAAAGCACAGTTGGAGCAGTTTAAGAAGCTCTATCCAATGAACGCGCGCCCCACATTCCCGCTAAATGGTCGAAAAGTAACTGAAACTAACTAATGTAGGTTGGTTAATTGAGTTGCTCGTAGAGATTTGGCAATAAAAAAGCCCGGCATGCCGGGCTTTTTAACATCTGTAACTTGCTAATTAGTTAGCGCGGCTACGGTATTCGCCGGTGCGAGTATCGATCTCGATCTTGTCGCCAGTGTTGCAGAACAATGGAACTTGTAATTCATAGCCAGTTGCCAGTTTTGCGTTTTTCAATACCTTGCCTGAGCTGGTATCACCTTTAACTGCTGGCTCTGTGTAAATGATTTCACGAACCAATGAGTTAGGCATTGCTACTGAGAGTGCTTTACCTTCGTAGAACACCACTTCGCATGGCATGCTTTCTTCGAGGTAGTTCAATGCATCACCCATGAACTCGGCTTCCACTTCATACTGGTTGTATTCAGTATCCATAAATACATACATTGGATCTGCGAAATAAGAATAAGTACATTCTTTCTTATCGAGAATCACAACATCAAACTTGTCATCCGCTTTGTAAACGCCTTCGTTCGGCGCGCCAGTTAACAAATTCTTAAATTTCATTTTCACAACAGAGGAGTTGCGGCCAGAGCGGCTATATTCGGCCTTTAAAACGACCTGGGCATCAGTACCAATCATGACTACGTTACCAACGCGGAGTTCTTGTGCTGTTTTCATCTTGCTATTCCTGGGAGCAGAGCTAATTTTCTGCGGTTTTTATCAAAAACAAGATTGTAACCGCCCGCAAGCCTTTATTGCTTGGGATCAGGCGACAAAGCGGATTAAACGTGCTGGCAAGCCACCATCCGCTTGTTTTTTAAGTAAATGGGCGCGCCAACGCTTGGCATGCGCATTCCATCTGTTTAAGTCGCCAAACCATGTGCTAGGCATTGCCCAGGTCATGGCGGCTATCGCAGCTAACCTCATCTCTTGGCTAGCCTCTTCCAGGTAGAGGTCCAGAAAAGCCGCTAATTTCACCTCATGGGCACGATCTTCTTGTGGATAGATATGCCAAATGAATGGTTTTCCCGCAAGCTGAGCGCGTACAAAAGAGTCTTCTCCTCGCACAATATTGAAGTCGCATTGCGACAGTACCCAGTCATATTCATCTTGAGATACAAAAGGCATCGAGAGCAACTGGAGATTATTGGGCAGGGAGATCGGTTGCTCCCCATAAAGACTGAGTTGCTCAGCATGGCCATGGGCAAGTAAGACATCAATCTCTTCACCAAGACGACCTAAGTCATCTAACCATTTTTTCAGGGGGGCGCCGGGGTAGCAAAAAACACTGATTCTTTTTGCGCCAGCACGCAACTTGGACCATATAGCCTGCAGATCACCAGGAATATTTTTTGCAACAAGATGACCTTCTGCTGGAATGGGGCCCAGCAATAGTCCGCCTACTTCATCCTGAAAGCCGGGGAAGAAAAAATATTTCGGAATGCCGTGTGATTGAGGTGACGCTTTCCCATGAAAATCGATCACCCAGGGCTCAGCGCTCAAGTATTCCAAGTTAATGATGATGGGTTTAACGGGTGCAATGAAGATGCCTGCTAAGTAGCGTTCTGGCAATTCACAGCCAAAGGACTCAATGACAACATCGGGTATTTGCACTGGATGACGAGCATTAGTATGGCTAGCCTCCCATGGCTGCATATCAATTTTTTGCTTAATGGACGGATCCACTCCTGATGCGAGTAAATTAAGGGTTGGCAGGTCATCGCAAAAAATGCGGACCTCTTGCCCATGAATGCTTGATAAGCTTCGGGCTAGACGCCAGCAAACACCGGCATCACCATAGTTATCGACGATTTGGCAGAAAATATCCCAACGCATGAGTAATTCGCTTTTCGAAACCCTTCAGCAGGATGTTAAACGGCTACCCGGATTGCCGGGGGTATATCGCTTTTTTGATGAAGCGGGACATATTCTGTATGTAGGCAAAGCTCGCAACCTCAAAAAGCGTGTCTCTAGTTATTTTCAGCGCACCCAGTTGTCACCGCGTATTGAACTGATGGTGGGCAAAATTGCCCGCTATGAGACAACGGTAACACGGACTGAAACTGAAGCCCTCATTCTAGAGAACAATCTCATTAAAGAGTTGGCCCCACCATTCAACATTCTCTTCCGTGATGATAAGTCCTATCCCTATGTGATGTTAACGGGGCACCAGTTTCCAAGATTGGCCTCATATCGCGGCAAGGTGGATAAGCGTAATCATTACTTTGGCCCATTTCCTAATAGTTGGGCAGTGCGCAATAGCGTGCAGATTCTTCAAAAAGTATTCCGACTAAGAACTTGTGAAGATTCTGTTTTCAAGAATCGCAGTCGTCCTTGCCTATTGCATCAGATTCATCGCTGTAGCGCTCCTTGTGTTGGGCGCCTCAGCGCCCTGCAGTACGGGCAAGATGTTGCTCAAGCTACCCGATTTTTAAAGGGCGATCACAGTCGAGTGTTATCCGAGCTTGAAAAAGAAATGCACAAGCATAGCGAAGCAATGGAGTTTGAGATGGCTGCGGTATTGCGCGATCGCATTGCAGACTTATCTAGTGTGCTGCAACAGCAAGCAATGGATACCGTTGCCGAAGGTGAGGGTGATGTAGATGTTATTGCAGTAGCGCAAATGGAGGGTATGGTTTGCGTGAACTTAGCAATGATTCGTGGTGGGCGTCACCTAGGCGATAGAGCCTATTTCCCCAAAGGTTTGCGCTCCAACTCCGGTGAGCTGCCATCCCCAGCAGAAATACTGGAAGCCTTTATTACTCAGCATTATTTGGAAGAGCATGCGGATGACACTGCTGCGAATTTAATTCCACCAGTACTCGTTCTAAATCATGCCCTTCAATCGGCAAGTGATGACCTGACTCAATTAAATGAATCTCCCCCAGAAGATTTGCACGAGCTATTGAATGCACAAGCTGGCAGAAAAATTACCTTCTTGCATCAACCTCAAGGTCAGAGACGCCACTGGCTTGGGATGGCAGAAGGTAATGCCAAAATTGCTTTGACCAAGCGTTTGGTTGAGACGGGCGGGCAGTTAGCTAGGGCGCGTGCATTGGCGGATATCTTAAGTCTCGAATTGGAAAGTCTTGAGCAGTTGCGCATTGAATGTTTTGATATTAGCCATACTTCTGGTGAAGCAACCCAAGCATCTTGTGTGGTGTACAGCAAGAATGCCATGCAGTCGAGCGAATATCGACGCTTCAATATCAACGACATCACACCAGGCGATGATTACGCAGCAATGCGCCAGGTCTTGCAGAGACGCTATGCCAACTTTCAAGAATTGCCTGTAGAAAAGATTCCTCAAGTGATTTTGATTGATGGCGGTAAAGGCCAGGTAGAAATGGCGCGTCAGGTACTTTCCGAATTTGGAATGGATATCGGTTTGATTGTGGGTGTTGCTAAGGGTGAAGGTCGTAAGGTTGGACTGGAAACACTTATTTTTGCGGATGGACGTAAGCCTTTGGAGTTGGGTATTGATAGTGCGGCCTTGCTATTAGTAGCCCAGATACGAGATGAGGCGCACCGCTTCGCCATTACCGGCATGCGTGCTAAACGGGCTAAGGCTAGGACAATCTCCCGTCTAGAGGAGATTGAGGGCATTGGTGCCAAGCGTCGTCAAAAGTTATTGGCTCGCTTTGGGGGCTTAAAAGGCGTCGCCAATGCCAGCATTGAAGAGATTGCTAGCGTAGAGGGCGTATCTGTAACGCTCGCTGAGCAGATATATCGTCAGCTTCACTAGGAGCATTGACCGTTCTTGGTTTATGCTTATCGAATGCCTTTTAATTTACCAATCGCCCTAACCTGGTTGCGTGTTGCAGCCATTCCGTTGTTGGTAGCCATTTTTTATCTTCCCAATTCCTGGCTCACTCCGTTTGATAAGAATCTGATTGCAGCAATCATCTTTATCTCTGCTGCCATTACCGATTGGTTAGATGGTTTCTTGGCCCGCCGCTTAAAACAAGAATCTGCATTTGGTCAGTTCTTGGATCCTGTGGCAGACAAGCTGATTGTTGCTGCCGCATTATTGGTTTTGTTGAACATGGATCGCGTCCAAGTTTGGGTTGCACTCATTATTATTGGTCGTGAAATCACAATCTCCGCTCTAAGAGAGTGGATGGCTTTATTGGGAGCCGGGAAAAGTGTGGCAGTTCATATGGTTGGTAAGCTCAAAACGACTGCTCAGCTGGTCGCCATTCCCTTTTTATTGCTTAATGACACCTTATTTGGCTGGTTGAATTGTGCGCAATTAGGTACTTGGTTGATTTGGATTGCCTCTTTTTTAACGCTTTGGTCGATGTTCTATTACATGAAAAAGGCCTTACCTCAGCTCGCTGGAAAAATAGATTAAGCGTTGCAAAGCCCAGCCAGTTAGGCCTTTCTGGGCAAATCTATTCCCTTGCTTCTGAGGTTTTACAAGTAATAATGCTTTCTTCGCGATTGTTTGTTAAACTATCGCCCTGTTATGCGGGAATAGCTCAGCTGGTAGAGCGATACCTTGCCAAGGTATAGGTCGGGAGTTCGAACCTCCTTTCCCGCTCCAAGTTCGATGGGAAGCCCTCAAAAGCTTCCCATTTTTGATTCAAGAGTATGGCGCGTTGGCCGAGTGGTTAGGCAGGAGCCTGCAAAGCTTCGTACGGGGGTTCGATTCCCTCACGCGCCTCCAGTAATTTGTCTTGACGAATTAGGTGCATCACCTAAAATACTTTTAACTATCGTAAGTAAAAAGCGTCAACTACTTTAATCAAATAAAAAACAGATGATTACATTTCAAACTCTCAAAGTCAGCGCCCTCGCATTATTTTTGGCAGCGCTCTTAGGTGCATGCGCTAGTTCAGGAGATTCCCCTACCGGCACAGCGGAAGAGATTCAGGAAGTGCAATCACAACTTTTGGGTGATATGCCTTTGCCGCAAGGTGCGCGTCTGTCTGGTGGCGATTCCATCATCATTGGCCGTGGCAATGAGTGGGTTGGTAGAGCGGTTGTGAATGCGCTGCAAGGCGCAACGGATGTCTATGCATTTTTCCAGTCAGAATATCCAAAGGGCGGCTGGACTACTGTTACTGCTGTAAAAGCAAAGACGAGTATTTTAGTTTTCACTAAAGGCGACAGAACTGCTACCGTTGAAATCGTTGATGGATCTCTCGGCGGTCCTAAGTCAGTCATCATCGTGACGTCTTCACCAAAGAATGCAAACGTAGTTGCTCCAACTCGTAAGTAACTTGACCGAGTAAAGTAGTAAATAAAAAAGGCCTCTTGTAAGAGGCCTTTTGCTTGAGTGGCTCTAGTCTAGAGCCCTTCAGCCCTAATCAAGCCAACCGCTTGACCTTCAATGGCAAAGTTGGGTTGACGATCATCCACCAAAATGTTTTTGAAGTCTGGGTTCTCTGCTTGCAGTTCGATGACCATGCCGCTCGCAGTTTTCTTTTGCTGCCAACGCTTCACTGTCACTTCATCATCAAGACGAGCTACAACGATGTCACCATTGCGAACTTCAGTCGTCTTTCTGACGGCTAAATAATCACCATCTAGAATGCCGGCATCGCGCATGCTCATGCCTTTTACTTTTAATAAGTAATCAGCACCTTTACTAAATAAATTTGGATCAACTGGAACATGCTTTTCAATATGTTCCACAGCCATGATTGGGGATCCAGCGGCAACACGACCAATTAATGGCAATGTGAGTTGTTGTAATGCGCCTGACGGTAAAGAAAGCTGGCGATATTTATTGCTATTGTGTGATTGATTAAATCGTTGCGGAATCCGAATGCCGCGTGAAGTGCCAGGCGTTAATTCGATATAACCTTTTTTGGCAAGTGCGCGCAAATGTTCTTCGGCAGCGTTGGCAGAAGCAAATCCAAGTTGAGTAGCTATCTCTGCACGAGTTGGCGGTAGACCGCTCTCGTCGATGGCTTTAGTAATCAACTCCAAAATCTCATTCTGGCGTGGAGTGAGCTTGGGGAGGGCAGTCAGCTCCTCCGGAAAATCGACTGTGTTTATGTCCATACTGGGATTGTATACAGCAGTATTTGATAGATCAAGCTATTTAAAGGAGATAATGGGGTATGAGCTCTCAACAAAATACTCCTGAAACTTCACCCCATATTTTGGTGTTGGGTATGGGTGGCACGATTGCTGGTTTGGCGCCGAGCCCGGCTGATAAGCCCATGCAATATGAAGCTGGCCAGGTCGAAGTTGCCTCTTTGCTTTCCCATATTCAGTCCGCTATTCCTGAAGGCGTTAGCTTGGTTTCAAGGCAGGTTGCCAATATCAATAGCCGTAATCTGACAGAGCCCTTGTTAACAACATTGGGTGAAACCGTGAGGGAGGCCCTTGCTAATACCTTGGTTAAAGGCGTAGTGGTCACTCACGGAACTGACACGATTGAAGAAACGGGCGTCTTTTTACAGTTGACTTGTGGAAAATATGCTCAAAATTTAGGCAAAAGAGTCATTTTGACGGGGGCCATGTTGCCAGCAAATGCCCCTAAGGCGGATGGCCCATCCAATTTACTGGACGCTATTCGTTGGGCTTCTACCCCAATAGATAACTGCCCAGGCGGTGTTTATGCCGTCATGGATGGTAGGGGCTGTTTGGCGATGGATCTGGCAAAACGCCACGGTAGCGCCCTTAATGCACCCATCCAGGCCTCTCCCAGTAGCTCGGTTGGGCTAATTAACCCATCCTGGCTGTCAGGCGTGAAGGCGGTTCAGGCCCTTTGGAATGAAGATTTGCCAATTCCTAAAGAGGGTGAGTGGCCTTGGGTAGAGATATTAACTAGTCATGCAGGTGCTCGCTCAGAAACGATTACCCATTGGCTGAACTCCAAAGTAAAAGGCTTGGTCCTTGCGGGTTCTGGCATGGGGGGCTTTCATGATGCTTGGAGGGAGTCCCTTGGTGCCGCGGTAAAGCATGGAATTGCTCTGGTGAGAACTACCAGAACCGGCGCGGGTGAAACCTTGCCCGATTTGCCTGAAAAGGACATTGGTGGGTGTTTGGCATCGGGCAGTCTTACTGCTCCTAGGGCAAGAATTGCACTCCAGCTAGCGCTGAATGCCGAAAAACAGGCCCAAGTAGCCGGTAAATCCCTGACTTGGCAGGATTTTTTTGCTAGAATAGCGGTCTTGCCTGTAATCCGGTAAGTGCTGAAAAGCAGCTGTAAAAGTGTTGTAAGCAGTACCTACAATTTGTTACTACCTTGTCACACTGGCGCTGAGTTCACAACCATCAGAACTTAGCAAGACGCCCAGGTGACTCAATCCTTAAGGAGTGTTAGATGCGTCATTATGAAATCGTCTTTATCGTCCATCCGGACCAAAGCGAGCAAGTGCCAGCGATGATCGATCGTTACAAAGCTACATTAGCAGCTGCGGGCGGCAAAATTCATCGCATGGAAGACTGGGGTCGTCGTCAGATGGCTTACATGATCGACAAGCTTGCTAAAGCCCATTACGTTTGCATGAATATTGAGTGCGACCAGAAAACTCTGGAAGAGCTCGAGCATGCGTTCAAATTTAACGATGCTGTTTTGCGTCACCTCATCATCAAGACTAAGAAAGCTGAAACAGAGCCTTCCATCATGATGAAAGAAGTGCAACGTGAAGAAGCGCGTAAATCTGCTCAAGCCGACGCTCCTGTAGCGACAGCCTAAGTTAGAAATTTGAAGAGGAATACACAGACTAGAAAACGTATCAGAGTGACGGAGCGGCGTTGAATCATTTCACCCTCACTGCAATCTTGGTATCTAAAGACGCGATTCGATTTACACCAGCAGGAATACCGGTGATGCATTGCCAGCTAGAACATAGTGGCCAAGCAAACGAGGTAGGAGTGGCAAGGAAAATTCAGATGAACGTTGAAGCCATCACAATCGGTCCCATACAAAAGGACTTAGAGCGAATGGATTTAGGAGCTGAGGCAGTGTTTGAGGGATTCTTAGCACCCAAGACTCTACGTAATCAAAGACTTGTTTTCCACATTACCAATATTCAATTGAAAAATTAAAGAGGAAATCATCATGGCGTTTGGAAAGAAACCCGATTTCAAAAAGAAACCAGCTCAGAACCCATTGTTCAAGCGTAAGCGTTATTGCCGTTTCACTGTTGCTGGCGTAGAACAGATTGATTACAAAGATGTAGATACATTGAAGGACTTCATTGGCGAGAACGCCAAGATCACTCCTGCTCGTTTGACAGGCACAAAAGCAAAGTATCAGCGTCAGTTAGACACTGCTATCAAGCGTGCTCGTTACTTGGCTTTATTGCCATTCTCCGATCAACATAAGAAATAATTGGGAGCCCTCAATGCAAATCATTCTTTTAGAAAAAGTAACAAACCTGGGCAACCTCGGCGACGTAGTTCGCGTTAAAGACGGTTTCGCTCGTAACTTTTTAATCCCACAACGTAAAGCTCGTCGTGCAACTGAAGCAGCGATTGCTGACTTTGCAGTTCGCCGTGCTGAGTTGGAAAAATTAGCTGCTGAGAAATTAGCTGCCGCTGAAGTGGTTGGCGCAAAGCTTAAGGACCTGGTTCTCGAAATCGGTCAAAAAGCGGGTGTTGACGGTCGTTTGTTTGGTTCTGTAACCAATCATGACATCGCTGATGCTTTGAAAGCTAAAGGCTTCACAATTGAGAAGTCTTCAGTTCGCATGCCTACTGGTCCATTGAAAATGGTTGGTGATCACCCTGTAGCGGTTGCTGTTCATACCGACGTAGTTACAGATATCACTATTCGTGTAGTTGGCGAGCAAGCCTAAGTTTTAGAACTGTAAATAAGCCACATGGCTGAATCCCGTTCACGTTCCGTTACGCTGAATCCCGGCATGATGGGTTTTGGGGATGCAGTCGTGCAGGCTTTAAAAGTCCCGCCGCATTCTGTAGAAGCCGAGCAATCTTTGCTCGGCGGTCTACTGATCGATAACTCCTCTTGGGATAACCTGGGTGGAGTATTAAACGATAAAGATTTCTATCGCCCCGAACATGCTTTGATCTACAAAGCAATTGCCCGTTTGGTTGGCGACAATCATCCCGCTGACGTCATTACTGTTCATGATGCAATTAAATCTGAGCAGGGTGGTGATTTGGTTGGTATTGATTACTTAAATTCATTAGCGCAAAACACTCCCAGTGCAGCGAACATTAAGGGCTATGCCGATATTGTTCGTGACCGCAGTATTTTGCGTCGCTTGATTGAAGTTTCAGACAGCATTGTCAATTCTGCATTCGTTCCTGAAGGCCGTACTGTCAGAACCTTGTTGGATGAGGCTGAGTCACGCATTCTTCAGATTGGTGAAGAAGGCAGTCGCAAAGCTGATTACCTTGAGATTGAACCTTTGCTGAAGGCTGTTGTTGCCCGCATTGATGAGCTCTATAACCGCCAAGGCGGTAGCGACATTACCGGTATTGCCACAGGCTTTATTGATTTAGATAAGCAAACTAGTGGTCTGCAAAAAGGTGACTTGGTCATTGTTGCCGGAAGACCCTCAATGGGAAAGACCGCATTCGCATTAAATATTGCCGAGAACGTTGCGTTGGCTGAAGGTTTGCCTGTTGTGGTGTTCTCGATGGAGATGTCAGGCGAACAATTGGCTGCCCGTTTGCTGGGGTCAGTAGGGCGCGTAGACCAAGGTCGTATGCGTACCGGTAAGTTACAAGATGATGAGTGGCCACGTGTCACTGATGCAATTGCTCGCTTAAGCAATACCCAAATTTTGATTGACGAGACTGGTTCTTTATCAAGCTTAGAGTTACGCGCACGCGCGCGTCGTATCGCCAGAAACTTTGGCGGTACCCTTGGCTTAGTAGTAATTGATTACTTGCAGTTGATGAGTGGCTCTGGTTCTGAAAACCGTGCAACCGAGATTTCTGAAATCTCACGCTCACTCAAATCACTTGCAAAAGAATTGCAGTGCCCTGTAGTGGCGCTCTCTCAGTTAAACCGTGGTCTTGAGCAACGCCCTAATAAGCGTCCGATCATGTCAGATCTTCGTGAATCTGGTGCTATTGAACAAGATGCTGACTTAATCATGTTCATCTATCGTGATGAGGTATATCACCCAGACACCACTACTGATAAAGGCATGGCAGAGATCATCATTGGTAAGCAGCGTAATGGTCCGATTGGAACTGTACGTCTAAGCTGGCAAGGCCCGTATACCAAGTTTGATAACTTGGCGGTGGGATCTATTGGTTACTCTTCTGGTGGATATGAGCCGTTCTAAGCTAAGAAGAATAAAAAATAAAATAAACTGAAAACATAAGCAGATAAAGAAAAAGCCTCACACTGTGAGGCTTTTTTAATGCGGAAAATTTATCGGATAAAAACAGATTAAATAACTAATCTTATTTGCCACCTTCACATTTCTTGATAGAGGCTGCTTTAGCTGCACCATACAGTGGCTTACCATCTTTGCTAATTGCTTTAGCTTCACAATCGTTCGGCTTGGCATCACCCATGCACTTCTTAATGGAAGCATCTTTAGCTGCGCCATACAGCGGCTTTCCTTCTTTGCTCACTGCCTTGGCTTCACAGGCTGCTTGATCAGCAAAAGCGTAAGTAGGAAGCGCAAAGCTCAGGGCAATACTTAAAGCGATGATGATTTTTTTCATGCTCATTCTCCAGGTGGGTGATTAGGTTCAAGCTTACTTTAATCCTGTAAACCATTATTGATGATTATGTAAGTTGGAAGTATTAGCCCTAAGGTTAATAGATATTAACTACTTGGGTAATTATCATTAACCCTATTAATATCAGTGGCTTAGCCACTTCTTTTATATCTAAATCCGCTAGAGCAAGCCCAATGAAAAGCATGATTCCGTTTCGCAGCCTACTAAGTTTTGGAGTTGCTTACATGCTCCTAGGTTTCTCATCATTCTCGATCGCGGCAGGTAGCTGTGATAACTACACTCCGGATATAAACGGAACTGTAGTGACGTGTACTGGAGTCGGCAGCACATCAGCAGGCGTTATTTCGACTCAGTCAAATACAACAGTGGGCAATAGCGTTACTGTAAACATTAACTCTGGTACTTCATTAATCATCAATGGCTCTACAGTGGGCATTGGTAGTGCAGCCACAGTAGTTAATGATGGAAATTTAAATACCAGTGCATTTTATTTTGGCTATGGTATTTCATCAGGAGTTAACGGAAGATCTCAGGCAGGTGGCAGCAGCATTACTAACAACGGCAATGTTTACACGGGTGGTACGAGCGCATCAGGCATTTACATCAGTGCAACTAATGCTGGTTCTGCGGCCAATACGATCATCAATACTGGCTCCATCACAACAGCGGGCTCTGGTGCAAATGGTATTCAGGTTGTTAATGGTGGAGCAATCACTGCCATTAATAATTCGGGAGTGATTTCTGCTCAAGGGGCCAATTCAAATGGAATTCAAGTAACGGGTGCAGCAAATATCACTAACTCAGGAACCATCTGTCCATCAACGGTGGTTGGTAGTAATTGCGTTGCAAGCGGTGCGGGTAGTGGCAACGGTATTCAAATTGATAACAATGCCAATGCCAATCGCACTACTATCACCAACACTTCATCTGGATTAATCGGCGCACCTACAACTGCTAATTATGCAATTTATAGCGCCCAACAGCCCGGAGTGGATGTATACAACTACGGAAAAATTACCGCTGCAAGTGCTACCGCTACTGCGATTAATTTTGCCGGTTCGACCACAGGTGGCTCCAACAACACAGTTACTATATATAGCGGTTCAACACTATTGGGTGGCATTAGTTTTAATAAAGGCAATACTCAGGAAACCTTGAGCTTTAACGGGCTTTCAAATACAAACTTTAATAATGCCGTAACTGGTCTGAATGTTATCAATGCCACTAACGGTTCTAATGTGGTGATGAACAGCACTTCAGGTTATGAATTAGCAGCTGGAAAGATTGCGGTTGACGGCACTTCTAGTTTGGCTATCTCCGGGGTGATTCAGGATCAAACTAGCCCAAGCACTGCTGCTTCGAGTATTGAGAAAAGTGGAGCTGGAACTTTAGTGTTATCTGGCGCCAATGCTTACACGGGTGGCACAGCGTTGAATGCGGGAACTATTGCAGTTACTAACAATGCAGCCCTAGGCGCTGGTGCTTTAACAATGGCAGACGGCACAAGCTTGCAGGCAAACTCTTCAGTAAGTCTTGCTAATAGCGTTGCTTTATCTGGTGCGAGCACTATCAACACCAATGGAAACAATATGGGTCTGTCTGGGAGTATGACTGGATCTGGTGGATTTACTAAAACAGGTACCGGCACATTAACCCTCTCCGGTACTAATGCCTATAGCGGCGGAACAACCGTCTCAGCAGGTACGTTGGCTGGTAATACCTCGAGCATTCAAGGTAATGTAATTAATAACGCAATAGTGAATTTCAGTCAGTCCACTAATGGCACATATGCTGGCGTGATGAGCGGATCAGGTAGCCTAGTTAAAGATGGTTCTGGCACCGTAACCATTTCTAAGGTCAATACTTATACCGGTGATACAAACATTAATGCAGGTGGTCTGATACTAACTGGTTCGACCACATCAAATACTTCTATTGCTGCTGGCGCTAACTTGCAAGGCAGTGGCGTCATAAATGGCAATGTATCTAACTCGGGAACAATTGCCCCATCATTTACTGGCACCGCAACCAATCTCACAGTCAATGGAAACTACGTTGGCAATAATGGCGCCTTCGTTGGTGGTGTGTATGCTCCAGTTGCTTCGCCTGTTGCCGATACGCTGACTGTCGCTGGCAACGCCACCGGCTCTACTGGGCTCGCTATTACCGATAAGGGCGGCCTTGGTAATCGCACGACTGGCAATGGCATTCCTGTGGTGATTGTGAATGGAACTTCTGCATCCAATGCATTTGCATTAACTCAGCGTGTTGCAGCTGGTGCTTATGAATACCAGTTATATAAAGGCGGTGCGTCTGGGGCGGGTAATTCTTGGTACCTTTCTACTCAAGCGCCAACTCCAGCATCCACGCCTGGCTCCGGTGGCTCAACGCCATCCCCTGTTACTCCAGTCGTTCCTGTCGCCCCAGTCATCACTCCAGCAGCTGGTGAGCGTATAGAAGTTGCTGTTTATCCCGCCATACCCTCATTAGTGCAGTTGTATGCGCAGACAGCGGTTGATACATTGGATCAACGCCGTGGAGATCTTAATTTGGTTGATCCGCAGGGTGGCACCAAGAAGAGCTCTAACGATTGGGCTCGTATTATTGGTAAGACAGGTATATCAACTCCATCTTCAGCGAATGATGGCCCGAAGATGAGCTTTAATGCTTATGCTTTGCAGTTGGGTGTAGATGTGTATCAGAATGAAGAGCAGAGTGGATCAAGATCTTATGTTGGCCCTTATGTAACGATTGGTAGCGCTAATGCCAATACTTCTAGTCAGACTGGTGGGATCTCTACCGGTAGCATTAATGGCATGCAGGCTTACTCTCTAGGCTTATACGGAACTCACTTTGCTGCTAATGGCCTGTATGTTGATGCTCTTGCACAAGGCACTCGCTACCTCAATGCGGGAGCCAGTTCTGTACAAGGTGCGCAGCTCAGAACACAAGGATCTGGCTTTACTGGATCCCTTGAGGGTGGCGGTCGCTGGAACTTCGATAAGTTCTTAATTTCTCCGCAAGCGCAAATCGTATATGACGCCATTGGCTTAAATAATGCAACCGATGCTTATGGTCAAGTAAACTTTAACAAGAGTGAAATGACTCGTGGCCGCTTAGGTTTATTGGCAGGTCACAAGGATGTTGTTGGTAGCACCCCCATCTTTGCGTATTTGCGCGCTAGCTATTGGAGCATCTTTAATGCAGGCACAAGCACTACTATGGCTTCACTATATGGCGTTAACCCAATCACTTTTCAGTCTCAAGCCAACTCACGCTGGATGACTGTAGATGCCGAGTTAAATGCTCGCATCACAAAGGATACCAATTTGTTCTTGAACTTAGCGGTGGATAATTCTTTAATGGGAACTTACCAGGCTTACTCTGGCAGGATTGGTCTGCAGACTCGTTTCTAAAGCAAGTTTGATTTAAGTTTTGTGTGTTTACTGGGGCACCATACGACGTGCTTCAGTAAACTTCGCCGCCCAATAGGGTGCTGTAATGTAATCTAGGCGCACGGTTCCTCCGGCACTGGGGGCATGTACAAATCTCCCTTGCCCAACATAGATTCCAGCGTGTGAATACTTTTCACCGGTAGTGTTGAAGAACACTAAATCACCTGGGGCTGGAGGCTGACCTTCAATGCTTCTGCCTTTGGTGCTCATGAGCTCAATAGTGCGCGGCAACTTAACTCCAGCCGCTTTGTTGTAGACGTACACAATCAGTCCACTGCAATCAAAGCCACCCTTTGGGGTATTCCCACCATAGCGATAAGGCACATCTACTAGGCCTACTGCTGCAATGGAAATATCTTCAGTGCCGACACTAGTATCTTGTTTGAATTGAGAAACTTTTGCAGAGTTTGATTTACCGCTGAATGTGCTGCATCCGCTTAGGATGAGTAAGCTACAAATAAAAATGCCGCACCCCAAGAGAGTGCGGCATGAGGAGGGTTGCTTAGAGTGCGTCAGCAGCATGATCCGCAAGACGTGAACGCTCACCGCGAGCCAATGTCACGTGACCACCGTGACGCCAGCCTTTGAAGCGATCGACCACATAAGTCAATCCAGAAGAACCTTCTGTTAAGTAAGGTGTATCAATCTGGGCGATATTACCTAAGCAAATAATTTTGGTTCCAGGACCTGCACGGGTCACCAAAGTTTTCATTTGTTTAGGGGTGAGGTTTTGCGCCTCATCGATGATCACAAATTTGCTCACAAAAGTTCTGCCGCGCATAAAGTTCATGCTCTTGACTTTAATGCGTGAGCGAATCAACTCTTGAGTGGCGGCTCGACCCCATTCACCAGCGCCACCATCTTCATTGCGCTGTAGCACTTCAAGGTTATCGTCAAATGCACCCATCCAAGGCTGCATTTTTTCTTCTTCGGTGCCTGGCAGGAAGCCAATGTCTTCGCCAACTGGTACCGTGGCGCGAGTAATGATGATTTCGTTATACCGCTTACTGTCTAGAACCTGTTCAAGACCGGCGGCCAATGCCAGCAAAGTTTTGCCGGTACCAGCTTGTCCCAATAGGGTCACAAAATCAACATCTGGGTTCATGAGCAGATTCATAGCAAAGTTCTGCTCGCGGTTACGCGCAGTCACACTCCAAACATTGTTCTTTTGATGAGAGAAGTCTCTGAGTGTTTGTAAGAGAGCAGTTTTGCCATTAATTTCTCTAACCTGTGCGTAGAAGGGTGTAGAGCCATCTGGATTTTCTTGATAGACAAACTGATTGACCAACATGCTTTGCACGGATGGTCCGGTCACTCGATAGAACATCGTACCGGATTTAGAATCAGCCCAGCTTTCCATATCCTTGCCATGCTTGGGCCAAAAATCTGCTGGCAATGACATCACGCCGGCGTACATCAGATCACGATCTTCTAAAACCTGGTCGTTGAAATAATCTTCCGCCGGTAAGCCAAGTGCACGCGCCTTGATCCGCATATTGATATCTTTCGATACCAACACCACTTCTTGACCCTTACGAGTTTTTTGTAGCTCACTGACTACCGCCAAAATCATGTTGTCACCCTTACCTTCGGGTAAGCCTTCAGGCAATGCTTGAGTGGAGAATTTGGTTTGGAAGAAAAGGCGGCCAGTCACATCTTGGTTGCCTAGCTTATTTAGGGGAATGCCTTCGTCAAGAGTGCCGCTAGTACCAGCAATGAGCTGGTCCAGGGATCTGCTGACAGTGCGAGCGTTGCGAGCTACCTCGGTCATGCCTTTTTTGTGATTGTCCAGCTCTTCAAGAGTGGTCATCGGCAGGTATAGATCGTGTTCGGAGAAGCGGAACAAAGAGCTTGGATCATGCATTAATACGTTGGTATCGAGCACAAACAAACTAGGGGGTCCAGTGCGAATAATCCGTTTTGGTTTTGCTGGCGCGGCTGCCTTGTTCTCATTGCGTTCATTGTGCTGATTATGAACAGGGCGATGATCCGCTTTAATTTTTTCGAGAGCTACTTCTGCTGCAGATAAATCTTCTTCCGCATCATTAGTCCAATCAACAGCTTCCACTACCACTGGTTTTGCTTGAGCAGGACGTTTCTTTAAGTCGGGGGTATCTTTGCGACTGAGTTTCACTTGATCAGCAATTTGAGTGGGGATTGGGGGCAGTGGCATGGACTCTCCTAAAAGAAAAAACCGCCAAGCGGAGTGCGTTGACGGTTTATTACGAAACTAGTTGCAGCAGTACTTGAAAAACGAAGGGGGTTACTCCCCGCGCCTGATCTGAGATATTCAGGTTTCTGATTCAAACGGATTGTCAGACTTTCCCGTCGTTTACGGTGCATATGAATCACTTTACCCCAAATTTTGGGGTTTGCAAGCACCTTAGATCAAATTATTGTAAAAATTATTTAGTGGCTTGAGCAGCTTGTAATACCTCTGTCACATGACCCGGAACTTTCAGGCCACGCCATTCTTTTGCCAGATTGCCGGAGGAGTCAAACAAGAAGGTGCTACGCTCGACACCACGTACTTGCTTGCCATACATGTTCTTCATCTTCATGACGCCAAAGATCTGACAAAGGGTTTCCTCTGTGTCAGCAACCAGTTCAAAAGGCAGCTCTAGTTTGCTCCGGAAATTGTCATGTGACTTGAGGCTATCTCGGGATACACCTACCACCAGAGTATTGGCTTTAGTGAATGCTTCAATGTTATCTCTGAACTCGCCTGACTCAGCCGTGCATCCCGGAGTCATATCTTTTGGGTAAAAATAAAGAACCAATTTTTTCCCTTTTGCAGACGCAGGTGAAAATGTCAATCCAGAGGTTGCTGGAATTGCGAACTGTGGCATAGGTTGACCGATGGCTACTGTCATGATGATCCTTCGTTGGTTGTTATCTCTGAGACCTAGTTATTTTGAATGATTAAGTCGCCACTTCTATTGGGTATTTCGCCCCAGGTCAGTGGTAATACGGCTATTTTATCGAGTTGCTTGGTGGCTTCCCAGGATTTGTGAAGCTCTCCCATGGTAACTAGGTCATGGCCTTGATTGAGCCATCCCACTAGTAGTTGCTCAAACGCGGGCAATAGCTTTTGACCTTCCAATTCAGCGTGCAGCGTGAAGACTTGGTCGTTTGGATTGCTTTGGGTGATCTCTAGTAACTTTTTGACTGCACCAAATTCATCTGCCCCATCAATACCAATAAGTTCATCAAAAGTGGGAAGTGTAGTTGGGTACTGAACATGCTTGGCTTTGCCTGATGGTAGTGCAAGACGATAGGGCATGAGATTGGGCTCAGCTCTGCCATCAGAAGAATAAGCAATCCCCCATTGATCGAGTTGCTCAAAGGCTGCTTCGTTCATTTGCCAACCAGCGGCGCCATAAGTTGCTGGCGCATGACCAAAGATTTCTAAAAATCGATCCCAACTTTTTTGCATCATGGCTTTAGTCCATGAGGCATCTTGATTGCGCACTGCATCTTGCCAGGCAACGTGATCCCAAGTATGAATGCCTGTCTCATGACCTGCTTTATCAATGGCGCGCATTTCTGCGGCAGCTTTTTTACCAATATCCGGTCCAGGAATAAGAACGCCATATAGCAAGGTCTTAATTCCATAGTGCTCTACAACAGAGGTGCGGCTAACTTTTTTCAGAAAGCCAGGACGGAAGACACGCTTTAAGGCCCAGCCGGTATGGTCAGGACCAAGGCTAAATAAGAAAGTGGCTTTAAGGCCAAAACGCTCCAAAGTGCGAGCTAGATTGGGTACGCCTTCTTTAGTCCCGCGTAAGGTATCAACATCAACCTTGAGAGCAATCTTAGCCATGTACCTTTGAATTTACCTTCGCTTATTCTTTGTCAACGAGGTGACGTGCTTTTTCTACGTCTTCACGATATGCTTCAAAAATATTCTTGAGCGCATCGGACATCGTAGTGGTTGGCTTCCAACCCAATTCGCTCATCGTGTTATCAATTGCAGGAACGCGATTTTGAACGTCTTGATAGCCTTCACCATAGTAAGCGCCAGAAGTGGTTTCGACAATCTTCACTTCATTAGCATTCTTTGCATACTCAGAAATACTGCGAGCGATTTCCAACATCTGATTGGCAAGTTCGCGAATAGAGTGATTATTCTTTGGGTTACCGATGTTGTAGATCTTGCCGTTGGCAACACCATCTTTGTTATCGATGATGCGCATTAAAGCATCGATGCCATCGTCAATATAAGTAAAGGCGCGTTTCTGGGCGCCACCGTCAACAACGTTGATAGATTCGCCGCGAACGATATGACCTAAGAACTGAGTCACAACGCGGGATGAGCCTTCTTTTGGTGTGTAGATGCTATCTAGACCAGGACCAATCCAGTTAAATGGGCGGAAGAGTGTAAAGCGCAAGCCTTCCATGCCGTAGCCCCAAATGACGCGGTCCATCAACTGTTTGGAGCAAGCGTAGATCCAGCGTGGCTTATTGATTGGTCCATAAACCATATTGGATTTAGCAGGATCGAATTCACCATCCTCACACATTCCATACACTTCAGAAGTCGATGGGAATACCAAATGCTTTTTGTATTTGACGGCAGAGCGCACGATTGGAAGATTGGCTTCGAAATCGAGCTCAAAAACTTTGAGTGGCTGCTGAACATAGGTTGCCGGCGTTGCAATGGCCACTAAAGGCAAGATAACATCGCATTTGCGAATGTGATATTCGACCCACTCTTTATTGATCGTGATGTCACCTTCAAAGAAGTGCATGCGCGGATGATTAACTAAGTCACCAAGACGATCGTTTTGCATATCCATGCCGTAGACATCCCAATCGGTTGTCTCGAGAATGCGCTTGGAAAGGTGGTGACCAATAAAGCCGTTAACACCAAGAATGAGTACTTTTTTCATCTCTACTGCCTCGTTTTAATCTAATTTATTTGCTTGCTGGAAACCATTCCAATACTTCAACTACTTGATGGTCGCCACAAATGCCGAATACCCGATTATCAACCACTTGGATGCCGCAAACCCCAAGATTGAGCTTGCTCGGAAATGGCCCTTTAAGGCTGGTGCGAGCCAGAATCATAGTCTTGCCCTCATAGGCAGTAAAAGCGCCTGGATAAGGGGGTGCAACAGCCCTAACTAGGTCGTGGACCTGTTTGGCAGTCTGATTCCAGTGAATTTGACCATCCGCAGGCTTTCTGCCGCCAAAATAACTACCTTTTTGGAGCTCATTCGCCCTCCGGGGAACAATTCCTTTTAAAAGACTTGGTAAGGCCTGATCAATTACGCTCACCGCAGCCTGACTTACCTTGCTAAATACATCGGTAGCAGTCTCATCTGGGTCGATGCTGACGGCTACTTGCCCAACAATATCCCCGGCATCTGGTTTTGCTTCCATGACGTGCAAAGTTGCACCAGTCTCTGTTTCACCATGCAGAATGGCCCAATTCACTGGAGCACGTCCACGGTACTTTGGAAGTAGTGAGCCATGCATATTGAGTGCGGCAATTTTGGCGCACGCCAAAATCTGCTCTGGAATCATGTGGCGATAGTAGAAAGAAAAAATGTAATCTGGGGCTATCGCTTGGAACTTTGGAAGCAATGCGTCTAACTCATTAGCGCTGGGCGTGATGTAAGAAATTTTCTTTTCTTGGCAGAGCTTTTCAACGCTCCCAAACCAGACATTTTCATTGGGGTCGTCTTGATGAGTTACTACTAGATCAACTTGTATGCCCGCATTGAGAAGTGCACTGAGGCAGTTGACGCCAACATCGTGATAAGCAAAGACGACTGCGTGCAATTATTTTTTCTCTAAAACAGTTTGCACTACATAGCGTGGGCGCTTGCGAATCTGTTGATAGATGCGGCCAATGTATTCACCCAAAAGTCCGAGCCCAAAGAGCATCACGCCAATCAGGAAGAAGGTCAGGGCAAAGAGGGTGAATACCCCCTCAACCTCAGCGCCTAGAACAAAGCGGCGAACCAGTAGGTAGACAAACAAGCTGCCAGCAGCAAGGGATAGCAGCATGCCAAGTATTGAAAAAATCTGCAACGGCATGACTGAGAATCCGGTAACCAAGTCAAAGTTTAGGCGAATGAGTTGGTACAAACTGTATTTGGATTCACCGGCAAAACGCTCTTCGTGTTTGACGGTAATTTCTACTGGGTTTGCGGAAAAGGTATATGCCAGTGCTGGGATAAAAGTATTGCTTTCATCGCATTGACGCACTAGATCAACAATGCGGCGACTATAGCCACGCAACATACAACCTTGATCGGTCATCGTGATGCGCGTTATGTTTTCACGCAAACGATTCATAGCGCGCGAGGCAAATTTTCTGAAGAAGCTATCTCGACGATCAGCGCGAATAGTGCCAACGTAGTCATGACCTTTTAATAGCTGCTCAGTTAAAGCATCAATTTCTTCGGGAGGATTTTGTAGGTCTGCATCCAAAGTAATGATGTGTTCGCCTTTGGCGTATTCAAAGCCAGCCATGATGGCCATATGCTGACCAAAGTTGCTATGAAATAAAACTGCACGGGTCACATCAGGGCGCAATTCCACTTGCTTGGAAAGGATGCCGGCGGAACGATCTTTACTGCCGTCGTTAACGAATACGATCTCGTAGGCGATCTTTCGTTTAGCAGCCAGGGCATCCAATGCCGGATAAAGGCGATCAAATAGGGCCTTTAATCCGTCCTCCTCGTTGTAAACGGGAATAACAATGCTGAGTGTTGGGTTGGCAACTAAATTTGCAGTCATGCTGCAATTTTGCCTGATTCTTTGGGTTTAACCCAGGAACGCTAGTTTTTGCGGTATTTCAGCAAAATTCCGACCAATCCACTGGCTATACGGCCAACATCTTCATCCGCCATTGCAGGAAATAAGGGAAGAGTCAGAATGGATCGACCAATACGTTCAGCAATCGGAGTATCTGAAGTTTTGTAGCCCTGGTTTTTATAGAGCGTGAACCCAGTAATTGCAGGGTAATGAACACCAGTGCCAATACCAAGATCTTTTAATTCCGTCATCACTTGGGCGCGATCCGTATTGAGCTGCTCAAGTGGCAGAACAACTTGAAACATATGCCAATTACTATCGGTAAAGTTCTCTACCGGAAGTTCTAATTGCAAACTTTCTAATCCGGCCGATTTCAATTCGGCGCGAAGGGCATCAAAGTATTGGCGCGCAAGTGCAGCACGACGTGTTTGATAAAAAGGAAGTTGCTTCAGCTGCTCAAGACCGATGGCTGCATTGACATCTGTCAAATTATCTTTGCCACCCAAGACATCAACATCCATACCATCCATCCCTTGGCGGGTCAGTCCCTGGAGGCGGAATTTCTCAGCAAGTTTTGCTTCGTCTAGATTATTGAGAACAAGGCAGCCACCCTCAACCGTGGTGAGGTTCTTATTAGCCTGAAAGCTATAGCTGACCAGGTCACCAAAGCTACCAATCTTCTTACCCTGCCACTGTGAGCCAAAGGCTTGTGCAGCGTCCTCAATCACGCGAAGCTGATGTTGTTTGGCTAGCGTGTAGAGCTGATCCATATCCACTGGAAGACCAGCTAAATAAACTGGCATGAGCGCGCGTGTTTTGGGTGTGATTGCAGCAGCTACTTTATTTAGATCAATGTTGCGTGTAACGGGATCAATATCCACAAATATTGGTTTTGCACCAACACTCAAAATCACATTAGACGTTGCTACCCAAGAAATTGGCGTGGTAATCACTTCATCACCATCACCAATTCCTGCAACTTGTAGAGCAATCTTCATGGTTGCTGTGCCATTAGCAAAGCAGCGCACAGGACGACCGCCAAAATAGTTGCTTAAGGTAGCTTCAAACTCTGCCAACTTGGGGCCTGATGTCACCCAACCTGAACGCAATACCTCTGAAACAGCGTCAATAGTTTCTTGATTGAAGCTCGGGCGCGTAAAAGGGATGAATGCGGAATTAGACTCTGACATAGGCTTCTATATTACTGCGTCACGTTCAATGCATCGGGATGTTTCACAATGACTCTACGTGAGTCTCGATCCACTTCCTGCATTGGAAAGTGTTGGGCCCTGAGTGCATCAAATTGCTCCGGAACCATGAGAGCATAAGCTGTTTGATCTTCTTGCCAGCGGGTAATAAAAGCCTCCAGGGTCGGCATCCACAGATCTGGCTCTTGATTGACGCCAAACTCGAGCTCATCAGGCGATTCCACCATGATCATTGTCCTACCTAGGTAGAAGGGTACGGTGTGATCTAAAAGACGAACTGAATAGAAGTTCACTTTTTCCGGGATAGAGGTTTTGACTCGTTCTACTAGATCGATGCCAGAGACTGCGCGACCTAGAGTTTCGTGACCTGTTCCTGCGATGATGGCGCACAGAAAAAATCCAAAGGCAAAACTAACAATACTTTGAAGGCCATTACGTTTGCTTTGCCATGTTGCATAGGCGCTAAAACCAACAAGTGCTACCAATGCAGCAATTACCCAATAGGTGTACTGCGCATAAGCTTCAATCTCATCCGGTCTTGCTTGTTTACCAATAGCATTTAAAAAGAAGAATCCAACACATCCCAGAAGTGCAAAACCAAGTGCCTGTAATTTCCATGGCAATGCCATAGTGTTGGTGTGCCCCAGTAAGCGATCTAAACGGTTGCCAATAATTAATGCAAGTGCTGGGAAAACGGGAATGATGTAACCCGGTAGTTTGGAATGTGACACGCTAAAGAATGCAAAGATCACAGCAAACCAACAGGCCAATAACCAGCTTGCAGAAAATTCCCGACGGCGCTCGCTCCATGCCTGCGCAATAGCACCAGGGACCTGAAGAAACCAGGGGAGCAAGCCGATAAGAAGTAGCGGCACAAAGTAGTAAATGGGGCCGGTTCTGCTGTGATCATCTTGTGTGAAGCGCTGTAGATGCTCGTGAATAAAGAAGAACTCTAGAAACTCAGGATTGCGTTGTGCCACCAATACAAACCAAGGCGCAGTGATAGCTAGGAACAAAATAGTTCCACTAAATAAACGCAAGCGACTCCAAATTTTCCAGTCCCATGTACTGATCGAGTAGGCAATGAAAACCATTGCAGGAATGGCGGCACCAATAACTCCTTTGGATAGTGTTGCTAGCGCCATAAAAATCCAGCAAGCCCACATCCAGTTGCGACAACTATTTTTATTATGAGAAGTTTGCGCGATTAATAAGCTACACAAGGCTGCAACTAAAAATGAGGACAAGCCCATGTCGAGCGAGTTGAAGTGCCCACTGATAATCCACATCGGGCTGGAGGCAAGAACAACAGCAGCTAACCATCCTGCTCTCGCGTTAAAAATTCGGGCACCAGTAAATCCGACTAAAAGTATCGTCAAGAAACCTGTTAGTGCCGTCCAAAGACGCGCTTGCCAATCGCCAATACCAAACACTTGAAATGCTGCTGCAGTTGCCCAAGCTTGAAGGGGTGGTTTTTCAAAGTACTTATAGCCGTTGTAGCGCGGGGTAATCCAGTCACCTGTGACCAGCATCTCTCGGGCTATTTCTGCATAGCGGCCTTCGTCGGATGGAATAAGGTGGCGGTAATTGAGGGTACCAAACCACAGCAAGGCATAAATTATGACCAACAACAAAATCTTGCCCGGATGAAGGGCGGATGACTGCCGGATTTGGCCAAATTGCATTAAATCGGCTCCACAATCAAGGCCAGGACCACTTGACGTCCTTCGCCAACAAGGATGTTGTATGTCCTGCAGGCAGCTTGGGAGTCCATTATTTCAAAGCCAATTTTGGCCTCAATCAAGGATTTGAGGAGTTCTGGCTTGGGAAAGCGCTGGCGACTACCAGTCCCGATGAGGATTAATTCTGGTTTTAAATCAACCATTTGCGCGAAATGACTGGCTTCTAGGCTATCAAATGTTTGCGCAGACCAGTTGGAGATGGCGCCGTCCGAGCTGAGCAAGACCGCATGGGCGTAAGGGATCTTATTGATCTCTACGTAGCCATCGCCATAGCCAGTGATCGTATTCGCTCCTGAATGGGGGTCAGATTGAAGCTTCAAGTGGACTCTCTGTCATAATTATGTGGATTATAGCTAGCTGTTTTTTCTCATATTTCAAGAACTTACCCTTACATTTATTGTGAAACCGATCCTAAAGTCCCAAAAGCTCGATAACGTTTGTTATGACATACGTGGGCCGGTGCTTGAGCTTGCTCAGCGCATGGAGGAAGAGGGCCACAAAATCATCAAATTAAACATCGGAAACGTAGGGGTTTTCGGTTTTGATCCACCTGAAGAGATTCAGTTGGACATGATTCGCAATTTAAGCAATGCGTCAGCTTATTCTGATTCCAAAGGAATCTTTGCCGCTCGCAAAGCCATCATGCAGTACTGCCAAGAAAAGGGCATTCAAGGCGTGACATTGGATGATGTTTATACCGGTAACGGTGTATCTGAGCTCATCGTGCTGTCGATGAATGCGTTATTGAATGACGGTGATGAGGTTTTGGTTCCAACACCGGATTACCCGCTTTGGACTGCTGCGGTCAGTTTGTCGAGTGGTACACCGGTGCACTATCTTTGCGATGAATCCAAAGAGTGGGCACCAGACTTAAACGACCTACGTAAAAAAATTACCCCTCGCACTAAAGCGATTGTGGTGATTAATCCAAATAATCCTACTGGTGCGATTTACTCTAAAGAAGTGTTGCTTGAGTTGACGCAGATTGCTCGCGAGCATGGTTTGATTTTGTTCGCGGATGAGATTTACGACAAGATGCTGTACGACGGCGAGAAGCATCTTTCATTAGCTTCTTTATCTACAGATGTAGTCATCATTACATTTAATGGTCTTTCTAAGAATTACCGCTCCTGCGGCTACCGCGCCGGCTGGATGGTGGTTTCAGGCGATAAAGAGATGGTTCGAGACTATATCGAAGGCCTCAATATGTTGGCCTCGATGCGCTTGTGTGCCAACGTTCCAGGTCAGTATGCGATTCAAACTGCATTGGGTGGTTACCAAAGTATTAATGACTTAGTGGGTGAAGGCGGTCGCCTCGCAAAGCAACGTGATCTTGCATGGAAATTGATAACTGATATTCCGGGCGTTACTTGCGTCAAACCAAAATCCGCTTTGTATTTATTCCCAAAGCTAGACCCTGAGGTTTATCCAATTGAAGATGATCAGCAATTTGTTGCTGATCTGTTAAAAGAAGAAAAAGTATTGTTAGTGCAGGGCTCTGGTTTCAACTGGGGAAAACCTGATCACTTCCGCGTAGTGTTCTTGCCTCACGAAGATGTGCTCAAGGAAGCTATTAGCCGCCTTGCACGTTTTCTGGAGCGTTATCGTAATAAGCACAGCCGTAAGGCTTCTTCAACTGCAGCAAAGGCATCATGAAACCGATTCAAGTAGGTCTGTTAGGTATTGGCACTGTTGGTGGTGGCGTATTCACTGTTCTCGAGCGCAACCAAGATGAAATTACTCGTCGTGCTGGGCGCGGCATTCGCATAAATACGGTCGCTGATTTAAATGTAGATCGTGCCAAAGAATTGGTTAAGGACCGCGCACAAGTAGTGAGTGATGCCCGTGCTGTGATTAATAACCCAGAGATCGATATCGTTGTTGAGCTCATTGGCGGTTACGGTATTGCTAAAGACTTGGTTCTTGAAGCCATCGCCGCTGGCAAGCATGTTGTTACAGCTAATAAAGCATTGATCGCTGTTCACGGTAACGAGATCTTTAAGGCGGCACACGCTAAAGGCGTAATGGTTGCCTTTGAAGCTGCCGTTGCAGGCGGTATCCCCATTATTAAAGCCTTGCGTGAAGGCTTAACGGCCAACCGTATCGAATGGATTGCCGGCATCATTAACGGCACAACAAATTTCATTTTGTCAGAGATGCGCGACAAGGGCTTGGATTTCGCAACTGTGCTTAAAGAGGCGCAGCGTTTAGGTTACGCAGAAGCGGATCCTACTTTTGATATTGAAGGTATTGATGCTGCGCATAAAGCGACCATCATGAGCGCAATTGCATTTGGTATTCCAATGCAGTTTGAAAAAGCGCATATCGAAGGTATTACTAAACTAGATGCAATAGATATTAAATACGCAGAGCAATTGGGCTATCGCATTAAGTTACTTGGTATTGCCAAGAAGACTTCAACAGGTGTTGAGTTGCGCGTGCATCCAACATTGATTCCTTCCAAGCGTTTGATTGCAAACGTTGAAGGCGCCATGAATGCCGTGCAAGTATTTGGCGATGCCGTAGGAACAACTTTGTATTACGGCAAAGGTGCAGGCTCTGAGCCAACTGCTTCCGCAGTGATCGCCGACTTGGTGGATATCACCCGTTTGATTAGTGCTGACGCTGAACATCGTGTTCCTTATTTAGCCTTCCAGCCAGATGCTGTGCATGACACGCCAGTACTCCCTATTGGCGAGATCACTACTAGTTACTATCTGCGCTTGCGTGTAGCTGATCAGGCTGGTGTATTGGCTGATATCACTAAAATTTTGGCATCGCATGGCGTTTCTATTGATGCGCTCTTGCAAAAAGAAGCCGATGAAGGCGAGAGTCAAACTGATTTAGTGGCCTTAACTCACGAGACCAAAGAAAAGAACATGCTTGCCGCGATTAAAGAGATTCAGAATCTCAAGACGGTTGCTGGCGAAGTAGTGAAGATCCGTTTAGAAAATCTGTCTTAAGTAAAACTCAGCAAAACACATGCGTTACCAATCTACTCGTGGCAATAGTCCACAACAATCCTTCTTAGAAATTTTATTAGGGGGATTGGCGCCTGATGGCGGCTTGTATTTACCTACTCAATACCCACAAGTCACTGCAGCGCAACTAGATTCATGGCGCAGTTTGTCATACGCTGATCTTGCTTATGAAGTCTTGAGTCTGTACTCCGACGATATTCCCGAAGCAGATTTACGTGCACTCTTGCGCAAAACCTATACAGAGCAGGTGTATTGCAATGGTCGCCCTCAAGACAATGCTAAAGACATTACCCCGATACATTGGCTGGGTGAAGAGCATGGCACTCGCATTGGTCTATTGAGTCTTTCAAATGGCCCAACGTTGGCTTTTAAAGATATGGCCATGCAATTGCTGGGCAATCTTTTTGAGTACGCCTTAAAGAAAAAAGGTCAGCAGCTCAATATTTTGGGCGCCACCTCTGGTGATACAGGTAGCGCAGCTGAGTACGCAATGCGCGGCAAAGAGGGTGTGAAGGTGTTTATGCTCTCACCACGCGGGAAGATGAGCGCCTTTCAGTCTGCGCAAATGTATTCCTTGCAAGACCCTAATATTTTTAACTTAGCAGTAGCTGGCGTTTTTGATGATTGCCAAGATATCGTTAAGGCGGTGAGTAATGATCATGCCTTCAAAGCGAAGAACAAAATCGGCACCGTGAACTCCATTAACTGGGGTCGTGTGGTAGCTCAAGTGGTGTATTACTTCCAAGGTTATCTCCTAGCTACCAAGTCCAGCTCCGAGAAGGTGTCATTCACAGTGCCGTCTGGCAACTTTGGCAATATCTGCGCAGGTCATATTGCTCGCATGATGGGTTTGCCTATTGAGCATTTGATAGCCGCAACAAACGAGAATGATGTGCTGGATGAGTTCTTCCGCACCGGCGTATATCGTGCACGCAAGTCTGCTGAGACGCTTCATACATCGAGCCCATCCATGGATATCTCCAAAGCGAGTAACTTTGAGCGATTTGTATTTGATTTCATGGGTCAAGACGGTAAAGCCACTGCAGCCATGTTTAAGCAAGTAGATGAAGCTGGTGGATTTGACATCTCAAAAGACACGGTCTTTAAAGAGCTGGTTAAGTATGGTTTCCAATCTGGTCGTAGCACGCACGAGAATCGCCTAGAAACCATTCGTGATATTGATCAACGCTATGGCGTCATGATTGATACACATACTGCTGATGGTGTGAAGGTTGCTCGTGAGCACTTGCAAACTGGCATTCCGATGATTGTTCTCGAGACAGCCTTGCCAATTAAGTTTGAAGAAACTATTGAAATTGCTTTAGGTCGCCCTGCTGAATGCCCACCAGCATTTAAAGATATCAAATCAAAGCCGCAGCGCGTTGAAAATATCGATGCGGATGTTAACCAAGTTAAAGACTTCATCACAACACATCTGGGTTAATTTTTAACCGAGAAAATTGCAGCAATAAAGAGCCATCCTATGACTAAGCCACCGATGTTGACTGCGCAGCAGGCATTAGATCATTTGCTTTCTCATGCCCAAACTGTTGGTGAGAGTGAGAAGATAGCCATGCAGGCTGCTTTAGGTCGTGTACTTGCTGAAAACGTCAATAGTCTAGTGGATGTACCTCCACTAGATAACACCTCGATGGATGGTTATGCAGTTAGCGCGGCTGATACCAAAAATCCTGGAAGCACCCTGAAAATTGCGCAACGTATTCCGGCTGGCTCGATGGGGACTCAGTTAGAGGCTGGCACAGCTGCTCGAATCTTCACGGGCGCCCCTGTACCTCCTGGTGCAGATGCGGTGGTGATGCAGGAGGATTGCTCGATAGAAGCTCAAGTTGATCAAGTAACCATCAACATGGCTCCGACATTAGGCCAGTGGATTCGTCGCAGAGGCGAGGATTTAACTGCTGGTAAAACTTGTTTGACCGCCGGAACATTCTTGCGCCCACAGGAGTTAGGTGTAGCTGCTTCAGCTGGCTTGACTCATTTAAATGTGAAGCGTCGCGTTAAGGTGGCTGCATTTTTCACGGGCGATGAGTTGGCTCTTCCGGGTGAGCCCCTAAAGCCGGGCGGCATTTACAACTCGAATCGAGATACCTTATTAGCCTGCCTCAAGTCTTTAGGTTGTGATGCAACTGATTTGGGGATCGTCCCAGACCGTTTAGATGCAACACGTGCAGCATTGCGTAAAGCCAGCAAAGATCATGATTTGATTATTACCTCCGGTGGTGTTTCTGTCGGAGAAGAAGATCACATCAAGCCTGCGGTTACTGCTGAAGGAAGATTAGACTTATGGCAGATCGCTATTAAGCCCGGTAAGCCGCTGGCTTTTGGTGCGGTACGTAAATCAGATGATCCTAAAGATGGCAAAGCCTGGTTCATTGGTCTACCCGGCAACCCTGTATCCAGCTTTGTTACCTTCTTATTATTCGTGCGTCCTTTTATTCTGAAATTACAGGGCCGCGAAGCTAAGCAGCCCCAGTCTTATTTCATGCGTGCAGATTTTGATTGGTTAAAAGCAGATCGCCGCAATGAATTTTTGCGCGTCAAAACGAATGAGCAAGGAGGTCTAGATTTATTTCCCAATCAAAGCTCTGGCGTACTCACTAGTGCCTCTTGGGGTGATGGTTTGGTAGATTGCCCGCCAAACCAGCCTATTAAGGCTGGAGATTTGGTGAAGTACATCCCCTTTGATGCGCTCCTCAAATAATCGGTTTACGATTACTTCATGAAACTCGAATTACGATTCTTTGCCTCATTGCGTGAAGCACTTGGTGTCTCGCAAGAGACCGTCACTATTCCGGATAACGTAAAAACGATTGCCGATCTCAGGGCGCACCTCATTGAACGTGGTAATCCATGGGCTGAAGTCTTGGCGGCTGGCAAACTATTACGCTGCGCCTTAAATCAACATATGGTTAATGCGAATACTTCATTGCAAGATGGTGCTGAAGTGGCTTTCTTCCCGCCGGTTACTGGGGGCTAATGTGCCGATCAAGATCCAGGAAAATGATTTTGATCTAAGCGCGGAGATAGCAATGCTGCGCAAAGGCGACCCACGTGTGGGTGCTGTAGTGACGTTTTTGGGTACTGTGCGTGATATGAATGACGGCAGCCAAGTAAAAGGCATGACACTTGAGCATTACCCTGGCATGACTGAAAAAGCACTCCAAGAAATTCTGGATCAAGCCAAAGCACGATGGGATATATATCAGACATTGGTGATTCATCGTGTTGGGCCTTTATTGCCTGAAGATCAAATCGTATTAGTGGCGGTCACCAGTGCGCATCGCGGTGAGGCCTTCTCTGCTTGCGAATTCATCATGGACTACCTTAAAACTGCGGCGCCATTTTGGAAAAAAGAAGATACCCCAGAAGGGGCTCGCTGGGTTGATGCCCGCGTGGTTGATGAGGAAGCGCTATCTAAATGGACAAAGTTATGAAAAATACCGTGACCAGAAAACTCTTATTTTGCATGTCGATTCTTTCTGCGTTAGGTTTGTCTGGTTGCGGTGTGGGCGATAGCGTACAAGCGCAATCAACCCCAGCTACTTTGGCAACAAAAGATCTTTCTGCTTTTGTGGATACGTATTGGTATGTGCCAACTGATTATTTATTGGCCTATGCATATAACTCTTCTGGAAATCCAAAAACAACTGCTGTAAATGATCAAACAGTTTGGCACTTTACCTCTGTAAATCAAGGGTTTTTATTGGGCTGCTCTTTTGCTAGCACTAACAATGGCGCTACTTGGTCTGCATCAACGATTGTGGGGTCCGTAACGGCTAATAATTCAGTGTCTATTGGTTTCTATGGATCATCCCTAACTGTCGGCTCTGGGCAGTTGACTACATCTAGCGGTCAACCTGCATTTTTGATGCAGATGTCAACTGGTAACGGAACGGCTGGTCTTACGCATTGGGCTTATATGCTACCCATAACCTCATCCAATCAAGCTTGGTCTAGTTTGCCGGGTACAGCTGGAGTTAGTGTTTCAACGGCAACAGCTTCTGGTTGTTAGATCAGAATCAGCCTAATCTATATAAACAATTTCCTATTTAAATAGATCAACTACCCCCAGGGGCGGTTTTTGTTTTTATTGGTGCATCAAGTAGTATCAAAATAAGCGCTGATGCACCATCTTAGGGAATTCCTTAGTAATTACCCGCCAATTTAGATCAAAATGCATGTACAAAAGTATTTAGAAATTTTGATTAAACAATAAACCGGAGATTCGCATGACTTCAGCTGTAATGGGCGCGGAAAGCGCTAGTAAGAATCCTCTAAAGTCGAAGTGGGTTCAATTGGCTTTAGGCGTAATTTGTATGATGTCTATATCCAGTCCTCAATATGTTTGGGCTTTATTTACCAAGCCAATCATGGGGCAACTTGGCGTTACTTTGACAGAGCTACAGATAACATTTTCGATCTTGATTGTGTTGCAGACTTTCTTCTCACCGTTTCAGGGTTACTTAGTCGATAAATTTGGCCCTCGCCTTTTGTTATCCATTGGTACCATTCTGACGGGTGCAAGCTGGGTTCTTTCAGCTAACCTGACTACCGTATCTAATCTTTACCTCACCTACGGTGTTTTAGGCGGATTAGGCACCGGTATTGTTTACATCGGCGTTGTTGGCTTGATGGTTCGTTGGTTCCCAAACAATCGTGGATTTGCAGTAGGTATGGTTGCTGCTGGTTACGGTATCGGCGCATTGCTGACTACTTTCCCAATTTCCACTAGCTTGACTGAGACCGGTATTCAGGGCACGCTGACATTCTTTGGTTACATCATCGGCGCTGTTGGTTTATTGGCTGCACAAGGTATTCGTGTTCCTCATGCTGATCGCGCGCAAACAGCCGATCAAATAGAAGCTGCTTCATCAGGGGTCGCACCAAAGACAATGTTAAAGACACCAGTATTTTGGTTAATGTTTTTGATGATGTCCATGATGTCTACATCGGGATTGATGGTGATCTCTCAAATGGGCGCATTCGCAAAAGACTTTGGCATTACATCTGCCATGGTTTTTGGGATGGCCGCCTTGCCTTTAGCTTTAACAATTGATCGCGTAACTAATGGTTTAACTCGACCAATATTTGGTTGGGTATCCGATCGCATTGGACGTGAATATACGATGACCATTGCCTTCGGTTTAGAAGCGGTTGCTATGTTTGCTTGGGTAATGACACGTTCAGATCCTGTCATGTTCGTACTACTCTCAGGTATTGTGTTCTTCGGTTGGGGTGAGATTTTCTCTTTATTCCCATCTACTTTGACCGATACTTTTGGTCAAAAGCATGCAACTACAAACTATGGTTTCTTGTATATGGCTCAAGGCGTTGGCTCCATTATCGGCGCTCCAGTTGCAGCCTATATTCATGGTGTAACTGAAAGCTGGATTCCTGTATTTGCCATCATGATCGTCTTGGATGCTACTGCGGCTATCCTAGCGTTCTTCGTACTGCGCCCAATGCGTGCTAAGTACATGAAGACACTTGCTGCATAAGTTGTAAAAAATTGCATACAAAAAAGGCTACCAATTTGAACTGACCCACAAAAGTTGGACACCCAATCCAACTCCAAAGGGTCAGTTTTATGTCCAAATACAGCAAAGCATTCAAGCTAGCAGTTATTAAGCATTATCTCGCTGGCAACGGTGGTTTTAAGGCCGTCGCAGACCAGTATGGCGTTAAATACGCCTATGTGCGCAAATGGGTTCATGCTTATCAAGTCCATGGCCAAAACAGCCTAACGAAGACCTACACTTATCACCCCAGCGCCTTTAAGCTGTCCGTGCTTAAAGCGATGGAGCAAGATCAACTCTCAATCAATCAAGCGTCAGCCCGCTTTAATATTCCAGCCCCAAGCTCGATTAGCCATTGGCAACGCCTCTACAATGAGGGTGGTATTACAGCCCTAGAACCTAAGCCCAAGGGACGGCCACCCATGTCAAAACCTAGCGATATTAAGGCCTTGCTTACCAAGCCCCTAACCTCACTTACGCATGAAGAGTTACTGCGCAAAGCACAGTATTTGGAGGTGGAGAACGCTTATCTAAAAAAGCTCGAAGCCTTAGCCCAGCAAAAGCACCTGGTAAGCAAGAACAAGTCCAAGTAATCACTGAGTTAAGGCAGTACTATCCATTGCAAGTCATTTTGCTGGCAGCCCAAATGCCCAAAAGCGTGTATTACTACTGGCAAAAAGCCAGCAGCAATACTGATCCCCATGCCAATGCCAAGGTCCAGATTAGCGCCATCTTTAATGCCCATCAGGGGCGTTATGGTTATCGACGAGTCCATTTAGAGCTGAGCAATCAGCAGCATTACCTTAACCCCAAAACCGTGCAAAAACTGATGGGGCAACTCGGGCTCAAATCTACGGTAAGACCTAAGCGCTATCAGTCTTACAAGGGATCCGTAGGCAGGGTGGCGCCTAATTTGCTCGAGCGTGACTTTGTCGCAAAAGTACCCAATCAAAAGTGGGTAACGGATGTCACTGAGTTCAATATCAAAGGTCAGAAGGTATATCTATCCCCCATCTTGGATCTTTACAACAGCGAGATCATCTCCTACGAGATTGCTGATCGGCCGCAGATTAGCTCGGTCATGCAAATGCTCCAAGAGGCCTTTAAGCAACTCAAACCCAAAGACAGGCCCATACTCCACTCCGACCAAGGCTGGCAATATCAAATGGGGCTGTATCAACAAGCCTTGGAAGAACAAGGCATTACTCAGAGTATGTCTAGAAAAGGAAACTGCCTAGATAACGCGGTAATGGAAAACTGGTTTGGAATTATGAAAACAGAGTTCTTCTACCAAAAGAAGTTTGAGGATGTTCAATCATTTAAAAACGAGCTAAAGGAATATATCCACTATTACAACCATGATCGGATCAAACAAAAACTAAAGGGATTAAGCCCGGTGCAATACCGAACTCAATCCCTCGTGCTAACCTAATTAAACTGTCCAACTAATGGGGGTCAGTTCAATTCGGTAGCCTTTTTTAATGTCACAAGATAATTGTTCAATACTAGAACGAGCTAACCGCGCCATCGCTTCTAGGGTCCCATCCTCCTTGCAATATTCCAGATGGGTCGCGAATAATGCAACCTGCATGACCAACGGTTTCATCAAAGGCGTCTAGCATTTCAATTTCATGGCCTAAGGCATGAAGTTTTTTTACCACTTCTGGACCAAAGCGTGATTCTAGTTTTAAGCTATCACTCGTTTGCCCCCAGGTGCGACCAAGTAACCAGCGTGGGCGACTAATAGCATCTTGTGGATCAAGGCCATAAGTAGCTGTACGAGTAAATACTGCACACTGAGTTTGTGGTTGACCATCTCCACCCATCGTTCCATAAACCATTGAGCGACCATCCTTAAATAAAGCCATCGCTGGGTTAAGGGTGTGAAAAGGTTTGCGATACGGCTCAAGGTGATTGAGTGTATTTGGATCTAGAGAAAAACTGCAACCGCGGTTTTGCCAGTTGACACCTGAGCTAGGAAGCACAATGCCTGCCCCAAACTCATGATAGATACTTTGAATAAAGGAAACGCAATTACCATCGCCGTCAATGACACCCATCCAAATAGTATCTGCAGGACCTTTACCTTGGCCCCATGGAAGCGCCTTATTGAGATCGATATTTTTGGCTAGCTTTTTCAGGAATGCAGGATCCAAGAATGATTGCGCATTCTTTGTCATATACGCAGGGTCTGTTACAAACTGATCGCGAATCTTAAATGCTTGCTTAGTTGCCTCAACGCAGTGATGAACGTATTCCGGACTGTCCACTTTGAAGCGTTTTAAGTTCAGTTGATCCAAGATGCCAATAATCATTAATGAGACCACGCCTTGTGTGGGCGGCGTCATGTTGTAGACATTGCCCGTGCTATGTTTTAGCTCAAGAGGGTCTATGAGCTTGGCTTTGTGACGGTGCAGGTCGTCTAATCTCAGCGGACTTCCTAACTCAGCAAGCTCTTTTGCCAGTGATTCAGCTAGTTCGCCACGGTAATAGTCATCCGTGCCTTTTTTAGCAATCTGACGCAAGGTTTTTGCAAGGCGCTCTTGCTTAAAGATGCTGCCAACGGCGGGTGCTTTGCCGTCTACTAAAAAAGTCTCTGCGAAGCCTGGGATTGGACTCAGCTCTTGGCGCTTCTTTTCTGTAAGACTGGATTGACTGAAGGTAACTGGTGTTCCGGCTTCTGCATAGTGAATCGCATCAGCCAGTAAACGGGACAGTGGTAGCTTGCCACCCAACCCTTGCTTAGAGAGCTGGTGAGCTGCGCCCCAACCAGAGATGGTCCCAGCAACTGTATTGGCCGCTACTGCACCACGAAATGGGATTGCTTTGGTGATGCCGCGTTCTGCGTACCATTGCTTTGTCGCTAAACCAGCAGCTGCGCCGCAGGCATCAATTCCACCCATGGCCTTGCCTGGTGAATGAATCACCCAGAAGGAGTCGCCGCCTATGGAGTTCATGTGAGGGTAGACCACTGCAATAGTTGCGGCAGCAGCAACCATTGCTTCCAAGGCATTGCCGCCTTCTCGTAAAACAGCTAAAGCAGATTCTGATGCTAGAGAATGTGGCGCTACCGCCATTCCTCTGGTTCCCCATTTTGGTTGCATGATTGTTGTCCGGTTAAATGATTGGTTTTGTTATGGCTATATTGTATTGCTGGCCTAAATATTGTTCTGACTATCTATGCCCAATTTTGGTTGATATGGTGCCTATTACTTTGTGGTGATCTCAAAAAATGCTAGCTTTTCAGATCTCGGTAGACGTTTTAAGCGGAGCTCGGCTTTAGAGGCCTCGGAACGGTCAGGGTGTTCTTGTGTTGCCAAGAGGGCAACTGGTCTGCGCGATCTAGTATATCGAGCACCTTGCCCCGAGTTATGGGCCTCTAAGCGATGCTCTAAACGGTTGGTAATGCCGGCATAGTAGGTGCCGTCAGCACACTCGAGTAGGTAAACAAGCCAGGTCAAAATAGGTCAAATTTGGGTTAAAAGTGCGTTGGATGCTTGAAATTATTATTAATGCCCTTATATTCTATAGATAGATATATGGAGTGAAAAAATGAGAATAGATAAATTAACAACCAAATTCCAAGAGGCCTTAAGTGAGGCCCAAAGTATCGCTTTAGCCAAAGATAACCAATATATTGAGCCTGCCCACGTGTTGCTGGCTATGTTGCGTGATTCTGATGGCGGAGCCAAGAGTTTATTGACCCGAGCAGGAGTTAATGTCTCTGGGCTGGAAAAAGGCGTAGAGAAGATCATTGGCAATCTCCCTGAAGTGCAAGGCACCGGCGGGGAAGTACAGGTCGGCCGTGATTTAAGTAATTGGCTCAACCTATGTGAAAAAGAAGCCAATAAGCGCAGTGATCAATTTATTGCAGGTGAATTGTTCTTGCTAATAGTGGCTGATGACAAAGGCGAGCTCGGTAAAGTGGCCCGTGAAAATGGATTAAATCGTAAATCGTTAGAAGCGGCTATTGATTTAGTGCGCGGAGGAGAATCAGTGAATAGTGCAGATGCTGAAGGACAACGTGAAGCCTTAAAGAAATACACGGTGGATTTAACGGAGCGTGCTCGTATGGGTAAGCTTGATCCAGTTATTGGTCGTGATGATGAGATTCGTCGCACCATCCAAATTTTGCAACGTCGCGGTAAGAACAATCCCGTGCTCATAGGTGAGCCTGGTGTGGGTAAGACCGCTATTGTTGAAGGCTTAGCGCAACGCATCGTTAATGGCGAAGTGCCTGAGACTTTGAAAAATAAGCGTGTCTTGGTCTTGGATATGGCTTTGTTATTAGCTGGTGCCAAGTATCGCGGTGAATTCGAAGAGCGTCTCAAGGCTGTTCTGAGCGATGTCGCCAAAGATGAAGGTCAAACCATTATCTTTATTGACGAGATTCATACGATGGTTGGCGCAGGCAAGGGAGAGGGCGCAATGGATGCTGGCAATATGCTCAAGCCTGCATTGGCTCGAGGTGAACTGCATTGCATCGGTGCAACTACCTTGGATGAATACCGGAAGTACATCGAAAAAGATCCTGCCCTCGAACGCCGTTTCCAAAAAGTGATGGTGGAAGAGCCTACCGTTGAAGCAACCATTGCGATCTTGCGCGGCCTTAAAGAGCGCTATGAACTGCATCACGGTATCGAAATTACTGATCCAGCAATTGTTGCAGCTGCCGAGTTATCACATCGCTACATTACGGATCGTTTCTTGCCAGATAAGGCGATTGACCTGATTGATGAAGCGGGTTCGCGGATTCGAATGGAGATCGACTCTAAGCCTGAAGTGATGGATAGGCTGGAGCGTCGCTTGATTCAATTGAAGATTGAACGCGAAGCGGTTAAGAAGGAGAAGGATGAGGCTTCACAAAAACGCCTAGGCCTCATTGAGGATGAGATTAAACGTCTGGGCGCTGAGTACGCTGATTTAGAAGAGGTTTGGAAAGCGGAGAAGGGCGCTGTATTAGGCGCAGCTCATCTGAAAGAGGAAATTGAAAAAGTAAGGGTAGATATTGCAAAGTTACAACGCGATGGCAAGTTAGAAAAGGTTGCGGAGTTGCAATATGGGAAGTTGCCTGAGCTTGAGGCTAAGTTGAAGTCTGCTGCTGCAGCAGAAGCTAAGGGTGGCAAAGATGGCGTAGTGAAGAATAAGTTACTTCGCACCCAAGTTGGCGCCGAAGAAATTGCGGAAGTGGTTTCTCGTGCGACAGGTATTCCGGTATCGAAGATGATGCAGGGCGAACGCGATAAATTGCTCAAGATGGAGGAGTTGTTGCATAAGCGTGTGGTTGGTCAAGAAGAGGCCATTCGCGCGGTATCGGATGCTATTCGCCGTTCCCGCGCTGGTTTGGCTGAAGAGAATCGTCCTTATGGATCCTTCTTATTCCTTGGGCCTACAGGGGTCGGTAAAACCGAGCTCTGTAAAGCGCTGGCCGGCTTCTTATTTGATAGCGAAGATCACCTCATTCGTATTGATATGAGTGAGTTTATGGAGAAGCATAGCGTGGCACGTTTAATCGGCGCGCCTCCTGGTTACGTTGGCTACGAAGAGGGTGGTTATTTAACCGAGCAAGTTCGTCGTCATCCATATAGCGTGATCTTGTTTGATGAAATCGAAAAAGCGCATCCAGACGTATTCAATGTGCTCTTACAGGTGCTTGATGATGGTCGCTTGACAGATGGTCAAGGTCGCACCGTGGACTTCAAGAATACCGTCATTGTCATGACCAGTAATATTGGTTCACACTTGATTCAGTCAATGGTGGATAAGAAGCAAGCAGAAATTAAAGAAGCGGTATTTGAAGAGCTAAAGAATCATTTCCGCCCTGAGTTCTTAAACCGTATTGATGAAATCGTTGTGTTCCATGGCCTAGACAAGGGCAATATTGCGAGTATTGCGAAGATCTTGCTGAAGAACTTGTCAGATCGTTTGGCAAAAGTGGATATGCAGCTTGAGGTCAGTGATGCAGCCTTGAATAAGATTGCCGAGGTGGGTTTTGATCCAGTCTTTGGAGCAAGGCCACTTAAGCGGGCGATTCAGCAGCATATTGAAAACCCAGTATCTAAGATGATTTTGGAAGGTAAGTTTGGACCCATGGATGTAGTGCCTGTCGATGTTGATAAAGCCGGTGACTTTAGCTTTAGCCGTCAGGTCCATTAAGTAGTCAAAATATAGTTCAGCAGGAATATTCCTGCGCCAGTAAACTCGGTACATGACTGTTGCGCTTAGTAGGCGTGCCAGTGATGTCCGGGTTATTGGTCTCATTAGCCTAGCTCACGGCAGCTCCCATTTCTTTCATTTAGTGCTTCCTCCCATGTTCCCATGGTTGAAGGATGCTTTTGCATTGAGTTATGCCGAACTCGGTTTACTCATGTCGGTCTTCTTTGTTGTGTCTTGTGTAGCTCAGGCTACATCTGGTTTTTTAGTAGACCGTATTGGAGCTCGGCCAGTTTTATTTGGCGGCATAAGCTTGCTTGTCATTGCAGCGCTGGTGTATTCCCAAAGTAATGGTTATGCCATGCTCTTATTGGGGGCGGTCATTGCTGGATGCGGTAACGGTATTTTTCATCCCGTTGACTACACACTCATCAATCACAAGGTGTCACCACCCAATCTTCCATATGCCTATTCAATGCATGGTGTCACAGGGTACTTGGGGTGGGCAGCTGCGCCAGCCTTCATGGTGGCGATTGCTCAATTGGCCGATTGGCGCATTGCATTCTTATCTGCAGCACTACTGGAGGTTTGTGTCTTAGCGATTCTTTGGGTCAATAAAAATTATCTTTTAGACAATGTTAAAGAGCGTCATGAGAATACGCATGCAAGTACTCAGGCTGCTAATCCTGGCATTGCTCAGGAGAGTCCATTCGCATTCTTGAGGTTGCCAGCAGTTTGGTTATGTTGGGTCTTCTTTTTCTTCAGTATGGCCTCCACCTCGAGCTTACAATCTTTTGCGCCAAGTGCACTCTTTAGTATTTATGAAGTTCCTTTAAATGTAGGTAGTTACTACATTACGCTTTTGGCATTGGGGAGTGCTGGAGGAGTTTTATTTGGGGGCTACTTGGCGGCGAAGTTGCAGGCACCAGAAAGAATTGTCTCCATCTGCCTCTCTATCACGGTAGTAATGTGCTTGCTGTTATCCACAGGATTCATTTCAATTGATCTCATTCCTATCATCTTCTTTGCGCTGGGGTTCGGATATGGAGTGGTGGCACCTTCGCGAGATCTATTGGTGAAAAAGGCAACACCTCAAGGCGTAGCTGGACGTGTATATGGAATCGTTTATTCAGGAATTGATTTGGGTGCCGCAGTTGGCCCATTTATTTTTGGCTTCTTTATGGATGCTGGATTGCCAAAGGCGCTATTTCTTGGGATTGTCGTGTTCCAGCTCATGATTATTCCAACTGTCTTTAAGGTAACCTCAAAGAGTCGGCAAGCAGCTTAAGCTAGAGCCGCTTTAATCCTTTTTGCAAATTCAACCGCATGCGGATTATCGCCATGAATGCATAAGGTGTCAGCCTGAATTTTGATTTCACTGCCATCAATCGCGATGACCTTACCATTCTTTGACATGCTAATAACTTGATTAAGCGCTTCTGTTTCATCTTCAATTACTGCACCCGTTTGAGAGCGCGGGACCAGAAAGCCTTCTTTGGTATATTTGCGATCCGCAAATACCTCTTGCCATGCCGGAATATTTAGCTCTTTGGCGGCATCGATCAGGCAGCTTCCCGCAAGGCCATACAAAATAACTTCGGACCCTAAATCTTTTACAGCCTGTGCAATACCTCGTGCGAGTTTGATGTCTTTAGCTGCCTGGTTATATAGAGCGCCATGCGGTTTGACATGATGTAGCTTATTTCCAATTGCATTCACAAAAGCTTTTAATGCGCCAGCTTGGTACAGAACATAGTTATAGGCATCCTGATCGGATATGGCCATCTCACGTCGTCCAAACCCCTCTAGATCTGGAAGGCCTGGATGTGCGCCAATATGAACCCCTTTTTTGCTTGCCATTTCAACTAACTTTTTCATCCGTGCTGGATCGCCAGCGTGCCACCCACAAGCAATATTGGTCGATGTAATGTAGTCAAGCAATAATGCATCGTTGCCCATTTCCCATGCGCCAAAACCTTCGCCCATATCGCTATTAATATCCATTACGAATTTCCACTGGTTTGAATAATTGTTTGAATTGAGTTAATTGTTGATTCTTGTAACTTTAACGCTTCCGCATTGAAGCGGTCTGCCTCTTCGATATCTATCGGAATTAATCGTATTTTTGAGCCTGGTTTGACTTGTGCCAATTTGATGAGATCGGAATGAATTACTTCGGCTAACCGTGGGTATCCGCCAGTAGTTTGGTGCTCTGCAAGCATCACAATAGGTTCGTGTGAGGGCGGAAATTGTACAGTTCCAAACGTAATTGCTTGTGATGGAATATTGGGCAAATCCTTTTTGACCTTGAACTCACCTTGTAGGCGTAGACCCATGCGATTACTTTGGTTGCTCACAGTCCAAATGGTTGACCAAAATAACTCTCGCTCTTTAATAGATAAAAAGGATAGGTGAGGGCCTGCCAAACAATAGATTGGTGTGATTGTTTCCAGGGGCGCGAAAGGTGACTTGATATGCCATTTTGCGAAAGATGGCAATGCATCTTCTTTAAAGAGTGATTTTAAGAAAGGGGATTGCAAAGGTGATTGAGGATTGATGAGTAATAAGATCTGCCCCTTTTCAAGGCGTTTTGGTCCAATATCAGCGCTGATGTGTGAGCCTGAGCGGCCCAAGATTTTAGGTAATTGCAGTCCGCCTCCAATTGCTAATAGCGCTCGAAACCCAGGATTCAGTGGCGAGAATTTGAGCACACTACCTTTAGCCAGCCATACGGGTCGATTGCCTGGAATGCGTAGACCATCAACAATGCCGTCACAGTGTGCGCCAACCCAGGCTACACAAGTCGCTTGATGAAAGAGAAGGCTTGGACCGCTGGAGGTCATCTCTATGGCAGCCATCTCTAAGGGGTTGCTTACTAAAGCATTTGCTAGATGAAGTGATGATAAGTCGCAGGCTCCGCCGGGGCCAACCGCCCAATGAGAAAGGCCTGATCTTGGCTCATCTTGAATAGTGCTAAAGGTTCCAGACTGCAATACTTCAATAGATGCTTTGTTTTTGGTTTTATCTAATGCGTGAATAATTTCTTGGTGAGCGTTCTTTTGATCCTGTTTGTAAAACTCATCCAAAGTAATTTCTTCAATCTGCATTTGATCTCCGGCCATAAATAATCCTGGCGGTTGATTTTGGATGTCAAACATTTGATTGGGCGAGCGACCAATAAGATTCCATCCACCTGGCGTGGTTCGAGGGTAGATTGCAGTTTGTAATTCTGCAATCGCAACACTACCTTTAGGCACTGCTGGCCGAGGAGAGGGTAGGCGAGGTAGGCGCAATTTAGGGTTAAGGCCACTGAAGTATGCAAACCCAGGCATAAAGCCCAGAATATCTGCTGTATAAAGATTTTTCTTGTGAAGATGAATCGTCTCTTCAATAGATAATTGGCAGGCCTTAGCAATGGCGTGCAGATCTAATGCGACATCTGGGTGATAACAAACTTGAATGCGGTGAATCTTAGCCGGATAAGTTGAGCGCTTCTTTTGTTTTGCCAGCTGCCGCTGAATATTCTCTAGGTCTGCAAAAGCTTGTTGACGCGTTAGGTTTGGACTGTCATGCGTATATTGCAGTTGAATGACCAGTGAATCTAGGCCGGGAACGATTTCAGCCGCCCATAAGGGTTTGTTGGTCAACAGTAGCTTGCTTAGCTCATGAATATCTTGTAAGACATCTGATGATTTGGAGAAATCAATCAATATGCTGTGGTCGCCAATTAGTGTGCAATGCATCATGATGGAGTGTTAGGGGTTTTCTCTAGTTTGTGCTTTAGTAGGAATAATTGGGTTATAAAGATATTACTCATTCATTAATTTAAAGCCTAAAAAATAAAGGAGACAAAGTGAGTCAACAACCAGATACCAGTCTGACTGGTTTTTATAAGGTCATGAACCCCAAAGAAAAGAAAACTTTTTGGGGTTGCTTCTTGGGCTGGGCATTAGACGGCATGGACTTCATGATTTACCCCTTGGTGATCGGAACCATTATTGCAGTATGGCAGGTCGATCGGGGTATGGCTGGTCTCGCAGTTACAGGTACTTTATTGGCTTCTGCATTTGGTGGGTGGTTTGCAGGTTATTTGGCCGATCGTATCGGTCGCGTACGCACTCTTCAGTTCACGATTCTTTGGTTTTCTAGCTTCAGTTTGATTTGTGCATTCACACAAGACTTTAATCAGCTCATGATTGCTCGAGCACTCTTGGGCTTTGGTTTCGGTGGTGAGTGGGCTGCTGGTGCGGTATTGATGGGTGAGACGATTCGCGCTGAATATCGTGGTCGCGCTGTAGGTAGTGTGCAATCCGCGTGGGCGGTAGGTTGGGGCGCTGCTGTGCTCCTGCAGGCCATTATGTTTAGCTTGCTTCCTGCTGATATGGCATGGCGCGCAATGTTTGTTGTGGGCTTTTTCCCAGCATTACTCCTGCTCTATATCCGTCGTAATGTAGAGGAGCCTGAGATTGCGAAGATTGCTCGTGAAAAAGTTGCGGCAGCTGGTGACTCACCATCAATCTTTGAAATTTTCAAACCGGGTATCCTGAAGACTACTATCTTGGCTTCTTTGTTGACTATGGGTGCACAAGGTGGTTATTACGCAATTACTACTTGGGTACCTACCTTCCTAAAGGCTGAGCGTAAATTAACAGTCGTTGGCTCTACCGGTTACTTGGCATTCCTGATTGTTGGAAGCTTTGTTGGTTATCTAGTTGGCGCTTGGATGGCTGACCGCTTTGGCCGTCGCAAACTCTTTATGACTTTCTCGCTGGGCGCAATAGTTTTAGTCTTGGCATACACTCAGTTAGAAATTACGAACGAGATGATGATGTGGCTTGGCTTCCCTCTAGGATTTTTTGCCAGCGGTTATTTCTCCGGTATGGGCGCATTCTTGACTGAGCTCTTCCCAACTCGCTTGCGTGGATCCGGTCAGGGCTTTTGTTATAACTTTGGCCGCGGTATTGGTGCTTTGTTCCCTGCTTTGGTCGGCTACTTCTCGGCTCAGTATGGACTAGCCATGGCGATTGCGATCTTTGCGGTGATTGCTTATGGTGTTTTCTTTATAGCTGCTGTGATTCTTCCTGAAACCAAAGGACGAGAATTGCAGGCTAACTAACGGTTTTTTGTGACAAAAAAAGATATTCCGTTTTGCCCAGGACCGCCCGACCATCAGGGCGGTCCTTTTCCTTTTAAGATACCTAATGGCGCCGTAGATACGCACGCACACGTCATTAGTGCTGCCAGTTTTGTGCCTGATCGTTCTTACACTTCTCCTGAGGCAACAGAGGAGCAATACATTCGAATGCTTGATGAGGTTGGGATGACCTATGGCGTCCTAATTCAAGTCAGTGTGAATGGCCAAGACAATGATCCAATGCTAAAGGTGTTAAGACATCATCCGCAGCGCTTACGTGGGGTTGCCGTGCCATTGCTTGGTCAAGTAGATTCTTATTATCAAAAGATGAAGGATGCTGGTGTAGTTGGCATTCGCATGAACCTTATGTTCTCTGGAGGCGGCTTAGATATTTCGAGGCTTGAGGAGTGTGATGCCCTAGCAAGAGATTGGGGTTGGCATATTCAATTTTTATTAGACGCAAATGATCTTCCAGTATTAATGCCGCGCATGCAGAACTTAAAGTCCACCCTTGTGGTTGATCACATGGGCTACTTAAAAACTTCTGTTGGTCTGGATTCGCCTGGTTTTAAAGCGCTTGTTGATTTGGTGCGAGAGAGGGCATGGGTCAAAGTGTCGGGCGCATACCGATTAACGGATCAAGGCCCCCCTTACCAAGATGTGGTCCCCTACGCAAAGGCATTAATTGATGCTGCGCCAGATCGTTGCGTCTGGGGTTCTGATTGGCCGCATGTGGCCAATTGGGGTGTCATGCCAACAGTGGCGCAGATGCTTGAAAGTCTCACTTTATATGCGCCAGACGAGTCGATGCGCAATCGTATCCTGTGTGCCAATCCACAGAAGCTTTACTTTTCATAATATGAAATCTCATTACGCTGCGTAAAATGCGGTGCAACAAGCAGCCATTCGTTTCATCCCAACTAGTGAATGATCATTCCACATAGTAAAAATATAAATATAAGTTGTTGAATTTAAATAACTAAATATTTTTAAAAATATCATAAATTTCCCTTGATTGCTTTTTTGAACTGTCTAAACTCTTATATAAGACATAAGACTTGAATGGGTCTTAAAGGTCCTCAAATTTTGAAGTACTTGTTTAACTTAGGGAGAAAAACATGGCAGATCGCAAAGCAGAAATCGCAGCACTACAAAAAGACTGGGATACTAATCCACGCTGGAAAGGTATTACTCGTGGCTACACAGCCGAGGACGTAGTACGTCTTCGCGGCTCATTGAAAATTGAGCACACTTTAGCTAAGCATGGCGCTGAGCGTCTTTGGGAATTAGTAAACAATGAAGCTTACGTTAATTGTTTAGGTGCTTTGACTGGTGGTCAAGCAATGCAGCAGGTTAAAGCTGGTGTACAAGCAATTTACTTGTCAGGCTGGCAAGTTGCTGCTGACGGTAACTCTTATGCAGCCATGTATCCAGATCAATCTTTGTATCCAGTAGATTCAGTTCCTAAAATGGTTGAGCGTATTAATAACTCATTCCAACGTGCTGATGAAATTCAAACAGCTAAAGGCATCAACAAAGGTGATGCTGGATATATTGAATATTTTGCTCCAATCGTTGCTGATGCTGAAGCTGGTTTCGGCGGTGTATTGAATGCATTTGAATTAAGCAAAGCGTTGATCAAGCAGGGCGCTGCTGGCGTTCACTTTGAAGATCAATTATCTTCCGTTAAGAAGTGTGGTCACTTAGGCGGTAAGGTATTGTTACCTACTGCTGAGTCAGTTCAGAAGTTGATCTCTGCACGTTTGGCTGCTGATGTGATGGGTGTTTCAACTATCATCTTGGCCCGTACTGATGCTGAAGCTGCTGACTTGTTGACTTCTGATTATGACGCGAATGACAAGCCATTCTTGACGGGCGAACGCACGCCAGAAGGTTTCTACAAAACACGTAAAGGCTTGGATCAAGCGATCTCACGTGGTTTAGCATATGCTGCTTACGCCGACATGGTTTGGTGTGAAACTGGTACCCCTGATCTTGATTTTGCTCGTCAATTTGCTGAAGCAATTCGTGCGAAGTTCCCAGGTAAGATGTTGGCCTACAACTGCTCACCTTCTTTCAACTGGAAGAAGAACTTAGATGATGCAACTATTGCTAAATTCCAAAGTGAATTAGGTGCAATGGGTTACAAGTATCAGTTCATCACATTGGCCGGTATCCACTCTATGTGGTACAACATGTTCGATTTGGCGCAAGACTACATGCAGCGCGGTATGACTGCATACATCGAAAAGGTACAAGAGCCAGAATTTGCTGCTCGTGACCGTGGTTACACATTCGTCTCACATCAACAAGAAGTTGGTACTGGTTACTTCGATGACGTAACTACCGTTATCCAAGGTGGCAAGTCTTCTGTAACAGCATTGACTGGTTCCACTGAAGAAGAGCAGTTCCATTAAGAATCCCTAAGTAGTACGTTGTAAGCAGTAGCACCATACTGCCGCGGCACCTAAATGACCCCACAAGGGTGACTTAGGTGCCGTTTTCGTTTACATTCTTTCTATGACTAATTGCGTACTCTGTAAAGACGAACTCAAGCCCGAAGAGGGGCAGCTCATTTGGCGCGGCGATGACTGCCGGGTCATTCTGGTGAACGATCCTGATCTGCCTGGATTCTGTCGGGTCATTTGGAATCGTCATGTGGCTGAGATGTCTGACTTGACTCATGGAGAGCGAGATCACTTAATGACTTTGGTATTCGCTGTTGAAGAAGCCATACGCCACGTCATGCACCCAGATAAGGTAAATGTTGCCGCCTTAGGTAATATGGTTCCGCATATTCATTGGCATGTGATCCCTAGATTTACAGATGATGCTTTCTTTCCGGGATCAGCCTGGTCCAATAGGACTCAAGAAACCAAAGAAGCCGTATTAGAAGCTAGAAGAAAAAAAGCTCAAGAATTGACGGCTGCTATCAAGGCTTCGATTGCGTCACTTGCTTAGGTGTGGCTGTCCGCTTTCGGCCTTGATTTCAACCCGTCGATGCAACACACTACAAACTGCGTAAGCGCAAGGAGTGTTGCTCATGAAACAACGACCTCGAATCTATTACACAGCTACCCAGAAGGCTTTAATGTGGGAGCGCTGGAA
>NZ_JACVPB010000008.1 GCF_018882085.1 Polynucleobacter sp. AP-Reno-20A-A9 | reverse complement strand
GAATACATCCACTACTACAACCATGATCGGATCAAACAAAAACTAAAGGGATTGAGCCCGGTTCATTACCGAACTCAATCCCTTCTGGTAACCTAACAAAACTGTCCAACTTTTGTGGGTCAGTTCATTGTGGGAGCCTTTTTGTGATTTGCTAGAACGGTAATTAGACGTTAGAAGTTACCTTCGATCCGCCTGGGGCATTCGTGCCGTATCCCATGATCTTGGCTGCTTCCCCGCCTTTGGCGAGCTTTACAGCACAATACTTAAACTCTGGAATCTTGCCGAATGGATCTAACGCTGAATTGGTGATCAAGTTAGCCGCAGCCTCATAGTAAGCAAACGGGATAAAGATAACACCTCTTGGTGTACCGTCGTCTCTTCTCACGTGAATACCAACCTCGCCACGACGAGACTGAACTGTAATGACGTCACCAGCAGATACACCTAACTGGGTCATGTCCTCACCATTCATCGATACAGTAGCCAAAGGCTCAATCGCATCAAGCACAGTGGCACGGCGCGTCATACTGCCGGTATGCCAGTGCTCCAACTGACGTCCAGTAATCAATACAAATGGATACTCGGCATCTGGTCGCTCATTTGCCGGAATGATGTCAGCAGGAACCAGCTTTACCTTGCCATCTTTGGTGTCAAACTTGTCATCAAACACGATTGGACGACCAGGATCTTCGGCGGATAAGCATGGATAAGTCACGCTAGATTCTTTTTCTAAGCGCTCCCAGGTAATGCCGTTGATCGCGCCATGCATTGCTTGACGCATTTCGTCATAAACCTCAGCAACACCGGCATCCGGACCTTGATAGCTCCAATTCAGACCCATACGCTTAGCAATCTCTTGAATGATCCACAAGTCAGGTTTTGCATCACCTGGAGGATTAATCGCCTTCTTACCCATTTGCACCATACGGTCAGTATTGCTAGCGGTGCCAACCTTCTCAGGCCAAGCACTTGCAGGCAAGACTACGTCAGCAAGCAATGCTGTCTCAGTCATGAAGATATCTTGTACAACCAAGTGCTCAAGAGCCGCTAATGCATGACGAGCGTGATTCAAATCCGGATCACTCATCGCAGGATTTTCACCTTCGACAAACATGCCGCGAATCTTGTCTGGATCAGAATCAGGAGCAGTGATCTTATGCATGATCTCTACAACGGTATAGCCAGGCTTCTTATCCAATGGCGTATCCCAGAACTTCTCAAACCAAGCATGAGCTTCTGGGTTATCAACGCGCTGATAGTTCGGGAACATCATCGGAATCAAACCGGCATCACTGGCACCCTGTACGTTGTTCTGACCACGCAATGGATGCAAGCCTGATCCAGGCTTACCAATTTGACCAGTGATACTCACTAAAGCAATCAAGCAACGCGCATTATCGGTGCCATGCACGTGCTGACTGACACCCATGCCCCATAGGATCATTGCAGATTTGGTGGTAGCAAATTCTCTAGCCACTTCACGCAAGGTTTCTGCCGAAATACCGCAGATTGGCGCCATTGCTTCAGGGCTATAACCCTTGATGTTTTCCTTAAGAGCCTCGAAGTTATTAGAGCGGTCTTTAATAAATTCTTTGTCGACCAAACCTTCTTCAATGATTGTGAAGATCATCGCATTGAGCATCGCCACATCGGTATCCGGCTTGAACTGCATTGTGCGCCAAGCATGTTTACTAATCTCGGTCTTACGAGGATCACACAAAACAATTTTTGCGCCACGTTTGGCAGCGTTTTTGAACCAGGTGGCAGCAACTGGGTGATTGGCAGTTGGATTTGATCCAATCAAGAAAATCATGCTCGAGTGCTCAACGTCATTCACTTGGTTACTTACTGCGCCAGAACCAACACCTTCAAGAAGTGCTGCTACAGATGAAGCATGGCAAAGGCGTGTGCAATGGTCTACGTTATTACTACCAAATCCAGTACGTACCAGTTTTTGGAATAAATAAGCTTCTTCGTTACTGCCTTTTGCAGAGCCAAAGCCAGCCAATACTTTATTGCCGTATTGATCTTTGAGTTTCTTCAGCCCGCCACCGGCAACTTCCAATGCCTCTTCCCAAGTAGCTTCACGGAAAATGTCAGACCAATCTTGCTTACCTTCAAGCATAGACTCATCTTTAGCAACACCCGCTTTACGAATTAATGGTTTGGTGAGGCGTTGTGGGTTATGGATGTAATCCATACCAAAACGACCTTTAACGCATAAACGATTGTGGTTTGCTGGGCCATCACGACCTTCAACACTCACAATTTTTTCGTCTTTGACGTTGTAAGTAATTTGGCAACCAACGCCACAGAATGGGCAAACGGAGTCTACTTTGCGATCCACTGTCTGGGAGCCAATCAAACCTTTAGGCATCAATGCACCAGTTGGGCAAGCCTGCACACATTCGCCACAGGCAACGCAAGTACTGTCGCCCATTGGATCATTTAAGTCGAATACGATCTCACTATGACCGCCACGCATTGCGTAACCGATCACATCATTAACCTGCTCTTCACGACAAGCGCGTACACAGCGATTACATTGAATACACGCATCTAAATTCACAGCCATCGCTGGATGTGAAATATCACTACTGACTTTTTCGCGACGCAACGCCTTGAGTTCTGGACGAACGGTGACATCCATGCGGGCAGCCCAAGTGCTGAGCTCACCATGTTGATTCTTTTGCTCTTCTTCTTTGCTATCGCCTACCCACTTAAAACCTTCATCAGGCATATCGGAGAGCAACATCTCCAGAACCAGCTTCTGGCTCTTAACAGCGCGCTCGCTATTAGCCTTAACTTCCATTCCTGGAGTAGCACTTCTGCAGCAGCTTGGCGCTAAAGTACGTTCGCCATTAATTTCCACTACGCAAGCACGGCAGTTGCCGTCAGGACGGTAACCATCTTTAAAGCACAGATGAGGAATATCAATACCGTGTCGCTTAGCAGCTTTGAGAATCGTTTCGCCTTCGTATGAAACGATCGTCTTGCCATCGAGCTTGAACTCTACGGTTTGTAATTCGAGTTCTTTTGGATTTGTTGGTGCGTTCATGTTTGTCTCGTTATTCCCTGAATTTTTATTAAGGTACTTCCTTATTGAACTTCTTCAGGGAAATATTTATCAATACAACGAATAGGATTTGGTGCGGCTTGACCTAGACCACAAATAGAAGCATCAACCATCACGGTTGCTAAGTCCTCTAAGGTTTCTTGATCCCAAGATTTAGCTTGCATCAACTTGGCAGCTTTACCAGTGCCTACCCGGCAAGGTGTGCACTGACCACAACTCTCATGCTCAAAGAAATGCATCACGTTCAATGCCATATCGCGCGCTTTATCTTTGTCGCTGAACACCATTACTGCGGCAGAACCAATAAAGCATCCGTAAGGCTGCAACGTATCAAAGTCGAGCGGGATGTCATTCATGGTCGCTGGCAAAATACCGCCAGATGCGCCACCAGGCAAATAGCCATAGAACTTGTGGCCATCTTGCATGCCACCACAGTACTCATCAATCAATTCTTGAATAGTGATGCCGGCAGGAGCCAACTTCACACCAGGTTTATTCACGCGCCCGCTAACGCTAAAGCTACGTAAGCCCTTGCGATCGTGACGGCCGAAGGAACTAAACCACTCAGGTCCACGCTGAACAATATCGCGCACCCAGTACAGCGTCTCAAAGTTATGCTCTAAGGTTGGGCGCCCAAACAAACCGACTTGTGCAATATATGGAGGGCGCATACGCGGCTCACCGCGTTTACCTTCGATACTTTCAATCATGGCGGATTCTTCACCGCAAATATAAGCACCAGCACCACGACGTAGTTCAATATTCGGTAATTTAAATGGTGGATTAGCTTTGAGTTTTGCTAATTCAGCTTCAAGCAACTCACGGCAGCCGTGATACTCATCGCGCAAATAAATATAGCAAGCATCAATACCAACCACGCTTGCCGCAATTAACAGACCTTCTAAGAAGCGATGTGGATCGCGCTCTAAGTAAGTACGGTCTTTAAATGTTCCTGGCTCACCTTCGTCGATATTCACCGCCATCAATTTAGGCGCAATCTGATCTTTCACAATGCGCCACTTACGACCCGCTGGGAATCCTGCACCGCCTAAGCCACGTAAGCCAGAGCTTTCCATCGCCTTGATGATGCTTTCGGCATCTTTCTTGCCGTCGAAAATTTCTTTAGCCAAGGCGTAACCACCTTTAGCGCTGTATGACTCATAGCCAACATAGTCAGGAGAGACGGCTTGCATTTCACCCTGAGGAGAAACGCCCTGCTCTGCTAAGGCAGCGGGATCAAAGACGGCATCATCTTTAGCCATTGGCTGAGTGGTGAGCTTGTTATTAACGGCTGCCTCCACTTTGTCTGTCGTTGCAAACAGAACTGGATATTGATGAACTACCGCTACAGGGGCTTGCTCGCAACGTCCCACGCAAGGAGCTGCAGCGACTTTGATATTTGGATTACCCAAGATGCCCGGTAATTTTGCTAGAAGATTTTGTGCTCCAGCTAACTCACAGGCAATGCCATCGCAAACACGAATCAGAATATCCGCTACCGGATCGTTGCCACGCACTACTTCAAAATGGTGGTAGAAAGTTGCTACTTCGTACACCTCTGCCATTGGCAGATTCATTTCCTTAGCAAGCGCGACTAAATGACGATCATGCAAGGCACGGTATTCATCATTGAGCTTATGTAGATTTTCAATTAATAGATCACGACGATGTGGCGCATTACCAATGAGTTGGCGAACTTCATCAACTGAAACGTCGTCTGCTTGACGCCCTTTCAACTTACTTTTACGGCGAATGGTTTCCCTCAAATCATCTGCAGTTGCAACAGCAACTGCTTTGACTTCTCCAGAAGGCTTTGGATGATTCATAGTTCGTAGTCTCTAATTTTCTATTTATTGCTATTTTGTGCTCAGCACCAATGCAGAGCGTTATCCCACTTTGCACATAAAAATCCCTGCTAAGCCAAATACTTAGCCAGTCATCAATACGCAAAATAACGCTTTATTTTGGGTTATTTAAGCCCCCATGTCCTTGACGGCGCTCAAGGACTTTAACTAAGGGTTTACCCTACTACATTAGGGATGGAGAAGGCTTATCGCCTGGAGGCAGTGAGTAGTCCAACTTGCGCTCATAGAGTCTGGCCTTGTAGCAATCCTGGTAGCCCTTACTACCGATTTGCCAGCCAATCGAAGTACAGTCATCCTGAGCCGCTGATTCAATGGAGCCGCAGCCTAATAGGCCAAGGCTAGCAATTAAAGAGATGACGGAAATAATGCGCAATTTTGTTGAATTCATGGCCTCAAGTCTACTTGATTCTGATCTCAACATCGAGAGGAACTCCCTCTTTTCCTGCCTCTGCAGTCTTCACATCACCCAGCTGAATACGGTCATTTAGACTGGGATCAGCCTTAACCATAAAGCTATAGGCCACCTTTGCCCTATTTTTTGCCAATTCTTTAAGCTCAGCATCGATGATCTCAATTCCAGCAATCAACTCCTCATGCAGTTGCTCATTGCGCTTCTCGCCATCTGGAAGTGTCAAAAGGCGCTGACCCAGTTTGATGCGGCCAATGTATTGCGCATATGCTGCCCTTAAGCCTGACTGTACTTTCGGGTCCGTAAATGATGGGGTGGGTACTGGTTCACCGGGAGCCAACTTAAATCCGGCATCTTGCAAGATGGCGCCATCTGCCTTAGCCCTTGCAAGCTCCTTCCTATCCTGCACGGGATCATAAGTACCAATGATCTCTAAGCTCGAATTCGGACGCTTCGATAGAAACTCGCCAAATTTTTCTAGGCGATCTTGATCTGCAACGAGGAAAACTGCTTCTCCAGGCACTGCATTAATACCCTCTTCGCCACCCAAACCTAAAATAGATGCAAGAGCTCTAAATGGTGCTGTTGCTACGTTTGTTAGAACATTGCTAATGGCCTGCCAAACTAAGCCACTGGCACTAAATTCTGGGGAATCAACATTACCCGCGATGCGAACTGTGACGTCAATCGTGTCATCAGAGTCTTCCAACAAAGCAATTGCCAAGCCTAGCGGTAATTTTTTACCAGTAAAGTCCGGCACCTCATCACCCAGCACCACCTTCTTAATGATGATCTGGTTACTTCCATTAAGTTCGCCATCTATGGCTTTGTAATTTAGATTCAGGTTAAGTCGGCCACTAGTAATTTGATAGCCTGCAAATGTCATGACTGCAGGATTGAAGGCAGTCAGCGGGAGGTTTTTAAAACTCATCAAAATGTCGTGATTACGTCGTGGGTCATCAAATGATGCTTGTCCTTTTGCTCGCATACTTCCCGAGCCAGCAACAACGCCGTCCATCGCCACAGTAGAAACTCGGCCAGGAGTATTACTCACGCCCAAGAGTGTGGCATTGAACTTCTTCAGATCCACCTTGAAATTAGGACGCATCGCCCTATCTGAAAAGTACACTTCGCCATTCTTCAAGTTCATAGATCGAATATCCAAATTGAATGCAGAAGGGGCATCAGTTTTGGTGGTGGCGACAGGCTCAGCTTTTGTTTCTGTTGTTGGCTTAGAAAATAACCTTCTAAAGTTTGAGAACCCTTCTTCATTAATTTCAAATTGCAGGGTTGGCGCATCAACGATCACCTCATCGATTGCGAGACTATTGCTAATCGCCTGCTTGGATTTAACTGATTTGTATTCAAGCTGGCGAATATCAGCCATCTTCCAAATAATCAGAGGATACTTTTGACCCTTTTCTAAGATTGCCAAATCTGAAACATGGATATCGCCAGAAACTGAATCAACCCCACCGCCAAATTTCACGGCGAGATCTGCATTAACTACACCACTCATACCAATCAGTTCTTTATTCGCTGGTACTAGAGCAATGATGGGTGCTATTGCCAGATCCTCAACCTCCACTTTGCCCTCGACTGACTTTGAGTCGGTGTTGAAATCCCAATGCGAACGTATGTCACCATCATCCAACTTCAAATTAAGCTGTACACCTAACTTTCCAGGCTGAGGATTATCCAATCCACCAGTAATAGCGACATGCTGATAAGCGATTGTTTTATTGATGCCCGGTATTAAAACTTGCAAAGCACCAAGATTAAAGTCATATTGGCCACGTACACCTGTCACCATCCCTTGCTTATCGTAGTTGGCAACATCAAGCAACTTCACAGTAAAAGGCTTGAGCTCTTCTTTGAGCTCAGTAGAGTCATCAAGTAAATGTAATGATGCGGAACTGACCAACAATTCATCGATAGAGATTTTGAGAGGCTTCTTACCTTCTTTTGGGTCTGAAGGCGGCATCGCCCTTTCAACGGCAGCAGTCAATTCCTGCCAATTCCAGACGCCCAAGTGCGCGCCCTTAGGCAACTTCTTTTCAACCAATACCTTAGGCTCTTCAAGCAAGATCTCATGAAAGCCTAGCTCGCCCAGAACCAGCTTTGTCCACTTGAGGGTAATAGCCAGTTTTTTAAATTCCAGCAATGTAGAACCACCCTCTTTTGCCAGGTGAAGGCCATCAAGCTCGACACTCAGACGCAATGGAGAAAGACTAAGGTCTTGATAGGAGATCTCGTAACCTATCTTTTCACCATATTCGGTTAAGGATTTTTTAATCAAGCCAGGCAGCAACAAATGGCTTACGCACCAAAATATAACTACAAGAGCAAGCAATACCCACGCAGTACGCCGGCACCAAAGCTGTATTCGGGGGTTTTTAAGGGAAAGCATCTACTTGTCTTTCTAGGTCAACATCAGTAACAATGAAATTAACACAGAATAATTAATATACCCCCTCAGGAGACACATGAAAACCTTCCTCAAAAAACTGACCCTCTCTATTGCTTGCCTTGCCGCCCTAGCTATAGGTGGTGTTGCTAACGCCCAAAACGCAGACGGGTTTACTGATCTGATTGATGGAGTTAGCTTAAGTGGCTGGAACATTATTGGAAGCGCCAACTGGGTGATCGGCAACGGTATTGTCGAAGGCAACAAACCTTCAGGTTTTTTAGTTAGCACCAAGTCTTACAAGAACTTTGTCATCAAGGCTGAGTTTTATGCCGAGTCTAATACGAATAGCGGTATCTTTATTCGTTGCCAGGACCCAAACAAGGTAAGTCAATACACTTGTTATGAAATCAATATTTGGGATACCCGCCCCGAGCAAGCTTATGCAACTGGAGCGATTGTGGATGTTGCCAAAGTTGACCCAGTACCTAAGGCCGGTGGACGCTGGAACACGATGGAAATTATTGCAAATGGCCCCAACTTTAAGGTCATGATGAATGGCGTTGTGACAGTGGCTAATGGTCAGGATAGTAAATATTCTGAAGGTCCTATTGCACTGCAATCTGCTGGTGGCGTGATTAAATTTAAGAAGCTGCAAATCAAGCCGTTATAAGTTTTGATGTCTCAATAAATTAAAAGCCGCTCTAAAGCGGCTTTTAATTTATTGAGAGTCACTGTATTACGCTGGTGGAAAGCCTGCTTTTTGCGCCCACATATTATTAAATACATGGATGATTGGCTTCTCATAAACACCTGCCTTGGTATAGGGCTCATCTTTTAACCAAGCATCCACATCTGCCCTGCTAGGAAAGTCGATTGCGAGCAAGCTACCAATCGTAGTCTTGCCATCATCAGAAGTCATCGGCCCAGCAAAAGCCATGCGGTCAGAAAGTTGCGCCAAATAAGCGCGGTGCTCTGGGCGGATTTGTACTCGTAGGTCAGCGGTACCAGGCTTATCCATTAATAAAATTGCAAAGATCATGTTTTCTCCATCATTTAATTGGTTTTATTTTGCATCTTAATTAGCAAGATATTACGGTAAGTTCCAAAGAAAAAACCACCCGAAGGTGGTTTTCTTGATACTTGGCGGAAGAGGCGGGATTCGAACCCGCGGTAGGCTATTAACCTACGCACGCTTTCCAGGCGTGTGACTTAAACCGCTCATCCACCCTTCCGGAACCGATGATTATACGATTGCCGAAAGGATTTGGTCTAAATCCTGATTTAGCTAATTACAGAGACTCTTTGAGCTGGTCCAAGATATGTGGATTTTCCAGGGTTGAGGTGTCTTGAGTAACCTCTTCGCCTTTAGCAATAACGCGTAAGAGACGGCGCATGATCTTGCCGGAACGGGTCTTAGGCAGGTTATCACCGAAACGAACATCCTTAGGCTTGGCGATCGGGCCGATCTCCTTACCAACCCAGTTACGTAGCTCAGTAGCAAGCTTCTTGGCCTCTTCGCCCGTTGGGCGACCGCCCTTCAGAACCACGAATACGCAAATAGCCTCACCAGTCAGCTCGTCAGGACGTCCCACTACCGCTGCTTCAGCAACCAATGGATTAGCCACCAAGCAAGATTCAATCTCCATCGTGCCCATACGGTGACCAGAAACGTTCAAGACGTCATCAATACGACCAGTAATCGTGAAGTAACCAGTATCTTTGTTGCGGATTGCGCCGTCACCAGCAAGATACAAAGTACCACCCAACTCTTCTGGGAAATAAGATTTCACGAAACGATCTGCATCATTCCAAATCGTACGAATCATGGAAGGCCATGGACGCTTCACAACCAAGATACCGCCTTGACCATTAGGGACGTCTACACCAGCCTCATCCACAATCGCTGCCTGAATGCCTGGCAATGGCAATGTGCATGAACCTGGAATCATTGGGGTTGCACCTGGCAATGGTGAAATCATGTGACCGCCAGTTTCTGTTTGCCAGAACGTATCTGCGATTGGGCACTTTGAATTACCCACATGCTCGTAGTACCACATCCAAGCCTCTGGATTGATTGGTTCGCCAACAGAACCTAGGAGGCGTAGTGAGGACAAATCGTAGCTCTTTGGGTGCACTGCTTCATCATTGCTTGATGCTTTGATCAATGAGCGAATTGCAGTTGGTGCTGTATAGAAAATAGAGGCTTTGTGTTTTTGGATCATGTCCCAGAAACGGCCAGCATTTGGATAAGTCGGAACGCCTTCAAACACAATTTCAGTGGCACCTACAGCGAGAGGGCCATAGGTAATATAGGAGTGGCCCGTTACCCAACCAATATCCGCAGTACACCAGAACACGTCATTAGGCTTGATGTCGAACGTCCACTTCATTGTGAGAATGGCCCACAAGAGGTAGCCACCAGTTGAGTGTTGTACACCCTTTGGCTTACCGGTTGAACCGGATGTGTAAAGAATAAATAATGGATGTTCAGCGCTCACCCACTCTGGCTCACAAGTCGTTGCTTCATTAGCCACGATCTCTTGCATCCAAACATCGCGACCTGCTTGCATAGTGACATCAGTACCAGTACGCTTGCTCACGATCACATGCTTGACCTTAGGACACTCGCCAGTAGAGAGCGCTTCGTCACAAATTGCTTTGAGTGGCAATGCTTTGCCGCCGCGGAACTGTCCATCAGCAGTAATGACTGCAACTGCACCCACATCCATAATGCGATCACGCAATGCTTGGGCGGAGAAGCCGCCAAATACTACAGAGTGAATTGCGCCGATACGGGCGCATGCCTGCATAGCAACAATACCTTCGATGGTCATTGCCATGTAAATAATGACGCTGTCACCAGACTTGACGCCCATCTTGCGCAGTGCGTTTGCCATTTTGCAAACACGCTCAAGCATTTCTTGGTAAGTTACTTTGGTAACTGTGCCGTCATCCGCTTCAAAAATGATGGCTGTCTTATCACCTAAGCCGGCCTCAACTTGACGATCTAAACAGTTGTAGGAAGCATTGGTTGTGCCATCTTCGAACCATTTGTAGAAAGGCGCTTTGGATTCATCCAAAACCTTGGTAAAGGGCTTTTTCCAATAGAGGTTCTCTTTAGCAAGACGCCCCCAAAAACCTTCGTAATCTGAATTAGCTTCAGCACAAAGCTTGTTATAAGCTTCCATACCTGAAATTGCCGCACCCTTTACAAAGTCTGCAGGTGGGTTAAAAACGCGGTTTTCTTGCTTTAATGGTTCCATGCTTCACAGCCCTCTATCTAATAATCAATAATCTAAAATGATCAACAAATGCGAGAAAATGTCGCAAAATGACAGTTTTAGACTCTCAAGACCTTAGAAGATAAGTGAAAACACTGGGGATTTGCTCTATGGCAAACCCTTAAAATAGGGCAAACCTTACTAATAATGTGGAAATAAGCAGATAACCATGACCAATATTAAACAAAACGACCTGATTCAAAGCGTAGCAGACGCATTTCAGTTCATCTCCTATTACCACCCTAAGGACTTTATTACCGCCATGGGCAAGGCTTATGAGCTAGAACAAGGTCATGGCGCCAAAGATGCGATTGCCCAGATTTTGACCAATAGCCGCATGTGTGCTGAAGGTCATCGGCCAATGTGCCAAGACACGGGTATTGCCGTGGTCTTCCTCAAAATTGGCATGAATGTTCAATGGCCTGATGCAACGATGAGCGTCACAGATATGGTGAATGAAGGTGTGCGTCGCGCCTACCTTAATCCGGACAATATGTTGCGCGCTTCAGTCTTGGCAGACCCTGCAGGCAAACGTAAAAATACAGGCGACAACACTCCTGCTGTCATTCATTACGAAATCGTCCCTGGAGATGATGTTGAAGTGATTTGCGCAGCCAAAGGTGGTGGCTCAGAAAACAAAGCCAAGATGGTGATGCTTAACCCTTCTGACTCCATTGTGGATTGGGTTCTCAAAACTGTTCCGACCATGGGTGCAGGTTGGTGTCCGCCTGGCATCCTCGGTATTGGCATTGGCGGCACCCCAGAAAAAGCGATGCTCATGGCTAAAGAAGCTTTGATGGGCCCAGTTGATATTCAAGAGCTCATTGAGCGTGGCCCTAAAAATCGTGTTGAAGAACTACGCCTCGAGCTCTATGAAAAAGTAAACAAGCTCGGCATTGGTGCTCAAGGTCTAGGGGGCTTGGCAACGGTTCTTGACATCAAGATCCTGGACTACCCAACGCATGCCGCCTCATTGCCGGTAGCGATGATTCCAAATTGCGCAGCGACTCGTCACATTCATTTCCATTTACATGGCGATGGTCCTGCAAAACTGGAAGCCCCTTCTCTATCGGATTGGCCTGATGTGACTTGGACACCAGATGTTCAAAAATCCAAGCGCGTGAATTTAGATACCCTCACTGCTGAAGAAGTAGCCGGCTGGAAACTAGGTGAAACACTATTACTGAACGGCAAGATTTTGACTGGTCGTGATGCCGCCCATAAGCGCATTCAAGACATGCTTGCTAAAGGTGAAGAATTACCAGTGAGCTTTAAAAACCGCGTGATCTATTACGTTGGCCCAGTTGATCCGGTACGTGATGAGGCGGTTGGCCCAGCAGGCCCTACTACCGCTACCCGCATGGATAAGTTCACCGAGATGATGCTTGCTAAAACTGGTTTGATTTCTATGATCGGTAAAGCGGAGCGCGGACCAGAGGCGATTGAAGCTATTGAGAAACATAAGTCAGCCTATTTAATGGCCGTTGGTGGTGCAGCCTACTTGGTATCTAAAGCAATCCAAACCTCGAAAGTGGTTGGCTTTGCTGATTTAGGTATGGAAGCAATTTACGAATTTGATGTCAAAGATATGCCCGTGACTGTTGCAGTCAACTCAGAAGGCATCTCGATGCACAATGAAGGTCCACGTGAATGGCAAGCGAAAATTGCTGGCATTCCAGTCAAGATTGCTTAACTACTTAATCAGCGACTACTGAGCAAATATTGGCACTCATAGGGGTTTTCGACTCTGGCGTTGGAGGCTTATCCGTATTGGATGAGGCTTTGCGCCAGCTGCCCCAGCATGACTATATCTATCTCGCTGATTCAGCTAATGCTCCTTATGGAGAAAAATCTAGCGAGTGGATTGCAGCGCGTAGTCTCATTCTTTGCAGTCATCTAGCCAGCAAGGGATGTGACGCCATCGTGGTTGCTTGTAATACGGCAACTGCTGAAGCGATTAAGCAAATTCGGGAGTCGATTTCCATTCCGATCATTGGAGTTGAGCCAGGCATTAAGCCCGCGGCTATGCAGTCGCAAAACAATATTGTGGGAGTCCTTGCTACCGAGGCAACTCTCAAGAGCGATAAGTTCAATGCACTATTAAATACCCTGCCAAATGGTTGCCACTTCATCAAGCAAGCTGGCGCAGGATTGGTACCTTTAATAGAGTCCGGTAAAGCGGATAGTGAAGAAACTTTAGAGTTACTAGCCAAACATCTTGAGCCAATACAAGATGCTGGTGCTGACACGCTAGTACTGGGCTGCACGCACTATCCTTTTCTCAGAAAAGCCATTCGCAAACTGCTAGGTGAATCCATTACGCTGATTGATACAAGCGATGCTGTGGTTAGGCAGCTCAAGAGACAGCTTGAGAAGTTTAAATATACAAACTCTAGCAATGAGCATGGAACAGTGCTATTCCTTAGCAGTAAGAATGAAGAGTCGCTATTGCTCATGGCGCAAGATTTAATGTCTGCCGATTTAACTGCTCATGCAGTGGAAGCACGCATCTTAGGTGAATTGAGATGAGCGCCTTTTTCAAAAAGTTAGATGACTTTTTGCCGTTCAACAAAACTGAGCGCATCATTATTGGTATCGTAGTGCTCTTGCACGCCCTCCCCGCTCTCGAGTTTTTGCACTTTAGTCAGCGCCCGCCGCAAATGGATGATGAGCGCGTCATGGCAAATTTAGTTAGCCCTGAAGCTTCTAAAACCCAACAGTCGCCTGCTGCCACTCCGCCTAAACCAAAAGAAGAGAAGAAAGCCGTTAAAGAAACTCCAAAGGAAAAGCCCTCAGAGAAGCCTAGCCCCACACAGGCACAGCCGCCAACACCTGCAAACCAAGCTCAAAGCAAATCCGATGCACCACAACAAAATGCATCAGTAGCCCCTGCAACTAGTGGGGGTGCTAGCGGCACACCTATTCAGACTGACATTGGTAAACTAGTTGTAGCCTATCAGCCAGATGCAGATGCTTACTACCCATCATTTTCCAAACGCTCTGGCGAACAAGGTGCTGTGGTGGTGCGATTAATTATTGATGAAAGCGGAAACGTGGAAGATGTGGCATTGCTTCAATCGAGCACCTTCCCCAGGCTAGATCGCGCTGCAACGGATATCGGCAAACGTTATCGCTTTAAACCTTTTTTAGTAAATGGCGCACCCCAAAGAATTTCCACCAATCTTTTAATCAAATTTAATCTCAAGAATTAATCAATATGAATACACCATTTGGCATAGCAAATCTCTGGCTTGAAGGCGATGCGATTACTCGATTTGTGGCAATTGCTCTGCTCATCTGCTCCATTGTGACCTGGGTCATATTGCTCACTCGACTTTGGGACTTACGTAATCTAGGTAAACTCAAACCTGAGCTAGAGCAATTCTGGCGTGCCACATCATTTGATCAAGGCTTACAGGCATTTAGCAATCATGCTATCAATCCTTATTACCAAATTGCTAAGTCAGCAACCAAAGCTTCTGCGCATCACCAAAGTCAATCCACCAATCACCGTGAATTACTGCAAACCCTGAACTATTCTGAGTGGATGGCAAGAAGCCTTAAGAACAGCGTCGACAGCATTGCCGCTGGGTTACAGAAAGGTTTGACCTTCTTGGGATCTACTGGTGCGATTGCCCCATTTATTGGCTTGTTTGGCACCGTCTGGGGCATCTATCACGCCCTGATCGCCATCAGCAGCTCAGGAAGTGCGCAACTGGATCAAGTGGCAGGTCCTATTGGCGAAGCGCTCATCATGACCGCCCTTGGCCTTGCGGTTGCCATCCCTGCAGTATTGAGTTTTAACGCCATTAATCGCGCCAATAAATTGTTAGTTGCTGACCTCAATCGCTTCGGCAATGATCTTTTAGCCTACTTCGTTACTGGTGCTCGCGTTAATTCCGGAGAATAGTCATGTCTTTTCATATACAAGACGACCAAAACGACGATAACATCATGTCGGAAATCAACATGACACCGATGGTGGATGTCATGTTGGTGCTGTTGATTATTTTCATCATCACGCTGCCTGTGATTCAGCAAGCAGTAAAGGTGGAACTCCCAAAGGCCAATAGCGTTCGCAATGAAGTCAAGCCTGAGTCAGTTCAACTCTCGATTGATGCTAATGGTCAGATCTTCTGGAATAGCACCCCGATTGATTTGAAGACCTTCGATGGCTATGCAGAAAAAGCTGCCCAGAAAGACCCTCAACCAGAGATTAATCTGCGTGCCGATAAATCCGTGAAGTATGAATATGTTGCGCAAGTCTTGGCTGCATCGCGCCGCGCTGGCTTAACTAAGCTTGGGTTTGTAACAGAGCCAAACTAAGTTTTATTTAGTCCTGTAGGGTGCTTTCGAGGGGAAGCAAGTCTCTTCACTCGTGTGGGTGCCGTTTCCGATAGTCGCACCTAAGATGCCCCCTTGTATTTTCTCGACCTTCTTGAACTTGCCAGTTACTGGGTCAAGCGTAATGTTGGTGATGACATTCCCCACTGGATAAGAAACCCCCATAATCTCTTCAGGCTGAAAATTCGCCTCGATCAATATCAATATATTGGGACGTGCCAGGGTAATACTCTTAACGAATTGCGTTCCGTACATATCAGACTGATCTAGGTCACGGCCATCTAAAAACAGCTTAGCCTTTTGAGTGTCCGAGGCAAGCATCATCTTCATCTCGTACTCTTCGGTATAACCTTTTTCCGTACGCTTGCAATTAAATTCGAGAACGTCAACGCCCCATGCAAGAGATGAAAAGATCAAGCTTGAGCAAATGAGAAGTTTAGGTAAATTCATAAACGAGGTAGAAGTGTCTTTGGTGCCCGAGGCCAGCATAGCCTCAGACTTTAATGGCCCTCAGAGCCATACATTATCTCAGTTATTGTAATGACCTTTTAAACGAATGTATCTAAATCAACAAAAAAGTATCTAACTTGTATCTAGCCCCAAAGGGGGTCTTTTCAAAAACTGACCACACTAATTTTATTTGGTCTGGTAGGAGTCCCGGTGGTCCCTAAACGAATTCAAGTTTTTGAAAAATTCACCCAATTGAGTCGGGGGGTCATTTTATTTGGCCGTCATTAATTCATAGTTAAGTCGAAAATTTGATGCTTCTAAATTTTTTTTATAATTTTTTTATCTTAATTGTCTACTTAGTTTTTGCATATCTGTCCTTCAACTATCGCATCAATAGAACCGGTCGACGCTGAATAAACAGGCGTATTGCCAGTTAAATCCACATGCACAAGGTGCCCAGCAGCAAACGGCTTTGAGTAATCAAAGATATAGACCATGTGATATGTATGGCTCTTACAATCAACAAGGAGTTGAGTTTTGGACGAAAAAATCATCTCATCACCGAACGCTATAGGATTGGCATAGTTTGCCAATTGCCAATATGTAAACCTATAACTATCCTTAATAACCGTTGCTGGGTCATAGTAAAAGGTAGCGTTGGTTTCCGATATGGCAACAACATCCCACTGCTCCGCTTGAACCCTAAGCGCACATAAATACAGAATTCCAACTACCAACAACCATCTAAAAGCATTCAATTTGCGAACCGTATTATTAATTCCATGCTTTTTCATTTCGCTATAGACCAATATTTTGGTTTCATGGGATTGGATTCTCACAAACACTGCCTAGAAAAGTTAATTTCATACCATCTTCCGAAAAGATTGGTAGGCTTCGTGAAACTTAGGAGATTTAGAGGAAAACCACTCCAATGCAGTCTTCTCATCTACAACGTGGTTCCCCACCTTCTGACTCCTGCCATTCTCAATCTTGGCTAAGGCGTATCCTGAAAAAGTATTAATACGTAACGAGAAAAAAAGTTCCTCAAATTGTTTTTTGGCATACCAAATCTGACCACCCTCAAACCACTCACTGACTTCAAAAGTAAATCCAAGGTAATTCCACAGTTGAATATTAAATCCACCAACCAACTTCATTTTTCAGCTCTTTCGACCCAATTTGACCAATCAATAACACTAGTCACAAGCTCTTTAACGGTTTGACCATTGACCTCAATAGAGCTTTGCCCATATGGGATATATCCCGTGCATGACCCATAGATAGAGCTATCACACCATGCAGCAACAGCATCGCAATATTTGTCATACACAATAATCGAGCAACCCTCTTCGTAATTCTCGTATGGATGCTCTTTGCTAATTTCAAAGGCCCAATATCTTTTTCCCTTATAAAGTACTTTGTGTCCATTAAGCACTGGCGCGGTGTATTTATGCATGCTCAAAATCCTTCGCCACCCCTTTTAATTGCTCATAAACCGCCTCCGTTATTAACCCTTGATATTCGCTTTTTAAGCACCCATAAGCCTTAAAATAGACATCTCCAGACTCGATCACCCTCCACTTTTCAGCGAAGGTGTTGGTAGATAGACGGACTCTTTCAACAATCTCGCTATTGGTATCCAAACGCGCTGCCTTAGCTAGCTTTGCGTTAATTATGCGGTGGTGGAAATCAAGTGCAGCTGAGAAATAGAAGATTTTTGGATTTGCACAGATTAGCTCATACTCATACTTAGAAATCTCAATAGATACCCCGAGTGCCCAGTAATAGTATTTAGCATCCTCCTCAATTGCAATAGCTACATACCTAAACTCATCCGAAAGAGCTGGTCGCAGAATTGATTCATGCGCACTAACTGGAAGTTGCTCAATATTTATAAATTTAATATTCATGACATCTCCTTTTTAGCGATTTCGTCAAATGACTGGGCATCGCAAGTAGGAATAAATCCGCCCAATAAAAAACCCACCTAGAACGGTGGGTCAAGTCACTCAATGGTTGCCCAAAATAGAGCCTCATCGTTTTACCACCTTGCTTGAGAAGCAGGTTGGTGTGACTTTCGCCAATCTCTTGATGTGTTGTGATTATGCAGACTTTTATGGCCATAAGTCAATAAATCTCTCTCATTGACAATTGAAACCACCCAATCGATTGGGGGTGCATGTCATGCGATTTTGATTTATTAATGTCGGCTGAATAATCTGCATTGGAGGTGGTGGCGCAGAATAATTATATTGAGCTTGAGGAACACTTGGATAGGTTAGCGGATGCTCTAAAGCCCAAGCGGTAGCAGCCATATTCGCCCTATTACTTATCTCTATTGCTGAGTTAAGCTGTTGGTAATTAAATTTGGTTTTGGTATAAGACTTATCAGAAATTTTAATAAAATAAAGGACAAGCGCAGGGCCATCCTTTCCATTATCCCCATAGCATTCAACTACTCCGCCCCTAATGTATTGCCAGTTGTAATTTTGACTGATAGCCACCGAGTCTCTACACTCATCATCTGTAAGCACTATGGGCGTTGTGTTGTCACTCGGATCAATTATGTCATTAAGTTTTTTCGCATAACTTAATGAAGTTGACAAAATTAGAATGGCAAAAAAAATCGCTTTCATTAGTTGCAGTTGAAACCGCCAAAGCCGTTTGGATTACAGGTTATTCGATTTTGATTGGTTAAATTTGGTTGAATTATTTGCATTGGAGGTGGTGGAGCCGTATAGGCTTTATATGCATCAAGATCAGCTTGCCGCTGACGCTGCTGATTAACTATCTGCTGCTGCTGCGCCAGAGCATCTTGCTGCTGTTGCTGCATCATGCAGTTAGCAAATTCATTACTGCCCTGCTTAAATCCATAAGCTGAACAACGATTTTGCAATCCCATCAAATATGCTTGCTGCTGTTGTTGGGACTGCTGAGCCTGCTCCTCTTTGCTTTTATTCCGCATACATTCCCAATATGCGCCGTTAAAAATACGATCGGCGGCATTATTTGCGTTTGTCTGGGAGCTGCATTGCCATCTACCTTGATCGCTGACAGGCCCCGGGAGTCCACCGCACCCACTTAAAGCACTAAATAAGCATAGCAAAAAGATGTACCGGATTTTCATGACTCTTGCACCATAGAAAAGTTATAGATTTACTAAGGATTCTACGTATTTCGTAAAGACAATACAACTCATAGCTACGAATATCGTAACCATGGAAAAGCGCAAATCCAGCCAAAAAACTCAGATTCCGGGGTTTAGGATCTATGAGGCTAGGCTTGCCAAGGGTATCTCCCAAGAAAATTTGGGGGTATTAATAGGACTCGATGAGGGAACAGCTAGCGCACGAATAAGTCGTTACGAATCGGGGATTCACGAACCACCCATTGATACGGCAAGAAATATTGCTGAATCTTTAGGCGTACCCTTAGCCTACCTATATTGCGAAGAGGCTCAACTGGCGTCTCTTTTACTTAAACTCTCAAAATTGGGTAAGCGCGATCTTAGTGAGCTAGCTGCAAAATTAGCGGAATAGTCCCAACTGATCTCCTAGCTTCTCAGTACATTCCTTGGATAAAAATGCATCTTCATTGGGCTGATCAAGCTCAATGCCCAGACTTCTGGCGAGCTTTGCCATCCGCTGCTCCATTCTAAGTAGCTGCATTCGGAAAGCTGCTGTGATATTAATGTGCGCTGCAGTAGATCTAAGACGGTTAGCGTTTCCGTGCAATACATACGCTAATTCCGCAAGTTCAACGTCCATAGTTAAGTAATTTCGCTTTTTACTACGTCTTTTTGCCATATTTTCCCCTAATTGATTGAGTGTTTTTTGTTGTTGGGTTTTGTGACTTGATTTAATGAAGGGATAGTTCATACACTTTTAAGAACATGCTTAGCTCTACGGGTGATGAAAATGTACAGCTTTGTTAACAATCGGAGTTGGGCATCAAAAAATACAGTCCAACCCCGACCTAGCCCCTACGCGACCGCGTAGCACCCTAACCGAAGTCCATTAGCGTCAACCTTGTTCCCGTGCTAGCAGCTCGGGTTAGGGCTGAGCGAAGAAGGTACCCGCCATGGGCTTTTATCTGATCGGTAGCCCGTGCCATTACCCCAACTAACTCAGTGCCGTAGTGGGTAGTTAAAAAGGCTTTAGATTGAGGTTTTTGATATTCAAGCAGGACGCCACAAACACGTTCACCTTTCAGCATTCTTTGAGCCAACACAGGGCGCCATAGAGGGCAGATTGCAGCGCTGCATCTTTGATACCGAGGGCAGTTAATTTTACTCATTTGGCCTCCTGCGGATCTGTTATCTCCAGCATCCACTCTGGGATCGCGTCATACCCAGTCTCAGCCAAGGTCATCATCATTCGGTATATCTGATTCTTGGTGAGCTTGGCTTGGGGTCTACTGAGTTTGACCTTACCAAAGGTAAAGTCCTCAGGGCGCAATTCTTGCCCATGTGAAATCCATATTTGCCGTAGCTGCGTTGTTTTTTCCAAAGTTAATTCAATAATGGGATTGTTATGTTGCATGTTCATTCCTTAGTTCATTAAATGAACTCTTCAATTAAGTCTTCACGAAGTCTTCGTATGCAAAATGAAGAGAACCATCAATTCATCTCTTCTCTTCAAACCCCCAGACGTAGTCTGGGGTTGAAGAAGAGTTGAGGCAAAGCCTCAAACGTAGAAGTCGCTTGTTTTTAGAAGGGTTACTTGGGTCTTATTGGTTTCAATAAACCCACCCTCCTCTAGTGGCGTAAAAATGTCCCGAGCAGCATTGTTGGTTCGGTAATCAATCAGTGCCAACAGATCCTTTTTAATCATGGCGCCTCCAATATCAACCTCCCTTTCCAGCAATTCAAGAGCCTTTTGTTGGTAAATCGACCCTGACGCAGTGACCTTCTTCTCTGTCGGATAAAGGGCGATATTGGATTCCATGGAGCCATCTGGGAGCTCAAACTCAATTTGTCGACCCTCCAAATAAAACGGCTCTAACTTGTCTCGATCTTTATGTTTGTCATTTTTCACAGCGAATATCCCCGCTGAATCACGACTAACTAAAAATAAAGAATCTAAGGCGCCGCGGATAGTAGATGAGCCACGAATGTCTGCACCATCTTTACTGGTGTGGTGCAGCAACACAGCAGTGCAACCAAACCTTGCAATTAATCCATTAGCAATTCTGAGAAAGTACTCGGTCATATCATTGGCATCATTCTCTTTGGCGGAGCCAAGCGAATAATTCATGGTGTCGATAAAAAACACTCTGGGATATATTCCAGCAGCTTCCATTGCTCGAACATACTGCTCAATACTAGTATCAGATTTTTCCGGCGCAGTAACAACAATTTCCCTGCTTGAGATATATGCCGCATCAACATCTATGCCGCCATTTTTAAGGTGATTCCATGCGCCCACTCTTCTTAAAACGCTATCCCTACCTTCACATGCGATAAATACAGCGTCGCCCTGCTTGACGGTATGCTGACCCAAAAAAGGTTTTCCAGAGGCAACACTCAGCATTAACTCAACCGCCAAGTAGGTCTTACCGCCAGAAGGCATTCCACCGAACATCACCAAGGACTGCTGCTTGATCATGCCCTCAACAAGCCAATCAATCTTCTTAATTTGTTTTCTAGCATCCCCAATTTTAGAAAGTAATGGCTCTGTCGTACTACGTTGATAAAGTCTTTGCTGTTCAAACATTTGCCGCAAATGAATTAAAGTGCCTACTGTCTTTACATCCTTACCTGAACTCTTTCCAAACGAACACCATTTGTCGTGAGTAGTTTTTTCATTGCCCGCCGGGTAATTGGTGCCACGCGAACTCAACCTATCAAAACATTCATAACCCTCCGCTGAACCATTGGTTTGGTGATGTAAAGCCATCCCAATTTCCAACCATGTACCGTAGTCCAACTCACTTGGAAAGAAGCTCAGCAACTCCGACTCAATTCGCTCAATAGTCCATGCTGGATCGGCCGGTTTATACGTGTCAAAATCGGACTGCTTAGGATTGGGACGAAGATACCGCTTTAGTATTTCGGCGGATACGGAAACACTCGGAATAGGTTTGCTAAAAGATCTGTCCTCATCGCCAGTAATGGCGATATATCTACCTTCCCGAAAGATTTCAACACCAAGCTCATGATTAGATTGATTGCCGCTCTCCCAATCAGCGCTCTTAGTGAAGATATGAAACCCAGTACCACTGATACTGCGCTCCACAAATCCGGGAATGGTCTCCAATATTTCTTTAGCATGGGGTTTAATCGACCCATCCTCCAAAATCACCTTATCCAGATCAACCACTAATAAATCGTTAGCCCCCGTAAGGCTCATTCCGATGCCGTGAAATTGGCGCTGCTCTGGACTTCGCTTAAGTTCATTAAGGAGTGATGCTTTAGCTAATTCAAAGGATGTGCAGTCTTTGGTATTACGAGTGTTATTGCTTGGTCTGAGGGTATGTGCGTTTAAGGGCACCTTGCCGGGCTTATCGCCTACTTTAGCGGGCGGGGTTAGTTTAAATGGCCTCCAGCATGGCAATTCTTTAAGTGTTGCTGGAATTTTGTCAAGGCAAAGCTCAACCTTTTGGACAGTTTGTGTCATCAGTACATCCTTCAATCAATAATTGAAGTCGTGAAGCGGATGTGGATGTTTTTTGTAATTGCTAGTTTCGTGGTGAGCAGCCTGTCCTACTACTCACTATGTATCTTTCAAGATCACGGCATTACGCTATGCTTTGGCCTACTTCGATTCCACTCGACCTAACACGGCTTTTCCTTGGGCTTAATGCTAGACCTCACGACCTATAGCCAGCATTATTTTTAGGAGCCCCGCCTTACTACTCGTTTTAGACTGCTTTCAGTTGGAGACTTATTTTTAGTCGGCCCAACCTACCGACATAACCATCCTACGTATGTTAATGCGCTTTTTTTGCGAATTCGACCTACAAAATGAACAATTAGGCACAAAAAAATTCTTCAACCTTACTAATACGCAAATTAATTGAAATCTAGCCCTAGCTTTGAAAAATAATTAAGCCGAACCCTACAAATAAGAATGTAAGTCCAGTGAAAAAAGCACCCGAATCTTGAATAACTAGAGCTCCACATAGCAGCAAAAAATAGCCGATGAGCTTCATTTACAAAACTGGTGCCAAGGCAGCATTCAAGGCATCTAATTTTTGTTTCAATGAGTACCCTCGACCATATGACTCGCCCACACTATTGCTGCCCCATCCACCAATTGCATCAATAATATGAGGGGGAATATCTGCATGCCTTAGTAAATCGCGCATCGTGTGTCGTGCATTGTGAAGGGTCTTATCTTTAATGCCTAGGCGCTTAATAAACCCAACAATCGTCGATGAGGCGTTAGTCCCATTTACTTCAGTGCCGTCGTTATAGCGCGGAAAAACCATATCATCAGAGTGGCTAGCCAAATGGGCACTCAACACTCCAATCGCCAGCGCCATTAAAGGGACGGCTCGTTTACTATTTTTTGTTTTTAGTGTCCGCTCGTTGTATTCAATTAGGTCGATATGCGGTATGTCCCCGTCAAGAGCAACATCTTGCCTCCGAAGGCCCGCAATCTCACTGAGTCTTGCACCAGTTAAAGTGCACAAAAGCAGAATTACCTTGGGATCATTTGGACTATCTAAGCAGGCGGCAATGATTTTCTTGACCTCATCATTTGTGAATGGCTCCCTAACCTTTGCATCTTTTCCGAGATCAGGAATTACTAACGATAAGAATGGATTGTCAATCCGAAGCTCCAACTCTCGAATAACCACATTCAAGACGGCCCTAATCGTACTAATCTCTCTGGAAACCGAGTTAGTCGAAACTTTGGCGCAACGTGCAGTTATGTACTTCTTCGCATCCGCTCGAGTGAGATTAACCACCCCAACATCACCACAAACATCAAAAATATGCTTGAAATGCTTTTGGGTATCAGATCTAAATTTAGCCTTGGTACCCTTGGCGTGATTGGCAAAGTAAACATCTAAACACCTCGACAGCATCAATGGCATTGGCTTAGTAAGAAGCGTCCTAGCTAACTCATCCGCATCCGTTAACGCGCCCCTATCTTTTCGATAGGTTAGATACTCATTGAAGTCTATTAGCTGTGGGTACTCATCGTAGCCGTTTAGCGGTCTTGCTTTTTCGTTACCGCTACCGGGCCGCAGCCCGTAGTAAGCAAGCATAGCCTCGGCCTCGGCCTCAGTGCGATCAATACCAGACTTACTGCGCAGGTCATTGAACATTGCATCCGTATCCCTAGCGTGGCGCATAACCTCAGCAACCATAGAACTCTGCTTGCCCGTCAGCTTGATCCGGATATGTTGCTTATCCTGAAAGAACTTACGCAGCCCCAGAGGGATGCGCCGCTGGAACATGAGTGTTCCGTTGTTATTTACTAGGTATTTAGTCTTCACGGTGAATTGTTGCGTTTGGAGAATAAGCACAGTCTAACCTCTAAAGTATCTAAAAAGTATCTAATAGAAAACTCTGAGGTAACCGCCAAGCATTATGCTGCAAGGGTGGTGCTATCAAACTTGGTGCCCGAGGCCGGAATCGAACCGGCACGACTTTTTTGAGTCGGCAGATTTTAAATCTGCTGTGTCTACCGATTTCACCACTCGGGCTCGCATCAACAATAAAGCCGTGCTAAATAAATCAAGACAAGCGAAATTTTAGCACGCAAGCCCAATACAAGCACCTAGAGCCCCTTTTACCCCGCCACCCAAGGGTGCGCTGGATAAAACATCTAAAATATATCCATGAATTTACCGGCAAAATCATCGGGACTTGGGAAACTTATGCGGGCTGGCCTATTGCTAATAGGGGTCTGTCTCATCATTGGTTTAGCAGTCACTCTTGCCTATTTTTATTCCGCCCAATCCAATATCTCAGGCAAGCGTACGATTAAAAGTCTGGGCGAGTCAGTTGCCATTACCTTTGATGCATCTGATATTCCGCATATCAATGCAAAAAGCCAGGCAGATGCCTACTTTGCCTTAGGCTACCTTCATGCTAGTGAGCGCTCCTGGCAAATGGAAATGAATCGACGCATTGCTAGCGGTCGGCTTTCAGAAATCCTGGGTAATGACACTGTAAAAATTGATCGCTTTGTGCGTACGCTAGGCATCAAGCGTGCAGCTGAACGTCAATTTGATCGCTACCCTGTTTCCGCCAAGCGGCTATTGCAAGCATATGCCGACGGCGTCAATGCTGGCAATGCACAATTAGGCTGGGCTCTTCCAGTGGAGTATTTCTTAACAGGCTCAAAACCAGGTCATTGGTCACCAACAGACAGCGTCGCTTGGATGCTCATGATGGCTTATGACTTGGGCGGAAATTGGCAGAAAGAATTACAACGACTTGAGTTATCGCAATACCTCACGACTAAACAAGTTTGGGAGGTAGTGCCGCCATATGAAGCCGGTGAACCCGTCAGTAATATGGATTTTTCTAGGCTGTATAGAGAGTTGAAGGTTTTTAATCTTGCTCCTGGTCCAGCAGAAAGCAAGCCTCAGAACTTACCTGCAACGGAGTTGGGCCAACTGGATCAAATGGGGGCAAGGGATGGCATCGGCTCCAATAACTGGGCCTTGAGCGGCAAGCTAAGCACTTCTGGCAAGCCATTGTTAGCTAATGACCCTCATCTTGGGCTGTCAGCTCCTGCCATCTGGTACTTTGCCCATCTGGATGCCCCTGGCTTGAATGTGATTGGTGGAACTCTCCCAGGAATACCTGCGGTTGTTTTGGGCAGAACAGATAAGTTTGCATGGAGTTTTACCAATACCGGACCCGATGTTCAAGATTTATACATTGAGCAAATTGACTCTAAGAATCCGGGTATGTATCGAGGTCCTGATGGGCCACTGCCATTCAAAGTGCATCAAGAGATTATTGATATCAAAGGATCTCCATCGCTGACTTTCTTAGTTAAAGAAACTCGACATGGTCCTGTCATCTCTGATTCCTATGCAAAAGCCAAGCGCACGATTGATACGAATCGTTTTGCTCTTGCCTTGCGCTGGACAGCGCTCGACGTTGAAAACCAATCCGTTGCCGGTTTATTGGATATGAATCGCGCAGCTGATCTCGGTCAACTCAAGCAAGCGCTACGAAAAAATTACGCTCCAATGCAAAACGTAGTAATGGCAGATACCGAAGGCAATATTGCCTATCAGGCTGCTGGAGTAGCTCCCAAAAGAATTCTGCATCACGGTCTCTATGGCGTAGCTCCAGCGCCCGGCTGGGAACGGCAGTATGACTGGAATGGCTATGTACCCTTCGAACAACTCCCCTCCAGCAACAACCCTGAACAAGGTTGGATAGCGACAGCCAATCAAAAAGTTATTGCGGCCAATGATCCCAATCCTTTAACGGGTGACTGGGACTTACCAACACGCTATGACCGCATTGTTGATCTCATCAAATCAAAAAATATTCACTCTGCTGATGATATGAGAACCATGCAGGGCGATACCCTGTCGCTTGGGGCAACGCCTTTATTAGAGTTATTCAAGACCAGTCAAAGCTCCCATCCCTTGAGTGCACAAGCAATGGCAGTTGGCAAAAGTTTTGACGGCAATATGAAAGTGGATAGCGCAGGTGCACTCCTATTCAATGCCTGGGCAGACCAATTAACACGTAATCTCTTCTCTAGATTAAGTTATATGTTTACTGAAAATTATGGGGCACGAAACTACCGCGCTCCACTGATTCTGCAAGTGAAAAATCCCAACAGCCCTTGGTGTGATGATCCCAAAACCGAGCAGATTGAATCCTGCCAAGAGTCATCCAACAAGGCGCTTGATAAAGCCTTGGATTACTTAAGCAAAGAATATGGCAACGATCCCAAGACTTGGGCCTGGGGTAAGGCGCATATCGCCATCTCTGAACATCGCCCACTGAGCAAGGTGCCGCTACTCGGAAGCCTGTTCAACATCAAAACGCCTTTCCCTGGGGATAGCTTTTCAGTCAATGTGGGACGCCTTGAGCTTTTAGGGTCCGAGAACCCCTACGAAACACTGCAGGCCCCAAGCTTACGGACAGTCTATGATTTAGCGGATCTAGAGAAATCACTGTTTGTGTATCAGACAGGTCAATCTGGGTGGGTGCAAAGCAAGCTTTATCGTAATATGAACTCATTGTGGGCCAATAATGAGTACCTCCCTTTGCAAATGAAGCCCGAAAAGACTAGTCGCCAGCTAGAATTAGTTAATAAGTAAGCCACCCCCATATTGGTACTGGGTGCCATAGGCGTTTAAAATAGCGTGTACACCTCAAAAGCAATGACTAAGGACTGAATTCTCATGAAATCTATCACTACCCTGCTCGCAACTTCAGCTGCATTACTCATAAGCGGGAATGCCGTAGCTGCCTGGCAAGATATTGGCAAGAATGATCAATCCACCGTATACGTAGATACTGCTACCCTGCAAACCCAGGGCAACCTAGCGCAGATCATGTCGATGCTGGACTTTAAAAAACCTGGTCAAGACCCACAAACCAAAGAGAATGTGAATTCGATTATTGGTTTAAATGAATACGATTGCAGCTCCGGAAAATATCGTCCGATTGAATTCAAGGTATTCACTGGTAATCGCGGCAAAGGCAAAGTCGTTGTGGATCAAAAAACTCCTGATAGCATTTTTGAAGCCATTCCAAACGGCTCATGGGCTGCAGGTGTATTTAATGTCGCGTGTCGTAGCAAATAATTTTCCGTATTTGCGCTTCATCCCTCTCCGCTGGATTGGCCTAATCTGCGCACTAGGATTGTTAAGCGCCTGCGCTGCACCATTAGCGGCGCTTGGTAGCTCTGGAACAGCAGCTGCCAGCACCGTTGGAACTGCTGCCATAGCCAACCCTGGCACAGCGGCTAGTCTTGCCTCTACTGCAGCAACAGGCAAATCCCCTTTAGAACATGCGGCATCCGCTGCCACCAAAAAGGAATGTAGCTTCTTTAATGTGATTGACTCAAAACCTATCTGCATCGAGGTTGTCCTACCCACCATTACCGATAACAGCGAGCCCTTATTAGGGCCCGCGGATACGACCAAACAATCTGCCCAGCAATAACTAGCCCAGCTACCCCAAACCAGTGGGATAACAGACTAAAATTACTTTTTACAAGCAATTCACTAGCAATTTAATATGACAACCGAAAACTATTACCTCACTCTCACTTGCCCCAACAAACCTGGTATTGTTGCCGCGGTCTCTACTTACATATTTGAGTTGGGCGGTGACATTGAAGAAGCCCAACAGTTTGATGACAAAGCCTCTAAGCGCTTTTTTATGCGCGTCAGCTTTAGCTGTCCTGCGAATGTAGATTCACTCAGAGCTGGCTTTTTAGAAATTGCAAAGCGTTTTGAGCTCACATGGGAATTGCGCGCAGTAAAAGATCTCAAACGAGTTTTAATCATGGCTTCCAAGTTAGATCACTGCCTGGTTGACCTTCTCTATCGCTGGCGCATTGGTGAATTGCCAATGATTATCTGCGGCATCGTCTCCAATCATCCTCGCGATGTCTATGCCAGCATCGATTTTGCGGATATCCCGTTCTACCATTTACCAGTCACACCCGAAACCAAGCCGGCGCAAGAAGCCAGGCTTCTAGAAATTGTTGCGGAGTCTAAGGTAGACATGGTAATTTTGGCGCGCTATATGCAAATTTTGTCGGATGATTTGTCGACTCAGCTATCTGGCCGCTGCATTAACGTACACCATTCATTCCTGCCAAGCTTTAAGGGTGCTAAGCCTTACCACCAAGCGCATGCGCGCGGCATCAAGCTGATTGGCGCTACCGCCCATTTTGTGACCAGCGATTTGGATGAAGGCCCAATCATTGAGCAAGACGTGACTCGAGTTACCCATGGCGATACACCAGATGATTTAGTACGCAAGGGTCGAGATTTAGAGCGCGCCGTTCTCTCAAGAGCTTTACGTTACTACCTACACGATCGCGTTCTTATTAATGGAGCGACTTCAGTAGTCTTTTCTGATTAACCGAGGAAAGACCTTTGCTAAGGCCTCACCCCTGGAGATTCTAGGGGTAGGCCTCTAGCTCGCCACATCAAAAACAACTCTAACTGCGCCATCTCTGGCGAGCCATACTCAAATTGTTGCGCTCTAACTCCACTCATGCAATTGCGCAAACGTCTTTGCAATGAACCCAAGGTTTGCCACTCTAAGCGATAGATGGGATAGGCATTGGGATGCCCTTGAGGTATTGGGCTGCCACCAAGCTTTAGACCTGACCTATCCTCATGACATTGCGCACAAGATAAATTCAGCTGCCCCATACGCTCATTAAAGGTCTGCCTGCCTTTTTTCATGAAAGGTGCGTTAGCAGAATTTTCACTAACTGTAATTGGCATTCCTTTAGACTGAAACGCTATAAAGGCCGTTAAAGCGAGGAGGTCTTTGGTCTCGTAAGCCAAGGCAGGAACTGATTGAGCGCCAACTCGACACTGATTAATTTGCCCCTCTAACGTCTGAAGTTTGCCTTTGATTACTTTAGGGTATTGCGTAGCTACACCGCGCATGGATTTTTTTGCATCACCATGACAGGCGCTACAAGATTTACTCTGTGGGCCGACCTTTTTTTGCCATAAACTTTCACCGTCACCAACCCAAAACATTGCTGGATTGAGCGAGGGATCATCTTGCATCGCTTTGTTCTCGGCAGACATTAATTCATAACTCGATTGCTGTAATAGCGGCACTGCTTTAGCCACGCCCATGCATATGAGGCTAGCAAGCGTGAGATAAAGACCACTCAGAAAAAGAGATGTCTGTTTTTTCACGAAACAGTAATATGAGACTGGTTTACCGCCTCGTAGCCATCGTCCCCAACCCATCTGAACTCGAGGGTTCCGGACTCCACAGCGATCGCGGTAAAGATGATCAAGGGATTGGCCCCTATTCCTGAATAGAAATCCGCTTTAAACACTTCCACAGTGTTGTAGGTGCAGGTAAAGGTACGAATGATATCGCGGGGAATGAGCTTGCCGCCCTCGGTATAGCGAAAACCTGACTCCATGTCATGTTGCGCAATTGCACGAATCTCAATAATGGAATCTTTTTTGGCCGTCGTTGGCATCGTGATAGAGGTACGGGAAGTTTTACTCATACCATCTCCGTACACGCTGAAAGGGTTACCAAAGTTTCAGCAGAGCCTTGCCAAAAACTGCCATTACTCATCTGCGCAATAGCCCATACCTTCTGGCTATCAGCCAAACGGACACGCGTCGTAATGTTTGCAGTGCCCGAACGTGGAGTAAGGTAAACAGTAAAGATATTAGGCAAAGGATTGCCCTCGGCAATCACATGTATGGTCTTGACGTAATCATTTGCTGTCATAGGGCTATCAACGCTGACCTTCAAGACCACTAGATTGCCGTTCTCCACCAGCGGAGGAATAGTTAAGGTAACCTTACCCTCCCGAATGGCGGCGCCACCAACAATCTTTTTAATAGCCTCTTCCGCATCCTCATTTTTAGCAAAGGCTACTAAGGGATTTGCTAAAAAGCCAAAGGCTAGTAGCCCAAGACCTTGCGCTTGCTTAAGCCATTGTCGGCGATGATGGTGAGTAAGGTTTTTCATCTAGAGTTCAATTAATTTTGATTATTCAAAGTTATTAAGAAAGCAATTACGTCTTCGATCTCTTGGCCATTCAGCATGGTTTGACCAACAAATTTAGCGGCCACGCGATTGAGATGGCTTGTTTGATAGTAAGCCGGCATGATGGTTTGTGGATTGAAATGTGCTGCATTCACGATGCGCGCCCTTAGTTGAGGAGCATTTAAGCGGGCTACGCTCGCCTTGAGCTCAGGAGCTAAGTTTCCCTGAAAACGCTCTTCTGGAAACGGGCCACTATGACATAACAAACACAAGCCAGTTTGGCGACTTGCCACAATCGCTCTACCACGCACCGGATTGCCCGCCTCAGAAGAAAGGGATTCGAAAATCGAATCCCCCGTTATTACTTGAGCGTGCACAACATTGAGATTGAGGATGACTAGCCATGAAAACGCTAGCGCAACCCTCTTTCTCATCGACACAATTTCACTGTGAGCTAATACTTAAACCAGCTTGATGCCGCTGTTTTTCAAAGGCACAGTGCGCAAGCGTTTGCCTGTGGCACGATAAATGGCATTGAGAACAGCTGGTGCAGCTACAGCAATCGTTGGCTCACCTACACCACCCCAGTCTTTGCCGCCACCCTGAATGATGATGGTTTCCACTTTTGGCATTTGAGATAGGCGGATGGAATTAAAGGTATCAAAGTTCTTCTGAACAACAGCACCCTTTTCAATCGTGATTTCCTCCTCGAATAAAGCGGAGAGACCGTAGACAAATGAACCAGATACTTGACGTGCAATTTGCGCAGGGTTTACTGCATAGCCTGGATCAGTAGCGGCAACAATACGATGAATCTTCACTTCATTGCCGTTAGTTACCGATAACTCACAAGCTGCTGCTACGTAACTACCAAAGGAACGCATTTGCGCAATGCCACGGTAAACACCTGGTTTGGCTGGCTTAGTCCAACCAATGCCATCAGCTACCGCATTGAGCACTGCTACTGCACGTGGGAAATTTTCCATATGCTTGCGACGGAACTCTACAGCATCCATACCAGTTGCTTCAGCCAACTCATCCATAAAGGTTTCAATAAAGATCGCATTTTGGTTTACGTTCACACCACGCCAAAATCCAGGTGGCACATGGGTGTTACGCATTGCATGATCGATATTTAAATTTGGGAAGCTATAAGTAATGCCATGCTCACCAGTAGGCTCCACCCCTTGGAATGCCAACGGATCTTTACCCTTGTTCGCAGCGACTACAGCTGGACGCACTGCAGCCAAGATAGACTGACCTGATAGGCGCATATTGACCGCTGTCACATTTTTCTTATCATCTATTGCGGCAGACATCTTGCACATCATGACCGGATGGTAGCGACCTTGTGTCATATCCTCTTCACGAGTCCAAATCAGCTTGATAGGAGTGCCCGGCATTTGCTTGGCAATATTGACCGCTTGTGTTGTGTAATCCTGGAAGGCTCCGCGGCGACCAAATCCACCGCCAAGGTTTACCTTGTAGACATTACATTTCTCTGCAGGAAGTCCAGATGCAGCAATTACCGCTGCTAACGAAGCTTCACCGTCTTGAGTTGGAACCCAAGCTTCACAAGAGTCAGTAGTCCACTTGGCAGTCGCTGTTTGCGGCTCCAGAGTGGCATGATTTAAGAATGGGTAGAAATAAGTAGCTTCTAATTTCTTAGAAGCGCCAGACATGGCTGCTTTGACATCACCATTGGTATTGTGAACAAAGGCATCATCAGCGTTCAAGCCCTCTTCCAACATCTTCTTAATAGAAGCACTGGATACATTGACGTTATCACCACTATCCCAAACGATATTCACTTGGTCTAAAGCGGTTTTAGCTTGCCAGAAGGTCTCTGCAACAACCGCTACCGCTGAGTCACCTACCTGAACTACCTTCTTAACGCCTTTCATACTTTGCGCTTTAGCTGCGTCGTAGCTCTTGACCTTGCCACCAAACACTGGAGACTCTTTAATGTTCGCCACCAACATGCCTGGCATCTTCAAGTCAATTGCGTAGACCTGTCGACCAGTCACCTTGTCAGAAACGCCGTCGATACGATTGACGGGCTTACCAATCAAGGTCCACTCTTTAGGATCCTTCAATGGCACGTCTTTTGGCACCTCCAACTGTGATGCCGCTACAGACACTTTACCGAAGGTTGTCTTTTTGCCAGATGGGGTATGAGTAATCACGCTATCTTTTGCTACGCATTCAGAAGCGGGCACATTCCATTGATTTGCTGCAGCCTGAATCAACATCATGCGCGCAGCAGCTCCGCCTTTACGCACATATTGCTCAGAAGTACGAATACCGCGACTACCACCAGTGGAGTAGCTACCCCATGCCAGCTTACGCTTTAAATTCTCACCAGGTGATGGATAGTCATAAGAAACTTTTTTCCAATCACATTGCAATTCTTCCGCAACCATCTGAGCTAAGCCAGTAATAGTGCCTTGACCCATTTCTGAGCGGACAATACGCACAACAACATCATCATTTGGCTTAACTACAACCCAGATACCAATTTCTGGGGTAGCTAATGGCGTCATGGCGGTGGTGCCAGTGCCCATGGCTGCATTTGCAGCAGACATAAAAGAAAGATCGAGGCCAATGGCTAAGCCAGTGGCAATTGCACTAGAGCCAATAACAAAGTGGCGACGGGAAGTATTTGTATTTGTAGTCATGTCTTTCCCCTTAAGCCTTGCTAGCCGCATGAATCGCTGCGCGAACTTGCTGGAATGTCCCACAGCGGCAGATGTTCGTTATGGACTCATCAATTTGCGCATCAGTGGGCTTTGGATTGTTTCTTAATAGGGCCGTTGTTGCCATCACCATGCCGGACTGGCAGTAACCACACTGAGGCACTTGGTTGTCTACCCACGCTTTTTGAACTTTGGATAGCTGACCACTCTTCTCTAGACTTTCAATCGTCTCAATTTTTTTACCTTCAGCAGCGCCTACAGGAATAGAGCAACTACGGATGGCCTGACCTTCAAATAACACTGTGCATGCACCACATTGACCCACTCCACATCCATACTTAGTGCCGGTTAAGCCGACCTGTTCGCGGATTACCCAAAGTAATGGGGTTTCTGGATCTACGTCCACCTTGTATTTTTTGCCATTGACATTCAATTCAGTCATGAGTGCTCTCCTATAAATTCTTTATTTGGTTTCAGGGGTAACTTTCTTACCCCTTTTTATCGTGTGCTTATATTAACTAAGAATTAATATATTGCAATGCAACATTTACCACGGGCGAGTAACTAGTTCGCCTGCCAATCGAGAATTAATTCTGAAAATAATACGGTTGCGTCTGTAATTTTGTCGACATAACAAAATTCGTCAGTTTGATGGGCCATCTCTGACTGGCCTGGCCCCAGGATTACCGTAGGTGGATTGCCGATAGCGGGCTTTAATGCTGATGCATCGGTAAAGTAAGACACGGTTTTCTCAACTGGGCGAACCCCATTAATCTTTTCACAAAAATCAAACACACTTGCCATCCAGGGATCTGTAGCAGGCGTGAACACCCCTGCAATATCAATAATGGTATCCAGACGAACAGCAGGACCTAGCGCCTTACATAAGCAGCCGTAAATATGTTGATGGCTTTGCCCTGCAACCGTACGAATATCCAGCGTCATTTCAGCTGCATCAGGAACCGAGTTGATATTGATGCCCGATTTAGCGGTCCCTACATTGAGGGTGCCCTGACCCATCAACTCATGTACAGGAGTATCGAAAGCAAATTTTTCTAGAGTTAATGCGGCCTTAGCCAGCTTATAAAACGCATTATCTCCACGCTCAGGCATCGAGCCATGCGCGGTAACACCATCGGTAGAGGCTTTCAACCAGTAGGCCCCTTTATGACCTAGCAAGGGCTCATTGGCTGTTGGCTCGGCCACAATAAAGCAACCAGCAGGGCCCAGAAAATCCAATATCTCCTGATTGGCCGCTAAATGAAATGCGCCTTCGCAGCCCGTCTCTTCTCCTGCCGTAATGATCATGCTGACACCAGCACCCTGCTTTGCGGAGTCAGCCATTTTCATAGCCGCAACAACAAAGGCAGCTACGCCACTCTTCATATCGCTAGAGCCGCGACCATAGAGCTTGCCATTCTCTATAACGCCGGCAAAGGGTTCATATTTCCAAGTACGAGCACCCAAAGGGACAACGTCTACATGCCCAGTAAAACAAATGCTTGGTTTTTGTTCGGAACAGGCGCCAATCTTGGCGACCAAGCTCATTCGATGCGGAGCAAATTCAATCTTGCGACATTCATAGCCAACGGACTCTAAAAGCCCGGCTAAATAGTTGCAAACTTGATCTTCATTGCCCGGGGGATTAATCGTATTGAAGCGAATGAGCTCTTGAGTTAATTCAATTGGATCAGGAATGCAATTAGTCATCTTCAGTTACCCAAAATAAGCTGCTTGCACTTCGGCATTCTCAGCCAATTCAGCAGCACTTCCCTTGGCTACCACTTGACCTTTGGTAATGACATACCCACGATGGGCAATTGCCAAGGTTTGTCGAACATTCTGCTCAACCAACAAGACTGTAGTTCCCATTTGATTGATTTCTTTAATGATCTTAAAGTTTTCTTTTACGAATAAAGGAGATAAACCCAATGAGGGCTCATCGAATATGAGCAACTCCGGAGAACTCATTAAGCTACGACTAATAGCCAGCATCGCCTGTTCACCACCGGACATGGTACCTGCCAGCTGATTAGAGCGCTCTGCAAGGCGCGGAAATAAATGCTTTACATGCTCACGACGCTCTTCAATGACCTTTTTGTCGGTCACCAAATAAGCTCCGGCGGATAGATTTTCATCCACCGTCATACGTGGAAACACGCGACGTCCTTCTGGAACGCATGCAATCCCCGCCTCAATAATGCGATGTGTTGGCAAATGGGCGATATCCACGCCATTAAAAATAATTTTTCCACGATTAGCTGGAGTCAACCCTAGGATGGAGCGAATTAAAGTGGATTTACCAGCCCCATTGGCACCTAGAATGCAGGTGATTTCACCCTTCTCGACTTTGATGGATACATCCTCTAATACATCAATCCGATCGTAAGCGGTATAGATGTGTTCAATCTCTAATAAGGCCATGATTATTCCTGCCCCAAATAAGCGACTTGCACTTCGCGATTATTCACAATCTCATCGTAAGTGCCCTCAGCAATCTTCTTGCCATAGTTCAGAACAATACAACGCTCAGTCATCCGTTGAATCAAACCCATTTCATGCTCAATCAGAATAATGGTGAATGGCTTAATCTTGCTGCGTACTTGCAAAATATCATCCATGACTTCAGCAGTCTCATCATGAGTCATGCCAGCTGAAGGCTCATCTAAAAGGAGTAAATCGGGTTGACTAATTAAGGCTCTGCAGATTTCAATACGGCGACGATCAATCATTGGCAAGCTTGCCACTGGCTCAAATATTTTGTCTGCTAACTTAGGATTAAAGGTAAGGAGCAATTGCCTTACCTGCTCAACTAGGCCATCGTATTCTTGCTTGAATTTCTCTCTTTGAAACAAATTAAAGAAAAGCCCAGTATTTAATCGACGGTTATCACCAATGGCGATGTTGTCAAAGACAGTCAGCGGCAAAGATAAGCGTGAGCGCTGAAAGGTGCGAGTAATCGCATGCAAATACACTTGCTGAGCAGTGGCATCAGTCAAATCCTCACCGCGGAATGAAACACTTCCTGAGCTTGCCCGATACAAACCGGTAATCACGTTAAAGAAAGTAGTTTTACCCGAGCCATTGGGGCCCAGCAAACCTAATACCTCGCCTTCATTCACATGAAGATCCAATGAATCTAATGCTGTCACGCCACCAAAACGCATGGTGAGTTTTTCTGCAACCAGAATCTGCTTCTTAGGTGATGTCAATGAATTCATTTCTCACCCCCCGCTTTGTTACCCGGGAAATACTCACGAATCCGCCTTGGCAATAAACCATCAGGACGGAATAGCAAGATCAAGATCACCACAATGGCATATAGCAAGAAACGATATTCCTGAATGAATTGAAGCTTCTCAGGAAGAATCACCACAATAGCTGCCGCAGGAATGATTCCCCATGGGTTACCAATACCACCCAAAATCACAATCGACACCAAAATTAAAGAGTCGGCAAAGGTAAAGTTATTAGGGGCAACGTAGGCAGTCATCATTCCATAGAGCGCTCCCGCCATACCAGCAATGAAGTTACCCAATGTAAATGCAACTACCTTCCAGTGCGCAATATTCACACCAAAAGTAGAAGCTGCAATTTCATCGGTGCGAACCATATCCATACTTAAGCCAATCCATGAGCGCTCTAGATTGCGGGTAATTCTGAAGCTAGCTATCAGCAGAATCAATGCGATCAGGAGATATGGAATGTAAAATGACAGCTCAAAACCACCAATGTCCAAACCATCCGATAAATTCCAGCCAAAAATAGTGAGCGGAGGGATCTTCAGACCCTGTGGACCACCCAAGGTATCGTTCACCTCTAAGAAGTTACGAAACAAGATACCAAAAGCAATGGTGACTAAGGCCGCATAGTGCCCGCGCGTTCTCAACACTGGGTAGATCAATATGCAACCAATCAAGGCAGAGAAACCCGCGGCAATAAATAGAACCAGCAAATGTGGGATTGCGGTATGCGTAGCTAGGATTGCTGCGGTATAGCTACCGATACCAAAAAATGCGGCGCCTGCAAAGTTCACAATACCGACATATCCAAATTGAATATTTAAACCCAGGCAAACAATGGAATAGATCAGCACTGTAGCGAGCATCAATAGCGCGAAGTGTGAATTGTGGAACACCAGCATGGTTATGAGCACACCTGCAATCGAAGCGTAAGCAGGAAACTGTGGATGCTCTCTTACGGCAATCGCAAGCTTATCCATCAAACCTAATTTTTTACCAACCAAACTGGTTACAAATGCGAGGATTACGAGAGCGCCAACTTCTAACTGGTTTTCAGATCCAAGCAACAGAATGCTGTAGACCAGGCAGGCAATGAAGGTAGATATTAATAACTTCATACTTAAACTCGCTCGCTGGATTTTTCAGAAATTAAGCCTGTTGGCTTTAATCCCATGATGATGATGATTACTGCAAATGCAAAAACGTCTTTGTACGCGCTGGGAACGCTCGGCATGATGGCTGGCAATAAAACAGCGCCAATGGTTTGGAGTCCCGCAAATAAGAATCCCCCCACAATCGCGCCATAGAAATTTCCTAACCCACCTACTACCGCAGCCGAGAAGCCGATCACACCTAGCAATAAACCCATACTGAAGTTGACTTCGTTGTAATACAGACCATTCATTAAGCCGGCGAGCGCAGCTAAAGCTGACCCCAGCATGAAAGTAATCAACACAATACGGTGAAAGTTAATGCCCATAATGCGCGCTGTTTCACTATCTTGCGCAACCGCCCGAATAGCTAAACCAATTTTGCTCTTGGTAATGAGGCGTTGGACAGCAACAATGGTTAACACTCCAGTAATAAGCAAGATGAGGCTGTCAGAGCGCAGAGTAAACTCACCCAGAGCGATGCCATCTACTGGCAATAATTTTGGGAAAGGTTTTGGGTTGGATCCATTGGGATAAAACAAACGAACCATTTCGCGTAGTGCGAGACCCAACATCAAAGTCACTAATAGAGTATTGATTGGGGGCGCTTTCTGCAAAGGCAGAATGAGATAGCGTGCAATGACTGCACCAAGAAAGGCTGCAACAGCCAGACTTACTACTATTAACACCAAAAGCTGTAGCCAAGGAGAGGTAAACGTCTCAGCTATACCAATATAGGCGGTGAGGCCAGCAAAGGCCCCCACCATAAGGATGTCACCGTGAGAGAACTTAATAACATCCAAAACACCGAAGTAGAGGGTAAATCCAACCGCCACGATTGCATAAATGACACCCAACATCAAACCATTGAGCAGGTACTGCAAAAAAATATCAAATGACATGCAAAATTACCCTCTTCTACTACGATTTCAATTACTGCCCTAACTTGCGCTGCTTTTTAGCATAGAGACTATCTTCCCAGAGAACCCATTTGCCATCTTGTGCAACATACTTAGAGATCAAAGGAACGATATTTTGACGATGATCATCAAAGCTCACTTTGCCAATAATCGTTTCTACGTTTTGGGTGTTGTTTAAGACTTCCATCACCTTCTTACGATTAGGGCCAGCCTTTTCAATTGCAGCCATGATCAAGTTAGTGGCGGTATAAGCAAAAGGGCCGTAGGCTTCAGGTGCATCTGGATATTTCTGCTGTGAATACTTGGCAATAAACTCAAGACCGCCAGGAAGTTTTTCCCAAGGTGCGCCTTCGATAAAAGACAAAGAGCCCTCAGACAATTTACCTAAGCCCTCGATATAAGCATCAGACTTGATGCCGGAAGTACCTTCGAATACTGCCTTAATGCCCAAGCGATCCATTTGTGTGCGGATACGAATACCAATAGGTGTGAGACCGCCAAAGTAAACCACCTCAGGATTCAGCTGCTTAATTTTGGTTAACTCAGCAGTGAAGTCTTGCTGGTCAGCAGTTACGCCAAAGGTGCCCAAGATCTGGCCGCCATTTTTGGTAAGGAACTGGGTGAAATACTTGTTGTGACCTTTGCCGTAATCGGTAGTGTCATGAATGATGACCCACTTCTTGTAGCCTAAACCAGTTAAGAATTTAGCGGCCACTTCATTTTGATTGATCATCGTGCCGTTAACGCGATGAATTTCTTTGTAGTCATTACCATAAGTGATTTCAGGGAGAACAGCGCCCCACACCATGACTGGCAAACCAAACTTATGATAAACATCAACAGTACTCATTGCCACTGCTGAGCAGTAATGGGTTACACCAGCAATAATGGAGCTGTCTGACGCTATTTTGGTAGCAACTTGTACGCCTACGTTAGGCTTGCACTCATCATCGGCAGTAACCAATTCATACTTATATTTTGCATTAGGGTCTTGGTTTTTCATACGCACCGCTAGATCAGCAGAGTTACGACCACCAATACCATTTGCAGAAACACCTCCGGTCAACGGCCCAATATAGGCAATCTTGACCGTGTCTTTAGCCGATACAGAAAAAGAAAGGCTGGAACACAAAGCAAGAAGCAAGCCAGATACGAGTGACTTCATGTTGAATCTCCTGTTTATTAATATGAACTGCTATTTTCAAACCAGTGTAGCAAGGTTTTACATACAAAATATTGACTGGGATCATCAGAGTATCCCCGCACAAGGTAAATTTAACTCGGGAAGTTATGGTGAAACCTCAGTAAAACTCCTTCTTTGGTGCCTTTGGCACTGAGATAGCTATAAGGGCACCATATTCACGCAGGCGGTAAGATAGATACATGATTTTTGGCCTCGTACAAATCCTCCTCTTTCAAAGTCTTGGCGAACTTGTTTCAAAGTTCCTTTTGCCGACGCTACCAGGCCCAGTCATTGGATTGGTTCTCTTGGTGCTGTGGCTTGTTTTACGCAAAGGGATTAATTCTGACTTAGCTATGGTGGGCGATGGCTTTAGTCAGTACCTTGGCTTACTGTTTGTTCCTGCAGCTGTTGGCGTGGTACTTTTCTTGCCCCAACTCAAGGCAAATGCATTAGCCATTATTAGCGCCCTCATTGGTAGCGTAATTCTCACCATTGCCTCTAGTGCGTTTGTCGCACGTTTATTAAGCAAGAAAGAATCTCATGAGTGAAAAGCACTCCATCGTCGAGATTTGGGTTTACTTATCGGGTAGCCCGCTTTTTGCCTTATTCATCACCCTGGCGGCTTATCAAATTGGACTCAGCATCTATAAAGCCAGTCATCAGAACCCGCTAGCCAATCCAGTAGCTATTGCCATCCTGATTGTGGCAAGCACGATTCAATTTATTGAAATGCCCTACTCCACTTATTTTGAAGGCGCGCAATTTATTCACTTCTTATTAGGTTCTGCGACAGTATCTTTAGCCATCCCCATCTATAGAGGGTTAAACAGTCTTAAAGGCAGATCACTCCCTCTAATAGCTTCGCTATGCACGGGCGGACTAGTATCAATTATTAGTGCCGTAGGTATTGCCACTATGCTTGGAGCGGATGCGAGCATCACTGGGGCCATGTATCCCAAATCAGTCACTGCTCCAATTGCTATGGGCATTGCCGAGCGGATTGGGGTCTCACCCACTCTAACGGCCATCTTTGCAGTCAGCACCGGAATACTCGGGGCTATTTTGGCGCCCTTTGTTTTGAATGCATTGGGTATGAAAGCATGGTGGCAAAGAGGTTTTGCTATTGGTATTGGCGCTCATGGCATCGGCACATCACGTGCGTTTAGCATTCACCCTGAAGCGGGAACATACGCCAGCTTAGCGATGGGAATGAACGGCGTGGTGAGTGCCGTTGCCATTCCTATCATTTATCACCTGTTTAATAAGTGATTATTTAATTTACTTATTTAATTTGCATAGCTACATCAATAGCATCACCTAAAGCGCTACACATAAATTCCAGCTCTTCTGGTTTTGAGATAAACGGAGGCCCTACGGCGATCGCATCGCCCGCTACCCTAACAAGCGTGCCTCTCTCAATACAAGCTTCCAGCACTTTCATAGCGCGCAGACCAGGCTTTCCAGGAACGGGGTCAAGCTCAACAGCGCCTGATAACCCAAAGTTACGGATATCCAAAATACCTGACTTGCCTTTTAATGCATGCAATCCACTCTCAAGAACTGGCTCAAGCGCTTTAGCCCGATTAACTAAATCATCAGACTCAAAGATATCGAGTACTGCGTGGCCAGCAGCTGCTGGAATCGGATGGCCCGAATAGGTGTAGCCATGGAAGAATTCAATAGCCTGCTCTTGACCACCATTGGCAATGATGTTGTCGTAAATATCTCCACGCACAATCACGCCACCCAAGGGAATTACGCCGTTAGTAATTCCCTTGGCAAAGGTAATCATGTCTGGAGTGACACCAAATCGATCGGCGCCGAAGTTTGCGCCCAAACGACCAAAGCCGGTAATCACCTCATCAAAGATCAGCAAAATACCGTGCTTTGTACAAATCTCACGAATCTTTTGTAAGTAACCATCAGGCGGCACTATGACTCCAGTTGATCCCTGCACAGGCTCCATGATCACAGCGGCAATCGTATTGGCATCATGAAGAGCAACAATCTTTTCCAACTCTTCCGCCAAATGAGCGCCCCACTTTGGCTGCCCTCTTGAGAAAGCCATCTGCGAAAGATTTAACGTATGCGGCAAATGATCTACACCGGGCATCATCATGCTGGCAAACATTTTGCGATTGGCGACCATGCCGCCTACGGATATACCTGCAATACCAACACCGTGATAAGCGCGATCTCGACCAATCAGCCGAATACGAGATGCATTGCCCATCACTCGGTGATAACCAATCGCAATTTTCAATGCGGTATCAACTGCCTCGGAACCGGAATTGGTGAAAAATACTTTATCCAACCCCTCTGGCGCCATCTTCGCAATTCGACTAGCCAAGCTAAAGGTAGTTTCGCTGGCCATCTGAAACGCAGGGCAATAATCCATGGTTTCAAACTGTTTTTGAATGGCTGCACCAATACGTGGATCAGCATGCCCCAATGGGGAGCACCACAGCCCAGATAAACCATCAAAAAGCTTACGACCCTGATCATCAAAGTAGTAAGCTCCCTTGGCTGACTGCATGATCTTCGGATGATGCTGGAAGTAGCGGTTAGGTGTGAAGGGCAGCCAATAAGCTGACATATCAATCCCGCCAGTTGTTTTATTCAATGTTGTCATGCGTCTCTCTTATTTGATCTTTTTAAAACTAGATTCTGAATTTCCAATACTATATTACTCATCTCACTATCGGATCATTAAATGCACTATTTCAAATCTCTCATCCTTGGCTCCTTAGGACTATTGACCTTAAGTAACTCAGTTATTGCCGCCCCTGATACAGATTGGCCTAAAAAACCGATTGTTGCGATTGTGTCCTTTCCTGCAGGCGGATCTACTGATATCTTTGCGCGTAGCGTGACGGCCCCATTGGCAGAAGCATTGGGTCAAGCCATCGTCGTCGAGAACAAGCCGGGCGCAGGCGGAATGATTGGTCTACAAGCCGGTGCTAAAGCGGCTCCTGATGGCTACACTATCAACATTAGTGCGCTGACAAATCAATCGATTTCTTCAGCCCTATTTAAAAACCCTCCAGCTGACTTACAGAAAGATTTTGTTCCCGTTGCATTAATCGGAACAATTCCCCACTTAATCGTGGTGAATCCGTCCGTACCAGCCAAAAATCTTCCAGAACTCATTGCCTTTATTAAATCTAAAAAGGGTGACTTTAATTACGCATCCCAAGGTAATGGCAGTCTCTCCCACCTAGAGTCCACTTTGTTTATGCAGCGTATTGGGGCAACAGGCACTCATATCCCTTACAAAGGTAGTAGCTTTGCTTTGCCTGATTTGATTGCAGGCAACACCCTCATGATGTTTGACAGCGTGACTGCTTCATTGCCCCACATTCAGAGTGGCAAGCTGCGCCCGATTGCCATTGCTGCCGCAGAACGTTCCCCTCTGATGCCCAATGTCCCAACTCTAGGGCAAGATGGCATGAAGCAATTTGATGTAGAAAACTTTTATGCAGTTTATGTTCCCAAAGGAACATCTCCAAATATTATTGCCAAGCTTGAGCGGGAGATACGGAAGATTTTGACTAATCCTGATTTCAAAGCACGTATGGCAGCTCAAGGTATTCACCCCCAGTTTGCAAACTCCGAGAAATTGGGTGAAATTACGGCAAGTGAAGCCAGCAAATGGGAGAAGGTAGTAAAGTCAGCGAATGTTAAAGTTGATTAAGTCGTTAAATAGATAAGCCCTTATGTTGATATCCCCTCCTTTTGGTAGTCGCGCCCCTGTTCTAGCTAAAAATACCGTTGCGAGCTCTCAACCGCTTGCTACTCAAGCTGGTATTGAAGCCCTGCAAAACGGTGGCAATGCTGTTGATGCGGCACTTGCAACTGCAATCACACTGACTGTAGTTGAACCTACGATGAATGGCATAGGTGGGGATGGTTTTGCAATTCTCTGGGATGGCAAAAAGATACACGGCTTAAATGCTTCTGGTCGCGCTCCCGCTGCTTGGAAGCCAGAGTATTTTGCTGGTAAATCTGCGATGGATCTCATTGGCTGGAATACGGTCACGGTCCCGGGCATGGTTGCGGGTTGGATCGAGCTCTCTAGAAAGTTTGGCAAGTTGCCCTTTGCGCAATTATTTAAACGTGCAATCGATTATGCGGAAAATGGTTTTCCGGTTTCACCTGTTATCGCTCGTCAGTGGCGCGAAGCCATTCCAATCCTTAAAAACCAACCTGGTTTTGTAGAGTCATTTTTAATTGATGGTAAAGCGCCTCAAGCTGGTCAAATCTGGAAATATCCAGCACAAGCCAAAACCTTAAAAGAAATTGCCGCTACAGAAGGTGAATCTTTTTATAAAGGTCCTCTTGCACAAAGCATGGTGGACTTTGCTCAAGCTACTGGTGGTTGTTTCACCATGCAAGACTTCGCCGATAACCAGCCGGAGTGGGTTGAGCCTTTAGCCTTCGATTACGGTGACTACACCCTCCACGAAATTCCACCGAATGGCTCAGGAATTGCCGCTCAAATTGCCTTAGGCATTTTGCAAGCAGCAAATGCAAAGCAATACCCCGCTAATTCAGCACAACGCATTCACTTACAAATTGAAGCGATGCGGATGGCCTTTGCAGATGTTTATGCTTATGTTTCCGATGCACGCTCTATGCAAATGCCAGTAAGCTCTCTATTAAACAGAGATTACCTGGCAAGTCGTGCAGCCATAATTGATCACAACAAAGCCGGTAGCTATGGTCCTGGAGATCCACATTCAGGCGGCACTGTTTACTTATGCGCTGCCGATGAATCCGGCATGATGATCTCGTATATTCAATCGAACTTCAAAGGCTTTGGTTCTGGGGTAGTTGCCCCAGGTGGCATTGCCTTTCATAATCGTGGCATGAGCTTCAGATTAGAGGATGGACATCCTAATCAAGTTGGACCTGGCAAGCAGCCCTTCCACACCATCCTTCCGGCCTTCCTTACTAAGGACGGCAAACCTACTATGGCATTTGGTGTCATGGGTGGCAATATGCAGCCGCAGGGCCATATTCAGTTTGTGATGCGCTTTGTAGATGAATACCTAAACCCACAAGCCTGCTCTGATGCGCCGCGTTGGCGCATCGATGATGTGGGCAAGCTAACCGTTGAGGCAGCAATGCCCCAAAGCGTGGTTGATGAATTAAAAGCGCTGGGCCATGACGTTGCCGTTCAGCCTGCAAACAGCCTGGACTTTGGCAGCGCACAAGCAATTGCTAAATTGAACGAAGAGACTCTTTCTGCTTATGTTGCTGGCAGTGATCATCGCAGGGATGGATTAGCAGCTGGATTCTAATTATCTAGAATTCGGCAAGCAATTCATATAGAAGCGCTTGATCTCTTGATCGCAACTCACATCTCTGGGCTCAATCGGTCTTTGTAGAGAAATACCTTCTATCGTTTTGCAACGGCTTAGGGCAACGTAGACTTGTCCTGAGGCAAAAGCTCCTGAGGAGAGGTCAACCTTAACCTTATCGAGCGTCTTGCCCTGGCTCTTATGAATCGTTACAGCCCATGCCAGCATGAGCGGTATCTGAACATAAGTGCCGATGATGCTAGGAGATATCTTTCCTGACATCATGTCGTGATCGTAGCGATAAGATTCCCACTGATGACCCGTGACCTCAACAGTGTTTGAGTACGGTCCATTCTGAACCATGACCTTCACCTTATCTGCCAGCATTTCACGTACCACCCCAATGGTGCCATTGACCCATCGCTTCGGAAACCCTGGATCCGTTGCAGTGAACATGACCTTGGCCCCAACCTTGAGCACTAAATTATTAGGTGATGGCAAGTTGCGCTCATCAATATTAAATTTTCCGGTTGAGCTGCCAGAGTAGACTTTACCCTCAGCAGTAATGGCACGTAAGCCGGCACCATTGATTTGATCGGCTCGGGCATTGGTAGTGGTTAGAGTAATAGTCTGCTCATCTAGCTCCACATCCTTTTTGAAGCACTGAGCATTGAGTGTGTCGATTGCTTCTTCTATATCCTGATTGATTCGGATGCGATTTAATAAGCCAGCAAAGTGCTCGTCTTTTTGACGGAAGATCTTGGAGAGCTCCACCATCGTGACATCTTTACGATGCAAGGCCATTGCGCAAAAGAAATAAGGCCCCTCATATCCTCTTTCGGACAAAACTTGCATATCGGAACTAGAAACCACTGGTGGCAGCTGAAACAGATCTCCCACAAACATCACCTGAATGCCGCCAAAGGGTTTGCCTTTTTGTGGGCCATTCTCGCGCAGAAATAAATCCATCGCATCCACCACATCGGCACGCACCATCGAGATCTCATCAATGATGAGTAGGCGGATATCTTTATAAAGACGTTTATCACGCAGCGGCTTGATATCTTCTTCTGGAAAAATTAAGCGTGGGGGCAATCTAAAGAAGGAGTGGATCGTTACTCCTTTAACCTGCAGAGCCGCAACACCTGTTGGTGCAACTACCACGACATTTCCAGGTATGGTTTCTCGCAGATAGCCAATTAAGGTGGTTTTACCAGTGCCCGCTTTACCGCTAACAAAAATATAAGGATCGTGACGCTCAATAGCCTCAATTACCGCCTGGTAATCGGGAGTAATTTCAATATCGGAAGAATCTACAGCAGGATTAGTCATTCCCTATTGTTTCACGGCATCGGCAACACAGCGAAATCCGATATAAACCACAGCAATATCGCCAGGTTTGGACTCCACATCAGATTCTTGCTGCCGCTCTGGACCGTACCACCATGAAGCACCACGAGTGATGTAGCCTCCATTACGCTCTGTAGCCGTCCACTCCCATACATTGCCACCCATATCGAACAAGCCATTCACGCCAGGTTTGGTTGAGCCAGCGATAACGTGCCCTGTACCTCGATTCAGGGCCCCGGCAGGAGCAAGACCCTTGTAATCACCACAACCACTGAGGCAGTGAGATACCGCTGGGGTGCTACCGCCCGGATAGGGGTAACGCTGACCCTTTACGTATCCAACAGGAGGATTAGCCCTTTGCTCTAAGAATGCGGTACTAGTCCACTCAACATCTGTCGGTAAACGTTTACCGTAATAGCGGCAGATAGCTTCAGCCTCTTTTTGATTAAGATGCGCCGCTGGCTCAGCATCTTTTGCAGGAACGCCGTAGGGAGTTTTCCATGTCCAATCTGGCTTTTGAACAAAGCCAGCTTCATAAGATAAGCCGCCACCCTTCTGCTCTGCTGCACTCACAAAACCCGTTGATGATGCGTAAGTCTTCACGTCAGCAATATTCATCTCGGTTTGATCCCAGATCAAGTTTCCAATTTGCACCGTAGGAATGGTCGAAATGGGTGCGCTTTGAATTGGATTTGATCCAATTAATATGGACAAAACCCCAAGGCTGATCGATGGAATTAAAATAATTTTGCGGATATTAAATTTTTTCATAAACAATCATTTTTCCCAATGTATTTTGTGCTTAAGCTTGCTTAAGAATACAAACGTTATTCGTCGCAAGCGTCACGCGGAAAAATTAAGCCTCATGAAATATCTTTGAAAACTGCCTGAATAACCTTCTCACCAAAGATTTCAATAGCGTTTCGGCCGCTGGATTTAGCTTCATACATGGCCATATCGGCATTGTTCATCAAATCGGTCTCGTTTGATCCATGGTCTGGATATAAGGCCACCCCAATACTTGCACTTGTATTTACAGTATTGCCATCAGCAATAATCGGCATTATGAGGGAGGATCGAATTTTTTCAGCAACCATCAAGGCATTCTTCTCGTCACCAACACCTGGCAAGAGCACAATAAACTCATCCCCGCCGAGACGAGCCACAGTATCAGTATCTCGCAGACAGTCTCGTATTCTTTCTGCCACTTCCATAAGAACTGCATCACCCGCAAGATGGCCATAGACATCATTAATCGTTTTAAGATTGTCTAAATCAATAAAAAGTAGCGCTAATTTAGTTTGGTTGCGCTTGCAATTGGCCAATGAATACGAAAGACGATCAGAGAATAAAGTCCTATTGGGTAATCTTGTAAGAACATCATGATGTGCGCGATATTGGTTTTCAGCATTACGCCTATAAGTCCTCAGAAGAAAATAGGTTCCAACAAATAAAATAATGATGCTCAAAACGGTGGCAATTAAGCCGCCAGTCGCATTCTTATGCCAATTAGCCAAATACAAGGATTCAGGCACAACCGTACCCACCACAAAAGGATAGCCAGAAACCTTACGATAAGAAATCATGCGCTCGACAGGGGACGTGTTTTGCCGAGTAAAGCCGGTCATGGATGTAAAGATCACGCCATTACCTTCTGCGGCAGCAGCCAAAGATTGCTCAATCAAGCTATTGGTGTTGACACGACCAATCAGATCTTCAACTAGAGGCCAACGGGTTATTAAGGTCTTGTCTTTGCGATAAAGAGTTATCGCTGCACCATCACCCAAATTGGCACCTAATCTCTCGTACAAAGAGGAGAAAACCTCTACAGAGACACCCACCAAAATCACCCCGAGAAACTCATCGTTTGCACCATTGACACGCCTGGCTAAATAAAAAACCCATTTACCGTTACCCTTATTTTGCACGGGGGTGCTATAGAACGTTTCAAGATCATTGTGATTTTTCAGGTAAACAAAATAGTCACGATCAGCCAGATTAATTTCGGGAGCGGGATAGGAGCGGGAGAAATTAAGCACTCTACCGTCATTAGCCACAAAAGTGGTGACATCTAAAATGGAATTAGATTTTGTCTTTTCCTGCAACAGCTCAAATTGATTTTTATTGGAAGCAAACTTACGATAGCTGCTCTCATCTTCAATTTTCGCTGCATAAAACACATCATCAATACTATTTAAAACGGTATTGGCTGAAAAAATAATCTGCGAAGTGTGCTCGGCCAATATTAATGTCAAGGCGGAGAGTTGATCTGCACGATCTTCTGTTGTATTGCGTCGTAGCAAATATCCAGAAATTACCGCATTGATAATAAAGATGATCGCCAAAATAATGGAAGCACCCAAAATGAGGCGAGAGTTACGGCGAACATTAGAGCTAGGCTCAAAACTAATTGTCATTTCGAGTCACCTTATAGCCCAGAGATCCAATGAGGGGTGCGTCTATAAACAACCCTAATTGAGCGCGATCGTCATCCCGATTGGCCAAGAATCGGGCCATTAAGCCTGCCAGAACGATGAATGTTGCAAAGTAAAGTGTTTGGTTTGCTAACTGCATGAAATATTTAAATAAATTGGGCTAATTAAGTGCTGGTAATTCATAATGTACCCTATTATTAAGTTTTACAAATCATAATCAATTGCCAGCATATTGCTCATCTAAATTCAATCATTCTATGGCTTGGCATACCCTTCTTCGACTTTGGCTTTTGAGCTTTGCTCTGATGCTGAACTCTCCAGTAAGCGCTTTTAGCGGTGAAGATTGGGCTCAATTTAAAACCGCATTTATTGAAAATGGCCGGGTAGTAGATAGCGGTCAAAATGGTATCAGCCATACCGAAGGTCAGGGGATGGCATTGCTGCTTGCAGTACAAAATAATGACCCAGCAACCTTTGCTCAAATCTGGACTTGGACCCAACACAATCTCCAAGTTCGTGACGATAAATTGTTTGCCTGGAGCTGGTCTCCCAAGGAAGGCATTAATGATACGAATAATGCCAGCGATGGCGATTTATTTATTGCCTGGGCTCTATCACGGGCGTATCGCAAATGGAATGAGCCGAGTTATTTATTTGCAGCCATACAGGTCAGTCAATCTATTAGGGCAACGCTCTTACGTAAAACGAGCAAGGGCACTGTTTTACTTCCTGGAGCCATGGGCTTTGAAAAACCAGAAGGCTTAAAACTCAACCTCTCCTACTGGATCTTCCCTGCAATTGCCAATCTATCTGCGCTCGATCCGGCTCCAGAATGGGAGGAATTAAGGATTAGTGGCTTAAAACTAATAGAAGAGGCTAGATTTGGCAAATGGCAGTTGCCATCAAATTGGATCAAATTAGAGGGTGAGAAGCTAGGCCCTGTAGATGGCGAGCAATTTGGATATGACGCAGTGCGCATCCCCCTCTATTTAATCTGGGGGCAACAGGCAGCTCCCTCCTCTATAAAGCCCTTTCAAAACTTCTGGGGCTCTTTTACCGGAAAACCGCTACTACCGGCTTGGGTAAACGTGATTTCTGGCGATATGGCGACCTACAATGCGTCTGCAGGCTTTTATAGTGTTGCCGCCATCACACTTGCTTATCCCAATATAGATTCAGCCCCATTGCCCAGCTTTAATCCTGACCAAGGCTATTACTCTTCTATGCTTTCTTTATTTACCAAAATGGCTCTCGAGGATCTGAAAAAGTAATATGGGAATTTGGAATTTCTATTTCATTATCAAAATAATCCTGTTTTATACAGGCTACATTCATTTTCATTTTTTTGTTAATGCCGCCTTTGCTCTTGGTCTGATTTTCTCCCATGCCAATCCGACATTGCTGCGAATTCGCAAATGGATAGCATTACCTATTGCTATCGTTATTCTGTATTTTGATAGCCCTCTCCCGCCCCTCCGAAATATCATCCCCAAAATTAGTCAGTTGCTCGATTTTAGTTTTCAGTACTACTTAGAGCTCTTGACTCGAATTTTGGATTGGCGAGTAATCGCTATCTTGCTGGGACTCTATATTGTTTACTTCCTGCTTTCTAAGAAGCTGAGAATGACAACCATTGCTTCTTTAGCAATCTTAAGCACCTTACTTCCACTGGGAGCAAATATGGCTCCCCTAGCCTATGATTCTGATGGTCAAGTCATTGGCCTCCCTAGCGATACAGAGCTAACAGAATCCCTTGATGGCTTCTTTATTGAAGAATCATCTCGCACTGCCTTCAACCGCTCACAAAAGGCTAGGAGTGTTCCGTTTGATGTCTTGGTGATTAATGTCTGCTCCCTAGCTTGGGATGACCTTAATTACATCAAAGAAGATAACAATCCGCTTTTCCAGCGCTTCCATTACTTGTTTACCAACTTTAATTCGGCCTCTTCCTATAGTGGGCCGTCGATTATTCGCCTCTTGCGCAGTAGCCGCGGACAGCAAGACCAGCGGGATTTATACAAACCGGCTGTTGAAGATTCTCTAATATTTAATAACCTCAATAAAACTGGCTACCAAGTACAACTAGCTTTGAATCATGATGGTAAATATGGCGATCTTCTAAAGGAAATCCGCAATGAAGGTGGCATGTCTGCTCCGCTATTTGATAACACCCAAGCCACCCCTTATTTAAGAGGTTTTGATGGATCACAGATTTACGACGACTACTCCGTATTATCCAATTGGTGGGATGCCCGTATGAAGTCACCAAATGAACGGGTTGCGCTCTTTTACAACACGATCTCATTGCATGATGGCAATCGCGCCTTGGATGGTAGCAAGCTAGAGAATAGTGTTGAGACTTACTCTCGCAGAGCGCGTAAATTATTGAGTGATATTGATCGCTTTTATACCAAGGTCAATAACTCTGGCCGACAAGTAGTCATTGTGTTCATTCCTGAGCATGGCGCAGCAATTCGTAGAAACAAAAATGAGATCGTAGGCATGCGCGAAATTCCAAGCCCTAACGTAACCAATATTCCCGTGGGTATCATGTTCACTAGCAAAGTAGAGGCCCCAGTAAAGACCAACATCATCAAGCAACCAACTAGCTATCTTGCTACTTCTGATCTCATCTCCAAGTTTGTCGGTAAAGCTCCTTTTGGTACGGCTGCCCCTGCACCTGAATCCTACTTAATAAATATTCCTAGTACGCGTTTTGTTGCTGAGAATGAAGATTCTGTCATCATGAAGTTTGGAGCCTCGTACTACTTCCGCTCCAACGATATCAACTGGAATTTATTCGAAACCAATAATTAGGGTTTTGATTTAACTTGAGATTCCGACCACAGCGCTGGCACATCTACCACCCTATCAGAGCTCACCGTATTGCCGAGCGCATCCAAGTAAACAACCTCGCCATTGATCTGAATGGGAGCTTTTTCTTGAGCAATCTTTCGAACCACCTCTAAGTTGGCTTTGATGTCTGGGCTGTGGGGATTTAATCGATACGCCCTCTCCAACAGTATGACAGCGGTAGAGATATCTTGATCCTTCAACGCATAAAGCGCCCGCTCATTGAGCTCCCCAGGCAGATAAGGATCAAACTCAGGGGCGCTATTTAAGGATTGAGCGCTCAATATTGAACAGGCAAATAAACCCATCACCAGAAACAAGAAAGAGCTTGGGGTACGTTTATTCATTCTCTATAGCTCATTAAAAGCGAGATGTCGGTATTACCGGCTGAGTTTGCAATGGCACAGGGTTTGGTGCAGCGCCATCAAGCGCTATCCGGACGTACAGCACAAAACTATTTGGGGCATAGTAAGGCGAGCGCTCTAACTTCAAGCGATTACCAACAAAGATTGAAGGTGTGACTTGGTACTCCCAAGCGGCCAAGAATGAATAGGCGCTACCAGGTCCAGAACTTCCTGAATACGTAGCATTATTAGAGGCAGCTTGATAATCTGAGTTGGTCGGAAAGTATGGCGCAGCATCGGTACGAGACCAGTTGGTTGATACTGAGCCACCGACAACATAGGAGAAGCGGGCAAAACGTTGCGAGTAATTTAAAGGAAGTGTCACAGAGCGATAGCTTTGTGGACTATAGTAACCGCCCTGCCCATAAGTAAACTCTCCGGCATTTCTTTTGAAACCCCAGAGCATGCCGGTTAGACCGCTGGAGAGCTGCCGATCGGTTTCGTTCACGATGCGCCAGTTCAGACCAGCCATAAATTGATTGTCACTATTGCTCTGCACATTCGTACCCGTGAGGCTTCGTGCGCGATAGTAAGTCCATCCACCGAAGGTGCCACCCTGATCTAGACTCAAGCCAACGGTTCCGCCAGTTGCAACCATGCCGCCCCAGACAGAGCCAGTCACAGGGTCACGAGTGCCAGCATAAGAAAGCAAAGTACTGGTCATTGGTCGACGAGCCAACTCTAATGAGATACCCACAGGACCCGCATCCAGTTTCTGTTTCACTCCACCAATCCAGTTCTGAGTGAGGAAGCCCAATGGGGTTGTACCGATGTCAGCCTTAAAGTTTTGCTTTTCATACCCGACATTCAGAGCGGTACCCGATGCAGACTGATTTGAAAATGTAGTTGGGCAATTAGTTTTACAGGCAGCCATGGAGCCAAAAGTACTCACTTGATATGAATTACCAGCATCAATGGTCCCCGCATTGATGTTGACCTGGTCGGCTCTGAAAGTCACTCTTTCATCCGCGCGCATAAGCATCTTCCATTCCAGCGGTATCTCCGTAGCTCGGTAATACGACTGCCCTGGAGTGCCATTGAGGGATAGATAGTCAACAGCTGAGTCAATCCAGTTGGTACGCATATCTATCATGTCGGCCATCTGTTTGTATTGGTATGCACTGCCTGATGCGACAGCTGAGGGCTCCAAGATTGGTGGCTCAATCTGAAACACAGAAACACCAGATGAGCTTGCTACTGGTTTGAGTGTAGAAAGACTGCTGAAACTAGATAGCGGTACCGGTGACTGAGCAAGTGCGCGCTGCTCAATATCAATCGCCCTATCCAAGTAGCCCTCTCTTCTTTGGATCTGACTATCTAAATACATCATCTTGTAATTATTGGGGGTAGCGGAAATCAGCGGCTGAAGCCTTTGATTAGCCACCCGAATATCACCAGACTGAATGAGTTGACCGATTGCCCTCAGCTCAGCCGTCTGCTGTAGATCCAAAAAATCCTGCTTTTGACCTGGGCTTAGCTTTTGATTTGAGATAAACGTCATTTCCTTTAGGAATGCCTCTGGCTGCTCATTAATGAGAAGGTAATTGGCATAACGCAAATGCCACTCAACCGAGAGATTTGGGGTGCCTTGTTCTATCTTCTGAAAGAGCGCATTGGCTTGCTCTGTTTTGCCAATAGAACCCCACATGAGCGCAACCAAGGAAGAAAGGTCGGGGTCATTGGACACCTCACTCTCGAGCGTGGTTAGCTGAGCGATTGCCTGGGCTTGATCTCCTTGGGCATTCAGCCTCTTTACCTGGGTCAACTGTAGATCAACCCAAACGCCCCTTTGGAAGCGCGTAATTTTAGGGGTACGTTCAGACGCAGGAATGCGCTCCAAGACTTTTAGGGCTGGTTGATTTTGCTCAAGACCGGATAAGTACAAAGCGTAGGCATATAAACCTTCAACACTATTAGGGTGCGTTTTTAGAAAGGCATCAAATATTGCGATGCCCTCTTTAGGGCGGTGCAGCTTTGCGTATAAACGTGCCAAATCTAATCTCAACCAAACCTCATCCCTATCTAGTACGATGGCTTGTTTCAACAGCGTGATTGCTTTTTGGGTATCACCCGCTTTGAGTGCCTGACGAATATCAAAATCGAGTTGTATCTGAATGAATTTCTGCTTATCGCTTGGTGATAACTGGGTTTTGGCAAGCCGTTGCAATACAGGACTCAACTCGTCATCTCGCTGCAAGCGATTGAGCACATTAGCGTGAGTTAAACGGAGTGATGTGGCATCAGAGGATGGTTTTGCTAGCGCGCCTCGCATCAAGCTTAGGGCATCCTCAGTTTTATCAGCACTCAATAAGAAGAGCACATTGGCATTAGTCATCTCAGGATCATTTGGGGCAAGCCGCAACCCCTCCTTCATGACGGCTAACCCTTTATCGACTGACCCCACGCTCTCATAGACCCCGGCCAACTGAAAACGCAACCAGGGATTGAGTGGCTCAAGCTGTAAGGCGCTCTGCAGATAGGGAATGGCAGCTACACCCTGCCCTTTGCTCACCAAGTCATCTGCCTGTGAACCAAGAATCTTAACCCTCAAATAGTCATAACCTTTGCCAGCAGCACTATTTGCAGGCGCCTGAGCATTAATTAAGGCTAGCGCTTCCTCGCGTTTGCCGTCATTAATCAATAGCCGAACTAATCCACGTAATGCAATACCGTTGTCGGCTTCAATCGCCAAAGCTTCTCTAAACTGCTTTTCTGCTTCTTTGTTGTTACCTCGATCGGCCTCAATGGTTCCCAAAACTGCGAACCCTTCGGGGCCCTGTGGCTCCAATAGAATTGCTGAACGGATTTTTTCCATTGCTAAAGGGTAATTCTTTTTGTCCCGAGCATCTTCAGCCTGATGAATTTGCAACCAGTACTCACTGGTGGATATTAGACTCTTCCACTTGCCACCGTTTTCAGGATTGAGCGTTAGAGCTTTCTGATAGTAAGTAACAGCCTCTTCATAATTGCTTTGCCTCATCCGAATTACGCCCATGCCACCCAATGCCAAATAATCCTTTGGCCTCACCTTGAGAGTGTCCATCAGCGGCGCTTCTGCACCTGCAATGTCGCCCTTATCCAATAGATCCAAGCCAAGCTGACGGCGTCTAAGTACAGGATCACTCGCAATACGTTTACGCTCTTCAAGCGTATCCTTCTCCAGAATCCATCGACCGGTAATTTCTTGATTATGGGGATCCAACTTTAGATACTGTTCGTAATACGGAATAAGTTCTGGACCGGTATGCTGGGCGTTCAGAACCTCACGCCAAACCTGAAGTACCCGTTGCTTATCTACTTTGCGAACTTTATATGTTTCAGCCAAGTTCTGGAAGGCAAGATCACGGGTTTCTGGCTTTGAACCTAATAAGGCATCTAACGCCAAGGTGTATTGCAAGTTTTTAGGATCAGACTTTACTAAGCCTTCAATCCCAGCACGCGCTTCATTCCAACCCCCCGGTGAATTGGCAATAATTTTGTAATAACCGACTGCTAAATCACCTGGTGGGGGCCCATTTGGGAACTTCTCTTTTAGAAAAGCATTTGCCTCTGCTGACTTGCCACTTTTTTGAAGAATAGTAGCTTGGGTTAATACTCTTCTAGCCCCTGCAATTTCTTGCCTGCTAAGGGAGTTATCCGAAGCATGGACAAGCTCCACCATCCCAACCGAAGTGAGCAATACAAGACTCAAGCAGAGATGAAGTGCTTTCATTTTCAAAAGAATCATTTACCAAAGGACTTGGAGGAAGCAAGACTCTTGCGCTCTTCCGATAACTCACCAGTGAAAAACAGGTATGACAGAATTCTTCTTAAATTCTGAATCGCTAATGAAAATACCATTTTGGAGCCTTGACCATAAACGAAGCTCACGATCTTAAAGAAATTACTGTTATCAACGATAAATTCTGCACCCAAAATCACTTCATCACCTTCTTTAATGACTCGGCGAACCATGCAATCCATACGATGTTTTGCTTGCAGAACACCCGTTACCGAAACTTCAATCAATTCATTATCATTAATCAAAAAAGGTAAATTTACTTTGATGCCGACACCGGTTAAAGAGATATCAAAAACGCAGCCCTCCAGGGTTGCATCTAACTTGGGAAAATAAATTGTCATCTTTTGCTCAGCGCGTAAGCGAGGGAATGTTCTTGCTTGCTGATGATCAATCAGGCCAATTACATAAACCACAAATAAATAAAATAAATAAATAACCCAACTAGCCACGCCAGTAATAGCATAAAACCAAAAATAGGGATTAAAAAGCATGACAATAAAAGTGCCCATACTCTTTGAGATGTATGAAAAATAACCAGCAGAGTTTTCACGAACAGCTCGAAGTCCTAGCTTTGTTAACATATACAACTGAAGTTTTGATTGCTTTAACTCTGCACTAGCATCCCAAATCCGCTGCCAGCGTCCGCTATCGCCATATACAAAAGCAATCGCCTCTGGACTGGCCACTTGCTCGGCAATAAATTGGGTTCCGCAGAAATAGTGATCACTTTCTTTTTGCATCCGAACGATCTTAGCTTTAAAGGAATATTTGCCGCCATAGCTATCGGTTGTCGATAATGCAATAAATTGCCCAATACTTAAATCAGTATTTAGCGGCAAAGCAAATCCTATGCCGCTCACTGAAACATCCTCTAGGTTTGCTTCGATAGGCGTGGAATGGTTATCACACTCGATGGTAACCGTTCCTCCCCCGCCAATACGGTAATAAGCCCGAATTTGACGCTTTTCCCAAAATGCGCCTAAGGACATTAATCCCAACCAAATATTGATACAACACCACACTGCAGTAATAACAATGTTGTCATGCCAAATGGGTTCGTAATACCATCGGATTGCAGCAATCCCAATAGAAATAGCATTGATGCTTACCAAAATAAATAAAGGGAATGCGTCCCAACTGAGCTGCTCTTTTTCCAGCATTACCCCTTTGGGTGTTACTAAAAACTTTTGCTTCCAAGGATTTAAAAGTACTGGCATTAACTCTCGAATCATCCTGAATCCTTTGACAGTTTCATAAATTTCCGAAAAGAAAAGTTGACGTGATCCTGCAAAAAAATAAGAGATCACCACCAGAATACTTAATGCATAGGGTACCGTGAAATCGACCATCTGATGCCAATTGGCCGAGTACACATTTAATCCCAAGATCAGGAAAGCGGATGGTGCCAAGAAAAAGATATAGCGCGCAAATCCAAAGAGCCAGGAATAGCATGAGGAAAAATAGGCTAGACGCTGAGGCAGGCTAAGCCCTCGCATAAATAATGGGTTGTAGTGCATCAAGACCTGCAGCATCCCCTTAGCCCAACGAGAATGTTGCGTCAGGTAATCAGACGGGGTTTCTGGAGAGAGCCCGCAAACCATGGGTTTGTTTATATAACTGCTGTTGTAGCCATGTGCATGAAGGATCAGTGAGGTCTCACAATCTTCTGTAATGGTCTTAATGGCAATGCCCCCAATCTCCATTACGTATTGACGACGCAATACCGCTGCAGAGCCACAGAAAAAGGCAGCATTCCAAGAATTTAGGGCTGGCTGAATTTTTCGATAAAACATTTCACTTTCATCTGGACGGTTTGAAATTCCAGTAATCACGTTATTTACCGGGGTTTCATTGATGAAGAAATGCGGGGTTTGAACTAAGAACATTTTTGGGTCGTTCAAAAATTGCCCTACTGTATTGCTCAAGATGTCTTTTGTAGGAACTTGGTCGCAATCCAAAATTAAAATCAGGTCGCCGCTGCTATGCTGCAATGCATGATTAATATTTCCTGCTTTAGCTTTCTGATTAGTATCACGTGTGATGTATTGCACTCCAAGCTCTTTTGCAAGCCTTCTTAGACTGTAATGGCGCCTCCAGGCTGCATTACCCGTCTCCTTGCTACGGCGCTTTGCATGCGTACCTCCGTCATCTAGGATATAAATGTTGAGCTTTTCTTTAGGGTACTGAATCTGGGTGGCGGCGGTCACCGTCATGCGCACAATACTTTCAGACTCATCATAAGTGGGTATAAAAACATCTACCGATGGATAGCTTGACTCATCCGGAGATAAAGGAATGATTTCACTAGACATGGGTGAGAAATTCACAAACATGTCCAGTAAAAATAAAGTGAAACCGTAGGTCTCAGCCAAAAACAACATGGCAGTACCGATAAAATCAAAAAAGCTGGTGTAAGTTAAGGTATCAAAGATACGCCAAGCCATGTAACGACAGCTTACAAATAGCGCCAAAACAATAAATAAAGATCTCCAAGGTTGATTTCGGAAATACTTGACCTTTGACATTAAATAAATGATGAAGAAACTGCCCCAACCCAGATATAGCTGACCGCCCAAATTGAGTAACTCTTCGGCGAAGTAAATCATGACGCCAATACCAAGAGCAAAAAAGCATAGGCTTACTGTGATTCTGGAGTGTCGATCTTGCAGCAGCATTAGCGATGCACCAATTGAATAAACCATGCCCAAAGGGCTTCATAGCCTATAGTCAGCATGAGCACTCCAAAAAACAGCAACAGTATCCCAGCCACTAATTTCAGACCAAAGGAACGAATCGGCTGAAGCTCCAAATCAATTGCATTGGGGTCTTTTTGCAGCTTACCTAAATCAACCTCAGTGGGGCTCCAAAAGACCTCATAGGCATTGAGCGCGCGATCTTCACCCGTTCTCAGTAGCTGCCTCGTAAAGCGACACAGAAGTAACTCTGGATTTTTTAAGCTGTCATAAGCGCCTTCGGATAGATAAAGCTCCCCAGCACCTGCTGCCTCGGCCATAAAAACCACAAGCTGCTTGGAGCGCTCGTCTTCTCGTAAGCCGGTAAAAGGGTTAACGAGCGCAACAATTCCGATGGCAACCAAACCTATAGGGTTCACATGATTTTTGGAATTTAATAAATCAGCCTCTATCTGAATGGCTACACAAGCTAGCGCAGCAAAACTAACCTGATCGAACGCATAAATCAGTTTGCCATCAGAATGATCCAGCACAACCCCATGATAGGCTTTACAAATCCTTGCAATGAGATGCGTTAATTTTTCACGTACAGCAAAATTTGAGCTCTCATCTGATACCCCGACATCATTTCTTGGAATGATATTTATCTCAAAGGCACTTAGAAAATGACTCATCAGAAAAATGGGGATAAATAACGGATAAAGATCAACCCAATAGTGAGCACGATGATGAATACCGCTGCCGCGCCGAGATCCTTAATCTTTTTAATTTCAGGATGATGATCCAAGGTAATCAAATCACAGGTCTTTTCAATGGCAGTATTCAATGCCTCGACTGCCAACAGAACCAGCGATAACACCGCCACCAATACGGTGTAGACATTGGGCTTGTAGCAGAAATAAATAATGGCAAATGCCACCAAGACTAATTCCCTGAGAACTGACTTTTCTTTAATTAACTCTTTAATACCATCAAAGGCATTACGAGTTGCGGCAAATATATTTTTATTTTTCTGCATTGCTATTTAAATCATGCTTCCGCATCCTGATAGGTATTGGCAATTTCAAGAAAATGATTCCGCTCCAACATGAATGCCTCTACTACAGCGGGGTCAAAACGAGTACCACTTAAGCGCAAGATTTCTGTGCATGCATCCTCATGAGACCAACGATTTTTATAAACACGCTCACTCACCAGGGCATCGTACATATCCGCTAAAGACATAATTCGGGCAGACAATGGAATAGCCAGACCAGCCAATCCTCGAGGATAGCCAGAGCCATCCCAGTTCTCATGGTGACCACCTGCAATTTCAATCGCAGCATCCAATATATCGGTATGTTTAGCGTCCTCTACCTTTGCAGCCTCGAGCACCTGCTCCCCCAGAGAAGTATGCGTCTTCATGATGACCCACTCCTCCTGGGTAAGGGGGCCATTCTTTTTAAGAATATGGTCTGGTATGCCCACCTTGCCAATGTCGTGCAATGGCGCTGCCTTTGCCATTGCATCAATAGCCTCAGCACTCAAATCATCTTTGTAGACGCCCATTTCGCGGAGCTTGGAGGCAATTGACCGTAAATATTTTTTTGTTCGAAGAATATGATTCCCCGTTTCATTATCACGAACCATCGATAAAGCATTTAAGCTTTGCAACATACCTCTCTCGATCGCATGAGCACTCTTTTGCTGTACTTGCATTAACTTTTCAATATAGTAGTTGGAAATCAAAATACAAACTACCGTGTTCGATAAGAACGAAGAAATCCGCAGCGAGAACCCAAGCATGTCCTCTTGATATAGACTCACGAGAGTTGGATCTGGATGCAATATCAAAACTACCGAACGCAATACACGTGCGCACAACTGAAATAATTCCACTGCAATTAATAACTTGATTTGATAAGCATCCTCTGTTCGCATAATTCGAAGCAGCGTGCTCAACTGCCACAAGGAGACCAGAGCCAGAGCGGTATTCAATAGGTGAATACGTTGTTGTGTTTGCCCGTAAGCTACTAGATATAAATAGGCACAAAACACCCCAACAAACAAAATACTCGCAAGCGTCTTTTTGGCTAGAGTGAGTGAGTTATTCCATTTGCTAAACAAAAGCGAAATACAAATTGTTCCGGCCAGCAAAGTGAAGTTGCCAACAATGAGCAGCCACTTGCCAACCCAAGGGGCAATGAAAAAAGCGAGTGATGATGTAGCAAGGAGGCCCAGCGCAAAGGGCCAATAGAAGACGCGGTATTGATCTTTCTGATCACCCTTCCCCCAAAAGAAGGAGGACATCAAGCCTAAAAAGGTGATGAAAACCGCAAAATAGAATATTTGATTAGTTAACTGCATTTAAAGGGGTGAGATAAAAGACAAAGTCATTCCCAAAATTAGACCTATTGAGACTTAATCGTAACAGCTTATAGACCTCTGAATGGCCCAAAATCAGGGAAATGCCTATATTTTTCTCGCAAATATTGGATTAATTGCGCTAATATATTTAATAGAAATGAGATCCGCATGACCCATCCAATTATTCAATTCAAGAGGCGAGACAGTGGCGTAGCCGCCGTTGAGTTTGCATTAATTTTGCCTCTGCTAATGATGATTGTTTTTGGCATCATCAATTACGGGATTTTGCTCTATGACCAGGCCGTCATTACCAATGCTGCGCGAGAAGGCGCTCGCTGGGGGGCAATCAATACTTCTGCCGCAATTAGTTGTTCTGGTACCGCCAGCGGCACAGCAGACCCCTGTCAAATCGCTAATGGCTACACCCAAGCCAATCTTATTACCTTTGGTGGAGCCACTACATCAACATCAAGCGCAACTGGTGCAGGAACATCAGGCACCACTGTGACGGTAACCGTGAGCTATACATTCACTCAAATTGGCTGGATCGTCGGCAGCTCAACAAATGCCCTGACTGCATCGGCCGTGATGTATCACGAGTAATCAACCAACAATTGGGTTTGACTTACTGAACCAATATTGTCGTACCAGCACCTAAGTTGATGTTTTGACATGGGTCAGCCGAAATACCAGCACTCATATTGCCCTTCAATGTAAGTGAATTGGCGTACAAAGACCCTGTTACTGAGAACGAGGTTGGAGACCCTTTGAAGGTAAAGTCCGTATTAGGCAATTGCACTTTTCCCGTCAGAGTGATGTTATTGCCCGCCCCCGCCACACTAATAGATTGAAAGGTATTGGTGAGTGTTACCGGTTGATATACAACCATGCCGCCACCTGCAGTTCCACAAGTCGATGAACCATTGCTACTGTTTAAATTAACGGTTCCACTTAGATTAAAAGCTTTGTCCACGCCAACAATAATTGTCACGCCCGTTCCAGTCAGAGTATTGCCGTTATTATCAAAACCACCGTTGAAATAGTATGTTCCAGCAGTTAAGGTATTACTTGCACAAGACATGGATACGGCTGCTGAATAAGTACCCGGAAGAAAGGTTCCGACATTACTCACGCAAACGGGGGCCGTTCTGACTGTTGGAGATGATGGAGGTGTGTAAGCGGGAGGAGAGGGAAGAACCGCGCCATTGCTTAGAACCGATGGAGTGCAGCTACCGCAACTATTGGTTGAGTTGTTATAAACGGTAATGGTTGCTCCTGTGCCGGTTGCATCTATACCCGACTGATTCGTGGTTGAAATTCCTCCACCAACAGCCACTGACCCACCAGATACCGTCATGATGTGATTGCCATTCATGGAAACCACACCGCGGATAATTAAAGCATCCCCAGTCGCTCGCTTTCCTGCTATGGCTGTTTTGCTCAAATTCAGGGTATTAAAGCCAAAAAGCGGCAAGAAAAAGGTATTCCAACTGGTCGAGGCTGTTGCTTGAACGCAATTATTTTGAGTGGCTGTATTTGGGCAGGTTACTGAATTTGTAGTGGCGATGGTAAATCCATACGGATTGGTTAGTGGAAATTGGTCTCCACCACTAGTGCAGGTGCTATAGGTCCTAGCGCAGGCTAACGCTTCTGCATCGGCAACTGACTGTAGCTGGGCTTGACGCATATAAGCAAAACCAAAATCTACGGCAAAGGCAGCAAACCCAAGAAGCACTACCAATAGAATTGCAAAAAAGGGAAGAACTGCCCCGCTTTCAGCATCAGACAATTCATTACGAGAGTCTATTTTTTTATGGCACATGGTTTATGGTACCCCCAATACTTTTGATTAAGCAAGCTCATTAGTCAGACAAGGATCGGCTGGTTACATAAAAAACCGCCAAACCAAAAAGAAAGTAAAAAAGGTAAGAACCCGCAATTAAAGAAACAACAGAGTATGACTTGAGTAAACGTGGCTGCACCAAGAAATAAAGCAATGGCGAGGTAATCACCATGAATATGGATGCGTAAAGCGCAGCCATTCCAGTGGCTTCAAGAATCGTTTGCAGGTGGCCCTTCTTTTGTTTCCGCACAATACCATCCCGGTACTGAGTAGAACTAAACAATTCCTTTTGCTCTTTTTCCGCCTCTTGCTCATGTTTAAGGCGCGATTGCATTGCTTCGGCCTGAAGTAATGAATCAGCATGACTCTTTGAATACCCTTCTATTCCGTAAAAAATAGAAGCTCCGCAATGCGTGCACTGATGCAGCATGATGGTGGAATCAAGTAATGCGCCACAAAAGGGACAGTTCATTTGACCTTGATCCCATTCAGTTTCAAGGGACTTCTCCCGCTATTGAGAAAATATCGGCCAAGCAAATGCGATGGCTTTTCTATCAGGAAGTAAAAACCAACCGACATACATAGCGCAATTGAAATAATCGTTAACCAATTCAGATATGAGCCAAAATTGATTGGCAAAACAATAAAGACGGAAATACTCAATACATGCATCAGGTAGATTGAGTAAGCTCCGACCCCCAAAGGTTTAAACAGGTTAAATAAATAAGGCACGTTTTTTTGGCTGATTTCAGCATAAAGCCACCAATAAATAAATGGGCTAAAAATCAGAAATGAATACTTAGTATTTAAGAGAAATATATTAGGGAAATTTGGAATGACTTCATCTAAAAAACTCAGGACCGGCAAAGCGAGTCCAAGAAAAATAATAGCAATCCTTAAGCCAACAACATGGTTAAACGCGACCTGTTTTTTCTCAACAATCGTTTGCGCTAGAAGACAGCCAAGCAACCAAATAGGTAATCCCAAGACTGCAGTTGCAATCGGTGCAATGGGATTATCGAAATAAAAGAAATTTCCATGATTATGATCAGGAAGAAAAGCGGTGAGCAATGCCGCAATCAGCGCAAAGAACAGGACTTTGGAGATCGAAAAGCGCAGAAATAATATGCGCAAGTATGGATAAGCAAGGTAATACATCATCTCGCAGTAAAGAGACCATAAAACTTTATCCAAATTTGCCTGCACAAGCCAAGATAACAATGCAGCACAAAAGAGCGGGATAGCAATACGACAGAATCGAGATACCAGGAAACGATTTGAATCGAAGGGGGCGCCAGATGCATACGGCAGATGAATACAAAGGCCAGAAATAACGAAAAATATCATGACCGCCCACCCCCCATCACTTATGCCTAGGGTTAGTAGTGCCTGAAGCGATGAAGGCAGGTTTATAAGTGGCGGCTGAATGTGCCCAAACATGACATATAAAGCACATAGGCAACGAATCGCATCTATCGCCTTGAGATGTTGGGATTTGTTAGCGACAGTTAGATGCTGCATGGATTACTCGTCAAGAGCAGAAAATTGCGACCTTATTTGGCTATGCCATTGAAAATAGGAGAAAGGGATTTTCCAATGGTAATAATTGCAGGGCCCAGTAAGACCACCATCAAGGCTGGAAAAATACAGAGTATCAAAGGAATTGTCATTTTGACCGGAATCGTTGCAGCCACCTCCTGAGCCATCAAAGCACGCTTCTCTCTTAAGGAGTCGGCGTGAACTTTTAACGCTTCAGAAATACTGGTACCAAAGTGCTCAGTTTGAATCAACATGGCAACCAGGGCATGAATATCCTCGACACCTGTGCGATCGGCTAAGTTTTTCAAAGCATTTTCACGAGTGGCGCCCGTACGAAGCTCTAAATTTAGAATATGGAACTCCTGAGCAAGGGCCTTACTTTCAATCTGCAACTCCTTGCCTACCCGCTCAATGGCAGAATCAAGACCTAGGCCAGCACTAATGCATACGCGCATCAGATCCAACGCGTTAGGAAGACTTTCAAAAATTTGCTGCTTTCTCTCTTTGACTTTTCTTGAGAGCCATATATCGGGCAAGTAATAACCAATTCCAGAGAGCAAAACAGCCACAGAAAGAATGCTTAGCAAAGAGCTGGATGATCGGCCTATTAATGAAATCAGAACATATAAGATGGGCAATACAAGAGTGAGCACTGTTTTGAGAGCAAAGAAAATCAGGGCATCGAGCTCACGGTAATATCCAGCTCTCATAAAGCGTATGCGAAAGCGAGAGCTTTCCCATTCCTCATCAGGCATCGAGAAGTTGATTAGCTTGGTAAGCATATTTTTAGAGAAAATCTCTAAACGAGTGCGCAATGGATTTAGCTCGTCCAAAGTCTCGGTGCGTATTGATCCCAAGCGACGATGAATAGAGCGCTCAGAAAAGTAGCGAATGATGATGTAGTAACTCGAGCTTGTAATCAATACAAACAGGAGGATAAAAATGAGGATGCGGATAATTTCCATAAATGCGCTTAGACCCTGATCTTTGCCATGCGCTGCATCCAAAAGATGCCGATAAACATTAATACCAGGGTGTAACCAACCATCGACCTACCGAGCTGCTCACTCCACAAGACACCAATAAAATCTGGCCTGACTATGGCCATCAAAAGTGCAACGGCAAACGGCATGATACTCAGGATCCAAGCAGATGAACGCGCTTCAGATGTCATGGCATGAAGAGTCATCTTTGTCTGAAGACGCTCACGAATCAACTTGGCAACACCATTGATTAAGCTGGCTAAATTACCGCCAATCTCTTGGTTAATAAATACCGCAACTGCAAAATAGCGCATTTCGGGGCAATCAATTCGAGCAGATAGGTCAGACATAGACTCCTGCACTGATCTTCCAAAGCTAATCTCCTGAAAGGTCTTCTGAAACTCTGAGGCAATTGGCTCGCGCGATTCATTTGCGGCCATCTGCAATGAGCCGACAAAGGTATGACCAGCTTGCATTGCACGCGCAATAAAATCTAATATTTCGGGTAACTGAGTCTCTAGCTTTACCTGTCTTTTGGCCAATTTAAACTTGAGATAAATCAATGGGCAAATAGCGGCGATTAATGAAAATAGAAGCGAAAGAAAGCCCGATGCACCCAACTCAAGAAATACAAAATTAGTTACAACAAATATCATCGCAATAAGAAACAAAAATTGATCGACCCTAATGTTCCATCTGAGCTTCTGAATAGCTTCATAAACCTGGACTGCTATTGAGTGCTGCTTTAACCACGCATCAAAACGGGGATATGAACTAAATAAAATCACCACTGACAGCTTAGAAGTCGCCCGCTGATTGTCCGATGAGATCGCCTCCAACCTTCTATCCACACGCTTGCGAATGCGACTAAATCGCACCCTCAAAAAAGAAAAGATGGCATATGACAGCCCTATAAAAAAGGCCGTAAACGCTATCAAAGTAAAGATGAACTGAAAGTTCATCTAACGCTCCTTAATTCTGCTCGGATCGAAGAGATAATCAGCCAGCGGTGCGCCGCGCGCTTGAAGGCGATCAGCAAAGCGTGGACGTATACCAGTAGCCCTGAAATGCCCCAGAACACTTCCATCTGGAGCAACACCGGTTTGCTCGAAACAAAAAATCTCCTGCATGGTGATTACCTCACCCTCCATGCCGGTAATCTCCTGAATACTCATGATTTTTCTTCGGCCATCACTCAATCGGGCAACCTGAATAATGACTGAAATGCCAGAAACAATTTGTTCGCGCAAGGCTTTTTGCATCACATTCACACCCGCGAGACCGACCATATTCTCTAAACGCGTCAAAGCATCACGGGCGGTGTTTGCATGAATCGTAGTCAAAGAACCTTCATGACCCGTATTCATTGCTTGGAGCATGTCGATCACTTCGATACCACGCACCTCACCAACAATAATGCGGTCTGGGCGCATACGTAAGGTGTTCTTAACCAAGGCTCGTTGACTTACCTCACCCTTACCCTCAATGTTGGGTGGGCGTGTTTCCAGCCTGACAACGTGAGGTTGCTGTAAGCGCAACTCCGCAGCATCCTCAATGGTAATAATCCGCTCGTTATCGGGAATATAGCCAGACATTACATTCAACAATGTAGTCTTACCGCTACCCGTACCACCTGAAATCAATATATTCGTTTTAACCTTTACCAATGCACCGATGATCAAAGCCATATCACTTGTTAAGGAGCCGTATTCGATCAGATTGTTAACGGATAAAGGGATTTCAGAGAAGCGGCGAATGGATAAGGCTGGGCCATCTAAAGCCAATGGCGGAATGATGGCGTTAACACGTGATCCATCTGGAAGGCGAGCATCAACCATAGGACTAGATTCATCAATACGACGCCCTACCCGCTCTACAATTTTCTCAATGACCTTCAATAAGTGGGCATCATTATCGAACTGAACATTGGTTCGCTCAAGACGCCCTTTTCTCTCAACGAAAATAGTTTTGTAGTTGTTTACCAAAATATCCGAAATAGTCGGATCTGAAATCAAGGGCTCTATTGGACCAAGACCAATGATCTCATTCTGAATTTCATAAACTAAGTGAGCAAGATTATCTTCACCGATCACAATCTTGTCATCAGCAACAATCTTCTGTATGCAGGACTTTAAATAAACTTTAAGTTCGGAGTCCACCATGCGATCTACCGCAGACAAGTCAATTGTCTTTAGAAGACGCTCGTGCAATAGGGCTCGAAGATTGGCTGCGCCTTGTGCCCGCTCGTCAAGCAGGGACTTTTCGCCCAACAAAACCCCGTCGCGCGTTAAATTACCTTGGATTCTTTCCCGCAATGACATTTTTATCTACCAAAAATTATTTAAACCACAGACGCCACCAAGGCGCACTTTCAACCGACTCCAGCTTAATACCTGCAATATCGCAAGCCATAGCGGTAAAAGTCTCACTCAGTGGAATGTGCGCTTGCAGCTTCTGAATAGGGATGCCGGTATTGACTGATTCAGTTGCGTTTAAGAAGTCGTTGGGGAATACCCAGTCGATCGGTTTTTGAATCGCATCTTCTATCTTGCCTAAAGAAATCGCAACCGCTTTATCCATACGATTGAGTACGGTGCCAATTTTTCGTGACTCGTAACCAAGCAAGGTAAATAGATGCAATACCTTAGCCAAGGCCCTTAGGTATGAAACAACCGGCTGAAATACAACAAATATCTTGTCAGAACGATCCAATACCTTCATCGTGATTGCTTCAATTTCCCTAGGCAAATCAACGATCACAAAATCATAGTCCTGAATCGCGACCGTCAATAAATTATCGATATGTTGCGGCTTGATACCAACCGCCTTATCTGGACTATCAGGCGCCTGCAGAAGGTAGAAATTTTCGGCAACCTGCGTAGTAGCCGAGGCAATCACACTTGAATCTAATCCTGTTTGACTAATCACATCAGTCAAGGTGCTCGGACCCGCAGATTCCACCAAGTAAAAAGCGGCATCACCAAATTGCATGTGCAAATCGATAAATAAGACCTTTTGTTTACAAACAGTGGCGAGCGCATAACCGAGGTTCCCTGCAATGAAGGTGGCGCCTGCCCCACCCTTTGCCGAGATAAATGAAAGGATTTTTCCGCGTGGGCGATAAGAGGAGGCGATATAACGTCTTGCCCTTAGGCGCTCAACAGCCTCGAGTAGCTCCAAACGAGAAACTGGAAACCCTATAACTTCAGCTACACCCGCACGCATCAACTCCAGCATTTGCCCATCTTGCGGATTACTTGTCGCATAAATAATTGCTGGATTCGCATGATCGTTCGTACATGATGAAATAGTCTTGAGGTCGCTTTTAGATAAGGTCTCAGAATCAACGATTAGAATATTTGTAGAAAATAAATCCAAGCGATCAATATCAAGCGCGCCTTCACGACGCTCTAAGAAGACAAACTGATCTTCCGACCCATTGGATTCCAGAATTTCCTTGATCCCGACTAAAGAGGACGGTGTACTAGCAATAGCTGCAATTTTCATTTAACGGCCCCCACCTGAAGAAGTGCCCATCGTGGCACCAGTTGGGTACGTACCGCTGCTAGTTGGCGCCTTTACCTCAAAGGATTTTTGATAGTTATCGACAGCCCCTTTTGCGGCTCCACCATCTAATCCGGTGGTTACCTTCTTGTTGTCAAGCGGTGCATTTGGGTTTACCAATTGGGATTGGACCGCGCCATTGACCGTTCCCCCAAAGTCAGGGGAAGTATCCCAAATGGCTTGGGTTTGACAAGCTGTTAACCCAGTCAAGATCACAAGTACAGCGAGGATTTTTAGCATTGGTTTCTGCTCAAAATGAAGTTTCATTATTTTGCTACCCCTTCAATCTTGGACTCTGGCTTTGTACCCTCTAGCTGACCATTTACAAAGAATTCAGTTTGGGTTGGGGGAATATATTTATCAGTAGGCAGAATGACTTTATTAGCCACAGGCTGAACGATATGGGGAGTCACAACAATCAGCAATTCGCTACGGTCAGCTTTAAATGAGGCGCTTCTAAATAAGGCACCCAACACTGGAACGTTTGCCAAACCTGGAAAAGCGCTGATAACTTCCGCAACGTTATTTTTAATTAAGCCGCCAATTGCAAAGCTTTGACCGTCGTATAACTGAACGGTAGTAGAGGCTTGGCGAGTCGTAATTGAAGGCAACACTGATGTGGACCCACCGGCACTCACGGTAATTCCTTGCGTCTGAACCTCGGACACCTGAGGGCTCACCTTTAAGTTAATTCGACCTTCGGATAATACGGTCGGAGTAAATTTAACCCCTACTCCATAATTTTGAGGCTGTAAGGTAATCACCGAACCGCCAGTACCGCTCGATTGAGGAACGGGTAAAAATACAATCCCGCCTGAGAGGAATTCACCTTCTTGCCCGCTGATTGCCATGATATTTGGCTCAGCTAGGATTTTAATTAAGCCACTATTAATTTGCGCTTGGAGCCATGCATTCGTGGTACCAACTGTCCCAGTCGCATTGGCTGCAAAACCTAATGGCGCAGTTGCCCCGTTGAGCATATTGAAGGAAAAATTGGATCCTTGAACTTGAATGCCTAAAGAGTCAGACACGGCCTTATCTATCTCCGCAATTTTGACCTCAATCAGCACCTGGGGAAGATGATCAGTTGTCATCATATTCAACACTTTTTTACCCGTATATTCCTGAGCAATGAGAATAGCCTGCTGAACTTTCATCGAGTCTGAGACTTGACCACTCAGTACCAGCGACTCTCCTGCCGAAGATGCTCGAATATTTTTTTCACCGGGAATTAATTTACCCAATAAACTCTGAAGTGCGCCAGCATCTACACCAACTGAAACGTCTAAGGTAGATAGATTGCCATTGGCGTGCCACATAAAGACATTGGTAGAGCCAACTTTCTTGCCAAGCAAGTAAATTTGATTTGGGCTGACCACCATCACGTCAGCAATAGCCGAATCGCCTACAGAAATTCGGGTAATGGGATCAGCATACTTGTATAGACGGGATTTACCGAGCGAGATTTCAACACTCGAAACCTTACCCACTTCTTTCGAAATTACTGCATCAGCAGCAAATAAAAAGTTAGGCGCCAGTAGCATCCATACAAAAGCAGTCAGGCTAGCCCAAACACTGGTTTTTTTAAACATTTTCATATTAGCGACCTAATCCAGATTCCATGCGCACAGATGTGCCGCGTATTACCTCAACCCCATTTTCACTAGATGAATGAGTTTGAGTCATTTCACTAGGTGTAGAGCCTTCAGTTTGATTGCGCAATACAAGCGATAAGTTTCCGGCCAAGCGAGCAGCATCCAATACTTCTGCCTGCTGAGGCGTTACCTCCAAAGTCACAGAATTCGCCAAGCGAGGCTTTGTATCTTCAACAGCAACACGATCTTGTGCGACAGCCAGTACAAGCACGCGCTGCAGAATAATTCTGGAGCTATAGCGTCCTGTTTCGTCCTTACTACTAAATAGGACATCAACAAAAGAGCCGGGTGTCACAAAACCAGCAACGTCCGATACTTCATTTACATTCATTGACATTGCCCGCTTGCCAGCAGAGATTGCGAAAGCCAGTCCAGACGAGGAGTTTGCGGAGTAAAGCATCCGATCAAAAACAACCTCACCAGCTTTGATATCGCCCTTTGGAATGCGGCCAATGAGCTCCTCTATCGTGTGAAAAATACCAGCAGGCACGGTATCGCCGGGAACCTTAATAAGCTTTAACTGGGAACCAGAAATGGGGGTTCCCATTGGGATGCTTTCATCCGCCGATACAACCATGGCAGACTTCACAGCCTGCTCATCTTTAACAACAAATGCGGCAATGAATAAGGCCAGCAATCCAATGACCGAGGCCACAATAAGAGATATGAGAATGCGTCTATTTTGCATATTTAGAAAAGAGTGGGGTTTAACAGAGCTACGCAAGCTCCAAGTGAAATAGCAAAGGCATATGGAATGCGTTCACTACTGAAACGAAGTCTGAATGCCCTGCTTAATGATTCAGCTAAGAGACCTCTATAAAGAAGGTAAGCCAACACAATCAGTCCACCAATCATTGAGGCATACAAGGCAGTGAGTAACACGGCATATGGGCCCAGAAAAGCTCCAACCACTGCCATTAGCTTGACGTCGCCAGCCCCCATCAAAGACTTTACATAAGGATAGATAAAAACCAATAGGCCTAAAGTGGCGCCAAGAACTGAGTTAGCTAGTGCGCCTAACCCACCATTGACATAAGCCAAGATGAAAGCAGCTGCCAAACCAATGAGAATGAGATAGTTTGAGATTCGCCTAGTTACGAGATCTAGAATTGTCGCTAGCGAAATTACAGCTAAAAACGGAAAAGTTACAGACATATCTTTCTACTTTCCGCCTATCTATGCGTCTATTGCGCAAAGAGAAAGCTAAAGTACATCACACTCACACCCAAAGGTGTGCCAATAACTAAAACACTGACATCCAGCCCAGCCAGATGTCAGAAATATCAATTAAAGCTTGTTAACAACAGACTGGAATGTGCTGGATACGGAATTACCTAAAGTTCCAACCACTACAGCGATTGCAACAGCAATACCGGCTGCGATTAATGCATATTCAATGGCGGTTACGCCCTCTTCACTCTTAACGAGGCTTGAAATAAAAGATTTAATTTTGCTTGATTGATTTAGCATGCTACGGCTCCTTTTAAAAAACTATCAATTTCAATAACTGATTAGTCATAATTAATATTAACCCAAAAATCATTATAGTCACGTTTTAAATTGACATAGGTCAATAAAGTTGGATAAAAATTACATATCCAAAGCTAGAAACCAATCAATAACTTCCAATATTGACCAAACGGTGGATAGATATCCTTGTAATAAACGCAACACTCGGGCATCTGAAAGACAAGGCCATAAATGATGCAAGCGCCCAGTAAGACTGCGCCACGTGGGGCGCAAGCATGCCGGCCCACAATTAGCCAAAAAGAATTGGTCTCTGGTTTAAGGGATAACCCTGAGCTGCAAAGAGTCAGCATCAGCAAGATCATTTGGTTACTCAATGAGGCAATCCACCTACCCCAGTCGCTAGCAACTAAAAACATTGGTAATAGCGTTAGAAACCCAATGAAGATCCAGCGAGAATATTGGGACTGCGTTCCATTTACGGCATTGGGGCGAATAGCGGAAAAGATATATAACAGAACTAGGAGATTGCCTGCGCCAAAAAAGATCCACACAAAAATACCGCCAGAACTGATAACGCCATACAAAGTAGTAAGGTGTTGATCTAAGCCCCAGCCCAAAGAACCAATTGCACCAAAAGCAGAGTACGGCGCAGCTGGTGATAAGGCAACCCTGTCGGTGAAAGGCAAAGCCTCCCAGATACCCTGACTCATTGCAACATCGCCATGAAAGTGAGAGCAAATCAAGAAAGTTGCCACAGCCTCAATACACAAAAAGATAAAGCCATATCGCAAATAGCGCCACTGTGGCTGCTCAATAGAAAGTACCCAAAGCAGTAAAGCTGAAACAGGGAAGCTTAAAAATAAATAGGCCTCATGAACCAATACCAACAGGGGTGAAATAGTGAGCAGCAGAAATAGGTATAAATAAGTCCAATATCGTTTATGCCCTTCTGCGGCAGTCTTGATCTGCATAAATAAGAGGCACTGTATGGCAAAGAATATGAGGAAGATATTTTCTTTTCGAGTGTAGAAGTCAGCACTCATCCCCATATGAAATATGCCACCTTGAATCAAGATGGCAACAAGTAATACATTGGCATTGCGTATGCCAGATTTCAAATACACCAGGAGAAAGCATGCCACATATAGGGCAAATGAAAAGAACATTGCTTTGTATAGAGCGCCGAGCATCCCAGTGCCACCAAAAAATCTTAGGAGCAACTCCCCAGCTAAACCTCTACGAATAAAGCCAGCTTGATAGTTAATCAGCCACTCAGTAATAGGCCAAACATTAAATCGATGTACAGAAAAGTCACCCGTCATCCAAAAATAGGAAAGAATTAATGGCAGCTCTAGGCAAATAGCAATAACAACAAAACGCATTAGCAAAAGGCTGCGACTAGACATGGTTGAATTCCGAGAAATTAAATGAGCGGCCCTTCTTGCGACACTGATATCGACCCTCGTTACGTATCACCCTATCGCCAAGCTTACGCGACTCCTGTATCACAAGCTGTCCTGTCGACTGATCAAGCACCCCATTGCGCCAAATACCACTAGGGTCTTGGCTTTGGCTTCCATCCTCGCATTTGTTTAACTGAAAATGCACTATTGAGCCTGACTCGCTATTGCTTACTTGTGGCCTACAAACTTGATAGCCGCCACTAAAGCTACCCTGTAAAAACTGGTAAATGCGACTGCCCCAAATCTCCAGCATGAGGGGGTCTTTACCTTCATACCTCTCCAACACAACGCCGCCAGCATCCAAAACAAGCTGTTGCGAACTGCCGCTACACAACCAATATTCCGGTAAATGCAATCGATCACAGGCAGTCAAAAAAAATAAAGTACCTGCAAGCACAAGCAATTTAATGGCATCAATAAAAGCAGAGGAAATATTCATTGGGGCGTTTATTTGCTCTGTGGATTCGATTGCTTTGGAACCGACTGCAATCGAAAAATAACAGCCGCTTTATCTTCATATAGATGCTGCCACTGTGCCCTACCGTCAAAATATGCTCTTGCAGGAGAGTCTGGCCTAATCAGAATCCATGTGATCTTGAAGTCACGAATCACATCATCCAAGGCGGCAGGCGACCCATCTCTAACCGCATCTAAATAGGGTCCCAGCACTTTTTCATCATACAAGTCAGCCCTTCCGTCGATAAAGACGGGGATGCCCCGGCTAATTAAGTAGCCGCCAAATTCATATGCATTTAAAACAGGTCCCTCAATACCTTGGCTCTGAACAAAATCCACGGCAGCCACTGGAAAAACCTCTTTAGAGGGTTGGTGATGGTCGTTGCGCGCCTCTATCAATGCAACCAACAGAATAAGCACCGCACTTACCAATACCGCCTTTTTTGAAGCCAATCCTGCAAGGCGTTTAAAGAATACATCTAGACCAGAGGGAGTTACCCCCTTATCACCACCTTGCAGTAATTGATAGCGAACACCAAATGAACTAGCAATAATCATTGGCGTGATCAGCCCAAAAATGGAGGCGTAACGATTATGCGTTAATGCTTGGTGAAGTAAACCCACAATCAAAAGAGCATTAATAGCACTAACCTGAATGCAACCTATGAGCGCAAGAAATAAGTATGACGCAATCACCACCTCCAGACCACCAAGGCCAGAAAATTGATATGGCATCCATTCAATGATGGCACCCAAATGCGTTAACTTAAACAAAGCAAATGGAAACAGTAGGCCCCGCCAACCGAGCGGAGTTAATGTGCACATACCTACTGCTAGCAGCCAAAATAAAACCCAATGCCGCAATAATCGCATCCGGTCAGATGCCGAGGCTACCCATATGGCCTGGGCACCCAAGGGAAGTGCGATAGCTAAGCCAAATATAAAACTACCGTGCAAATTAGCCCATATAACCATGAGGGGCAATAAATAAAATGGTGGGCTTATATGTTTTTCAGAGGAGTTAATTAGTGAACTAACCCACACTACCAATAGTGGCCACGATAAAACATGAGGTCTAATTAAAAGATGACTTGCAAGCGCAGAGTAAGCCAATGCGGTAAAAAAAATAGCATAAATTGGCGGGGTGCGTTTCAGTAAGAAACGCAATAACAAGGCAAGAGTGGCTGCCAGTGCCAGGCCCGTCGTCAATACAAGGGCTGTCCAGCCGCCAACAATATAAACCGCCGCAAAGATGCACTCAGATAGCCATTCATGAGCGGTCCACGGCTGACCAACAAGTGAGTGAGAATAAATATCCGTACTTGGAACTAAGCCATGATCCAGCATCCACTTCCCTACCGTCAGATGCATATAGGTATCAGGATCAACAGAGATATGCCAAGACGTTAAGGCCAGCAAGCCAAGACAGGCGATGACTCCAACCAGAAGCGGCCATGAGATGCCATAGAACGAGGATAGTCCCGATGGTTCATCATTAAGCTTGAGCTCTTGATATCTCATGCGTCCATCATAAACAACTCAAGACTGCATTTCTAAATCGGCCTCGCCGAATGCGCCAGGTATCACGCCCTAAAGAGAAAAGGTGCCAATTTACAGAGGTGCGCGCGCTAAATATTTTGGTTGAATTTCTTTTGATGAATACATTCTGAAGGAGAAATGTAGCAACCTAAAAAATGCTTGAAACAGCTTCCTTAGCACCACTTATTGAACGGCCCGCGACAATCAGGCGCCTTAAAAAATACGTTTAAGCAACTGCAATAGGTTGGATTGAGTCGCTGCACCATGAATTAACCAATCCCTCTAAATCACACTGTTCAGCCCTTTTAGAAGCAGAAACGGACAGTCTTGCTACTACTAGCGGCTGTATTCGCTCATTAGGGGTAAATAGGGATGATTAATGGATGCAATTCCCGTTTCGGGAATATTTAGCGTTTTTAGAATGAAGAGACGCGGTACAGGACAGCAAGTCCATATTCCAAATGGGGCGAACGACGGGGCTCGAACCCGCGACAACCAGAATCACAATCTGGGACTCTACCAACTGAGCTACGTCCGCCACTGAAGACCTAGATTATAGCTTTTTGCCCAAAATCCTGTCAAAAACACCCTTTTTAAGGCTCAGCTAGATATTTTCAACCTCAAAAGCAGCCCAATCTCCAAGACATAAGCTGGCATCAATGAAAAAGTCGGTTATGGCTGCTTTACTCTGAACTTTAGCTAGCGCATGGTGATCTGAGAGGCGTTGGCGCCAATAACGGGAGCCCGCCCTGCCATGAGCTAAGCCCAAAATATGCCTTGTGAAAGCGCCAATGTAGAAGGGTTTGCCTTTGGCTTGACACTCCTCAAACCATGCCTGAACTTGCCTCACTAACGCAATCTGAATACGATGCCACTCGGTCTCACTAAAAAGATATCCAGCGGCATCGCCATTGGTATGAATCATGTCATACCAGCCTAAAAGCAAAGCCGGAAAATGATAGGCGGCCCTACCCACCATGAAGCCATCGAAATCATCCCAATGTCCTGCAATTTGCTCATTGGTTTCTAAGCCGCCGTTGAGCAAGACCTTGAGGTTTGGAAAATGTTTTTTTGCATCTAACCTAAGTTTTGCAGCAACCTCATAACGCAATGGGGGCTTACTTCGATTTTCTTTTGGGGACAAGCCTTTAAGAACTGCATTACGCGCATGAATCGTGACCTGGCTAGCACCTGCTTCGGCAACGGCCAAGATAAAGTCCAGCGCAAATTGATAATCCTTTTCGGAGCTAGCCGCGTCCATCGAATCTAAGCCCAATCGATGCTTAACGGAGATGGGAATGTCCACCGCGCTCTTCATCGCTTTGATACATTGAGCCACTAAGCCCGGCTCTGCCATAAGACATGCTCCAAAGGCTCCACGTTGAACGCGCTCCGAGGGGCAGCCGCAATTCAGATCAATTTCATCGTAATTCCACTGCTGCGCTAGCTCGGCAGATTTTGCCAAATCAGAAGGCTCTGAGCCCCCTAATTGTAGAACTACTGGATGTTGATCTTGCGAGTAATCTAAATGACGCGGGACATCACCATGCAGAAGTGCACCTGTAGTCACCATCTCGGTATAAAGAACTGCTTCTTTAGTAAGCGTACGATGAAAAGAACGACAATGACGATCGGTCCACTCCATCATGGGAGCAACCGCTAATCTCTTTTTCTCTTTATTTTTCACGGATACTATTTATCAATAATTTATTAATGAATATTTTAGTTTGTTTTTGATGAAAACCAAATTAAACCAAGGCTCCGTAGGATCCAAGTAAAAATAGCTTCAGAAAGAAAATTGGTTGCGGAAAGATTGAAGTCGCAATAGAAATCTTAATCACTCTAAAAATTACTAGAGTGATGCATCCTAAATTTGCCCTAAATTCAGTCTATTTAATACTCAATTAAATGTCTGCTTGTGACTCTAAACAATCATTTACATCAAAAAACAACCACCCGAAGGTGGTTATAGTATTCCTTGACTGCCTGGGGCGACCTCGACCAAGACCTGAGATTCTTTACAAAACTTTTGCCTACGAATTATCAACTTTTGAAGCCTCGATCTATCGCTTAGTACACCTTATCAATAGATAATTTAAAGCCGTTTTTACCCATTGTTTGGCAGGATAAAACTTTGCAAATATTAATTTAACTTGCGGTTTTAAACTTCAAAGATCAATATCTTCTTTTCGGCGCACCAGCAAAAGATTGCTTCTTCTCAATATGTCTAAATGTGATGCGGCCTTTGCTCAAGTCATAAGCGGAGATCTCTAAAGAAACCTTATCTCCAGCCAATATACGGATGTGATTTTTTTTGACTCTGCCTGCTGTATAGGCAATAAGCTTATGGCCGTTGTCTAAAGTAATCCGATAACGAGAATCCGGCAGAATTTCATCAACAAGACCGTCCATTTCAAGCAACTCTTCTTTTGCCATTTAACATCCTTAATGAAAATAAAAAGCCCAGTCATGCTGGGCTTTAGGCCAGGCAAATAATTTTCGCCTGGTATTTGCTTCTGATTTAAACAGGCTGAATATTGGATGCTAACTTGCCTTTAGGGCCAGTAGTAATATCAAAAGTCACCTTTTGACCTTCAGCTAATGACTTAAATCCGCTGCTATTAATTGCTGAAAAATGGGCAAATAAATCTTCGCCACCGAGTTCAGGGGTAATAAAGCCGAAGCCTTTAGCGTCGTTAAACCATTTCACAATTCCGTTTGCCATATCTGACTATTCCTTAAAAAAATATAAAAAGGGGCAATGCCCCCAAGTGGGGCGAAAGTCAAGAATGGCGGGGGAGATGCTAAAAAGAACTATCGCAGAACTGCGGTGTTAATTACTAGTACAACAACACTATAAGCTTGAAAATCGCTATATGTATTTTACTCTACTTTAGTCATAAAAGGTTGCTTACCTACAAATTACCTTCATAACAGCCATAGTTACAGGTAAAAGTGCCTTGGCAATGGCGCGCCCACTCTATTTAAAGACTGCTTACGACCCAAAGTAGCCATTAAAGACTTAGAACTTAAACCTTAATTCAGCGCCACCGCCATACTCTTGACCATAGCTATTAGTAGACGCAACTACTCCAATCCGAGCAGAAATATCTTTTGTTATGCCGCCCTGAATCCCCAATCCAAACATATTGGAAACAGGACCCATATTGGCGCCTACCTGAGTAAATGATCCATAGCTTGGACTTACAGCAGCAATGGAATGCGCTGAATTGCTATTGGCATACTAGTCATAACCAAACTTATAAAAACCAATTAAAGACAATGGGTTATTCATGCCCTTGAGTAGCGAATATACAAAATCAGCTCCCGCAAAAGATAGGAAAATTAAATTAAATTTCCTTCCAGAGCGAACGCAAGGCTTGCAATGTTTTCACATCAGGGTCACCAATATTGGCAATGAGTTCTGCGAATTGAGGGAATGCCACCGAGAATTGTTGGGCGTCAAAAAGCTTCATCGACCACTTTGGGAAACGTCTCTCTTGAATTTCAGTGATACCCAGCAGTTCAATATTATGGTGTCTTGGGTCATCTTTAATTCTGCCCCATATTTCCACTACCGCGCTTCTAGTGCCCTCAAGGATTTGACCAAAATATCCTTTGTCAAAAAAGAGGATGCCTGTAATCGAGTGCAGGGCATTTGAGGCTGTAGCAACATCCACTATCGCAGTCAAACCCCAAATATTCATATCCACTTCAGCTTCACTTAAGTACTTTAATTCAACCAAATCTGATTTGTGCATAGGGTGTACCCGAAATAGATAAAACAAACACAAACAAGGCTGGAAAGCCTTATTTAACATGAACATCATATTACTGGGGTATGGTGTTACTATGTGCGTTAACGCACATACTTGAGCTATATTGAGAGCTATATTTAAAAGTTGAGTAAAAACTGGCTAATAGGGATATAAATGGATAAAGCTGGATTAAAAGACCAGAATTGGCTATTCCACTCCATTCCCGAAGATGCATGGCAGAGACTTTTGCCTCATATTGAAGAGTTCGATATGCCGCTCGGCCTAGTTTTATCTGAATCAGGCGACAGAATGTCTTACGTTTATTTTCCTACCAACACTATTGTTTCTCTACTGCATAACTTGGCGAGTGGATCTTCAGCTGAAATTGCCGTTATCGGCAATGAAGGCTGTGTAGGAGTAGAACTCTTTATGGGCGGAAATTCCACTCTGACTAGGTCAGTAGTACAGAGCGCCGGAAAGAGTTATCGCATCAAAGCAAACGTGATAGTAGAGGAATTCAATAAGGCGGGTGCACTCATGCACTTGCTATTACGCTATACCCAAGCCTTAATTACGCAAATGACTCAAACGGCAGTGTGTAATCGCCACCACTCCCTTGATCAGCAATTTTGTCGTTGGCTGCTCTTAAGTTTAGATAGATTAGATAGCAATGAGCTTGTAATGACCCAAGAGCTGATTGCCAACATGCTGGGAGTGCGAAGAGAAGGTGTAACTGAAGCAGCTTTAAAGGCTCAAAAAGCAGGTCTGATTAAGTATTCTCGCGGCCACATTACGATCCTAGACCGAATAGGCCTTGAGAAGCGAGCATGTGAATGCTATCAAGTTGTTAAAACGGAATGTGAACGAATTCTTCCAAAGAAAGTGGCTGTTTAATTAAGTGGCGATAGAAATTCCAGCATTATTGTTAATCCAAAAACCACTCTTATTCACGGCTCAGCAAGGAGCATCTCATTAATTTCTTTTTTAGTAACCCCCAAGATCTAACCCTGCTGACGTATTCATACAGCGCACCCCTTGTCGCCCTATCTCTTTTGGTTGCCATAGGTGGCGCATCACTTGCTTTATTCATAGCAAGTACTGTTTCAACTGCACGAGACTTGCGCTCTAAAAATCTATTGATGCTGGTCGGGGCAATTGCCTTTGGATTGGCCGTTTGGAGCATGCATTTTATTGGTATGCTAGCTTTTGAACTATGCACTTCTGTGAGCTACAACTCCGCTTTGACATTTTTATCCGCCTTACCTGCAGTATTGGCTGCTTGGGTCGTGCTGCACCAGATCTCTCGTCAGAATAATTCTTTTCTCACTTTGCTACTGGGTGGCCTAATTACTGGCGCAGGCATTGGCTTGATGCACTACTCAGGAATGATGGCGATGCGCATGTCTGCAACCTTGCGTTTTGATCCCTTCCAATTTTTTATTTCTATAGCTGCCGCTGTAATTCTGGCCACTCTTGCGCTTTGGGCTCGAAACGGTCTGATTTATCAAGCCAAAATCAAGCCTAGGTACGCCAATACGTTTGCAGCCGTTGTGATGGGTCTGGCAATTGCAGCCATGCATTATTTGGGTATGGCAGCGGCACGATTTATCGGCATGCCTCAGACTGCAGAACCCATTGCACCGACAGATTGGTTTTACCTTGCCATGCTGATCACCATGGGTATTGTGTCTATCCTTGGATTTGTTGGATCAGGGGTCTTTTATATGCGCCTCAAGGAGAGTTTGGCCACCATCAGACTTCACAAAGATGAGCTTGATACTATCATTCAAAACTCTACGGAAGCCATTATTACCGCACATGCCGATGGCGCCATTACAAGCATCAACCTTGCCTTCAAAACAATATTTGGGTATTTGAATAAAGAGATTGCAGGCGACCACCTCTCCACGTTTTTGCCAGAATGGCCAATCCTGATTCAACAGAAGGTTGAAAAGAAGAGTTATGAAACTCTTGGAAGACGAGAGGATGGAAGTGAATTTCCAATTCGGGTTACCCTATACCGGATTGATAGGGATGAACTTGCAGTTTATATGGGATTTTTAACTGACCTATCAGACATCAAAAAAATTCAAGATAAGCTCATACACGATGCTAATCATGACTTTTTAACCGGCCTAAGCAATCGCCGCTATTTTTTAGATCAGCTGCAACTTGAATTGGAGCGTACTAAACGTACTAAATCAACACTTTCATTGATCATGCTCGATATTGATCACTTCAAGCGCATCAATGATGAATATGGTCACCTGTGTGGTGATCACGTCTTAAAAGTACTCGCAAATGAGATAAAAAAATTAGCGAGAAGTGGTGATGTTGTGTCGCGTTACGGCGGAGAGGAATTTATTTTGCTCTTACCAAACACTGACCTGGCTGAAGCCAAGGATGTGGCAGAGCGCCTAAGGGTGATGACAGCAAAGCTCAAACTCAAATCTGATGATGCGCGTGAAATTCAGTTCACCGTATCGCTTGGTGTTACTTGTAACCACAAACGAGATCTAATCGATTGCGAAATCCTCATTGGGGAAGCCGATAGAGCAATGTATCGGGCAAAAAACTCCGGGCGTAACCGAGTTAAAGAATTTTTAGATTGGCAGTAGAGATATTTACAGCTAGATGAGTAACGGCGGTGATCAGCATAAATACTCGCCCTACCCCTAGCCAATGAGAACATCCACTCGATCAAATGCATCGATACTATGGTGCTCATCGGTCTTAACATTGAGGTTTTCAGGTGTAACACTGGGTGACCCATCTCTTTTGGGCATATGACCACAAAGTTCATCAAGCAGAGATCTTCTCGTTGCGGCAATATCAGCGCTCGATCGTGCGCCACTTACTAGCTAGCTTTAGTCCTTATGGCAAAAAAGGCTCGCATTGACTTGAGTCAACCTAAAGTAGCCATCTATGAAACATTCCTAGAAGACAAAATTCATGAACCCATAGTAGTTTTAGTAGCCAATAGATGTCTGCCCGCATCCGCTATGCCCAAATCCTGCATAGCCTTTATGACTTCTAAGTTCGAGTCTGCAATATCCTCAATTGCGTTGACCAGCTGAGGCAATAACCTAGCAAATTCTTTGCCATCATAAATTTTTAATGCCCAATTAGGAAAGCGTCGCCGCTCGATCGCCATGATGCCCAGAAGCTCAATACCATCATGTCTTGGGTCTTTTTGAATTTTTGCCCAGATTTCTTCAACGTCATCTCTTTTACCCTCAAGGATTTGGCCAAACTGGCCACGATCATAAAAAAGGACTCCCGTAAGACCGTGCTTTAAATTCCAATGATAAGAAACCTCAAATAGGCGCATGATTCCAAGTAGGCCGAAATCGTATACCGCTTTACTTCTATACCTAAGCTCAACTAAGACATCTTGTTTGGACATGAGATTAATTGCCTTCTCTTAGATGCGTTGTGTAGGAGTATTAAATCCTTTTTGCTGGCCGATTCAAGGAGATTACCTAAAGCGCCAGATTTAAGGATTAGAGATTCCCATAAAATACTTTTAGAAAAAAATAAGGGTAGCTTCAAATATCTCGGTTAAAAATAATTACGCAGTTTTACGGTCTTTAGCGCCTGGCTTAGCAACTACATATTGATCTTGAGCGCTTTCCAATGCAGCATCAACACTTTTTCCATAGCTAGAGAAGGCGTCATTTGCAACACTATGGACTTGGTCAAAATATTGAAGCGAGGTTTCAAATACGGCTGTAAAAGCAGTAACAAAAGCTTCAGAACCAGAAGGACTACTCTTGGTGGCTTCAATAACAAACTTCTCTAGATCATTGCGTACATTGGCGATAGAAAGATCGATCACTTGCTTAATTTCATTACCGCTATTGCGAATAACTTTTCTTACCCTCCCTTGGTATGCGGTGGCATATTTGGCAGCCTCTTGAGCAACTTCTGGCTGAGCTAATTTAGCCAACCGCTGAGGATCCTTGATGGCCATCAAATGAGTGTTGACTTTTTGAGCAGCAACCAAAATCTCATTTGCGACGGCTTGGTTAATTTCAGCCAATTCTTGCGCGCTTTGAAGGACAGCTTGAGCTAGTCGTTTGGTGTTTTCTACTGCTGTAGCCTGAGCTTGGGAAATTTGTTTATTTATTTGACTTTGAAACATGATCTATCCCTTTATTTTTATTTGCACGATTTTTGATGGATTCTCAGGCGCAAATCTACCTGATTAACTGTAATAGAAGCCACTAAATGAGTATGTACGATATCAGACATAAGAATGGATCTTAGAGGCAGTCTTTGGGACGTCATTGAGGATGGCTTTATCTCAAATTACTACACCAATTAGGGCAAATAGCCACTTAACTGCTTGCCCCTAAATGAACGATAGCCGCCGTTGAATAATTCGAAGACTTTGATACAAGATATTTCAATTATTAAAAAGAGAAAGCCGCCCTAAGGCGGCTCTCCATATTGCCAGCAGATTACATCCTAACAATATGCCAAGCACCATTTAAGTAGTTATCGCCATTACGATCGTCAGGCGTTTTGTCCATGCTGAAGAAATATAAAGGCTTACCTTTATAGGCAAACTGCTTCTTGCCATCATCGCGCGTAATAATGGAGTAGTCACCATAAGATGTTGCATTTTTATCTACAAGTAATGGGGGCCAATTTATAGCGCAATCTCCATTGCAGTTTGATTTGCCCGATCCCGCCTGATCCTTATCAAAGGTATATAAAGTCATATTGCTAGTGCTGACTAAAATTCCATTGTCGGTTTTAACGATACTTTGTCCAACTGACATTGAAACGCACGCAGCCAAAGCAAAATGAATCGCTACCAATATCCTAGACACTTCCCAACCTCGCTTGGTACTGCTGTTCAAATCTTACCGGAGAAAGCCCATTGTTGTAACTATGGCGTCTAACCGGGTTGTAAAAAATTTCGATGTAA
>NZ_JACVPB010000007.1 GCF_018882085.1 Polynucleobacter sp. AP-Reno-20A-A9 | reverse complement strand
CCGCCTGAGACCGCCTGACTTTAAAAACTCTTTAACTACCTTTAGCTTGAACTGCTTGCTGTACTTGCTCATAAAACAAAACCCCCTTGGTTGGACATAATGTCCAACTTTTGGGGGTCAGTTCAAAGGGTGGCTTTTCTTTTAAAGGCGCCTCTAGAAAACAATAGTGATTTAGGAAAGCGCGACCACACCTGAAATCAGGTTAATTGCTAGAGCAAGTAATGAGGCATTAAAGATAAAAGCAGTCATTCCTTGAAGCATGACCACGAACCGAATTCTGGAGCTGGCAATATTGATGTCAGCGGTTTGGCAAGTCATACCAATTACCATTGAGAAATAAAGGAAGTCTACATAGGTAGGTCTTAATTTAGAGGCGAATAGCAAAGGGGCTTCTTTGGTTTTATCCAGTTCTTGGTAGTACACATGCGCATAGTGAAGGGCAAATGCTGTGTGAACATATAACCAAGAAATGATGTAGGTTACTAAAACAAGCCCCACATGACGAATTGCAATATTGGTGGGTAGCGCTTTAATGCCCGAAAGAATGATCACGATCGTCACTAAACTAGCTACTGCCGCAAGTACGATGATCAATAGAATCATCGCCGCACCGTCATCCTCTTTCTTTGAGAGGCTAAGTATGTTTTCTTGGGTGGAGAAATACATCATGATGTAGGTCAGCGTCAAGTACAGCCCTCCAGCAATTACCCAGGAAAGCGCCAAACGAACGATTGGGCCTTGGCTAGTTGGAATTACGAAATAAGATCCAAGTCCAGCGAGCACGACAATGATGAGTCGGTGAGTGGCACCTATTTGATGCCAGTATTGTGTCCAATGAGATGCTTTCATAGTCACTCTAGTATGCCCTTAAAATAGAACGCATAACCCGGGGAGCGGAAATCCACCTGAAATGGAATCTGGGGGCGATTGCAGATGGTAAATATAAAAAGGAAAATTTTCAATTGAAGTCGAATATCAGAACTTGGAGCTTAGTGGCAGGTGCACTCATTATTTTGGCAGCCTGTGTGTTCTCTTATGTATTGACGAAGCCTGCTGAGGCTGATGTTTCGATCCTGTTGGCGCCCGTTGCCATTCAAACCGTATAAATAAATTTGACCATGACTATGATATTTAATTCTTTTTCAAAACATATCGCTTTAACTTTGCTGGCGATATCCTTTCTATCTGGCTGCCAATCTACTGGTCAAGATGGCAAGCCACTTACTACTGCAGAGATTCTTCAAAAGCGTGACGCTACGTTAAAGATGTCAAAGACTGGTCTTGATGCATTAATGAAGCAAAATCCAGATGTCCGAAAAGAAATTGATCAGGCGGCTGGCTATGCAGTCTTTACGACGACCAATGTCAATATTGTTTTGCTGGTAGTAGCTCGTGGCGAAGGCGTCTTGTTTGATAAACGACGCAAAGAACCTATTTTTATGCAAGCACTCAAAACAGGTGAAGGCTTAGGGGCTGGCTATCAAGATCAATATCAAGTGGCAATCTTTAAGACACCTGGTGCGATTGATCAGTTTTTGTTGACCTCGATTGATGGTCGTCGTGGTGGCATTGATGTGGACGCAAATTTTTCTGCTGGTTCCGGCGGCACGATTCGTTCCTTTAACCCTGACATTACCTTCTATACGGTGGGGCTCTCGGGATACGATTTACAAGCCAACTATGGCGGTACGCTCTACTTAGTAGATCAACAGCTCAATAGTGCTGAGACTCTGAATAGTCTTCCAAAGAAGAAGCCAGATACAAAGTAAGAATCAGAGTCTACCCATGGCTTATTGGCGATAGAGCCCCAGCTAGCAATAGCTGGGGCTTTTCTTTTGCCTATCTCTGGCTGATCTACTGGTATTTCTCTATAGAAACCCGTCTGAACGAGAGTAGATTGGTAGATGAACCAATCCATCTGAAAGGCTGATATGAGCAAGAAATCACTTGATACGAATGCAATACCAGGACAACAAAGAGCTATTGATGCAACCAAGGCCGCCGGGCGTGTGGCGATTGAAAGTGCTCAGGCAATCGCACAGATTAATCAGCAGGCAACGCAGGAATTGGCTACCATGATTCAGAAGAAGGTATCTGAGTTGATGAAAACTCAGGATCCGAGATCTGCATTTGAATTTGTTCATGCCGAAGTACTGCAGGATGCGGCCAAAGAGATCTCCCAATATCACAACCAATTAGTTCAGGTGCTCAAAAGCGGCAATCAAGAGCTAGCCGATATTGCTGAAACCATGATTCAAGAATCCAAGGCGGACTTAATTCACTTTGTAAATGATGCAACAGATAACGCACCGCTTGGTAGTGAAGCTTATGTTTCTGTATTTAAGACATCATTTAATAATGCTCTGCAAAATTTTGAATTGATTCGTGCTGCAATGGCAGACTCGTTTACTAATTTCGAGAAGAGTGTCGAGAATGTTAGCAATCTTGCTAGCCCAAAAAGCGCGTCAAAAAAGAAGGGCTAAAGATTTAATATTGCTTCTGAAATTGCAGGGCGGTCTTGATGGTTTGAAAGTGAATATCTATAGTGGATTTAATTTCTTTACCGTAGCCGCCCGCCATTGAAAATGCGATGGGTAGCTGCTTATCTAATCCATACTGAAATACCATCTCATCTCGCAAGCGCATTCCTTCTGTGCTGACATTCAGTCTTCCTAGGCGATCACCTTCATGGGGGTCTGCGCCAGCCAAGAAAATGAGGCAGTCTGCCTTGAAGCGTGTATCCAGTTGATCCAGGGATTGGTTCAGGGCATGCAAATAGCTTACATCATCACAGCCATCCGCTAACCCTAAATCAAGATCGCTCTCTTCTTTTTTAAATGGAAAGTTATTTTCCCCATGAATAGAGAGGGTAAAAATAGAATCATCATTTTGCAAAATCGAGGCAGTGCCATTGCCTTGATGCACATCTAGATCAATCACTGCAATCTTCAGGGATGGGCTAATCTCTTTTTGTAAAGTACGAGCTGCAATAGCTGAGTCATTGAAAACACAAAATCCACTACCAGCATCTCGATAAGCATGATGGGTACCACCGGCAAGATTAGCGGCAATACCTTCTCTTAAGGCAGTTTTGGCTGCAGCCACTGTAGCGCCTGCTGAACGACGTGAACGTTCCACCATCCGCTCACTCCACGGAAAACCGATTTCTCTTTGCTCTTGCGGGGAAAGCTTCCCCTCAATTACTTTAATGAGATAACTGGGGTCATGGGCATACAGAATTTGGGTGTCAGTAGCTGCTGGTGCTTCTACAAGCTCTATATTTTCTTCTCTACCTATCAAATCACGTAAGCGTGAATACTTTTCCATTGGGAAGCGATGACCTTCTGGAAGTGGCAATACAAAGTGGTCTGTATAAAACGCTTTCACGCTTTCACATTTCTCTTGAATATTCTTTCAGGACATTCAAGGGGACAGTCTCTAGGGCTTTGATGTGAGTGCTTTCCAATTTAATAAATGGCGCACATTGAGCATTGAATGCCTCCACCCAGCGATTAATGCATAAGCACCATTGGTCTCCTGCTACCAGCCCTGGAAATTGATATTCTGGTCTTGGGGTGATGAGGTCATTTCCTTTTTGCAGGCTAAATTGCAGAAACTCATTTGTCACAATGGCGCAAACTAAGTGACTACCCACATCTTCTTCATTGGTTTTGCAGCATCCATCCCTAAAGAACCCTGTTAAAGGGTCAAAAGAGCAGGGAATAAGGGGTTCACCAAAAACGTTCAGAGCAACTTCTTTTTGCATAGCAACCTTAAAAATATCTGTGTCAGCCAGTTTATTGAATAAGCCGTAAACTTGCTGAACAATGACCCAATTAGAAAAGCTCACCTTGTTTTACGATGGCGCTTGCCCGTTGTGCCAGGCGGAGATTCTCTTTTTATCCGGACGTAATCAAGATAATCTATTGGGCTTTGTTGATATTAATTCCGAACAGTATGAGCCTCAACAGGTGGGGGTCTCCTGTGAGGCTGCATTGGCAGCGATGTATGGTCAGTTTGCTAGTGGCAAATTGATACAGGGCGTCTCAGTTTTTCCTGAGGCCTATCGTCGTGCAAACTTACCTCGTATGGCCTGGTTTTTTTCAAGAAAGCCACTTCAGCCATTCTTGAAATTAGCTTATCTCTTTTTTGCCAAGAATAGGCACGCGATATCTAATCTTTTTGGGCCAGCAGCACTACGATTGGTGAAGGCTCGGTCAAGGTCGGCGCAGCAATGAAGAAAGTCTATCCCCTCCTCATCGCTGCACTACTGTGTTGCTTAGCGCCGATCAGCTTTGCTCGAGATCCATTGGAGGTGCCAGCATATTTAGGCACTGCAAAACTTCAAGGAAGCGGTCGACTGACTTGGTGGGGTCTACATATTTATGATGCATCCTTTTATAGGGTGGGCTCACTATCCTCCTCTGAGTTTGCATTGGATATGCGCTATCAAAAATCCTTCTCAGGTAAATCAATTGCCAACCGGAGTGCGGAAGAAATGAAGCGCATTGGTGTGTCAGATGATCAAGCCACCCTTTGGGGTAGAGAGTTGGCGTCTTTCTTGCCCAATGTTGAGTCGGGGCAAACTTTGACTGCCATCTATTCACCTAAGCAAGGGACGATTTTCTATCACGATGGCAAGCAAATCGCACAAATACCTGGGTCAGAGTTTTCAAAAGCATTTTTTGGAATTTGGCTTGATCCTAAAACAAGTGCCCCTAAACTCAGAACAGAACTATTGGGACAAACCTGCCCGCCACCACTTTTTAATGAGGCTTGTTAAGCTATGAAACTTTTTTTTACACGCTTTGCATTCGCAATATTTTGTGGGGTGCTTTTAGTTTCATGTTCCTCGCCTCAGGTTTCTCAGTATTCGGCCGAGAAACCAACTTTAGATCTGAGTGAATACTTTTCTGGAACGATTGATGCCTATGGCATTTTTACTGATCGTAGTGGTGAAGTGAAAAAGCGCTTTACTGTGCTGATCAAAGCAAATTGGACGGTAGTTGAAGGTAAAAAGGTGGGAACCTTAGATGAACGTTTTGAATATTCTGATGGCACAAAGCAAACACGCATCTGGACGCTAACTGAGCAATCTCCAGGTAATTACATTGGTAGGGCCGATGATGTGGTGGGTGATGCACAAGGCCAGCTCGCTGGGAATGCTCTGAATTGGACCTATACCCTCGCTTTACCGGTGGATGGCACTATTTATAACGTGCAATTTAATGATTGGATGTACCTAATTACCCCCAAAGTAATGCTCAATAAGGCCAAGATGAGTAAGTTTGGGATTGATTTGGGTGAGGTGACTTTAAGCTTCTACAAGCGCTAAGCAAAAGCACCGGATTTGTGTCACACTTTCCTGGAAGTCGCCTTTGGGCGTCTAATCCAAGGAGATCAAGATGAATAAGAAATTAAAGCACGCTGCAATTGCTCTATCCGCCGTAGGAATGTTGTCATTAGTGGCATGTCAATCGATGGAGCAAGGCACAGGTCAAAAAGCCAGCGCTAGCCTTGACTCAAGATCAGGTTCCCAGGCCAAGGGTGAAGTTGCATTCATCTGGCAAGGTGATGACGTTCTCATTAATGGTAAATTTTCGGGATTAAAGCCAAACTCAGAGCAAGGCTTTCATGTTCATGAAAAAGGGGATTGCTCCGCTCCGGATGCAACCAGTGCAGGCGGCCATTTCAATCCTGAAACAAAATCCCATGGCATGCCTAATAGCGGCATGAGTCATGCGGGAGATTTACCTAACATCAAGTCTGACGCCAATGGCAATGCAACTTACACAGCTAAATTACATGGATTTGCTGTAAACACAGGCCCAACTGGAATTGTTGGTCGCTCAGTGGTTGTGCATAGAGATCCGGATGATTACAAATCCCAGCCTGCAGGAAATTCTGGTCCACGTATTGCATGTGGCTTGATTAAGTAATCGCATCTATTTATTAAATTAGTACATTCAGGGCATTTCATGAGAATCGAAGATACCGATCCAGCGCGACATGCTGGGATTGAATATCCAATGGAGGTGGGTGCTCCTGTATTTGCGCCCATCAAAGTTACTGAGGAAAAAGATAAGGCTGTTAATGTAGCCCGCCAAAATGCCAAGCTTGAGTACGACCGCATTATGGAGCAGGCTGAAGTCTTGATGAAACAGGCCAAAGCTCTACAAGCAAGATTAGATGCTACTGAGATGGTGCATAGCGCTAAATTTGGCTTTAATCCTATTCATGGAAAAATTTACCATCTGTACTTTGACGGCAGAAATGCCACCAATGTACTAATTCAAAATGGCCCAAAAGAATGGAGCTGTGGGATTCCAGACGGCTGGACTTATTCGATGGCAGTGAAGAAGTTAGGTGATAGTACTTGGGCGGTAATTGAAGAGGATTCTGTTGGCGCCCTTACTGTATGATGTTTTTTCTCTATAAAAAAATAATTAGGTGACCTGTGACAAAAGCTCGAGTCGTTAGTCTTACTGAACTAGGTAGTGCAGACGTAATCAAAGTGATTGATAAAGAATTGCCACCACCTGCAAAAGGTGAAGTGCAGCTCCGTCAAACTGCCATTGGATTTAATTTCATTGACGTATATCAGCGCTCAGGCGTTTATCCATTAGAGATGCCTACGGGACTTGGGCATGAGGCTGCGGGTGTGGTTGAGGCCTTGGGCGAAGGCGTCACTGATTTAAAAGTGGGTGATCGCGTTGTTTATATGAATGCCGGGATTGGTGCTTATGCAAGCGCACGTAATGTAGCTGCCGATAAATTGGTTGTTCTGCCAAGCAATATTTCTGATGAGGTGGCTGCAGCTGTTTTCTTCAAAGCAATGACTGCGCAATACCTTGTACAGAAAACCTATAAAGTAAAAGCCGGTGATGTAGTGCTGGTGCACGCAGCTGCTGGTGGTGTTGGTCAAATTTTGGCTGGCTGGGCAAAAGCCTTGGGCGCATTTGTTGTTGGCACCGTGGGTTCGCCAGCAAAGTTTGCGGCTGCTAAGGAGGCGGGTTGCGATGCGGTTGTTGATTACTCTCAAGCAAATTGGGCAGAGGAAGTGATTAAGGCCACTGGTGGTAAAAAAGCCAATGTGGTCTATGACTCTGTTGCTAAAACTACCTTTTTAGGCTCATTAGACTGCGCCGCTCCTTTTGGAACAGTTGCTTTATTTGGCGCTGCTTCAGGCCCAGCTCCAGAAATTCAGCCTGAGATCTTAAATAAGAAGGGCTGCCTGTTTTTAACTAGACCTTCCGTATTTCCACACAACGCTACACCAGCCTTGTTAAAAGAAAATGCTAAAGCAGTATTTGATGCAATTGCCAAAGGGCAGGTCAAAGTACAAATCGGCGCTAAGTTTTCCTTAGAGCAAGCCGCTGATGCGCATCGTGCTGCTGAAGGGCGAAAAGTTTCAGGCGCTATCGTAATGACGCCATAGGCTTAAGTGTCTTAGCGCACACAAGCCCCGTGAATGCGGGGCTTTTTTTATGCACTAATCGGACGTAAGATAGATGCATGAAAACACTTCTCAAAATTCTGATTACCACCCAACTGATTTTATTGAGCCCATGGGCTTTGGCGCAAATTCCTGAGACGCAGTATTCACAGGGAATTTCTTATATTACTGGTGGTGTGGGCGAGGGTGAGACTGTTGCGATTTTGGCTGATGCAAAGCAATGGCCATTGCTATTGGAAATGTCTCAAATAGAAAACGGCAGAGGAGTTTGGATCTTCGGGGCAACGATCAAAATCATGAACTCCAAAAAACAGATCATTTTTGATGCCCAGGCCGATGGACCTTATATGCTGATTAATCTCGAGTCTGGTGACTATGTGATTGAGGCATCTTACCAAGAGGCGATTCAAAAGAGAGTGCTTTCTATTAAAGCTAACTCATCACAAAAGATTTCCCTTTTCTGGAAATAGCGCTGAGAAAATTGACGCATTGCGTCAAAAGCCTAAACATTCAATTTGGTCTATAGTTTCTTGATTACTACAATCATCAGGAGATGAATGAATGAAATGCTTTTCAACTAAAAGCGGTTTGGGTGTATTACTTTCAGCAATATTAGTTTCAACAGCCTCACTCAGTAATGCGCAGAATTCTCCAGCTGTCGGTGCTCAGGGTAAGGCTGAGGCGCTATGGCTTGGACAGGCAGGTTTCCGGATTAAATCTCCTCAGGGAAAAATGATTCTGATTGATCCCTGGATTACTGGCGGACCCAAGACGCCGCCGATTTATAAGAATGATTTGGCAGCAATTGGTCCGATTGACGTATTGCTAGTCACGCATGCTCACGTTGACCATCTTGGTGATGCGCCAGCTATTGCTAAGATGAATAACATCAAGTTATATGGTCCGGCTGATATGGTGACGCCACTAACTACTTTGGGAATTCTGCCAGCAGACTTGGGTTATCGCTTTAATAAAACGGGTCGCGTAACACCTGCGCCTGGAATCAAGGTTACTGCAGTTCAAGCAGAGCACTCTTCTTTATTGGTTTGGAAAAATCCGGCTACAGACAAAATGGAGTCATATCCCGCCGGCGAGCCTATGGGCTTTATTATTGAGCTTGAGAACGGTTTTAAGATTTGGCACATGGGCGATACCGGCTTGTTTAGTGACATGAAATTTATTGGTGAACACTACAAGCCTGATCTAGTGATGGTTCCGATTGGAGGAAATTTCACAATGGCTCCTGATGATGCTGCCTTTGCATTACGCACATGGATTAAGCCAAAGATGGTGATCCCAATGCACTACAACTCTAACCCGATGACTAAAGGTACGTTAGCCGAGTTTCAGGAGGCTATGAAGGGTAGCAATATCAAAATTATTCCGATGACTGAGGGTGAAATAGTTCAATTCTGAGGAATATCGAAGAATGAGCCTAAACCCCACAGAATTTGTGGGGTTTTTTATTGGATTTACTTGTATTTAGTTCGTATTAGTACTAAACTAGTTCTAACTAGTACTTTAAATAGGATTTATGAACTTTTTACCCGCCCTGAGAAACCTCGTTTCTTCATATCAAGCATTTGAGCGTTATTCAGCTCCGCATATAGCGGCAATGGGTTTAACAATGACCCAGTTTGATGTGATTGCCACATTGGGAAATCAATTGCCAATGACCTGTAAAGAGTTGGGAGAAAAAACATTGGTTACTAAGGGCACTCTAACTGGTGTCTTAGAGCGATTGGGGGCCAAAGGTCTTATTCTTCGAGAAACAAATTCTGAAGATGCCCGTAGTCAACTCATTGGATTAACACTAGAAGGTCAGTCTGTATTTAAACAAGTATTTCCGGAGCATTTAGAGTATCTAAGTAAAGCATTTAAAAAATTATCGTCAGATGAATTAAAGCAGCTCGAAGAATCACTCAAGTTGTTGAAAGACATCTTTTAATCAAGTTGAAAATTTGAAGGAGAATGTAATGACTAAAGTAGCTGTCGTATTTCATAGTGGATATGGACACACCGTAAAGCAGGCTGAGGCTATTGCTAAAGGCGCTAATGGAACATTGATTGCCATTGACGCTGAGGGCAATATTACTGATGAACAATGGGCGACAATTAATGATGCTGACGCGATTGTGTTTGGCTCTCCAACCTATATGGGTTCGGTTAGCTGGCAATTTAAGAAGTTTTCTGATGCTAGTTCTAAGCCATGGTTTTCACAGCAGTGGAAAGACAAAGTCTTCGGTGGCTTTACGAATTCAGCAACGATGAATGGGGATAAGCATTCAACCTTGCATTACTTCTTTACTTTGGCTATGCAGCATTCTGGCCTTTGGGTTGGTACTGGATTGATGCCTTCGAATTCGAAAGCGGCTAAGCGTGATGACATTAACTACGTAGGCTCATCTGCAGGTGCAATGATGCAAACACCATCGGATGCAAGTGCTGATGAAGTGAATGCGGGTGATTTAGAGACTGCAAGGCTGTACGGTGAGCGCATTGCAAAAATTACCAAGCAGTTGCGCGGCTAATGAATAAAGTCAGATACACCTCAATTGCCATCATCTTACATTGGGTGATGGCGCTTTTGATATTTGCAACATGGTCAATTGCAATTGCTGTGGCTGATATGCCATTAAGCCCAGTCAGAATTACAGGAATCAGCTGGCACAAATGGCTTGGTGTCACCATATTCTTTTTGGTGGTGCTACGTTTGTTGTGGCGTGCAATTCAACCTGCTCCTGCATTAAACATCGCAATGCCAGCATGGCAAGAGCGTGCAATGAAGCTAACCCATCTTGCACTGTACTTACTAATGCTTCTGATTCCGATTGTGGGCTGGTTAATGAGTTCCGCTAAGGGCTATACCGTCAACTACTTTGGCTTATTTGAATTGCCGGATTTGGTAGATAAAGATAAGGCACTTGGCCATCAGCTGAAAGAGATCCATGAGTTTCTGGCTAACGGCTTAATGGCTTTGGTTGGGCTTCATATTTTGGCTGCACTAAAGCATCAATTTATCGATAAAGATGGCTTAATAAGCCGCATGACCTTTGGAGGCTCTACCCATGAAAAGTAAATTCTCATTACGTTTTGAGATATTGGCACAAGCTTTATTAGCTATGCTATTTATTGGCGCTGCAAGCTCAGCTTATGCGGTGGAGTATTCATCTATTGATGCCGCGAAAAGCAAAATTACTTTTACAAGTAAATTGATGGGCTCAAAGATCTCTGGAAGTTTTGGAAAATTTTCAGGGAAGGTTGTATTTAACCCGGACGAGCCAGAAAAAGCGAAGGCCAATCTCATCATTGAGATCTCTAGCTTTAACGCTGGTGGAGAAGAGTTACAAGAAGAAGCAAAAGGAAAAGACTGGTTTAGTACAAAGCTCTTCCCAACTGCAAGCTATGTTACTGACTCTGTTAAGTCCACAGGCCCTAATAGTTTGGATGCCCATGGAACCCTAATCATTAAGGGTAAAGCAGTACCACTGTTGATTTCTGTCAAGTATCAGCCGCAAGGCAAGCAGATGGTCTTTGATGCCAGCTTTCAGGTACTGAGGTTAGATTTTGGCTTAGGTGCTGGAAATTGGGCAGATACTTCCGCGGTTGCCAATGAGGTGCCAGTCAATGTTCACTTAGTCTTAAATCAAAAATAGTTTTACAAATTAACTTATCTAAACTCATTTTTACTAACTTAGTTATTCAATTTTTAATCAGGAGAATTACATGAAATCAAAATTACTTATCGCTTTATTTGCAACAATTGGTCTTAGCTCTGCTTTTGCTGCGCCAGTAACTTATGCTACTGATGCTAACCATACCTTTGCTCAGTTTGAATATAACCATTTAGGATTCTCTACGCAGACTAGCCGCTTTAATGCAGTTGCTGGAACTGTAACAATTGATCAAGCCGCGAAAAAAGGCAGTGCAGATATCACTATTGATACGAAATCTGTTGATACAGGATCTACTTTGTTTAATAGCCATATTCAAAGCGAAGACTTTTTATCTACCACTCAATTTCCTACTGCTAGCTTTCAATCAAACGACATGATTTTTAAAGGTGACAAACCGGTTGCCCTAAAAGGTGTGCTGACATTGAAGGGCGTAAGCAAGCCAGTTACACTAAAAATTACTAACTTTGAGTGCAAAAAACACCCAATGTCTGGTGTTGATTATTGCGGAGCTAATGCCGAAACTAAGGTTAAGCGTACAGAGTTCAATATGGGCAAATACGCCCCGAACGTAGGTGACGATGTGACCATCATGATCGCCATTGAGGGCTCTAAAAAGGAGTAATTCCTTTTGTAGGGCTGATGGCATCTGAAAAACCACCTACGGGTGGTTTTTTCATTCTTAGTCGACTCGGTTTATAATTGCATAAGTAATTGAATTAAAAGGGATTATTCCTTTAATTCCACTTTTGCTGGTTTGACAGCTCTCAGGGGCTCTTGGACAATGCCATGGGTGGTTGATTCAAGCCCTAAGCCCTCATGACAGTTGATACTTACTCCTCCTTCAATAAACCGCTTTTGATGCTCGAAGCCCGTGCGCTGAGTTGTATCCGTGGTGAGCGACAGTTATTTCAGGGTCTGAATCTCACAGTGACGGCTGGAGAGTGCTTGCATGTACGTGGCGAGAACGGGGTTGGAAAAACGAGTCTCTTAAGGCTTCTGACGGGTTTAGCTAAACCAGAAGCGGGAGAGGTTCTTTGGAATCATCAGTCAATCGCTAAGGACCCTTCTCTTTATCATCGTGAACTTTTATTCCTGGGGCATCGTGATGCTCTTAAAGAAGATCTCACTGCATTAGAAAATCTGCAGCTGTATGCAGTGCTTGATGATTTTCATTTGCCAGGCGATAAGGCCTTAGCAGCTCTCTGGCGTTTTGGTTTTCGTGGGCGTGAGAACTTACCAGTTAGCTGTTTATCGGCTGGACAAAAACGTCGGATATTAATGGCGCGTATGTTGACGCGTCAAGCCAAGTTATGGATCTTAGATGAGCCATTCAATGCACTTGATATTCATGCCGTACAAGATTTACAAGGACTGATAACTGAGCATGTAGAGCAAGGTGGTTTAGCAATTCTGACTAGTCATCAAGAAGTTGATCTTCCACGTGTGAGGGTGCTAGATTTATGAATGCCTTGCTCGCTATCATTCGCCGTGATTTGCTCTTGGTTATGCGCCGCAAGAGTGAGGTGCTTACAGCCCTTTTCTTTTTTGTCGTGGTTACGAGTTTGTTTCCATTGGGTATTGGTGCGGATGCTGCTTTGCTGCGTAAGATTGCGCCCGGGGTTCTCTGGGTTGCGGCCTTGCTATCGACCCTATTGGGATTGCAGCGTATGTTTGCCGCAGACTATCAAGATGGTGCCTTAGAGCAGCTTGCCTTGTCACCTCAACCCATGGTCTTGTTGGTGACTGGAAAAATTATTGCTCATTGGATGGTTAGCGGGCTACCACTTGTGCTCTTGGCCCCGATCATCGGTATTCAGTTTGATTTAGATGCTAGTTCTTTGTATGTGCTGATGGGAACTCTATTATTGGGTACTCCAGTGCTATCCTTGCTGGGCTCAATAGGTGCGGCGTTGACCTTAGGTGTTAGAGGTGGCAGCCTCTTATTAAGTTTATTGATACTGCCTTTATATATTCCGGTTCTCATTTTTGGCGCCGGAGCTGTATATGCCAATAGTGTGGGTTTGGAAACGTCAGGCCATTTTTCTTTGTTAGGCGCATTATTGATTTTGGCTTTAGCATTTGTTCCTTGGGTAAGTAGTGCAGCTGTAAAGATTGCGATTGAATGAATCTGATAAATAATTTTTCTAATCACCGCTTGGTTAACTGGTTTAAGTTATCTAGCCCCAGCACTTTTTATCCGGTGGCGGGTAAGCTTACTCCGTTCTTCTGGGTCTTGGCTTTTCTGTTTGGTGCTGCTGGTCTTTGGGTTAGCTTTTTTGTTGCACCGGTGGACGCTGTTCAAGGGCAGGGCTATCGCATCATTTTTATTCATGTGCCCGCTTCCTGGATGTCGATGTTCATTTATTTAGTTATGGCTGCGTGGGCAGGACTAGGACTGGTTTTTAATACCCGTTTATCTGCCATGATGGCCCAGGCTCTTGCTCCAATAGGTGCTTGGATGGCATTTCTGTCTTTATGGACTGGCGCATTTTGGGGCAAGCCTATGTGGGGCGCCTGGTGGGTTTGGGATGCACGCCTAACCTCAGAACTGATTCTCTTATTTCTGTATTTGGGCTTTATTGCTTTGCGAGCATCTATTGATGACCCGCGACGTGCGGACAAGGCGAGTGCCATTTTGGCTTTGGTAGGCGTTGTAAACGTACCGATTATTTATTTCTCAGTGAAATGGTGGAATACTTTGCATCAAGGCGCCTCCGTTTCTCTCACAAAAGCTCCAGCAATGGCACAAACCATGCTCTGGGGAATGCTGTTGATGGCCTTATGTCTTTGGATGTACACCATTGCAGTCACCTTAATGCGAGTGAGGGCAATCATTCTGGAGCGTGAAGCCCATGCTGATTGGGTGAGACAATCAATTGAGGTGAAAATCTGATGTGGAATAGCCCTTCTGAGTTTTTTGCCATGGGTGGCTACGCGCTGTATGTGTGGAGCAGTTTTGGTGTTTGTGCGCTGGTATTAATACTAGAACCCTTAATGGTGCGTGCTCGTTTTAGAGCAATCGTACGTCGGTTGAAGCAAGAGCAATTAGCAGAGCAGTTTGATAAAGAGATTGGTAAGTGAAGCCTAGACATAAACGTGCATTGATGATTGTTGCAGCCCTGATCGCGATCGGTGTAGCTGCGCTCTTAATTTTGAATGCCCTCAATAGCAATATTGCTTTGTATGTCACCCCAAGTGAGGTGGCAGCAGGCAAAGCACCTCAAGGCCAGGCTTTCCGAATTGGTGGCATGGTAAAAGATGGCTCATTAAAGCGTGACGGCTTAACCGTGCACTTTGTGATTACTGATCTCGTAAAAGATATCCCTGTGGCCTATACCGGCATTCTTCCTGATTTATTTAAAGAGGGTAAAGGTGCTGTGATCCAAGGCCGCATGAATACGGATGGTGAATTTATTGCTAGCGAAGTGCTGGCTAAGCATGACGAAAACTATATGCCTCCTGAAGCCAAGCATGCTTTAGAGCAAGCTCAAAAAAATGGAAGTAATAAATGATTCCTGAGTTTGGGCATTACGCGTTAGTTCTGGCGCTCTGTGTTGCTTGCATTCAGGGGGTTTTGCCATTACTAGGTGCGTACTATGGCCGACGTGATTGGTTGGTGCTAGCTAGACCTGCTGCGCAAACGGTTTTCTTATTGCTGGCGATTGCTTTTGGAATCTTGGCTTGGAGTTTTTACGCTAATGATTTTTCTGTACTTTATGTTGCTGAGCACTCGAATTCACAGCTGCCGGTGATTTATCGATTGGGCGCAGTATGGGGCGGTCATGAAGGGTCGCTCTTGTTATGGATCTTCTTGCTAGCTACCTGGACCATTTTGGTTGCACAGCTTTCTAAAGCATTAGATGACTTTATGGTGGCGCGAGTGATTGGTGTTCTGGGCTTGGTCACTAGCGGTCTGCTCCTGTTTGTTTTAACAACCTCCAATCCGTTTGAGCGCCTATTGCCTGCGGCGCAAGATGGCCGTTCCTTAAATCCACTTTTGCAAGATCCAGGTTTAGTATTTCATCCGCCAATGTTGTACATGGGCTACGTCGGTTTTTCAGTAGCCTTTGCATTTGCGATTGCATCTTTATTGTCCGGAAGGTTGGATGCAGCTTGGGCTCGTTGGTCGCGTCCTTGGACAACCGCTGCTTGGGTTTTCCTGACCCTCGGCATTGCTCTAGGATCATGGTGGGCTTATTACGAATTAGGTTGGGGTGGTTGGTGGTTTTGGGATCCCGTTGAGAACGCCTCTTTTATACCTTGGCTCGTGGGTACTGCCTTATTGCATTCTTTAGCGGTTACCGAAAAGCGTGGCGGCTTTAAGAGCTGGACTGTGCTGTTGGCAATTACCGCATTCTCTTTGTCGCTGCTAGGAACCTTCTTGGTTCGTTCGGGTGTCCTGACTTCGGTTCATGCATTTGCAACCGATCCAAGGCGTGGCATTTTTATTCTCATCTTCTTATCACTGGTAGTAGGTTCGTCTCTGATGCTTTACGCATGGCGCGCGCCTAAGAGTTCGATGGGTGGTAAATTCAGCTTAAGTTCACGAGAGACATTGATCTTGCTAGGAAATGTTTTCTTAGTGGTCTCTGCCGGATCTGTTTTGTTGGGAACGCTCTATCCATTATTGATTGATGCCTTACATCTAGGCAAGATTTCTGTAGGTCCTCCATATTTCAATAGTGTATTTGTTCCCATCATGGTGCCATTATTGATATTAATGGGTATTGGTCCCTGGGCGAGCTGGAAACAGAGTAATTTAATTAGCATCATCAAACGTTTATGGCTTGCGGGTGCGGTCGCTCTCATTGCAGGCGTTGCAATCCCTTTGATCATGGGTCAATTTACTTGGCTTGCAGGCATGGGCTTCATGTTGGCTTTTTGGGTAATCGCTTCGGGCTGTATGCAAATTATTCGCCAAGCTAAAGCCGGAAAACCAACCCGTTCTTTTATTGGCATGCAGGTGGCGCATTTAGGTATTGCAGTTTTTGTCATTGGCGTTACGATGGTCGGCGCTTATCAAGAAGAAAAAGATGTGCGTATGTCTGCTGGCGATACAGTTAGTGTTGGCGGATATCAAATCCAGCTGCAGGGTGTTAGTGCTGCTCGTGGCCCGAATTACCAGGCAATGCGCGGTACATTCTTGCTATCTAAAAATGGCAGTGATCAGATTAGTCTTTATCCCGAGAAGAGAAGTTACTTTTCATCAACGATGCCGATGACGGAAGCAGCGATTGATGCTGGGCTTACCCGCGATATTTATGTATCGCTAGGTGAAGAGTTAGGCGATCAATCCTGGGCTGTGCGTGTTTACTACAAGCCTTTTGTAGATTGGATTTGGGGCGGCTGCTTGTTGATGGCTTTAGGTGGCGTGTTGGCTATGTCGGATAAGCGCTATCGACTGAAGTTAAAGAGCAAGTTCGCATGAAAGCAAAATTCTTAATCCCTCTGATCTTGTTTGTAGGCCTGGTAGTCTTTTTGGCTATTGGCTTAAATCGTGATCCGCATGAAGTCCCTTCACCATTAATTAATAAGCCCGCCCCTGCCTTTGAAGTTTCTCAATTGGCCGATACTAATAAAACGTTTTCACCTACAAGCATGAAGGGTCAAGTGTGGGTTCTGAATGTTTGGGCGTCCTGGTGTGTAGCTTGTCGTGAAGAACATCCTGTATTGGTTGAGCTAGCTAAGTCACAAATGGCGCCAGTGGTTGGTTTGGACTATAAAGATAAACGTGAAGATGCTTTAGCGATGCTGGCAAAACAAGGTAATCCTTATTTACTCTCGGCCTTTGATGGTAATGGACGAGTTGGTATTGATTATGGCGTCTATGGTGTGCCTGAGACTTACATCATTGATAAGGCCGGGGTGATTCGCTTTAAACACATTGGTCCGTTGACAATGGATTTATTGAATCAAAAAATCTATCCCATGCTGAGTGAGCTGAAGAAATCATGAGGCGAATTTTCTTAATCGCTGTTTGCATATTTAGTTTAGGGAGCGCATTTTCCAAAGATGCTGCACCACTTGCGGATGATCCCGTAACAGAGCAGCGTCTCATAAGTATTTCGGAAGAAATGCGCTGCTTGGTCTGTCAGAACGAGTCTTTGGCTGGCTCACGCTCGGATTTAGCCAATGATTTGCGCCGTGAAATCCGGATATTGATTCAAGAGGGTAAGAGCGATGATCAAATCCGCTCGTTTATGGTCGAGCGCTACGGCGATTTTGTACTGTATCGCCCGCCAGTGAAGCCGGTGACCTGGTTGCTGTGGATTGGTCCATTTGTTATTTTGGGTCTGGGTATTGCTGGCTTATTAATGTATTTAAGACGCAGAAATAGTAGTGTGCCTAATGTGACTCTGACTGAAGCTGACAATCAAAAAATCGATGCATTATTAGATGCAAGCGATAAGAAAGAGGGATGAGATAAGTGGCTAGCTTTTTAATTCCCGCATTTCTGCTTATGGTATTGGCATTGGTATTGCTGCTGCGCCCCTTCATTTTCCCTGCGAAGAGCTCGGCGGTATCTCGCCGTCAGATGAATGCCGTCATATACCGAGAAGAGTTAGATAAATTAGAGGTCGAACATACGGCCGGTGTAATCACTTCAGCGGATTATGAGATTGCTCATGCTGAAATGCGTCAGAGACTTTTTCAAGACACCATCGAAGAGGATGATCGTGAAGTTGCCGGCTTCTCAAAGAAGACTGCAGTCGGACTGTGCATCTTTGTTGTCTTGCTATCTTCGGCTCTGTATTTCTCTTTGGGGGATGTTGTCCGCATAGCCCAAAACAATTCTGAAAAACCCGTCACCCAAGAAGGTGTTGAAAAAATGGTGGCCGAATTTGCCATCAAAATGGAAAAAGATCCTAGCAACTTAAAGGGCTGGGCGATGTTGGCTCGTTCTTATCGAATCTTGGGTCGCGACGAAGATGCTGCTAAAGCATATGCGCGCGCTGGTAGCTTTATTGATTCTGATCCGCAATTGTTGGCTGACTACGCCGATGTATTAGCTAGTAATGCAAATGGTAGCTTTGTTGGCAAGCCTTCACAGTTGATTAATCAAGCCTTAAAGCTGGACCCCAATAACTTAATGGCGCTTTGGCTTTCTGGAACCGCATCGTATAGTTCTGGAAACTATAAGGCAGCAGTACAGTCTTGGGAAAGGCTCGCTCAGCAACTCCCGCCCAATACAGATGAGGCACGCGCAATTCAAGGGTCTATTGCTGAGGCGCGTTCTAAGGGTGGTCTGCCTACTTCTGCGCCAGTTGCTTCAGCTGCAAAAGGCATTAGTGGGAAGATTGAATTGTCTGCTGATCTTAAATCCAAGATTAAGCCTGGCGATATTCTGATGGTGATTGCACGTAAACCTGGTGAGCGTGTGCCCGTGGCTGTCTTGAAGGTGCCTGTAGCTGACTTTCCAATGAGCTTTACATTGAATGATTCCTTGGCCATGAATCCCAGTGCGCCTCTCTCTCAATTATCTGAGGCGAGTATCGAGGTACGCATTTCTAAGACAGGGATGGCTAAGCCTGAACCGGGAGATTTAATCTCTTCAGTGCAGACCATTAAGGTTGGTACGAGCAATATTCGTCTACTAGTCGACCAAGTTCGCCAGTAACGTTTTAGCCTCTGCCTACAAATGGCATATTGGTTGCCATGATGGTCATCGACAGAATGTTGCTCCCCAATGGAAGTTGGGCCATATGCAGTACGGCTTCGCCAACATGATCTACATCCATGCGTGGCTCCACTTTAATAGACTGATCTGCCTGCATGATTCCAGCAGCCATCCGTTCAGTCATCTCTGTTGCAGCATTGCCGATATCGATTTGACCGCACGCAATATTGAAAGGGCGCCCATCTAATGCAATGGTTTTAGTCAAGCCGCTGATGGCATGTTTAGTGGCTGTATAAGGTGCCGACATTGGACGTGGTGCATGTGCAGAGATTGAGCCGTTATTGATAATTCTGCCGCCTTGTGGAGATTGTGCTTTCATCATTCGAATCGCTTCTTGTGAGCACAAGAATGCACCGCAGAGGTTGGCATTGACTACATTCATCCACTGCTCGTAACTTAAGTCTTCCATTGGTATGGCAGGCGCTCCCATACCAGCGTTATTAAAGAGCACATCAATACGACCAAATTTATTGCTGAGCGCTGTAAATAGATTTTTGACTTCATCGGGCTTCCCAACATCACAAGCAACCGCAAGACAGTTGCTTTGATTGCCGCCAATATCAAGAATAGCCTTTTCTAATTTATCCAGATTACGTCCGGTGAGTACTACTTGATAGCCCCCCTTGAGAAGAGCCTTGGCGGCAGCCCGTCCAATGCCAGTACCTGCGCCAGTAACTAGGGCCACTTTGTTTTTTGCTGAATTCATCATATTCTTTAGGGCTGCTTAAAAGCCTCATCTTATCGTGATTTATTCGACCTGTTTGAAACCTTTGCCTAATGCTTTGCTCGGGGCATAATGCAAAAAACATAAGAGATTTCAATGAATTTCATCAAAAGACAAATTTATAACCCTATAGCGCTAGTAACTGGCTTTTTTGCGTTACTAATCATTTTCTTTGCCGTACTCTGGATCTTGGTTCCCCCGCCCCCCAAGTCGATCGAAATGGCTACCGGCTTTCCTACAGGGCTGTATTACCAGTTTGGTGAGCGCCTGAAAACAGAAATAGCCAAAGAGGGTGTTGATCTCAAGGTGCGATCTACTGGTGGAACATTAGATAATCTAGCTCTTTTGAATGATCCCAAGTCCGGAGTTGATTTTGCAATGGTGCAGGGTGGTGTTGCTAATCTGAATGAATATCCAAAATTAGTGTCAATTGCAGGCATGTTTTATGAGCCGATTTGGGTTTGGTATCGTGATGCCGCATTCAAGAATGATGGTGGGCAACTCACTATCTTGAATCAATTAAAAGGTAAAAGAGTTTCGATAGGTAATGAAGGAAGCGGTACTTTAGTGCTTGCTAAAGATCTATTGCGAGCAAGCGGTATTTCTGAAGATGAGATCAAACTAGAAAAGCTCAAGCCAGATGAGGCTATCGCAAAATTAAATAATGGCCAATTAGATGCGGTATTTATTGTCGCCGCAGCTGAGGCGCCGATTTTGCATAAGTTTTACTCTGTTCCTGGTCTTCGTTTGATGAGTTTTGATCAAGCAGATGCTTACACCCGCAATTTAACCTACCTATCTAAAGTGGTAGTTCCCAGGGGTTTATTGAGCATTGAGTTTGATCAGCCACGTCAAGATATCCAAGTGATGGCAGCCACTGCAACATTGGTTGCTCATGATGATGTCAGCCCGGCCTTGGTGTCACTTTTGCTTGGGGCTTCATACGATATTTTGAAAACCTATTCACGCTTACAAAAAGTGGGCGAGTTTCCGTCGAGCTCGGGTTTGGATTTTCCTTTGCATGTGGATGCGGAAATCTATTTAAAGGATGGACCTTCATTCTTACATCGTCACTTGCCATTCTGGACGGCAGTTTGGGCTGGGCGTTTTGTCAAGATTGTGATTCCATTGCTGGTGATTTTGATTCCACTATTTACTTATATTCCTTCGACTAAGAACTTCTTCTTACGATTGAAGTTGGCCCAGGTATATGAAGAGCTTAAGGTGATCGAGAGAAATGCGCAAAATCCAGCGTTAAAAGAAAAGAACTTTAAGGATCTTGTAGATATCGAGAGGCGTGTTGGAAATATTAAGGTATCCATGTTGGATGCTAAAGAGCTTTATGACCTCAAAGGGCATGTGGGTGAAGTGCGTCACCGCCTGAATTTGGTTCATTAAAAAGGATGTGGATATGAGTAGGTTAATTCAACATATATTTTTAGCTTTAGGATTGCTTGCCTCTATTGGGGTTCAGGCACAAGCCTACCCAAGCAAGCCTATATCTATGGTGGTTCCTCAGGCGGCGGGCGGCACTAATGACATTGTGGCGCGTTTAATTGCGCCATCATTTGGTGAAGCAATTGGGGCCTCTATTGTGGTTGAAAATAGACCTGGTGCCGGTGGCAACATAGGCACACAAAGTGTTGCACGCTCACCCAAGGACGGCTATACCTTACTGCTCACTATCAATAGTGCACAAGCCATCAATCCTTCCTTGTATAAAAATCCTGGCTTTGATCCTGTAAATGATTTTGTGCCTTTGTATTACATTGGAGCAGCACCTTATGTATTGGTGTCTCCACCGGGATCTCCTTATAAAACACTAGCAGACGTCGTTACTGCGGCCAAGAAGAAGCCTGGGGAGTTGTCATATGCCTCGGCTGGTAATGGCACGATTAGTCACTTATTGGGCGCTATGCTTAATGCGAGCGCTGGTATTGAAATGCAACATATCCCTTATAAGGGAGTGGCCCCAGCAATTAATGATGTATTAGGTGGACAAGTGCCACTGGCATTTGCGAGTTTGCCATCAGCCCTCAATTACATTAAGGCAGGAAAACTTCAGGCGATCGCGATTAGCTCTGCTAAGCGTTCGAGTGCTGCGCCCGAAATCCCGACTATTGCAGAAACTTATCCTGATTGTGTTGGCGAGGTATGGGTAGCAATCTTTGCCCCTGTTGGTGTTAGTGCGGATGTAGTCAAGAAGGTGCAGTTAGCGATGGAGAAGACCTTGTCGAAATCAGAAGTACGTGAGAAGCTATCCGCACAAGGCTTGGATCTTGCACCAGTCTCTACTAATAAGTTGAGCTCTTTACTTAAGGACGAGTTGGTAAAGTGGGCAAAAATTGTGAAAGCATCCGGAGCTCAGTTGGATTAACGCATTTTTGCTGCATGACCTAAAATAGACCTATGACGATTACAGGCCTTGCGCCTACACTGACCCCTCTAAAGCAGATCGATCAAGCTTTGCGTGATGACGGCTTTGCTGTGGTATCTGCTGAGACGGTTGCTAAATTTAGTAATACAGAGCTATCTAAGCTTCAAGATCTCACGAAGTATTGGGAAAACCTGCCCCGCGATCCTTATTTAAAAGATGGTGGGCGCTACCGCTTTCGTCGACATGCTAGCTATGAGATTAAGGGCGATGAGCTCACCTTGGTTCCGCATCGCGCACACTGGCAATCACTGGATTACAACGCATTGCATGGTGGGATTGAGCGCTGGTTTGAGCCTATACAGGGTGAGTTAGTAAGCAGTTCTGCTTGGCAATCTGTTTTGCTCGGACTTGCGCATATCTTGAATGGCCTAAAGTCTGTGAATACTTGGTTTGTTGAAGCGCATCAATTTCGGATTGACACTACTGATGGTATCGGACGTCCAACACCTGAAGGCGCCCATCGCGATGGTGTTGATTTTGTAGCAGTCTTTTTGTTGGATCGAGAAGGTATTAAGGGTGGTGAGACCAGAATATTTGATACCTCTGGCTCTGCGGGATTACGTTTCACCCTTACACAACCTTGGTCTTTATTGTTAATGAATGATCAGCGCATGATTCATGAATCAACACCCATTCAACCAATAGCAAAATATGGCTATCGAGATACCTTAGTTCTCACTTACCGCTCTAATGGGTTCCAAGATTCTCCAAATCGAAGTCAGCAATAAGGCTCCTTGAATTACTCTGGTTCCATGCCGGCTTCTTTAATAGCTTTGGCCCACTTAGCGGTTTCTAGTTTGATTTTTTGACCTAGGGCTTCAGGCGTTCCTGGTTGGGTTTCAAAACCATTTGCAGAAAGTCGTTCTACTAGATCTTTTGACTTGGCTGCACTATTAATGGCTTGATTAAGCTTTAGGACAGCATCTTTTGGCATACCCGCCGGACCAAATGCCGCAAAAAAGGCGATAAGTTCATAACCCTTGATGCCCAATGCTTCATTTACCGTAGGTAGCTCCGGAATAGCCGGCGAGCGCTTCAGAGAGGTGACGGCTAAGCCGCGGATTTTGCCTGCTTGAACCTGCGGCAAAGAAACTCCAAAGTCAGATGTAAACATATTCACCTGGCCGCCAATTAAATCAGTCATTGCATTGGGCCCACTTTTGTATGAGACCCCAATCATTTTGATATCCGCAAAGCTTGCAAGCATTTCTGATGAAACACGCTGTGATGTACTTGCATAAGCAAAAGTCATTTTTCCTGGATTGGCTTTAGCTAGAGAGACAAATCCATTTAGTGATTTAGCGGGCACATCATTATTGATGGCAATAATAAGTGGGGCGGAACCAAAAAATCCAATGGGAGTGAAAGCGGTATCTTGGTTGTAAGGTAAATTTTTAACTAAACTCTTAAGAGCCGCATTGGTGCTGTTGGTCCCGAAGAGAATCGTATATCCATCTGCGGGAGCCTTGGCTACAAAATCTGCGCCAATCAGGCCATTTGCGCCAGGGCGATTTTCAACAACTACAGGTTGACCTAATGACTCAGACATTTTTGCCGCAAAAGCGCGCCCAATTTGGTCGGTTGTGCTTCCAGGGGCAAAGGGAACAATCGCTTTAATGGGTTTGGAGGGGTAGCTATCTGCCGCTACCAGGGGGCTTGTGATGCCAATCATGAGGCCGGCCACGATCTGCAATAAACGAACTGTCAAGGATTTGCTATTCATACTGTCTCCATCTTGTTCTCAGTAGTGTAGCGGGTCTAATTCGTTCTGGGCGAGTAGAATGAGTCCACGTTTCTACTGACTATTTATGCGCTTTCGTTCAGCTGGCTATACCCCTCTTATGCTTCTGGCACAAACCTGTGCTTTATTGGGTTTTGCTTGCTATGCCGTTGTATTAACCACTTTGCAAGAAGAGTGGCATCTCAGTAATTTGCAATCGGGCCTGATTGCCAGCGCCTTTTTCTTTGGTTACATGCTTGCGGTTCCTTTGGCCACGGCTTTAACGGACCGGGTGGATGCACGTAAGGTCTATCTAATAGGGGGCCTCACAGCAAGCTGCGGACTTTTAGGTATGGGTCTATTGGCTTATAACTTTTGGACAGCACTCTTTTTTATGGCTTTGAATGGTGCTGGTCTTGCTGGCACCTATATGCCTGGTCTCAAGATTTTGTCTGATCGCATCCAGTCGGGAGAGTTAACGAGGCACATTGCGTTCTATACCGCTTTCTTTGGTATTGGTACTGGATTTTCATATTTATGCTCAGGTTGGATTTTGAGTGGGCTAGGTTGGCACTATGTATTTGGCCTGATCGCCTTGGGCCCACTGAGCGCATTTCTGATTGTCTTATTGCTTATCCCAGCACTTCAGCATGAAAAATGGAAGGGGCCAATCAACATTCGTCTACACGATATCTTTCCGGTGGATAAATGGAAATTGGTTTTGCAGGACAAAAATGCAGCAGGCTTTATTTTTGGCTATACCGCTCACACTCTAGAGCTATTTGCATCGAGAAGTTGGATTGTTGCCTTCTTTGTTTTTTGTGCAATTGCTTCTGGCGAAGATTTTTTTCTAACAGCCACGACTTTAGCTGGGGTGATTAATTTCTTTGGCGTGCCTTCCTCTATATTGGGCAATGAAATTGCTTTGAGAGTGGGGCGTCAAAAATGGGTGTGTATTGTGATGCTGACTAGTGCGGTATTGGGTATTGCATTCGCTTGTTCAACAGGCCAATCATGGTGGTTGATTGTTGCTCTGGCTATCGGACATGCTATTTTCATCATGGCAGATTCCTCAACCCTCACTGCAGGCTTGGTGATTAGCGCGCAAGAAAATATCAAGGGTGCCGCAATGGGCCTGCACTCGTTGATGGGGTTTGGTGGCGGCTTATTGGGCCCCGCTATTTTTGGTTTCGTTTTAGATATCTCCGGTTCTCGCACTTCGCAAGTTGCCTGGGTATGGGCATACGTTGCCGTAGTCATCTGGGGCGTTCTATTTGTGATTTACGAACGGCGTAGAGGTTGGGGTAGTTCAGTGCGCGCATGAGTAATCAGAGAAATGAGCGGATAAATGAGCAGATGAATAAGAAGAATTTTTTAGTCTGCTACCACTGTTCAAGCCAGATTCTCCCGGGCGATTTAATTGAGGCGGAACTGGCGAACGAGCTCCGATCATTCTGTTGTTCGGGCTGCATGGCAATTGCGCAAACCATTCATGGCGAAGGCCTAGAAGTTTTCTACGCTAGGCGTTCTCAGTCAGGTGATAAGCCGGCAGCCTATCTTGCAGGTGATGAGATTCCAGAAAAACTCAAGCCTTATGACGACCCTTCGTTACGGGGTCGCTTTACTCGCCCGTCTGGAGGGGAGGGCGATCTTGAAACTACTCTACGCTTAGAAAAAATTCGATGTGCAGCTTGTGTTTGGCTGTGTGAACAACATTTGCGTCGTAATGCAGGCGTTAAAGATGTGCAAATTAATTACGTCACGCAAAAAGTAATAGTGCGTTTTTCCCCAGATCAAACGAGCTTAGCAAGATTGCTTTTTGAAATTGAGCGCATTGGTTATGAGGCATGGCCATTTGAGCCTTCCCAATCATTAGACCGAGCAAAAAAGGAAAGGCGCCACCTGCTTTTGCGACTAGGCGTAGCAATGCTGGGCATGATGCAGGTCATGATGTATGCCTGGCCTACGTATGTCGGTGCTGATATCACGCTGGAATTTGAGATTCTCTTGGGTTGGACTAGCTGGTTGTTGACTGTCCCTGTGATGGTCTATTCTGCGGGACCTATCTTTCAGTCAGCCTGGCGAAGTGTTCAGTCCTTTAAGCAAACGCATTTGTTGGGAATGGATGTTCCTATTGCATTGGCTTTAGCTTTAGCTTTTGTTGCGGGAACCATTAATTTAATTACTGGCGTTGGACATAGTTATTTTGATTCCATCACCATGTTTGTCGCCTTTATCTTGGCGGCGCGATATGTAGAGCTATTAGCAAGACAAGATGCGCAAGGTGGGGCAGAGGCCTTGGCTAAACAACTACCCGCAACCTGTGAGCGGGCATTTAATTACCCTTCATCACAAGAAATTGAAGTGGTGCCTGTTGTCAATTGCAATCCTGGAGAAGTATTGCGAGTTTCTCCTGGTGAAGTGGTGCCGGCTGACGGTATCCTAATCGAAAATGCGAGTGCCTTAGATGAGTCTTTGCTCACAGGCGAATCCAAGCCGGTTGAGAAAAAAATTGGTGACCGTGTGTACGCTGGTACTCATAACATTCTCAACCCATTACTCATGCGAATCGAGGCAGTAGGGCAATCAACGCGTATTGCTGGAATTGCCTCATTATTAGATCAAGCATTGCTTGCTAAACCAGTCATGGTGAGTCTTGCTGAAAAGTGGACGGCATACTTTGTCGCCTTCTTATTGCTTAGTGCATTTGCCTCTTCTGCCATCTGGTTGTATTTTGACCCCAGTCGCGCATGGACGGTTTTAGTTTCTGTCTTGGTTGCCAGTTGCCCATGTGCTTTATCGCTCGCAGTACCCACTGCTATGGCAGCAGCTCAAGGTGCAGTCACTAAATTGGGCTTGCTGATTGTGCGCGGTCATGTGATGGAGGGTTTAGTAAAAGCCACCGACTTAGTATTAGACAAAACAGGCACCTTAACGATGGGTCAGCCAGAGCTTCAAGAGATCATTAATTTACGACCAGGCTATCGCCGTGAAGATGCTTTAGCTTTAGCTACGGCATTAGAAGCAGGGCAAAGACATCCGTTGGCGCTTTCTTTAATGCGTGCCGCTGCCTCTGAAAATATATCCTTACCCGCATTGAGTGAGCCAGTGATTAATCAACTAGGAAAAGGGTTAAGTTCGGGTACGTATCGCCTGGGAAGTGCTTTATGGCTGGGCTTAGAGCAGGGCCCCCAATTGGGGCAATATGGTCAGGTGCATTTAGCGGACGCGCAGGGATTGATAGCCAGCTTTATATTTTTGGATACGCCTAGAGCAGGATTGGAGCATTTCTTAAAAGTAGTGAAGTCCAGAAAGATTGCAGTGCATTTAGTTTCCGGTGATGACCGCGCTACGGTTGCATGGTGGGCTCATCATGTTGGCATCGAGCACTATCAAGGCGGCTGCACGCCGGAAGATAAGTATGACTACATTGAAAGATTGCAAAAAGAAAATCGATTTGTTTGGGCTATTGGTGATGGTGTGAACGATGCGCCTTTGCTTGCTCGTGCAGATATCTCTATTGCGGTCGGCGCAGGTGCACCCTTAGCCTCCGCTGGCGCCGATGCAATCTTGACGGCTAGCTCTTTAGAGTCTTTAGCTAAGACTTTATTGTTGGCTGATAAAACCCAGGCAATCATTAAAGAAAACTTATGGTGGGCCTTAGCTTACAACTTGCTCGCCATTCCTGCTGCAATGATGGGTTTGGTAAATCCCTGGGTGGCTGGAATTGGAATGTCGCTTTCTTCGTTGGCGGTGACTTTGAATGCCTGGCGCTTGCGAAAAGCTTAGACTGTAGGCATGGAAAGTCTATTTCTTCTCATTCCTTTATCGCTGGTGCTAGTCGGCCTTTTGGCTTGGATTTTGCGCTGGTCTATCAAGAGTGGGCAATTTGATGATTTGGATGGTCCTGGGCACGCGATTTTGATGGATGATGACACTCCAGCACCCCAAGAAGTTAGTAAGCACTCTCAAAAATAGCTATATAACTAAATAGCTCAAGAAATCTAGGGTTTCCCTTAGAGGCATCGTCTGAATTTGCCCTACCCTTTTTGATATAGATCAAATCTCCCTCGGGGGTCTACTTTGATAATCAATCCAGTCTATTTGGATTATGTCGCTGTTTGGTCACAAAAAAGGAGAAACCATGGGACTTACCGTGGGGAGTAATCAAGATACCTTCAATTACAAGGTTGTCAGCCAATTTGCCATCGTTACTGTGCTTTGGGGAATTGTTGGCATGCTCGTGGGAGTTATCCTTGCAGCCCAGCTGATCTGGCCTGAAATCACTTTTAATATTCCTTGGTTGAGTTATGGTCGCTTGCGTCCTTTGCATACCAATGCCGTGATTTTTGCTTTTGGTGGATCAGCCTTATTCGCAACGTCCTATTACATTGTGCAGCGCACCTGCCAGGTACGACTCTTCTGCGACAAGTTAGCGGCATTTACTTTCTGGGGTTGGCAGGCAGTTATTGTTTCTGCTGCGATTACTTTGCCATTAGGCATTACCACTTCCAAAGAGTACGCTGAATTAGAGTGGCCAATTGATATCTTGATAACGATCGTTTGGGTTGCTTATGCGATTGTGTTCTTCGGCACTGTGATCAAGCGCAAGACTAAACATATTTATGTCTCTAACTGGTTCTTTGGTGCTTACATTCTGACGATTGCGGTATTGCATATCGTCAACAATTTGGAAATGCCAGCAAGCCTCTTTAAGTCTTATTCAGCATATGCTGGTGCACAAGATGCAATGATTCAGTGGTGGTACGGTCATAACGCAGTAGGATTCTTTTTAACTACGAGCTTCTTGGGCATGATGTATTACTTCATTCCAAAGCAGGCCGAGCGTCCAATCTACTCATATCGTTTGTCGATTGTCCATTTCTGGGCTTTGAACTTTACTTATATGTGGGCAGGTCCTCACCACTTACAGCACACCTCTTTGCCAGACTGGACTCAGTCTTTAGGTATGGTGTTCTCATTGATCTTGTTGGCGCCATCTTGGGGCGGCATGATTAACGGCATCATGACACTATCTGGGGCATGGTACAAATTACGCCGTGATCCGATCCTGAAATTTTTGGTGGTGGCCTTGTCCTTCTACGGTATGTCCACCTTCGAAGGCTCCATGATGTCTATCAAGACAGTGAATAGCTTGTCTCACTACACAGACTGGACTATTGGGCACGTTCACTCCGGTGCTTTAGGTTGGGTTGCCATGATTACGATTGGTTCTCTGTACTACCTCATTCCACGTTTAGTGGGTCAGAAGGATATGTACAGCACCAAGTTAATTGAAGTGCATTTTTGGATTGCAACTATCGGCGTGGTGATTTACATCGCCGCAATGTGGATTGCTGGGGTAATGCAAGGTTTGATGTGGAGAGCATTCGAGCCAGATGGAACTTTGACTTATAGCTTCGTTGAGTCTGTAAAAGCAACTTATCCCTTCTATGTCATTCGTTTGTTAGGCGGCCTGTGCTACTTAAGCGGTATGTTTGTAATGGCCTACAACGTCTACAAAACAGTGGTCGGTAAAAAATTCATTGACGCTGCGATTCCACAAGCGTCTGTAGCTGCTCATTAAGGATAAGAACATGTCAGAACAACGTCGATTTTTCTCCCACGAAACGCTTGAGCGTAATGTTGGTTGGTTGATCATTGCTACCATTGCGGCAATCTCGATTGCCGGTTTGGTGCAGATCGTGCCTTTATTTTTCCAACACTCAACTACTGAGCCAAGCCCAGGCGTCGAGCCATATTCAGCCTTGCGTTTAGCTGGTCGTGATATCTATCAACGAGAAGGCTGTATGGGTTGCCATTCACAGCAGATTCGTACACTGCGTTCAGAAGTGGAGCGCTATGGCCCTTACTCTTTGGCTGGTGAATCAGTGTTTGATCATCCATTCCTATGGGGTAGCAAACGTACTGGCCCAGATTTAGCACGTGTAGGTGGTCGCTATTCAGATGCATGGCATCAAATTCACTTAAATAATCCGCGTGACGTAGTGCCAGAGTCCAATATGCCGGCTTATCCATATTTAACTAAGAGCGCTGCTGATGCAGGTAGCATTCAATCACATATGGTTGCCATGCGTCGTTTAGGTGTTCCATATACTGATGAGCAAATTGCTAATGCGCCTAAAGAGCTGGAAGGTAAAACCGAATTAGATGCGCTGGTTGCCTACTTGCAAGGTCTTGGCATTAATCGTAGATACATCACTGTTGATGAGGTGGTTGCTAAGTAATTCTTAGCAATAGAGAACTATGCAAAACATTGCCCCTTACCTCTCAGCAATCTCTACTGTGCTTGGCTTGGTAGTTTTTATTGGAATCGTTTGGTGGGCTTGGTCTGCAAAAAGACAGCCCGCTAATCAAGAATCCGCCGAACTTCCGTTCGATCTTCCCGATGAATTCAGTAAGGATAAATCATGAGTGACTTTCTTAGTGCCGGTTGGAGTGCCTATATCGCCTTAGTAACATTAGTCGGTATTTTTTGGTGCATCTGGCTATTATTTTCTCAACGTAAGACCAAAGTAACACTGAAGCCTGATGGCCAAGTGGCTGATACTGGGCATGTTTGGGACGGCGATCTACGTGAGTTAAATAATCCATTGCCACGTTGGTGGATGTGGATGTTCTTGATCTCTTGCATCTTTGCTTTAGTGTATTTAGTTCTCTATCCAGGTCTCGGTTCATACCCAGGTCTCTTAGGCTACAGTACAGATGGTGCTTTGATGAAGTCGATGACTACTGCAAATGATGAGCTCAAGCCTGTTTATGCCAAGTACGTCAAGATGGATATTGAGCAAGTGGCGGCCGACCCTAAGGCGCGTGAGATGGGTCAACGCCTCTTCTTGAATTCTTGCGCACAGTGTCACGGCTCTGATGCAGGTGGCGCAAAAGGATTCCCGAATTTGACTGATGGCGACTGGCTTTATGGTGGTTCACCAGAAAATATCAAAGCATCTATTACCTATGGTCGCGGCGGTGTAATGCCACCATTCCCACAATTGGATGCCAATCAAATTGTGGATGTTGCTAACTATGTTCGTAGCCTTTCAGGCTTACCAGCAGATAACGCTAAAGCAGCTCGTGGTGCGCAAGTATTCAGTGCAAATTGCGTAGCCTGCCATGGTGCTGACGGCAAAGGCAATATTGCTTTAGGGGCGCCGAATTTAACCGATAAAGTATGGTTATATGGTGCATCAGAAGCAACCATTGTGGAAACTGTCACTAAAGGCCGTATGGCTATGATGCCTGCGCAGGACAAGGTATTGAGCCCTGAGAAGATCCAGTTATTAACAGCATATGTCTGGGGTTTATCTAATAATAAACAACCAGCAGCCAAATAAGATCAGTCATCAGTGTCAGATATTTTGCCGGGTGGGAAACCTGTTCCGATAGAAGTCATTGAGGAATCTCTTTACGAGGTCCGGCGAAAGATTTACCCGCGTTCTGTATCTGGGCTCTTTGCCCGCTGGCGTTTCATCTTAGTCTTTGCAACTCAACTATTGTTTTATGGCTTGCCTTGGTTGAGTTGGAATGACCGTCAAGCAGTTCTCTTTGATTTAGTTCAGCGTAAGTTTTATATCTTCGGCCTAGTTCTTTGGCCACAAGACGTGATTTATCTCACGCTCTTACTCATTCTTTCTGCGTTAGCTCTATTCCTATTTACTGCGGTGGCTGGGCGCTTATTTTGTGGTTATGCATGTCCACAGACTGTCTACACCGAAATCTTTATGTGGATCGAGCGCAAGGTCGAGGGAGACCGATTTGCACGGATTCGTTTAGATGGTGAGGAGTGGCCATGGGGGTTTCGTAAATGGCGCATCAAGATCACAAAACATTTCCTATGGTTGCTCATCGCTTTCTGGACCGGCTTTACCTTTATTGGCTACTTCACTCCTATAGAAACATTGGGTGCATCATTGCTGCACCTTTCCCTGGGCCCATGGCAAACCTTCTGGTTAGGCTTTTATAGCTTTGCAACTTGGGGTAACGCAGGTTTTATGCGTGAACAAGTTTGTAAATATATGTGCCCATATGCCCGCTTTCAAAGCGTGATGGTAGATAAGGATACTTTCTTGGTTACCTACGATAAAGTGCGCGGCGAACCAAGGGGCAGTCGTAGTAAATCCGCAGATAAAGCTTCCCTAGGTTTGGGTGATTGCGTTGACTGTAGTATTTGTGTGCAGGTATGTCCAACGGGTATTGATATCCGTGATGGCTTGCAATACATGTGTATTGGTTGTGGCGCCTGTATTGACGCCTGCAATCAAGTAATGGAGAAGGTTAATTATCCAAAAGGATTGATTCGCTATACGACTGAGCGTGCAATTGAGGATAAGGAATCCAATCAAAGCGCCATCCGCCATATATTGCGCCCGCGAGTATTAATCTATACAGCCTTTATTACCGTTCTTGCTTCCGCATTTCTGATTTCCTTGGTCACGCGCAATCCATTAAGAGTTGATGTGATGCGCGATCGTGGCGCTTTAGCTCGTGAAGTAGAGGGTATTCGTATCGAAAATATTTACCGCATTCAAATTATGAATGCCTCTGAGCATCCAATGAAGGTACAGGTCAAAGCTACGGGTTTAGATGATTTAAGGATTTTGAATTCACAAGGTAAAGAAATTCACGAGATTGAAGTTGCGCCAGCAAGCAATCAGTTGCTCCCAATTAAAGTCAGTACTACTATTGGTGAGCATGAATCTGGAAATTACCCAATTCATTTTGATGTTACTGCGCAAGAATTAACGGGGGATAAAGAAGTCATTAGAACCCGTGAAGAGAAATCTACTTTTATTATTCCCCGTTAAGCTAGACGGCAATGGAGAGGATGGATATGACAGAGCAAGAAACTACTAAACCCTGGTTTAAGCAATTGTGGCCATGGCTTTTAATTAGTGGACCAGCTGTCGCCATGATTGGCTGCGCTATTACTATTTACTTGGCTGTGAATCTGTATGCAGATAAACCATTGCGTGATGGCGTAGTGAAGCAGGGCCTTAAAGTTGAGCAGCTTAAAGATGCGCAGGCAACAAAATGAAGTACCGCCTACTAATCTGGATTTTGTGGCCCTCATTTTTGGTGGCTGGCATGGCAGAAGGCTTGTTATTTACCGTAATCCACCCACAAGAACTTTTATTTTTTGGCTATCACCCTGATGTTTCTGATGAGGGTATTTATACAATCGGGTTCTTTGTGATTTGGACCTTCTGCGCCATCTCTAGTGCGCTGACTGCTTATATCTTGCCTGGGATTGAGTCATCCGATAGCAAGGAAGTCGACCGCGGCTTAATTTAAACCTGTTTGATTGGGATTTCTGGGCTTGCGCAGCCGTGGCGATCCGGATTTGGAATGCCCGCCAGTTCGTATAGTCCGCCCATATCGATGAGTTTAATATGGCGCTGTTTGATTTGAATCAGGCCTGACTCTGCAAAGCGTGACAGCATGCGACTGACGGTTTCAATTTGAATGCCAAGATAGCTGCCTATATCATTACGACTCATACGCAAGTCGAATTCATTATTAAGGTAGCCGCGTGCAGCAAGACGTTGCGAGAGGCTTAATAAAAAGGTGGCCAATCTTTCTTCTGCACGCATCGTGCCAAGTGATAGTAGGTGGCGTTGATCTTGAGTCAGCTCTCGACTCATAATTTTATGGAACTGATGTTGTAATACAGGAATCTGTCGAGCCAAATCTTCAAAAGCATCGTAACGAATAATGCAGACTTCACTTTCTTCAAGTGCAATCGCATCGGACTGATAATGACCTTCACCTATACCATCAAGACCCAGGATTTCACCGGGCAGATGAAAGCCAATCACTTGTTGTCGACCGTCTTGCAGACAGAATTCTGTTTTAAGGGTGCCAAAGCGAACGCTATATACGGAGCTGAGTGGATCGCCATGACGGTAAAGGCTTTCTCCCTTTTGTAGGTGAACACGCTCTTTTACCAAGGTGTCTATCTGGGAAACTTCACTACTGTTTAATCCAACCGGAAGGCAAAACTGACCCAATACGCATACTGAGCATTTGCTAGTTGGGCTATCGGTAGGTTTGTAATTCATATTCGGTCTGGTCTATGGGATCAGTTTATTCTATAAGTATGAGGATTATCGCTTTCACCTATTTTCTGTTGATTTCATGCTAACAATCAGTCTGCTTTTAGCTGTTTTCTTGGGAGCCCTTCTGAGCGGTTGGCACTGCGCTCTGATGTGTGGTGGGATAGCGGCTGCCATAGAGCGGCCCAATACCCTAGAGGCCCCTTTAAGGCCTAAATCAGAGCTTTTTTGCCTGCAATTGATCATGCATTTGGGGCGTGTAACAACTTATGTCTTATTGGGCGCTCTTGCCGCCTCATTGGGGGTGGTGGTTTGGCAACAAAGCCTGATTCCAATCCAGCGCCCCTTATTTGCTCTGACGTCCCTGATCCTCATTTTGATGGGAGTGCGTCTGCTCAGAATAGGCGGATCGGAAGGCTTGCTTGGTGGCAAATGGTTAAGCGCAAAAATTGCAGCTTACTGGGCTAAATACTTGGGTGGTATGGCCAGCGGTCCTTCGCGTTGGTTTAGCGGCATGTTGTGGGGTTTAGTGCCGTGTGGATTGGTCTATAGCGTATTACCAATCGCATTTTTATCGGGTGACGTAATCACTGGTGCCGCACTGATGTTGGCATTTGGTTTGGGTACATTGCCTAACTTATTACTGATCTCTAAATTTTCAGCGGCACTCACTCAGTTTGGACAATATTTATGGGTACGATATTTGGCTGCCGCACTTCTATTGATTGCAGGCGGCTTTGGTTTATATCGCGCTTGGGTTTTGCCAGAGGCCTTATTAAAAGGTGGCTTCTGTGTTTCTTAAGTCGCTCTTAAGCTGTTGCTGCTTCTATGCCGGAGATCAGATCTGGATAGAAGGCATCTTGCGGTAGCGTCGACAGAAAGTTGCTGCGCTCCGCCATTTCTAGTGGTTGATGCGCTAAGCCGCAAATGATTAATTGAATGTTACGAATCTTGCACAGATGCGCTAACTCCATAATCGTATCCATGCCAGAAGTATCGATATAAATCACATTCTTTAAATCCAGCAGGAGTGTTTGCGTGGGCAAGTTTGCTTCAATCTTTTCGAGGAGTTTTACTGCTCCAAAAAAGATGGCACCATGAATACGATAAGCATCAATTCGACCCTGCTGATTACTCAGTTCCGGGTAATCACTGCTCAGAGCGGGCTCGCAGCGCGATAGGCTGGAGATACGATAAATAAAGGTAATAAAGGCGAGCAGCAAACCTACTTCCACTGCAATCGTGAGATCTAGTACAACAGTAAGAATAAAGACACTCAAAATAGTGACTCGATATGGCAAGCGGAATTGTTTCAGATCGATAAATTTCTGCCAATCACCCATATTCCAGGCCACATACATCAAGATGGCAGCAAGGCTAGCTAAAGGAATGTTTTTAGCAAGTGGTGCCGCAAACAAGACGATCGCCAGCAAAGTTGCCGCATGCACGAGACCGGCGATTGGTGTGGAGGCACCGCTTTCTACATTGGTTACTGTGCGGGCGATTGTGCCGGTCGCTGGCATGCCGCCAAAAAATGGAATGGTGAAGTTAGCAATACCCTGAGCTACCAGCTCTTGATTTGACTCATGGCGATCATGAATGAGACCGTCAGCAATACGTGCGCAGAGTAAGGATTCAATTGCGCCCAATAAGGCGAGTGTCAAAGCTGGAGCCACCATATATTGAGCGTTATCCCAGCTCACCGGAATCCATTCAAAAGCGGGGAGTCCAGATGGAATCCCGCCAAAGCGACTGCCAATTGTATCTACCGGTAAATTAAAAATGCTGGTGACGATCGTTGCTACCACCATTGCTACAACTGTGCCAGGAAGATGTGAGAGCCAGCCTAAGCGATTCTGAAAAACCTTCCACAGAATTAACAATGCAAGGCTTCCACAAGCTAAACCCAGCGCAATTGGGTTAAAGGTATCTGCGGCTAAGTAGAGCGTATGTACTGATTGAAAAAATTGAGCCGGCATTTTTTCAATTTGAAGTCCGAAGAAATCTTTGACTTGAGATAGCCCAATCAGAAAGGCAATGCCATTAGTAAAACCAACAATGACCGCAATCGGAATGAAGCGTACTAGCGTTCCAAGGCGGAATACCCCCATCAGAAATAAAAATACTCCTGATATGGCTGTTGCCAGCAATAAATTAGGGACGCCATAGCGCTCCACAATGCCGTAAACAATGACGATGAAGGCCCCAGCCGGTCCGCCGATTTGTACGCGGCTACCTCCAAGCAAGGAAATAAGCCCGCCAGCAATAATGGCGGTAAAAATGCCTGCCTGGGGTTTGAGTCCGCTGGCAATTGCAAAAGCCATGGCCAATGGGAGGGCAACAATTCCAACTGTTAATCCGGCAAAAACATCCTTTGTGAAAAGGGTGCGGCTATAGCCAGAAAATGAGTCAAAAAGTCGGGGACGAAAAAACATAAGATGTATGTTTCAATGGCCTAAGAAATGCGGTTACCAACCCAGTAGGCAAAAGTCGCACACAAGGCTGTCACAAAACTACCCCATGCAATATCTACGAAAGCTAATTGCGTTGGAAAGTTTCTGACAACAGCGAGATTGGTGAGGTCGTATGTCATGTAGCAAAATAGACCAAACAAAGCACCATATTGCAGTGCATATATCCATGACTGTTTTGATAGTGCCGGAACAATGACAAAAATACAGACACCTAGCGCGTAAAGCAGGTAGAAGGCAAGCCCAGCTAGAAGTTTGGGTTCGCTGGCCATGAGATCGCCCATCTCATTGCGATAGAGGTTCTTTGCGACCCCCAATAGCCACACTAAATCGATTGCAATGAGGGCGATTAAAAACGAGAGGTAGATAGCAAAATTCTTGAGCAATTAAGTTACCTTTATTCTTTTATAGATTAATAATAAGTATTATGATGGAAAGAGTAAATTAGTAGTTCAATTTAAAGGGAGTCAATATGTTTAAGCATTTATTGGTGCCAGTAGATGGTTCAGATATCAGCAAAAAATCCTTGAAGAAAGTCGCTGCACTTGCCAAGGCTGACGGAGCTGCGGTTACATTGGTGTATGTTTCTGATCCTACGCCTCCGATGGTTTATTCAGATAGCACCATGGGCTACGGAATTTCAAAGAAACAGCACGCAGAAGCTTGCCAGGCATATGCTAAGGATGTATTTAAGAAGTCGACAACTGCGCTGGGAGCTGGTGCCAAAGTGAAAAGTCTTCATATTGAAAATAGCAATCTATCTGAAGGCATTTTGGCTGGTGCAAAAAAAGCGAAAGCCGATGTAATCGTCATGGCATCTCATAAGCGTACGGGTATTAAAGGTATCTTATTGGGTAGCGAGACACATGAGGTCATTGTGCATTCCACATTGCCAGTATTAGTTCTGGGTTAATTTACTCGGCATCAAGTGAAAAGGGTCCAGTTGGACCCTTTTTTATTGCAGCAGCATTCCTAAATTGGTTTAGTTGTATTTAATGGGGCTACCCAGTAGAAGCATCTCTCTAGTCAATTGCCCGCTTTCGTTATCACGCATGGACCATAAATCAAGTTGTGTTTTGGAGCCATAGGGATCTACATAAACTCCATTTTTTCTTAATTCAAAATGTAAGTGTGGTCCCGTTGATCTACCGGTTGATCCTACGTAGCCAATTTCTAAACCGCGCCGCACTTCGTTGCCTAACTCAAGTTCTACGTTGTAATTGCTCAGATGGGCGTAATAGGTGTGGTAGTTGCCTGGGTGCTCTAAAACAATCAAATTACCAAAGGCGCCGCTGTAACCAATATGAGCCACTCTTCCATTGGCAACGCTAAAGACGGGCGTACCGATAGGTGCGGCATAGTCAATTCCCATATGGGCGCGGTAACGTTGCTTTGTTGCTGGCGCCTGGGCTGGAGCTGCTGGCGAAGGGCTCTTACTGCGCTTACTGGAGGAGGCTTTTACCATACCAACTCCACGGGAAATGCGGCGATAGCTTAATGGATTGGTCCAAAAGGAACGCTCCAGCGATTCTCCGGTTCCAGTAAAGAAGCCTCCAGGAATGTCGTTGCGCTCCATCCAAAAGGCATTTGCATAGACCTCTTTGGAAGTCGGATCAATAATCTCTACAGCCCAAATTTGCGCCCATCTTTCTCGATCTCCAAAGTCCACAATTAAGCGCACAACGCTATTTGTGTTTTCGAGAGAATTATTTTCTTCAGGATAAATTTGCTTGATCAAGGAATTCAATTCCCAAACTAGTTCTACTGGTAATTGATCGCTTACTTTTCGAGTGTCATACAAGACATCTCTTAAAGGGATGCGAATCTCGGTTAAGCGCTTAGACTCATCTTTGAGATAGTCCTGCTGAATTAAAAACCCACCAACCGCTGATGGTGTGAATGTCCACACTTCAGTTTTGCTATCTTGGATTGGACCATTCATGATGCTCAATGAATCGAAGCGATTGCGACTACCAAAAGCAACTGCGTAAGGAATACAGTCTCCACGCATATGGTCAAAAAATGTTTTGGTCTGATTTTTGAAGAATTCAGCAAATTGACGGTTATCAATTCCAACGCTAGCGGGTAGGCTATCTTCATTAAAGTTACGTCGTAGGCATCCTTGAGCTACACGATAGTCAAGGTTTGCATCACTATCAAGCATCAGCTCATCTGGGGCTTTGCGCTGAAATAGCGATGGATTCAGGCTCATGCTATTGGTTTTTGAGCCAGCACCCGCTGATTTATCTTTAAAGCCAACCTGCCTGCTGGTTTGAACGGTGATCTTCTTACGCGCTTGGTTCGTATTTTGAGTTTGGCTACTTTGAGCTTGGGCCGCATAAGCCAAACCCGGGGTTGAGCTAAGAAAGGCGCAGCCAGACAAAATGATTACTCCCTTAGTAAACAGGGAGCCAAGAGATACTTTTTTATTCACCCCTCAATTATCTAATAATGTGAGAGCGTCTCTGAATAAATATGCTGTACCGCAGCAATTCAGATTGAATCTTGATCTGGAGCTATCTTGAAAGGCGCTAAAACCCGATCCCTTAGCAATGCCAGTTTTGGCACGTCTATCCAAACTCCTCGCACAGCTTGGCGGCTTAATGATGTTGGAAAGGAAGAGGCATATTAACTCTGTTGCGAATCTCATTCTCATAGCGCCTGTTCGGATGACAAAAACTTTGCTCATTTTCACCTTAAGCATTTGTAGTGGAATGGGTTGATTATTCCTTGCTCGGGCTCCTGCCGGTAAATTAAATTCTCGATACAATCAATTTTTGATTAAGGAGTTTTGATGCCGATTATTGAATCCATCCAAGTAGCTTCTGTAGCAGTACCATTGGATAAAGTCACTTCATTTTCTACCCGTACTGTTTCCGAGCGTCATTATTGCCTCGTAAAAGTGCGTGGCAAAGATGGTAACGAAGGCATCGGCTTTTGTTATGTCGGCAGTGCCGGCGGAGATATTGCTAAGCTTGCTGTTGAGCAATTGTTAGCGCCAAAACTTATTGGCCAAAATAGTCACCGCAGTGAAGGCCTCTGGATGGAGATGTATAACGAATCCATTCTTCAGGGTCGTGCAGGTGCAGTAATGCGCGGAATCTCGATTTTGGATACAGCTTTATGGGACTTAAATGCGCGCTCAGTTGGCTTACCTTTGCATCAATATTTAGGTTCAGTGGTGGATGATCGGGTGCCGGCCTATGCTAGTGGCGGCTACTATCTTGAGGGTAAAACTCCTGCCAAGTTAGGCAAAGAAATGGAGTCTTACGTAAAGCAGGGCTTTAAGGCGGTCAAGATGAAGGTAGGGCGCTTATCCCCGTCGGAAGAAGAGGCGCGTGTGAAGGCGGCTCGTAAGGCGGTAGGTGATGATGTATTACTCACGCTGGATGCCAATAATGCCTGGCGCGATCTACCCACTGCTCTCGAGTATGTGCGTCGCTTTGAGGCTTATAACCCTTATTGGATTGAGGAACCTTTCTCGCCAGACGCCATTGATTTGCATGCGGCGTTAGCACGTCAAACCAAAATTAATGTTGCTACCGGTGAGATGGAGGCGGGACGTTGGCGTTTTAGAGAGTTGATTGACGCCGGTGGTGCTGCCATTCTGCAATCAGATGCAGCTGTCTGTGGCGGGATTACCGAGTGGAGAAGAATTTCTGCGTATGCTGATTTGAAGGGTGTCATTGTTTGTCCGCACTGGATGCATGATTTGCATGCGCCATTGGTGGCGGCCACACCCAATGCACGCTTTGTTGAATTCTTCTTGGATGATCAGGTGCTCAACTTCCGCAGATTGATCAATAAGCAACTCACTTTCAAAAATGGGGATTTGATTTTGCATAAAACCCCCGGCTTAGGATTTGAGTTTGATGAGGCTGCTGTGAAGAAGTATGCGGGTAAAGCTGCTTGGAGCAAGATCTCTTAAGTTGAGCAATTGCTATAAACAATAAGGCCCGCTTTAGCGGGCCTTATTGTTTTGAAGATTAGATTTATCCTCTTATCAGGTGCGCCTTAAGAAGATCTAGGGTTGAGTTTGAAATGGGTAATCGTTTGGGTCACCAGAACCAAACCAAACCCAACAAATCCAACTAAGTCTGCCTCTGTGGATGGGTAGGCAAGCGCAACTCCTGAGATCACCATGATGATGCGTTCAAAGATCTTGGTTTTCTCAATGAACCAACCTTGTAGTCCGCCGGCTAAGCAAATAATCCCAACAACTGCTGTAAAGGATACCCAAGCAATTTGCATCCAGTCTGCTTGCTCTAGAGCGCTGGTTGATCCCATCAACAACAGGCTGACGCCTGACTTATCTAAAACAAACATGAATGGAACCAGAATGGCTGGAGCAACATACTTCCAAGTTTGCAAAGTGGTCTTATAGGGATTGCCTTTACAAATCGCAGCCGCTGCAAATGGCGAGAGTGCGGTCGGTGGGGATACTTCAGAAAGTACGGCGTAGTAGAAGATAAACATATGAGCAGCAAATGCAGGGACGCCTAAATTGATCAAGGCAGGCGCTGCAATCACCGCGCAAATGATGTAAGAGGCCGTTACTGGAACAGCAAGACCAACTACCCAAACTACGAGGGCGGTAAAGATAGTTGTTAGCAAGAGTGAGCCGCCAGCGTACTGAATCACAATTGAGCTAAATTTCAGACCAAGACCAGTTAAGGTAACGGTACCCACTATCAGGCCTGCGCCAGCGCAGGTAGCAGCAATTGCCAAAACGCCAGTTGAGCCGGATGCAAGGGCTTTAGTCAGATTGGAGTTATATAGGCCAGACAGAATAGGTTCTTTGCCCTTAAACCACGCCCAAGGAATGATGGCGGTATCTTCACGCAACATGCTTGATAGAGCCGAAACTACTGTTGCCCAGAATACGGACATGACAGGAGAGAAGCCCATCAACATAAACACCACAATGGAGATCAGGGAGAAAAAGTGGAACCAATATTTCTTGGTGAGTTGCCAGGCTGTTTCAGCGGACTCAAAGTGAATGTTTTTCATGCCATATTTGCGTACATCAATTTCTACCATCACAAATAAGCCAAGATAAAAAAGAATAGTTGGGATGGTTGCCATTAGCAACACATCCAAATAGGAGATCTTGAGAAAATCCGCAATCAGGAATGCGGCCGCACCCAATACTGGAGGTGAGATGATGGCGCCAAGACCGCCTGCCGCCAAAAGTCCGCCGGCAGCATTTTTCTCGTAACCCACTTTATCCAGCATAGGGGCTGCAACTGAGCCAACAGTAACAGTGGTCGCAACACCTGATCCAGATGGCCCACCAAGCAAGAAGGAGGACATCACGATAGTTCTACCAACCCCAGAAGATTTTCCACCCATTGCTGCGAATGAGAAATCAATAAAGAATTTTCCTGCGCCAGTAAATTGCAAGAAGGCGCCGAAGATAGTGAAAAGAATGATGAGGGTTGCAGAAACATCAACAGCAGTGCCATAGATGCCCTCAAGAGTCATATACATATACCCGACTAAACGATCAAGGCCATAACCTTTGTGAGTCCAGGGTGCTGGTAAGTAGTTACCAAATAACGCATAGAGCAGAAACAGAACGGTCACTGTGACCAAGATCATGCCATTGGTTCTTCGTACGCTTTCTAAAATCAGAATAATTAATGCAATACCTACCATGACATCCGTAGAGTTGGGCGCAGTATTGCGGTCCATAAAGTCGTCGCCACCACTCAGAATGTAATACGCGATGGCTACCGAGACGAGTGCGCAGACGATATCCCAGGGCATAAGCTTGTTTTTAAATCGAGCAGCAATGGGAAAACTTAGGAATACTAAAAATAAAACCAGAGCAACGTGAATGACTCGCAACTCTTGTGTTGGCACAATCGAATAGGCGGCATATAAATGAAAGAGTGACATGCCTACCGCCACTAGTGTAATAAATTTGGCTAGCAGCCCCTTGTAGTCATTGGAATCGCCTTCTTCTTGCTTGATAAAGGCGTCTAGTTTTTCTTGGGTTTCGTTATCGATAACGTTTTGATTCATGTCTCAACCTCTGTATTAATTTTTATGCACTGCTTTATTTTTCCACTACCGTAAAACAAAAGGGGTGAGATTTACTCACCCCCGATAGAACGTCAACTTAATTTAGTTTGACGTTCTTTTCCTTGAAGTACTTGAGTGCGCCTTGATGAAAGTCAACCGGGGTTGCTTTTGTTTTTTGGTTTTCCAAGCTGACGTTCATGTATTCCTGATGCGTGCGGACCAGATCAAGCTTGTTTTCAAACATGGTTTTGACAATCTTATAAGCTTGATCATCAGGCATGTTGGCATTCACTACTAAGATATTAGCAACTGCTGCAACCTTATTGTCTTTGGCCATACCGCTGTACATGGCTTTAGGAATAATGGCCGTGAAATACAAATTGCCATATTTCTTATTCATGATGGGCACCTCATCGGAGGTGTCTACCATGACAATTTTCATGCCAGGACTATTGGCTAAATCAGTTACGGCTGCAGTCGGAAGGCCGCCAACCCAGAAGAAAGCATCAATCTTACGATCTTTCACGGCATTGACAGATTCAGCCACGCTTAAACGCTCACGCTTGACATCTTTATCCTTGTCAATACCAGCAGCTTCCAGCAAGCGAAACGCCATGACTTCTGTTGCGCTACCAGGGGAGCCAGTGCTAATACGCTTGCCCTTGAGGTCTTTCATAGACTTGATGCCAGTGGAATCGACGGTTACTACGTGCATCAGATTTGGATAAAGAACCACGAGGGTACGCAGATCAACTTTTTTCCCGGCAAACTTACCCTCTCCAATCTGCGCATCTTTAGCGGCATCAGCCATAGAGAAGCCAACATAGGGCTTGCCTGTACCGATGAGGTTTAGGTTATCTACCGAGCCTCCAGTCACTTCTGCGGTAGCGGACATCCCAGGCACCTTGCTTGATAGAACGGAAGCGAGACCACCACCCATAGGGTAGTACACGCCACCTGTACCGCCAGTTGCGATAGAGATGTTTTGGGCGCTAACACTCGCGCAAAGAAGGCTAAGCGATAAGGCAATGGCTTTAAGTAGTTTCATTGTTGTCTCCTAATTATTTTTTTGTAAATTACAAACCTGGCATGCTGAAGTTAATCGCTTTCAGCTCGCTGAGCAGTTGCGCTTGTTGCTCAGCGCTTAACTGCATCAATGGTGGGCGCACTCTGAGCCACTCAGAATCCTTGGTGTAATGGGCTACGGCAGTCTTCATGCCTGCAATCATTTGATACTTGGCAAAAATTCCGCGTACTTGATCCAAGCTTGCTTGACGATCATCGGCATTTGATTCTTTCCAATTCGCCGCCAAATCAGCAATTGCTTTTGGATTGACGTTGGCAGTAGCAGAGATGCAGCCAACACCACCAGCGCGCAAGGCACGCAAGAGGAATACTTCGCTACCCGCATAGACGCGGAATCCTGAAGGAGCTAGTAATTTAATGACTGATTCCGTATAAGCCCAATCGCCAGAACTATCTTTCATGCCTACAACGGTCTTTGGATATTCTTTTGCTAAGCGCTCAAGTAAAGAGAGGCTTAAGTTCACCTTAGTAACGGGTGGAATGTTGTAGATATAAATCTGTAGAGCTGCACTACCTACTTTTTGAATCACTTCGGAAAAGTAAGCGAATAGGCCATCATCAGTGACGTCTTTGTAATAGAACGGTGGCAACATTAATACGCCCGCACACTTATGGTTGACGGCGTGACGCGTCATATTCACTGTGGCATCGATCGATGTTGCGCCGGTACCTGGCATCAAGTGCCCAGGATTTAATCCGCCCTCTACTAATGCTGTTAAGGTGCTCATCTTCTGCGGAGCCGACATCGAGTTTGCTTCTGAATTCGTACCAAAGATGGCCTGCCCAACACCATTAGCTTCTAGCCATTGGCATTGCTTTAATAACTTGGGAGCATCTGGACTGCCGTCCGCCTTAAATGGTGTAATGACAGGGGATAACACCGCTGGCAAGGTGGAAGGGTGCAGAGAAATCGTCATGCTGGCTCCGTTTTTAGTTATTTACTTCAGATGGAAGTGTTTGGTGATTAAAGAAGGCTTCTAAATTATCTACGGCTAAGTTGGTCATAGCTATCCGTGTTTCCGAGGTAGCGCTCCCAATATGCGGTGTTAACAATACATTATCAAGCGTTAAAAATTCATGACTTGGGTTAGGTTCGTTCTCAAAAACATCTAAAGCCGCACCAGCAATCTTTTTATGTTGCAGCGCATATAAAAGTGCTTCCTCGTTCACCACATTTCCTCGGGCAATGTTGATTAAATACCCAGATGGCCCTAAAGCCTCTAGAACCTTGGCATCAACCATCTTGTCCGTATCCGGGGTAGCTGGGCAAGCTAAAAATAAGAGGTCACAGGCCTTGGCTAATTCCTGAACATCTGGGTAATAGGCATAGGGCAAAGATTTTTTATTGGGCCCTGAATACGCTATCTCGACCTTGAATGGTTCTAAACGTTTCGCAAGGTCTTGCCCAATACGACCCATGCCAGCGATACCCACTCGTTTACCAGCCAAGGTGGTGGTGAGTCTAAAGGGCGCTTTTGACCAAGCGGTGCTTTTAACGTATGCCTGAGCCTCGGGTAGTTGGCGAAGTAGGGCGAGCATCATGCCAATAGCCAGTTCGCATACGGCATCATTAAGAACACCAGGAGTATTGCTTGCCTTAATACCTTGTTCTTTCAAATAAGCCAAAGGAAGGTTGTCATAGCCAACTCCACAAGTAGCAACCATGCGAATGCTAGGAATCTGTTTAACCAGGGCCTCGGGCAACTTGGTGTTGGAGCGAATCAAAATCGCCTGAAAGTTACCGGCAGGGGCGGGCGCTTGTGGATCAGGATGATGGAGGGGGGTAAAGCGCCGATCTATTTCTGCCTGCATAATTTCAGGGAAATGGCCAACCTGTAGCACCGAATTGACGGGGATCATGTCTCACTAACTTTTTTATTGAAATAATGACCCCATTGTAAGAGGATTTTTCATTAAAAGTCCTTCCCCTTTTAGGAGAGTATTCATGTTATTTACCCCAGCTGAAACCAAGGTAGTCATTGTCGGTGGCGGCACTATGGGTGCAGACGTTGCTGCCGTTTGTGCGCGCGGTGGCTGTGCGGTCCAAGTGGTTGAGCCTACTACAGAGCGGCGAGCCCTCTTGCCTGATTACTTTGCAAACACCATGACGGATCTTGGTTATGAGCATCGCATTCATTTGTTGTCTGTTGCCGGTTCGCTCGAAGAGGTGGATTGGTCTGATATTGATTTGGTGATTGAGTGTGTACCAGAACGTTTAGACATCAAGCGCGAGTTATTTACCAAGCTAGAGCAATATGCAAAGCCTGAAGCGGTATTGGCGAGCAATAGTACGAGCTTCCCAATTAGTGAAATTGCCAACGGCCTCAAAACAGCGGCTCGCATGATTGGTTTACATTTCTTTATGCCCGCCCATTTAGTGCCTTGTGTAGAGGTAGTCTATGGTGCGAAGACTTCGCCGATGGTGGGTGAAAGCCTCTCCCGTTTGATGACTGCATGTGGCATGGTGCCAGTTACTGTTAAAAAAGATCTTCCAGGATTTTTGGCAAATCGTTTGCAGCATGCTCTATCGCGCGAGGCTTTTTCAATGGTTGATGAAGGCATCTGCACGCCGGAAGATATTGATAAGGCTGTTCGTTTTGGTTTTGGCTTTCGCTATATTGCGGCAGGCCCAGCCATGCAGCGAGATCATGCTGGCCTCGAGGTGCACGGTGCTGGAGGTGCAACTATTTACCCAACCTTAAACAACTCACCAACGATAGCGAAGTGCTTGAGTGACCGTATTGCTAGCGGCAAGTTTGGTATGAAAACCGGCGAAGGCTTCTTTACTTGGACTGCTGAAACGATTAAGGCTGAACGTGAACGTTATCAAAAAGCATTGCGTGCTGGGCTGAAGATTATTCAGAAAGATCTTCCTGAAATTAAATAGCAACCAGTAGTTAAGTCGGTAGCTAAGAAATATCTTTCAAATGCAGTTTGCCAAGGTGCGGGGCGAGTCGATAAGTAATTAGGACGACAGCAATCGTCGCAACCCCGCCAAATATGATGGACGGCACTAAACCGATCATGCTGGCAGCAATGCCAGACTCAAGCGCACCTAATTCATTTGATGAGCCAATGAAGATACCATTAATGGCGCTAATTCTGCCGCGCATATGATCTGGTGTAGTGAGCTGCATGATGCTGCCCCGAATCACTACTGATATCGAATCAAAGCATCCAGAAATAAACAGAAAGAATGCGCAGAGCCATAAATTACTGGAGATTCCAAAGGCGATAATCGCCGCACCAAATCCAGCTACTGACATCAGAAGATATTTTCCTGAGTCATTCAACACAGGTCGTCGAGCTAGGTAGATTCCGGTAAGTACCGCTCCAGCCGCCGGCGCTGTACGCAATATACCCAGGGTTTCCGGGCCTGCATTGAGCACCTCCTTCACAAAGGCTGGAAGAATAGAGACTGCACCACCGAAGAGTACGGCAAACATATCGAGTGCCATGATGCTCAAAATGAGTTCATGTTTTCTGACGTAATGAAAGCCTTCTAAAAAGCTCTTGAGAAAGTGCTTAGATAAACTGCTCGATTTCTCTTGGACAGCGGTAATGAAAGTAATTCCATATAAACCGACTGCGCCACAGAAGGCGGCAAGTAAATACGTCCACTCAAGGCCAGCAAAGCCAATCATGAGTCCACCTAGTCCTGGGCCAGCCACTACGCAAATCTGAAAAGCTGAAGATGCATAAGCGGTGTAACGCGGCAGTTGATCTCTTGGAATGATTTGTCCGAAAAGCGCTTGATAAGAAGGTCTTAATAAAGCACGTCCGATTCCAATAAATGCCACCGCGGTGTAAATCAATGGTATCGGTGGTGTAAGCCAACCCAATGCGATGACCATTAAAAATAATCCGACCGCAATATGAATGAGGCAGGCGATTGCAGCAATCCATTTTCGGGAGTAGTGATCAACCGCATGGCCTGAATATAGAGCCAATGCAAAGTAGGGAATGAGTTCTGCGAGACCAATCAGACCGAGTGACACTACGCTATTGGTGATTTCGTAAAGATGCCAGCCTACCGCTACCATCGTAATTTGATAGCTTAGGGTTGCGCCGATGCGGTACAGCAGTAGGGTTCTAAAGGCTTTGCCGGGATTCATGAATTCCCTCCATTTTAGAGGAGAAGAAGATTATCCTTAAGGGATGAAGAAAATTATTCGAGTATGGGATCTGCCAATCCGCTTATTTCACTGGTTGCTGGTGGTTTGTATAGCTGGAAGCTTTGTGACCATCAATTTGGGGGATGAATTCATTCAATGGCACGCCTATTTCGGCTACAGCATTTTGACCTTATTGATATTTAGAGTCGTCTGGGGTTTTGTGGGATCTACCCATGCGCGCTTCGCATCATTCTTGCCAACTAAAAAAGCGGTTTTTGAGTACTTGAACGGAAGCTCATCTCGCGTTCTTGGGCATAACCCTATCGGTGCTATTTCTGTATTTGCCCTTCTCTTTGTCTTAAGTATTCAGGTGCTGACTGGCTTATTTGTCGATGATGAGGTGTCCTTTCAGGGGCCCTTAGCAAAGTATGTGCCTAGTTCGATCTCTTCATTTTTGTCAGAGATTCATGAAGGCAATCAAGTGGTGATACTTACGCTGATCGCTATTCACGTAGCCGCAATTATTTTCTACAAGAAATTTAAAGGGGAGGATCTAATTAAGCCAATGATTAGTGGCGATAAAGAAATCGACCCAAGCGAAGAGGCAAAATACTTGCCTGCTGACTTGGGTCGGGCCTCCAAAGATGGAGTGCTACAGCGCGGTTTTGCTTTGCTACTTTTAAGCGTGATCGCGGTAGTAGTGGGTTACTTGATTACGAAATAACGATCAGTAAAAATCACTTATTTCTTTTTGAAATCGTCATGGCAGCCTTTGCAGGTTGCTCCTGCTGCGCCAAAAGATTTCTTAATGCTCTCTAAGTCGCCTGACTGAGCGGCCTTATTGAGATCAACAACAGCTAATTGCATTTTGTCTGCGGCAGCTTTGAACTTTGCGTTGTCTGACCACACCTCAGGCTTTGCTTTGCCGCCTTCAGTGCCAGGACCAAAAGCTTGCCACGGGAGCGTGGACATCATTGCTACGATCTCTGCATTTTTACTCACATCGTCTTTGTTATACGGTGCTGCACCCTTTACTACGGCACCAATGCGTCCGAAATGAGTGCCAATGACTGTCATCACGCTTTGACGATATTCAATTGCTTTCTCTGCATTTTGAAATTGAGCAAATGCCGAACCTGCGCCAATCGCTAAAACAGTTGCAGTACCTACTAAAACAAATTTTTGTAGTTTCATGTTTGCTCTCCGTTGATCAATTGGGCCACATATTTTCAGCATATCCCAGAATAGTATTTTTTGCCCGGTTTAAAAAATCATTCTCAGGGGTGTCATGAGTAGATTAATGATTCCTAGGAAAAAGCTGCTGAGGGGCTCCATCCACAGGGCGCCAATAATTCCAGTAAAGACGAGTCCAAGCACAATGAAGAATCCCCAAGGTTCCAATCTACCCAGGGCGATAGATTGGCGCGCCGGTAAAAGGCCAGCCAAAATTCTTCCGCCATCGAGAGGTGGCAGTGGGAATAAATTAAATACCAATAAACCAATATTCCACATTACCCCAGCTTTTGCCATTGAGGTCAGGAAGGGCTCCTCAATTCCAAAGCCCTGGACCATGACCCAAAAGACTGCCCAAATGATTGCTTGCACGAAATTCGATCCCGGTCCCGCCAAGGCAACCCAAATTGAGTCAATTCTGGGGTTTCTGAGTCGCCCAAAATTCACCGGCACTGGTTTGGCATACCCCACCAAAAAAGGGGATCCCGTCAGAATTAAGACCAGCGGAATCAAGAGGGTACCAACAGGATCTATATGTTTAGCGGGATTAAGGCTCACTCGTCCCAACATGTAGGCAGTGTTATCACCAAATCTGCGGGCAGCATAGCCATGGGCTGCCTCATGGATAGTGATGGCAAAAATCAGGGGAATCGCATTAATTGCGACAGCTTGGATAGAATAGTCAGTAATCATGGCAATATGATATCCATAGGAGCTCAAAGTGACTGACGAAAAGAAACCTGATTCAAAAACCCCAGCAAAAGCGCTAGCAGCGAAGCCGCCAGCACGTCCACCCGTCCCAAAAGGACCATCTGGCCCAGCCGGCAGGCCTCAGGCAGGCTTTGGCGGAGGGAAAGGCATGATGCGCAAGGCCGGTCGCGGTCGATAGTGGATAATTACCCTATTCAATAATGTGTTTATAGAGGATTTAGCATGAACGAATGGCATAACGAATCTAAAGAAGAAATCAACAAAAAGATCATTACATTGGTCGTGATGTTGGCTGCTGCTACTAGCTTGGCTATTTTGTTTGCACTGGTTGCGGCTCATACAGGTTACGTATTCGGTTAATCGGTATTAATGACTAGCCATCGCCAACCTGCAATATTTGCTGGCCATGGCAGTCCGATGTATGCCATAGAGCCCAACCGTTATACAGCGGCATGGTCGGCTCTTGGAAAATCATTAAAGCGTCCTGACGCGATATTGGTGATTTCGGCACATTGGGTAACCCGCGGAGTTTGGGTTACTGCAATGTCCAAACCAAAAACAATTCACGATTTCGGTGGCTTTCCACAAGCGCTGTTTGATATTCAATATCCAGCACCAGGTAGTCCTGCGTTAGCGGATCGCATACAAGAATTATTGAACGTCCCCGTTGTGCTCGAAGAGAATGAGTGGGGCATTGATCATGGAGCTTGGTCGGTTCTGAAATACATGTACCCCAATGCGGATGTACCTGTAGTGCAGTTGAGTCTCGATGGTGCGATGTCAGCCCGTGAGCACTATGAGCTTGCCAAACAATTGCGTCCTCTGCGTAACGAAAATATTCTGATTTTGTCTAGCGGTAATGTAGTGCACAACTTACGCACCATTCATTGGCAAGAGGGGGCTGAGCCTTACCCTTGGGCAAAAGAGTTTAATGATTTTTTTGTTTCAGAAATTCGCGCCAATCATCATGAGACTTTGATTGATTGGGAGCGTTATGGTGATGCAGCTCACCTCTCCATTCCAACCGCTGAGCACTATTGGCCAGCGTTGTATACCTTAGCCTTGCAGGGAGCTGGAGAGCAGGTCAAAATCTATACAGACGGAATTGAGATGAGTTCAATTGGCATGCTCGGTTTTTCAATTCAATAACAAGAGTAAATTATGTGGCTTCCTATCTTCGCAATCTTTTTTGGAGCAGGTTTCGGCGCTTTATTAAGAGCTGGCTTTAATTACGCCACCGTAGGTATGGCTTCTTCGTTGCCATTGGGTACTTTTATATCGAACATGGTCGGTGGATATTTAATTGGTATTGCGGTTGCTTTCTTCGGCAACAATCCAAGCCTTTCTCCCGAGTGGAAACTTTTAGTAGTCACCGGCTTCTTAGGAGGTCTAACTACCTTCTCAAGTTTTTCTGCCGAGGTAGTTGGCTTTATGCAACGTGGGGAATTTACTTGGGCTTTGGGCACGGCGCTACTGAACCTCGTTGGCTCCCTCGCTTTAACTTTCTTGGGTATTCTGACTTACCAAGCTCTCAAATAAGATCGGGGGCCTTTAAGCCCCCAATGCCATTCAAAATTTAATTTCTTACTCCGGCTTGATGTTTGCTGTTTTCACAACGGCACTCCATTTGGCGCTCTCAGCTTTAATCAAGCTGGCGAACTCAGCTGGACTTCCTCCGCCAATCTCATTGCCTTGTGAAAGCATGAGTTCACGCAGTTGTGGATCTTTGAGCGCTTCATTTGCGGCTGCATTCAATTTATCAATAATGGCTTTAGGAGTGCCCTTGGGCGCGATTAGACCTTGCCAATTGAGAACCTCTACTTTTGGGTAGCCTAGTTCTGCAAAGCTTGGAACATTGGGTAGCAGGGGCGAGCGCTTTTTACTAGTAATAGCAAGTGGGCGAATTTTATCTGCCTTAATACTGGGAACGGCTGAATACATTTGATCGAACATGAGGTCAACATTGCCACCCATGAGGTCGGTCAGTGCTGCAGAGCCACTTTTATACGGCACATGAATCATCTGAATGCCTGCATTTTGTTCAAAGAGTTCAGCAGACAGTTGGTGGCTTCCTCCGATGCCGCCAGAAGAGAATGTCAGCACCCCTGGCTTTGCTTTAGCAGCAACAACAATGTCTTGTACGGATTTGTAAGGGGAGTTTGGATTGACTACCAATACCAAAGGGCCTTTTTCAATCAAGATGATGGGTGTTAAATCTGTCTCTGGGTTATATCGCAAATTTCCAAAAAGGGTTTTATTGACTGCCATGGGGGCGAAGTTACCCATGCCGATGGTGTACCCATCCGGCGCAGCACGAACAATAGCTTCCGTACCAATATTGCCGCCGGCCCCTGGTTTGTTATCAACCACAATCGGTTGCTTGAGAATGACGCTCATCTTTTGAGCAATTTGGCGACTTCTAGAGTCAGCGCTACCGCCAGCACCATAAGGTACGATGAAATTAATCGGCTTACTGGGGTAATTGCTTTGAGCGGAAGCTGCAGCTGAAAAAATAGCGAGCAAACACACTAGACAGGTTGAAGCTTGTTGAATAAGTCGCATATCTTTTCCTTAAAGCAGACTAAATAAATCCCAGAACGCCTAACGCCCCACCTATGACAATTAAATATAGAGGGTGCCAGCGTGTGAATAATGTAAAGCCGATGGTAGCGAGGGTCAAGACGTAGGCTGCAGCGCTGTGGTTAATTTGAATAGCAATTTGCCATGCGGAAGAGAGAACCAATCCAATAGCTAGTGCTGCTGCTGCGTATTGAATCGATTTCTTTTTGATGGGATCTTGAATACCTAAGATAAAGCGTTGCAAAAAATAAATTAGGATAGATGAGGGCCATGCAATTGCTAGTGTGGCAACTAATGCACCAAGGACGCCATAAATATGCCAGCCTAATAGCGTGACAGTCATAAAGTTAGGGCCAGGCGCCGCTTGCGCTATGGCAAAGTAATCCGAGAAAGTTTGTAGATCAATCCAGCGTTCTTGATAGACAGCTAAGTTCAATAACTCTGGTAGCAACGCATTGACACCGCCAAAAGCAACCAGCGAGAAGGCGGATAGTTTTAGAAAGATGCTTAAAAGCATGCTCATGAACCAAGTGCTTTCTTGCGGGCTAAGAAAAGTGCCAACGGTAAAACTACGAGCACCACCCAACCCAGTCCAAGATGAAAGTAGGTAACCGCACAGATGGTGATGGCAACTACTACCAGCATCAGAGGAAAGCGAAACTCATCGCGCAGCATCTTAAAACCGGTTGAGGCGATAAGGCCTACCCCTACGGCAGATATGCCGCGCAATAGCCCTTTTACTGTCTCCAAATAGCTGTAGTGTTGGTAGAGTGTGGCGAGTAATAGCACTATGGCAATGGGTCCGAGAGTCAGGCCAAGAACTGCCGCAAGCGCTCCTCTTGCTCCTGCAAATCGAGAGCCAACACAAACAGCCAGGTTAACAATATTGGGGCCTGGGACGATTTGGCAAATGCCGAGGATGGCGCTAAATTCCTCAGACGTCAGAATTTTGTCTCGCTCAACCAGGGTTCGTCTAGCCCAAGGAAGAACGCCGCCAAAGCCTGACATGCCAATTTTGCTAAAGCTAATAAATAGCTGTGACGGCGTTAGGCTATTCATCGATATCGATTTTGGTGAATCAATTATTGAGGCTTAAAGGGGTGCGGTACAGGCTTGTTTTCTAGCCATGCTTCTAGAGTTTCTGTAATACCTTTTGAGAAGGTCTCAAAAATTGGTTCAGCAATAAAGCCTAAATGAGGCGTCACTAAAAGATTGGGAGTATTGCGAAGTGCATCTTTTTCTGGAAGGGGCTCAACATCAAATACATCCACTGCCGCTTGTCCTGGTCTGCCTGCGGCCAGAGCCTTTTGGAGATCAGGCATATTGATCAGTGCCGCACGTGAAGTGTTGATCAGAATCGAATCTGGGCGCATGAGTGCTAATTGATCGGCGCTTATCAATCCCTTAGTGCCAGGGCCCGCTACCAAATGCATGGATACGACCTTAGAGGTTTTTAGTAGCTCATCTAAGCTAACAGCTTTTGCATTTTCAGCGGCTGCACGTTCTGGAGTCATACGTGGGCTCCAGGCTACAACTTCCATACCAAAGGCAGCGCCAACGCGTGCCACGCGACTACCAATAGCACCTAAACCCATAATGCCCAAGCGTTCGCCAGAGAGCATTGGTAGGAGAGAAAATGCATCCCGCCAGCCACCAGAGGCAATGAGTTTATTTTCTTCAATCAGACGCTTGGAGGCGCCCAGAATCAAAGCCCAAGTAAGCTCGGCGGTAGTTTCTTTAGAGGGCCCGCCAGGTGTGCAACCCATAGGGATGTTTCTGGAAACTAGGGCAGATGCTTCGAGAGTGCCATTACGTTCACCAGTAAACATTAAAAACTTGAGTTTTGGTAAGCGTGCAATCATCGCCTCATTGAAGGGCGAGCGATCTCTCACAATAGCAATTGCGTCGGCATCTTTTACTGCTTCATATAAGGCTTCATCACGCAAGGGCTCGTGGTGGATGGTGAGTTTAGCTTGTTGGTCTAACTTATCCCAGTTAGAGAAGCGACGTAGAGCGCGCTCATAATCCCCAAGAATAACGATGTTCGGTAATGAAGCCATAAATGAAAAAACTTTCAGGTGAGATTAATCAGGAGTGCACAGGTTTAAGATTTGCTTAAGGTCCGGCGCTTGCCCTAATTTCCAGAGTGCGGAAATTAGTTGACGGGTTTTCTCTTTGCCAATCACCGGCTCAGCCAGGCTTGTAAATTTCTGCTCCAAGTTAGCATCGCTCATTGGGTTTTCTACGGAGCCAATCGCATTCTTTACAAAGATATGCACTTCTTTGCCATCCTTAAGGAAGGCTTTAACGTCAACGGATGCTTCGCTAATAGAAGTATCGGTAGTCGCATTTACCTTAGCGCGCAATGCTACAACGTCTGGGCGGTTGACGATGTCGTCGGCATATTCACCTTCACCTGCTTGACCGAACATCAAGCCCACAGCACAGCCGTGATACACGCTGAACTTGCCTTCCAGTCCATCTTTAGGTGTTTTCTTGCCAGTTAATTCAAGTACCAGTGGGTGAACGCGTAGCTCAATGCGTTCGACTTCTTCCGCTTTGACACCTTGGGCGCGCAATTGGGCGCAAGCATCAATAGCTGGGTGAATCACAATTCCACAAGCAAATGGTTTGTAAGTATTTAAGGAAATCTCAAAAGATTTTCCGAGTGCGCGATCAATTTCGGACCAGTCGCACTTAGTAGAAACTGTTTGCATATAGCCACGACCAGCTTCAAGCGCTTTAGGGCTAGCCGTGAAGCCATGTTTTGCCAGCAAAGCAGAAAGTTGACCAGCACGTGCAGCGCCACCCGGATGAAAGGGTTTGGTCATTGTGCCAAATTGCTCGCGCATGCCAACCGGTTGTGAGGCAGCAATACCCAGAGCCATAGTTGTTTTTTGCAGATCAAGACCCATTAAGCGTGAGCATGCAGCAGCAGAACCCAGCATGCCAGTAGAGCCGGTGATATGCCAGCCACGATGGTAGTGGTCTGGATACATTGCATTACCTACTCGACAAGCAACATCAATACCTAGAACAAGAGAGTCAATCATTTGACGACCATTAGCGCCAATATGTTCGCCTAAGGCTAGGATTGCAGATGCTACTGGGCCTGCTGGATGAATCACGGTTTTGAGGTGGGTATCGTCAAAGTCAAAAGTATGTGAGCTGATGCCGTTAATCAATGCCGCTCCGCCCATATCTACCTTATCTTTGCGACCAAGGATGCTGGCTTGCGGTGCTGGCTGAAATTCACGAATAGCGGCTAATGATGATTCAACGCTCTCATGATTGGCTGCGCCGATCGCACAACCAAGCCAGTTTAAGAATGTACGATGCGCTTCGTGTTCAACCTCTGAAGTCCAGCCTTGGCTTGGGTGAGTGTTAACAAACTCCGCCAAAATTTTGGTAACTGGTGGGGCATTGAGATCGGCTGCTGCAGCAATAGCGTGAGACATATAAATTTCCTATGAATAAGTGTGAATATTTTTTAAATAAGCGAAGGTTAAAAAATTAATCGATTTCAATATGGCGGTCTTTGGCAACCTTCGCCCAGCGTGCAATATCTTCTTTGATGTAATTGGTAAATTGTTGGGGCGTCATCGGCATCAATGTCAAAGCCTCGCTGGTCATTTTTTCTGAAAAGTCTGGCAATGCGAGAACTTTGTTTAATTCAGCATTCAGTTTTGCAACAATAGCGGGCGGTAAATTTGCAGGGCCCACTAAGCCATACCACTGCTGTCCATCAAAACCGTTGTAGCCAAGTTCTTTGAAAGTGGGGATATTGGGTGCTACTGAGCTTCGTTTGGCGCCAGTAACGGCAAGCCCGCGAACTCTATTGGTATTGATATAAGGGAGCGCTGCAAATAGCGTGGGGAACATGGCCTGAGTCTGTCCAGCGAGTAAATCCGTATAAGCAGGACCTACGCCACGATAAGGTACATGCACCATAAATATTCCAGCAGCTAGCTTCAGTTGCTCCATGCCGAGATGGGTCAAGGTACCGGGTCCAGCAGATCCATAACTTAACTTAGCGGGATTCTTTTTGGCGTAATCCACAAACTCTTTGAAGCTCTTGATCGGTAGATCGGGATTAATGATGAGTACATTCGGTGTTGCACCAATCATGCCAATCGGTGTGAAATCTTTAATGGCGTCGTAAGGCAATTTGCGGACGGCAGGGTTGGTGCCATGGGTTCCTACATAAGCAATCATGAGTGTGTAGCCATCAGCTTGCGCTTTAGCGGTTGCTTGTGAGGCAATTGATCCGCCGCCACCACCCATGTTTTCTACAACCACCGTTTGACCAATGGATCGAGAGAGTTTTTCCGCAACAGCGCGCGCAATATTATCGAGTCCACCACCAGCAGCCACTGGAGCAATCAGCTTGATAGGTTTGGTTGGATAGGCCGTTGCAGCGCTTTGCGCCTGTGCGTTGAAGTGAAAAGCCAATCCCAGAAATGCAAGGAGGAGGGATGACAAAAAAATCGGCTTTTGCCGATTGATCTTATTAGACATGTCTCGAGTCCGAATTATTGTTATATGTTAATTTTGTACAGCAAGATAATTTTACTATTTATCGTTCTAATACTGCTCAGGCTTGGCTGGCTTTAAGTTTCTTGCGAATAGAATGCTCTACGGCGATGGAATCAAGGTTTGGCTCCAGCGCTTCACGTTCATCAAAGACAAAGCAGCTGCCTTGGTAATGCGCAGAACCTACCTCTTCAAAATATTTCAAAATACCCCCTTCTAATTGGTAGCTGTGCTGCATGCCAATCTCCCGCATATACAGGCCAGATTTTTCACAGCGAATGCCGCCTGTACAAAAGCTAACCAGTGTTTTATCGGCCAACTCATCTTTATGTGCAGAAATTGCCGCTGGAAACTCAGTAAACTTTTCTATATTGAAATGCAATGCATTCTCAAAAGTGCCGTAGTCGACTTCAAAGGCATTGCGCGTATCAACCATGACAACAGGGCGACCTAGATCGTCGGTGCCGCGATCTAACCACTCTTGCAGTTTTTTGGGGTTAATGAAATTGGCGCGACCTTCCTCGGGACGAATCGCCGGGTGATTCATGCGGATAATTTCATTTTTGAGTTTGATCAACATCTTCTTAAAGGGCTGATCCTCAGACCAACTTTCTTTTGCTTGAAGCGGGGTAAAGCGGGGGTCGGTGCGGAGCCAATCCAGAAATCCACGTAGCTCATCTGTTTTGCCGGCAAGGAACATGTTGATGCCTTCACCAGTCAATAGGATGGTGCCCTTCAGCTGGCGGGCATTGCATTCGTCCAGCATTTTGGCGCGCAGGTCTGGCAAGCCATCTAGGCTGACAAATAAATAGGCGGCAATATTTAGAATCGACTTCATTTTTCTCTCACTGGGCTACAGCAGCATTATCGAGCAAATAGGCTGAGGGGGTGTTAATCTTGAGGTCTTATTCAAGGGAGACAAAATCCATGCTGGAATTAGCAAAAATCGCTAAAATAGCCTTTAAAAACAGTATATTAGCTACATTGATGGCCTTGGGAATAAGCGGTTTTGCTTTGGCCCAAAATGCGGGTGTTGGCACCTGGCCCACTCAAAAGCCTATTCGTTTAATTGCGGTCTTTCCGCCGGGCGGCTCCGTTGACCAGGTTGCTCGTGTATTGGCACCTGCCTTGCAAGCAGAACTCAAGCAGAACGTAATTGTTGAGAACGTTGGCGGAGCTTCAGGTGTGATCGGTACTTCTGCAATGACTCGGTCGGATCCAGATGGTTACACCTTTGCGGTGGTATTTGATACTCATGGCGTGAATCCTAGCCTTAAAGAAAAACTTCCCTATGACACGATTAAAGATATTGCTCCTGTGATTTTGGTTGGTACATCACCGATGGTGTTGGTTGCTAGTAAAAAATCTGGCATCACCAGCTTTAAGCAATTGGTTGATCTTTCTAAGACCGGCAAGCAATTCAGTTACGGCTCCATTGGAATTGGTAGCTTAGGTCACTTAGCAATGGCACGTCTTGCAAAACAAGCGGGCTTTGATTGGAACCATATTCCATATCGTGGCGGCGGCCCTTTGATGCAAGATGCTTTGGGTGGTCAAGTGGAGTTGGCGGTTGGCTCAGAATTTTTGGTCAAGCCACATATTGATAGCGGCGGGGTCATTCCATTGGTCATTACTACTGCTAAGCGTTCACCATCCTTGCCTAATGTACCGACGATTTCTGAGAGTGGCTTCCCAGGCTTTAGCGCACCAGCTTGGTGGGCAGTATTGGCCCCTGGTAAGACATCACCGGCAGTGATTGATGCAATGAACAAGGCCTTGAATAAAGCCTTGAAGACGCCTGCTGTTGCTGAGAAGTTCAAAATGCAAGGCATTCAAATTGTTGGCGGTACCCCTGTAGCTGCACAAGAGTTTATCGGCAAGCAAATTGGTATCTGGGGCAAGTTCGTAATTGAAAACAATATTAAAGAAACTGCTCAGTAAGAGTTTTTGATAAGCAGTATTAATAAAAGGTATTTATGTCAGAACGTTTAATTCCGTATCAGCCAATGGATTTAGCAGAGCCAGCAGAGTTGGTTGCTGCTATTCGCAAAAGACGTGGTGGTCAGTTTATTAATTTAGACCGCATGCTCTTGCATAGCGTTCCTATTGCAGAGGGCTGGAATCATTTCATTGGAGAGATTCGCAATAACCTCTCTTTGGATCCGAAGTTGCGTGAGTTGGCCATGTGTGGCGTCGCTGTGTTGAATGGCGCCGAGTATGAGTTCTTTCACCATGCGCCGCCTTTTAAGAAGGCGGGTGGCACAGAGGAGCAGGTTCAAGGCTTGCGACTCATTGGACAACCGAATTTCCCAAAAGATTTGTACTCGCCGGTGGAAAACGACGCTGCTGAGCTCACTTTTCAGATGACGCGCAATATCAAGGTGGATCCTGAATTAATGAAGCGCTTGCAAAAGGCTTTGGGAAGTACGGATACTGTGGAATTGGTAACGGTAATCGCCGCTTACAACATGGTGTCTCGATTCTTGATAGCGCTTGACGTTAATCCTGAAGATCATCCTCCGGCTTAAAGTCAAAACTAAGCCAAGCCATTTATCAATATGATCCGCAACATCCAAACCATCATTCCTGGTATTGCCACCTCTGATGGTGCGGGTGTGAAATTGCGCCGTAGTCTTGGTGGTCAAAATCAAGTCAGGTTGGATCCTTTCTTGATGCTCGATGAGTTTTCCTCCAACGATCCTAATGATTATGTAGCAGGCTTTCCGGCCCACCCCCATCGCGGTTTTGAGACGGTGACCTACATGCTGGAAGGTCATATGCTGCATGAGGATCACTTAGGTAACCAAGGTCACCTCAAGACCGGTGGTGTGCAATGGATGACAGCAGGGCGCGGCATTATTCATTCTGAGATGCCGCAGCAAGTGAGTGGTGCCATGCGTGGCTTTCAGTTGTGGATCAACTTACCCGCTAAAGAAAAGATGAAGCCGGCTGGTTATAAAGATATCCAAGTTGAAGATATTCCGAAGACTGCTTTGGCAAACGGCGGCTCGGTGAAGGTGATTGCAGGCGCATACGATGATGAGGGCAAAGCAGTTCAAGGTCCAATTCAGGGAATTACCACTGCGCCTCTATTTTTAGATGTGCACTTACCGCCTAATGGTGAGTTCGAGCACCGTATTTCAAAAGAGCTGAATGCATTCGTCTATGTTTACGAAGGCGATCTGGAGGTGGGTGGCCCCATGAGGGCTGCGCCAAAGCAGGCAGCTATCGTTCTTGGGGACGGCGATCTATTAAAGGTGAGGTCTGGGGAGTTGGGTGCGCAGTTCATCGTACTGGCAGCATTACCCTTACACGAGCCCATCGTTCAGTACGGCCCATTTGTGATGAATACTCGTGCTGAAATTGAGCAAGCCATCGATGATTATCAAAATAATCGGTTTGTGGTTTCCTAGGTGACTCAATCAACAACCCTTCAATGGGAGGTCGATGGACAAGCTCATAGTGCTCAATGGCATTCTGAAAACGGCATTGCCCCTCATAAAAAGATTCAGATCGCTGATGACACGCTGACTGCTGATATTGCTTATCGCTTAGCTTGTGAAGGTACTGCGATGCTATACAAAGGTGACTTTCAGAATGCAAAACAACTCTTGCAGGCTTTGGTAAGAAGGGTAGACAAACCCTCCAAGAAATCCACTAGAGCTGACAGGGTTGCCAAAGAGAAAACCAAAAGTCCCTTAGATGCATTCAACCTGCATCGCCTTGCCCAATCTCAACGCGCACGTATTCTGGGAATGATTTTGATACAGGTTAACGCCGACCATGGCATCTCTTTAAGGCGTGCGCCGGATGTTGCTCAGGCCTGCCTTGAGGCTTATGGCACACAAGAAAATTCTTATGTTATTTCCTTGCGTGAGTTGCTTGGCGTCATTAGCGCCCATGAGTGGCGTAAGACAGGTGTTCAAGTTCTCACTAGAGATGATCAAGAGGTTCGAATTCATCCGCACTATGGTGTTTTCTCTCCAGTACGCAGTGAATATATTGGTTTAGTGCTAAAAGCCCCGTTACCAGAAGCAATAAAACAAAGTTCTATAGCCTTTGATATTGGTGCGGGTACGGGTGTATTGGCGGCTGTTTTGGCGCTGCGGGATGTTCGGAAGATTGTTGCGACCGATCTAAATGATCGAGCGATTGTTTGCGCCAAAGAAAATATTGACCACTTAGGCTTAAATTCACAAATTGAAATTCAGAAGGCCAATCTTTTTCCAGACGGCAAAGCGGCACTCATTGTTTGTAATCCACCATGGCTACCAGCAAGACCAAGCTCCTTGCTAGAGCATGCGGTGTATGACCCTGAGAGTCAGATGCTGAAAGGGTTCTTGAGCGGGTTAAAAGATCATCTGCTACCCAATGGTGAGGGTTGGCTCATTCTATCTGATTTAGCAGAACACTTAGGTTTGAGAACTAGACAAGAACTTCTCAATTGGGTTGAGCAAGCGGGCCTGCAAGTCATTGCGCATTTGGATGCCAAACCAACACACCCAAAAGCATTTGATAAAACCGATGCATTACATGCAGCGAGATCAAAAGAAGTCACCTCACTTTGGCGCTTGACTAAAAAGTAGTACCACATTAAGTAGCCCTACAAGACCCACCCCCATTGGGGTCATGGTTGTTAATCAACTACATCATCCTTAAAATCATTGAGAGCAGTAGTTAACTTACTACCTATTTTTTCGGTAAGTTAAATATAGTTTTTCTCATTTATATTTTAAGGGTGTCATTTGTTTTCTGGTGCATTGTCTAGAAATGTATTGCTAATTTCGACGGTAACTATCTCTCATGTATTGGCTCTGCTGATGCTTCTCATTGGATCTTTTTCGGGGGAAAAATCATCTGCACCGAATTCTCTGATGGTAAATCTAGTGGGTAAGAGTGCCTTACCATCTCAGCAGAAAAAATCCTTGGCCCCATCCCAAATATCGACCCCCTCTAGTAGTGGGTCCAATAGCTCCAGTCCTGTAAATGAATCCCATGCATTTAGTGATAGTGGAGGAGCTGGGCGTTTAGAGGTAGGTAGGGCAAGGCATGCCATACATAGCCCCAAACCCCATTACCCTTTAGCCAGCAGACAGCTTAAGGAACAGGGTTTGGTCATCGCAAGACTATGTGTGAGTGATCAAGGCCTTGTGCAAGAAGTTGGCATCACCAAGAGCTCAGGCTTTCAAGCTTTAGATCTCTCGGCCATCAAGACCTTAGCCCAGTGGAAATTTGCTCCCATTGCAATAAGTCCCACCCACCTGTCTTTGCAATGCTTTCAAACACCTGTTCAATTTACCTTGGAAGGTTAGTGCTTGAGCGAGAAAAATATCTTAGATTTTGATTCAAGCTGCATTCAACCAACCCAGCTTTTGCCTAAATGCATTCCAAGCGAGGCTTTATTGGGCCATGCAAAGCAGATTTTCATTTTGCATGATGGTCATTCATATCAATTGCGTATCACTAAATTAGGGAAGCTCATTTTGACAAAGTAAATATGAATTAACTTACTAGCCAGCAAGAGCATTTTCATATGCATATAGCCAGCGATTTTTTGTTGTTATCACTGGAGATGGTATATGAAGCATCAAGAATTTTTTCGCCCTCGAAATCGATTGGCCTGGTTTTCATCATTTGCATTGTTATATGGAGGGTCTTTTTCAGTTTGGGCTAATACTCAAGATATTGAGTTGCCTAGGATTGATATTGTTGGCCGCGAGGAAAATGCCCTGTATAAAATTCCCGGTACTGTTGATGTCATTAATCAGCAGAAGATGGAAGAGCTACAACCGCAGTCGCTACAAGATGTATTAAAGACGGTTCCTGGCGTCAATGTCCGTGGAGATGAGGGTGGCCTAGGGTCTATTCCAAATATTGGCATTCGTGGATTAAATCCAAGTCGTAGCTCCAAGGTCCTCCTTCTGGAGGATGGCGCCCCAATTCAACCAAGCCTCTTTATTTCCAATGCTTCCTATTACAGCCCACCTGTTGAGCGCATTGGAGGAATTGAAGTTTTAAAGGGCGCATCGGGCCTGAAATACGGCCCATCCAATATTGGTGGCGTAGTGAATTACCTTAGCAAAACACCTTCCCCCGGATTTAAGTTAACCGGCAAAGTGGGTAACTACGGATATCGGTTGGCAGAGCTTGAGGCGGGAGGCAAATCTTCATCGAATGGTGCTATCGGAGGAATTAACTTGATTCAATCTGAGTCCAATGGATACCAAGGTAACGGATTTAAGATGTATGACATCTTGGTGAAGGGTGGAATGGAGATTGCGCAGAATCAGTGGTTAAGTCTGAAATACACCCATTACGATAACAATATCAATACCTCATATGTGGGTCTGCGCCCAACTCAGTACAGTACTCGCTCAAAAGATAATCCAGCGCCCAACGATCGCTTCATTACCCAAAGAAATGCTGTAGATCTCAATCATGCTATCGAAATTAGCCCAGACACCAAAATCAACACCTTGATGTATTGGAGTAGGTTATCTAGAGATTATTGGCGGCAAAGTATTGTTAAGCGTACACAGGATTCGACGGTCTTTAGGGCCTGCAATGTAGGCGCTGATTGTCTGATTGGGCGGAATCGAGAGTTTCAAATGTTGGGCATCGATTCTCGCGTAAGTCATGCCTATAAGGCTTTGGGGATTTCAAATGAAGCAGAGTTTGGCGTGCGCATGCATACCGAATCTCAGATTAATCAATTGGTGAGCTCTAAAACTTTAGCCTATTCCGGTCGACTTACTTCTCAAGAAGATAATAGGGCGAATTCAGTGGCCGTCTATGCGCAAAACCGTTTCTTGTTGAGTAAAGACTTTGCTCTCATTCCTGGGGTGAGAGTGGAAAGTTATAACCAGACTCGTTCAAATGCGACTACTGGTAAAGCGGGAAGCGCTAAGAATGTAGAAACTATTCCGCAAATTGGTGCTACCTGGCAGCTTATTCCTCAAGCCCAAGCATACGGTAGTGTTTATAAAGGCTTTGCACCAGCGCAATTAACCACCGCAATTGATGACAAAGGAGTTGATCAACAGTTGGCGCCAGAGCGCTCAACCAATACGGAGCTCGGTCTGCGTGGACGATCAGGTGCCTTCTCCTATGATTCGGCAATTTTTAGCATGAACTTCAGCAATCAAATTGTGAACCAAAGTTTGGCTGCCGGAATTTCTAAAGCCAATGGCGGTAAAAGTTTGCATCAAGGTGCTGAGATGTCCCTGGGTTATGCGCTAGGAAGAGGGTGGGGTATTAATGGCAATGCTACTTACATCCCGGTAGCCAAGTTTGTTGGTACTAGTTCTCTGGGGCGGGATGGTAATCGCATTCCGTACACGCCTAAATTAACTTCCAATCTCGGTGTTAGTTATGAAAAGAATAGGTTCAACACTTTGGTCAGTCTAAATTATGTTTCTACTCAATATGCGGATTCAGCAAATACAGTTGCGCAAAATGCCATTGGAACTTTAGGCGAGGTCCCCGCCTTTACAACAGTGAATTGGAGTGCAAACTATGCTATCAACAAAGATTGGAAAGTATTCGGAGTGATTAATAATATATTTGATAGGCGATATATATCCAGTCGGAGTCCAGATGGCATCTTTGCAGGGGCACCCCTCAATTTCCAAGCTGGCATGAGCTATCAATTTAATTAATAAGAATGATTGATTCTTGAATAAAGAAAAACGCCACCCTGATGGGTGGCGTTTGACTGTTACTTCAAAATGGTGGAACCGGCGGGAATCGAACCCGCGTCCGCAAATCCTCCACAACAAGTTCTACATACTTAGTCATATCATTTAATTTAGCCAGCTAGGCACAGATTGACACGTTCCACGCTGACGATTCACTAAGTTTTCGAATCATTCCCCGTGACATGAAATGATCTTATCTCTTGTAAATGACCCTGATCTAGCTTGCGCTAGCTGACCCAAGAGAGAATCAGTTCAGGGGCAACCGCAATTAAGCGGCTAGTGCGAAACGTTCGTCGTTTGCAGTTAAAACATTCCCATTGATTTACGAGATAACGGGTCCTCGGTATGCCCTTGATGCTTTGTAACCCACGTCGAAACCATGTCGGTCCCAGATTGCATGCTTAGGAAAGTCTATTTTAAAGCCGCTAGCTTTAAATTGTTGAATATCTTTTATCCCCTGTTGGGAAAGATGATTTGCAATAGCTCGAGGGGTTGATTGACGATGTAATCGGCTCCCCAAGCTTCTGGAGGCTCTTTGCAGCCACAGTAACCGTAGGCGGCTGCAACTGTCTTCATCCCTGCTGCTTTGCCTGCTAAAACATCTCTAATATCATCGCCTACATAAAGCGATTTTGTAGGATCTACTTTAGCTACTCTGGCAGCATGCAAAATAGGTTCAGGGTGGGGTTTTGAATACGGTGTTGTATCCCCGGAAACAGTGGAAATAGCTCTTTGGCGCAAACCCATTAATTCAGTGAGGGGGTTGGTAAAGCGTTCGCTTTTATTGGTAACGATGCCCCAGGGGAGTCTCGCTTCATCCATTTGATCCAGCAGATGGCCCATATCATCAAATAGCTTGCTCTCTACCAGCAATGCTTTTTCGTAATTACTGAAAAACTCATCGCGCAATAGGATGAAATCTGCGTGATCGGGACTAATGCCAAAGGCGCCCTCAAGTAATCCGCGGGCACCAGCCGAAGCATAAGGGCGCAGAAATTCATAGGGCTTAGGTGCAAGATTACGCGCAACGAGTAATAGATTAGTTGCTGCCACTAAATCGGGTGCTGTATCGGCTAATGTGCCATCTAAATCAAAAAAGATTCCGGCATAAGGGCTGAAAAGATTGCTCATATCTTGAATTATTTACGAACGGCAATCATGTAGTTCACATCCACATCATCACTCAAGCTATAGACCTGGGTGAGTGGGTTGTAGCTAAGGCCTTTCATGCCCAGCATCTCTAAACCCGCATGACGAGTAAAGGCGACCAGCTCAGAAGGTTTGATGAATTTAGCGTATTCGTGGGTGCCTCTGGGAAGCAATTTCAGAATATATTCAGCGCCAATAATGGCAAATAAATAGGACTTTGGGCTGCGATTGAGGGTGCTGAAAAATAAAGTGCCGCCAGGCTTACAAAGTTTGGCGCAGGCGCGTACTACTGACGCAGGGTCCGGCACATGCTCAAGCATCTCCATGCAGGTCACCACGTCGTATTGTTCGGGCTGCTCATCAGCCAGCGTTTCTGCTGAGATGGAGCGATAGGTAAGGTTTGCACCCACCTCTAATGCATGCAATTCGGCTACTTTCAGAGCTTTTTCAGATAGATCAATACCGGTAGTGTCTGCGCCTGACTGGGACATGGACTCAGCTAGGATGCCACCACCACAACCAATATCCACCACTTTCTTGCCTTCTAAGCTCACAAAGGATTTTATCCAGCCTAGACGCAGGGGATTAATGGCGTGTAGGGGTTTGAATTCGCTATTAGGGTCCCACCAACGATGGGCTAGGGCGCTAAATTTGGCGATTTCTGACTGGTCGACGTTCATATGAATTGGCTCATTGGAAAGCTATTGGAGGAGTCTATGAATATAGCGGAAATAAAAAAGCCCGCTAGAAGCGGGCTTTTTTACAAGTAAAGTGAATTACTTAGCTGCTGTACCAACAACTTCGATGTCAGTACGGCGGTTCTTAGCGCGGCCTTCAGCAGTTGCGTTTGATGCAACTGGATTGCTCTTGCCTTTAGATTCTGTGTAGATACGGCTACCGTCAACACCCTTGCTTACGAGGTATGTCTTAACAGATTGCGCACGACGCTGACCGAGGGCCATGTTGTATGCATCTGTACCAACGCTGTCAGTGTTACCAACAGCGATGATTACTTCTAACTTGATCTTGCTCAAATCAGCAGCGATCTTGTCCAAAGTAGCTTTACCTTCTGGTTTCAAGTCAGACTTGTTGAAGTCATAAAGTGTGTCAGCTTGCAAAGTGATCTTGCTTTGGCTAACGCCAGGAGCAGCAGCAGCAGTCAAAGCACCATCGCAACCTTTAGCTGCAGTAGCAGGTGTCCAGTTGTTATCGCGCCAGCACAATGTGCCATCGCCGTTTTTCCAGTTTAGGGCGCCATCGCCGTTTTGCCAGTTATCAGAAGCCATCGCTGCAGTAGCAGAAACAGTAATAACAGAAGCGAGCAACACTCTTAGGGTTTTGTTCATTTTTAGTCCTCAAAAATCTCTTTTTTAATTAAAGTCAAACTTAAATGTAATTCGCCCTACCTTGATGCAAAAACTGCAAAGCGACACATCTCAATTTCGTACAAACTGACAGAATCTTAGCATAGGGCCTACCTGTCATCAAAATGATATTATTTCCAGATGGAACAAGCCGCTAAAGAAACACTACCAATATCCCTCGAAGACGAAATGCGGCGGTCCTATTTGGACTACGCAATGAGCGTCATCGTCGGCAGAGCCCTGCCAGACGTGCGTGATGGCCTCAAGCCGGTTCACCGCCGGGTCTTATTCGCAATGTATGAATTAAACAACGATTGGAACCGAGCTTACAAAAAATCTGCCCGTATAGTTGGCGATGTAATCGGTAAATATCATCCGCACGGTGATTCTGCGGTGTATGACACGATCGTTCGGATGGCCCAGGATTTCTCTCTGCGCTATATGCTGGTTGACGGGCAGGGTAACTTTGGCTCCGTAGACGGTGATAATGCCGCCGCGATGCGATATACGGAGATTCGTCTCCGCAAGATAGCTCACGAGCTTTTGGCCGATTTGGACAAGGAAACGGTCGATTTTGGGCCAAATTACGACGGTAGTGAGAAGGAACCCCTGATTCTGCCGGCTAAAGTGCCTAATTTGCTCATAAATGGCAGTTCTGGCATTGCTGTAGGTATGGCGACCAATATCCCTCCCCACAACTTGGATGAGGTGGTTACAGCCTGTTTGCACGTGCTCCACAACCCAGAATGCACGATTGATGAGCTGATTGAAATCATTCCAGCCCCAGATTTCCCGACCGCCGGCATTATTTATGGCGTTCAAGGGGTTCGTGAGGGCTATCGCACTGGCCGTGGCCGTGTTGTGATGCGCGCGAAGACTCACTTTGAAGATTTGGATAAGGGCGCGCGTCAAGCCATCATCGTTGATGAGTTGCCATATCAAGTAAACAAAAAGAACTTGCTCGAGCGTATCGCTGAGTTGGTGAATGAGAAAAAAGTAGAGGGCATTTCTGATTTGCGTGATGAGTCAGATAAATCCGGTATGCGCGTTGTGATTGAGCTGAAGCGCGGTGAAGTGCCTGAAGTTGTTCTCAATAATTTATATAAGAGCACTCAGTTACAAGATAACTTCGGTATGAATATGGTGGCCTTGGTTGATAACCAGCCACGCTTGTTGAACTTGAAGCAAATGCTTGAGTACTTCTTGCAACACCGTCGCGAAGTGGTGACACGTCGTACGATTTTCGAATTACGTAAAGCACGCGATCGTGGCCACGTCCTAGAAGGTTTAGCTGTTGCGTTGGCAAACATCGATGAGTTCATTGCGATTATTAAAGCTGCCGCGAACCCCGTGATTGCTAAACAAGAATTGATGGGCAAAGCTTGGGATTCTTCGATGGTGCGTGAGATGCTGGCGCGTGCTGAGACTGATACGCCAGGCGGCCGTAACGCTTATCGCCCAGAGGGATTGTTGCCTGAGTACGGCATGCAGACTACTGGCTTGTATCGCCTCTCTGATAGTCAGGCGCAAGAAATTTTGCAGATGCGTTTGCAACGCTTGACTGGTCTTGAGCAAGACAAGATTGTTAATGAATACAAAGAAGTGATGTCAGAGATTTCTGATTTATTGGATTTGTTGGCAAAGCCAGAGCGCGTAACTCAAGTCATTGAATCTGAGTTGAAAGAAGTTCAATCCGAGTTTGGTATTGCTGGTGGTGATACAGGTCGTCGTTCATTCATCGAAATGAATGCCACTGAACTGTTCACAGAAGATTTGATCACCCCGCAAGATATGGTGGTGACTCTTTCGAATACTGGTTACATGAAGAGTCAGCCTTTGAGTGAATACCGCGCACAAAAACGTGGTGGACGAGGCAAACAAGCTGCAGCTACTAAGAATGAAGATTGGATTGATACGCTCTTCGTTGCGAACACCCACGATATTATTTTGTGCTTCTCCGATCGCGGTCGTATGTACTGGCTCAAAGTCTGGGAAGTGCCGCAAGGTAGTCGCACCTCCCGTGGCAAGCCAATCGTCAATATGTTCCCGCTGATTGAAGGCGAGAAAATTACTGTGATTCTGCCGATTAAAGGCTACCAAGACGATCAGTATGTATTTATGGCTACTAGCTTGGGTACCGTGAAAAAGACTCGCTTGTCTGACTTCTCTAACCCACGTAAGGCCGGCATTATTGCGGTGGACTTGAATGAAAGTGACTTCTTAGTTGGCGCGGCGATTACGGATGGTCAGCACGACGTCATGTTGTTCTCTGACGCTGGTAAAGCAGTGCGATTTGACGAGAACGATGTTCGTCCGATGGGTCGTACCGCACGCGGTGTGCGCGGCATGAACTTAGGCGAAGGTCATCAAGTGATCGCTATGTTGGTTGCTCCAGCAGAAGCTGCAGAAGGTGCTGAGGCGGCCGTGGTGGATGCAAACGGTGTTGCAATTCCGAGCAGCGTATTGACGGCTACAGAAAATGGTTACGGTAAGCGTACGCCAATCGCTGAATACACGCGTCATGGTCGCGGTACTAAGGGCATGATCGCTATTCAGACTTCAGAGCGCAACGGCAAGGTAGTTGCTGCTGCCTTGGTATCTCCAGAAGATCAAATTATGCTGATCACTACTGGCGGTATCTTGGTCCGCACTCGTGTATCTGAAATCCGTGAAATGGGACGCGCTACTCAAGGCGTTACTTTGATCAATGTGGATGAAGGTACGCGCTTATCTGGTCTGCAGCGCATTGCTGAGAGCGATTCGGATGACGAAGGTGATGTGGATGGCGCAGAAGAGGGTGATGTAGCTGCTGATCCAACAGCCGGAACTAATGACGATACGGCAGGTGACGCTTAAGCGTCACCTTTGGACTAGACCACATCATGACTTTTGACCGCCGCATTTTCAATTTCGCTGCGGGGCCTGCTACTTTGCCTGAAGAGGTGTTGAAGCAGGCTGCCGATGAAATGCTGAATTGGCGTGGACTCGGTACGAGCGTGATGGAAATCAGCCATCGCAGCAAAGAGTTCATGGAAGTGTATGAGGAGGTAGTGCAAGATTTGCGCACCCTCATGAACATTCCCGAAAACTACGACATTTTGCTTTTGCAAGGCGGTGGCCTTGGACAAAACGCAGCCATTCCAATGAATCTAATGTCTTTGGCCAAGAATGGACCAAAGGCGGATTACATCGTTACTGGCGTATGGTCAGAAAAATCTTATAAAGAAGCGCAGAAGTACGGAACTGCAAATTTAGCCGCATCTTCAGCTGCAGAAAAATTCAATACGATTCCGACAAGATCAACTTGGAACTTATCAAGCGATGCTGCTTATGTTCTCTACTGTGCCAATGAAACGATTGGCGGTGTTGAGTTCCCTGACGTGCCAGACGTTGGCGATGTTCCACTAGTTGCGGATATCTCTAGCAACATTCTTTCTAAAGAAATGGATGTGAACAAGTGCGCCGTTTGGTTTGGTGGTGCGCAAAAGAATATTGGTCCATCTGGCGTGACGATTGTGATTGTGCGTAAGGACTTAATTGGCCACAGCATGAGTATCACCCCTACGATTTGGGATTGGGCCGTGCAAGCTAATACCCAATCGATGATCAATACTCCGCCAACATTCTCGATTTATATGGCCGGCCTAGGCTTTAAGTGGTTGCGGAAGCAAGGCGGAGTAAAAGCCATTGAAAAGCGCAATCAAGAAAAAGCGAATTTACTCTACAGCTTTTTAGACCAAAGCAGCTTGTATGAGAATCGCGTCTCCAAAGAATATCGCTCACGCATGAACGTGACTTTTTTCTTAAAGGATGAGAGTCTGAACGCAGAGTTTTTGGCGCAATCGAATGCGGCTGGCTTGGTTGCCTTGCGTGGCCACAAAGCTGCAGGCGGCATGCGGGCTAGCATTTATAACGCAATGCCTATTGAAGGTGTAAAAGCCTTGATTGAATTTATGCGCGACTTTGAAAGGCGGGCTTAATGAGTACTGAAGAACAGCGCTTAGCTCCCTTGCGGGAAAAAATTGACACACTCGATGCACAGATTTTAGATTTGCTCACTCAGCGTGCAAAAGCAGCGCAAGAAGTGGGCCATGTTAAAGGCGGCTTCTCATCACCAGTGTTTCGTCCTGAGCGTGAGCGCCAAGTTGTAGCGCGTCTTCAAGATATCAATGCCGGCCCATTACTTCCAGACGGTATTGCTGCCATCTGGCGCGAAGTCATGTCCGCATGCAGAGCTCTGGAAGCTCGCCAAACTATTGCTTATCTTGGTCCAATCGGAACATTTTCTGAACAAGCAGCGCAAACCTATTTTGGTCACTCTATCGCTGGCTTGCCTTGTGCAAGCTTGGATGAAGTATTTAAGGCGGTAGAGAAGGGCGCGGCGCAATTTGGCGTAGTGCCTGTTGAGAACTCCAGTGAAGGTGCAATTTCTCGCACATTAGATTTATTGCTCGACTCTTCTATGAGTATTAGCGGCGAAGTAGTGCTGCCAATTCGTCATCATTTATTAACTAAGAGTGGCAAGCTTGATGGTGTAACTACAGTTTGTGCTCATGCTCAAGCATTAGCACAGTGTCAGCAATGGTTAAGCGTGCACGCCCCACAATTAAAGCGTCAAGCAGTGAGTAGTAATGCGGAAGCGGCTCGCATGGCGGCGAGTGATCCTAGCTTGGCTGCGATCGCCGGTGATCCTGCTCAAGAAGCTTATGGTTTGCAATCAGTAGCCGCACAAATTCAGGATGATCCGCACAATCGCACGCGTTTTGTTGTGGTTGGTAACTATGCCTGCCAGCCAACCGGTAAAGATCAGACCTCTTTGGTACTCTCTGTTGATAATCAGCCTGGTGCTGTCCATCGCTTATTGGCACCGTTGGCAAAGCATGGCGTCTCCATGAATCGCTTTGAATCTCGTCCTGCACGCAAAGGCACTTGGGAGTATCACTTTTACATTGATATTGCTGGCCATGCAGATGATGCGAAAGTAGTGAAGGCGCTTGAAGAGCTTAAAGGGGTTGCGGCTTTCTATAAGAACCTGGGCTCTTATCCTCACTCTGCGTAATCTAGTTAAAAAACAGATAACTCAATCAGTAAATTTATTAAGTAAAAAAACGAATGACTTCCAAGATTGGCTTAAAACATATTCACGCAATTGCCCCTTATGTTGGTGGCCGTCCAATCAGTGAAGTTGCTCGTGAGTATGGTTTGGATGAGAGCAAAATTGTGAAGCTGGCCTCCAATGAAAATCCATTGGGCATGCCTAAGTCTGCACAAGATGCCATGCTCAAGGCCGCGAGTGATTTGGGTCGTTATCCGGATTCCAATGGTTTTGAGTTGAAGAATGTTTTAGCCGCTCAATTGGGCGTGCCAGCAGATTGGATTACCTTAGGTAACGGTAGTAACGATATCCTGGAATTGGCTGCGCGTGCGGTGGCGCAGTCTGGTGATGAGGTGATCTTTTCCAAACATGCCTTTGCTGTTTATCCACTAGCTACCCAGGCTGTTGGTGCTAAGGCAATTGAAGTTGCTGCTACGGATATTTATGGCCACGACCTACCAGCTATGTTGGCGGCAATCAAAGCATCTGGCGACAAGGCGAAGTTGGTATTTGTGGCCAACCCGAACAATCCGACTGGTAGTTATTTGACAGCCAAAGAGATTGAAGATTTTTTAGTTGCTGTTCCATCGAATGTGGTCGTTGTACTGGATGAAGCCTATAACGAGTACCTCACATCTGAGCAACGCTACGATGCCATTGCTTGGGTAAAGCGCTTCCCTAATATGATTTTGTCGCGCAGCTTCTCCAAGGCTTATGGCTTAGCCGGTCTGCGTATTGGTTATGGTGTTGCACAACCCCACTTAACCGATCTACTGAATCGTATTCGTCAGCCGTTTAACGTGAATAGCTTGGCTCAGGCTGCTGCTATTGCAGCCTTTCAGGATAAAGAATTTTTGCAGCAAGGTTTTGAGCTTAATCGCGCAGGTTATGCCCAGCTCACCAAAGCTTTTGATGAATTAGGTTTGCGTTACCTACCATCCGCGGGCAATTTTGTTCTCGTGAAGGTTGGTGATGATGATCAAGCGGGCGCGCGCATGAACTTAGAGCTACTCAAGCGCGGCATTATTGTTCGTCCAGTAGGTAACTACGGCTTACCGCAATGGTTACGTATCTCGATTGGTTTGCTAGAAGAAAATGCAGCTTTCATTGCCGCTTTAAAAGAAATACTTTCCTGATGACCATCATTAATCCAGCAAGTAATTACGGCACTGTCACCATTGTTGGCGTTGGTTTGATCGGTGCCTCTTTGGGTTTAGCGCTTAAACAGGCCGGTGTGGTGACTAAAGTTTTAGGAGTTGGTCGCAGCAAAAAAAACTTAGAGCAAGCGCAAAAGATGGGTGCAATCGATGGCGTGGTGGATTTAGTTGAGGCTGCTAAACAATCCGATGTCATCGTTCTTTGTGTGCCGGTCGCGCAGATGCGTGCTGCATTTGAAGTGATGGAGCAACATCTTGAGCCTCGCACAATGATTACTGATGCAGGTAGCACTAAGGGTGATGTGATTTTGGCTGCCAAGGAAGTATTGGGCAAGAAAGCCTGTCAGTTTGTGCCAGCCCACCCTATTGCGGGTGGTGCTCAGCATGGGGCGAGTGCTGCTAAGGTGGATTTATTCAAAGGCAAGCAAACCATCATTTGCCCTCTGCAAGAAAACTCACCCGAAGATACGGCTTTGATTACTGGCTTTTGGGAATCTGTTGGTTCTGAAGTGAAAAAGATTGGCGTTGTGCAACACGATGCGATTTATGCAGCCGTTTCACATCTGCCGCATATCTTGTCTTACGCCTTAATGGCTAGCGTAGTGAATTCTGAGGATGCCGATCAAAAGCTCAGTCATGTAGGTGCGGGCTTTAAAGACTTCACTCGTATTGCAGCTTCCAGTCCAGAGATGTGGCGCGATATTTGCTTAGGCAATCGCACCGCTATCCTGAAAGAGTTGGACCAGTATCTGTTGATTGTGAGTCACATGCGTAAATTGATTGCTGAAAACGATGGCCCCGGCCTGGAAAAATTATTCAATAAGGCAAGTAAAGCGCGTCAAGATTTGGATGTGCTTTGATGAGTGGTTTACTAAATATTAGTGTCGGCCCATTCAAGCGAGCTCAAGGCTCAATTATGTTGCCAGGGTCCAAGAGTATTTCGAATCGAGCATTACTACTTGCAGCGCTCTCTACTGGCACAACCACCCTCAAGAATTTATTAGATGCAGATGACACCCAAGTTATGCGTAGTGCCTTGCGTCAACTGGGGTTGAACGTTACCGATCAGCCCAATCAAGTATGTGTAGTCGAGGGTTGTGGTGGCAAGTTTCCAGCACAAGAAGCGGATCTCTTTATGGGCAATGCCGGTACGGCGATGCGCCCATTAACCGCAGCTTTAGCAATGCAAGGCGGCAACTATCGTTTATCTGGCGTTGCTCGCATGCATGAGAGACCGATACGTGATTTGGTGGATGGTTTGCGTCAAGTGGGCGCAAAGATCGACTATGAACTACAGGAAGGTTATCCACCTATCAAGATATCAGCCGCAGATATTCAGATTAAAGATGTGGTCAAAGTGCGCGGTGATGTATCAAGCCAATTCTTAACGGCATTGCTCATGGCTTTGCCTCTAGTTGCGATAGAGCCAGTGCGTATTGAAGTGATTGGCGAGCTTATCTCACGTCCATACATCGATATCACTTTAAAGTTGATGGCGCGCTTTGGTGTGAATGTCGCTTGCCCTGATAGACAGTCATTCATTATTCCTGCAAAAAATTCTGATGCGGTTTACAAAAGTCCTGGTCAGTTGTCAGTAGAGGGCGATGCTTCTTCGGCCTCTTACTTCTTGGCTCTTGGCGCTATTGGCGGCGGCCCAGTGAGGGTATTGGGTGTCGGTAAAGACAGTATTCAAGGTGATGTAGCTTTTGCTGATGCGCTTGCGCTCATGGGGGCGAACATTAATGCGGGTGAAGATTGGATCGAAGTATCTGGTGTGAAAAATGCTAATGGCAAGCTCAATGGCATCACCATGGATTGCACTGAAATTCCGGATGCCGCGATGACCTTGGCTGTTGCTGCTTTATTTGCAGAAGGCCCAACGCGCTTAAACAACATTGCTAGCTGGCGCGTTAAAGAAACTGATCGCATTGCGGCGATGGCAAAAGAATTGAATAAAATTGGTGCAAGCGTTGAAGAAGGTGCCGACTACATTATTGTGCAGGCTCCCGCATCACAAGGTGATTGGAAGTCTCCAAGCGAAGGTATTGATACCTACGATGATCATCGTATGGCGATGTGCTTTTCGCTTGCCGCATTTGGCTCGAATGCGCTAAAGATTAACGACCCTAATTGCGTGGCGAAAACCTTCCCAACCTACTTCGCAGAATTTGCGAAGGTAGTTAGTTAACTTACCCTCACTTTTTATGAGTCTTCCACCAGTCATTGCTATTGACGGACCTACTGCCTCGGGCAAAGGTACGGTTGCCTCACTTGTGGCGCAAAAGCTTGGCTTTCATTATTTGGATAGTGGCGCCCTCTATCGTTTAGTGGCTTTAGCCAGCGAAAAGCAGGGAATTGATGTTAAAAATGGCCCAGAATTAGGGCTTTTAGTTCCTAAGTTATTGATTTCATTCAAAAGTGGGCAGATTTTGCTTAATGGCGAGAACGTCACAGACACTATTCGCACTGAAGCCATTGGATTAAGAGCCTCGGGATTGGCTGTTCATCCAGAGGTAAGGGCTGCTTTAGTGGGTCTGCAGCGCAGTTTTCGGCAATTTCCAGGGCTAGTGGCCGATGGTAGGGATATGGCAAGCGTCATATTCCCAGATGCTGTTTTGAAGGTTTTCCTCACGGCAACCGCTGCTGCCAGAGCCGAGCGTCGCTATAAGCAATTGATAGCTAAGGGAATTTCTGCTAAACTTGACGACTTGCTGCAAGATTTGCAGGAGCGCGATGCCAGAGACAGTAGTCGAGGTGCCGCACCCTTGTTAGTTGCAGATGGTGCAAAAGTGCTTGAAACATCAGATTTGTCGATAGATCAAGCAGTTAAGACGGTTTTAGATTGGTATCAATCCACAATCGCTTAGTTTGTATGTAGTTGGCTGTAAGTAGTAGTTTTTGGTGTCTTAAGAAGCTCCACAACGCGATCATTTCATTAGCGTGTTTCTTGAAGACTTTTTTAATCTAACCCGTCAGGCCTTCTGGCGGCAAAAAGTGAATATACATGTCTGAATCATTTGCAGAACTATTTGAAGAATCATTAACCCGATCGAATATGAAGACCGGCCAAGTTATTTCGGCTGAAGTTCTTCGCATCGACCATAACTTCGTCGTTGTTAACGCTGGCTTAAAGTCTGAAGCGTTTATTCCTGTTGAAGAATTCCATAACGACGCTGGCGAGATTGAAGTAGCTCCTGGCGATTTCGTTTCTGTTGCTATTGACGCTCTTGAGAACGGCTATGGCGACACCATCCTTTCCCGTGATAAAGCGAAACGCTTGGCATCATGGATGAATTTGGAAAAAGCACTCGAGCAAGCTGAGATCGTTACCGGTACTGTTACTGGTAAGGTCAAAGGCGGCTTGACTGTGATGGTTAACGGTATCCGCGCATTCTTGCCTGGATCACTCGTTGACACACGTCCAATCAAAGACACCAGCCCTTACGAAGGTAAGACGATGGAGTTCAAGGTTATCAAGCTTGACCGTAAACGTAACAACGTAGTGTTGTCACGTCGTGCAGTGGTTGAAGCTAGCCAAGGTGAAGAGCGTGCTAAGTTGATGTCGAACCTTAAAGAGGGTGCAGTGGTTACTGGCCTCGTTAAGAACATCACTGATTACGGCGCATTCGTTGACCTCGGTGGTATCGATGGCCTCTTGCACATCACTGACTTGGCATGGCGTCGTGTGCGTCACCCAAGCGAGATGTTGACTGTTGGTCAAGAAGTTACCGCTAAGATTTTGAAGTTCGATCAAGAGAAGAACCGTGTTTCACTCGGTGTGAAGCAATTAGGTGATGATCCATGGGTTGGTATCGCTCGTCGTTACCCACCGAACACCCGTTTATTCGGCAAAGTAACTAACTTGACTGATTACGGCGCATTCGTTGAAATCGAATCTGGTATCGAAGGTTTGGTACACGTTTCTGAAATGGACTGGACCAACAAGAACGTTGCTCCAAGCAAGGCTACTGCATTAGGAACTGAAGTTGAAGTAATGGTTCTGGACATTGATGAAGACAAGCGTCGTATTAGCTTGGGCATCAAGCAGTGCAAAGCAAACCCATGGGAAGAGTTCTCACGTGCACAGCAAAAAGGCGACAAGTTAACTGGCGCAATCAAGTCTATTACTGACTTTGGTGTGTTCATTGGCTTGCCTGGCGGCATCGACGGTTTAGTTCACCTCTCAGACATCTCATGGAATGAGCCGGGTGAAGAAGCTGTTAAGAAATACAAAAAAGGTGATGAAGTTGAAGCCACTGTATTGGCAATTGATGTTGAGAAAGAGCGTATCTCTCTCGGTATCAAGCAATTGTCTGGCGACCCATTCAACAACTACACATCTGTCAGCGACAAGGGTAGCCTCGTTACTGGTACTGTGAAAGCTGTTGATGCTAAGGGTGCAACAATTCACTTGGCTGATGAAGTCGAAGCTTACTTACGTGCTTCTGAGATCTCAACCGATCGCGTTGAAGATGCACGCAATGTATTGAAAGAAGGCGATAGCGTTACTGCAATGATCATTAATATTGATCGCAAGTCACGTGTTATCAATCTTTCAATCAAAGCAAAAGACAGCTCTGATCAACAAGATGCAATGAGCAAGCTCCAAGGTGATGCGCAGTCTGGCACAACCAATTTGGGCGCTTTGTTAAAAGCAAAATTGGACAATCAAGGCTAAATCAAATTCGCCGCTTTCCGTGAGGGAGGCGGCGTTTTTTTATTGATAGATCATGACCGATCAAGAGCAACAAGCAATTACCCGCTCCGAACTAGTAGAGAGTCTCGCGGAACAGTTTCCGCAGCTTTTGCCTAGGGATGTAGAGTTAGCGGTAAAAACTTTGCTGGACACAATGACTCATGCTTTGGCTGAGGGCAAGCGTATCGAGCTGCGTGGCGTGGGTAGCTTTGTGCTCCACCATCGTCCTGCACGCACTGGTCGCAATCCAAAGTCTGGTGAGAAAGTCTTGATTCCAGAAAAACGCGTTCCGCACTTTAAGCCTGGCAAAGAGTTGCGTGAGCGAGTAGATTACAAGCCTTTGAAGCAGGCGGGCCCCAAAGAGGGTTCTGGTGCCTAAGATTCAGGCTCAACCTCAGTGGTCCATTCGGGCCATTTTTTTATTTAAATTCTGCGCACTATGATTCAGATAGCTACCGCTTGGTTATTGCTGTTGCCAGTAATATTTGGCATCGGTTGGTTAGCGGCGCGCTGGGATTTGCGTCTTGAAAATCGGATGGATGAACGTGAGCGCATGCGTCAGCAGCGCTCTACTTTTAAAGGCTTAAGTCTTTTGCTGAACGAGCAGCCTGATCAAGCGATTGAAACCTTGGTCAAAATTGCGCAATTAGACCCAGAGACTGTTGAGCTACATTTTTCATTGGGTAATTTATTTCGCCGTCGTGGTGAAACAGAACGCGCTATTCGTATTCATCAGCACCTGGCTAATCGTGATGACTTAAAGCCGCGCGATCGTGATCATGCTGCCTATGAGTTGGGCCGTGACTTTTTGCGCGCCGGATTGCTTGATCGAGCAGAAGCCTCATTAAATCGTGTAGGTAATGGTAAGTATGCTGAGCCTGCCAAAGAAAGCTTGTTGGAGATGTATCAAATTGAGCATGATTGGAAAAAAGCCATCATTGCTGCAAGCGAGCTTGAAGGTCTACAGGGAAAATCACACCATACTGAAATCGCTCAATTTCACTGTGAGCTTGGTCAAGAAGCCTTGCGTCGCAAAGACTTAGTTGAGGCGGAGCAATCCATACAACGTGCCCTACAAGCTGTGCCGAATCATGCACGTGCTTTGATCTTGCAGGGCGATTATTGGATGGCAATGGATCGTCCCGCTCAAGCAATTGAGGCTTGGAGTTTGATTGCTAGTTCCCACCCTGCTTATATGCATTTGTTGGCTGATCGTTGGATGCTTGCTCACATAGCAATTAATAAAGAGGGGGAGGGTTTAGATCGCCTCTGCGAATTGCTAAAAACTCAAGCCACTGGTGAGTTACTCGACATTGTGCATAAGCATCTGATGAAAATTCGGGGCCCACAAGCAGCAAATGCGATGTTGTCTGATGTGATGCAACATTCTCCAACGTTGATTGCTTTGTCCAAGATGGCTGAAACCCGTCTTGCATTAGAGGAAGGTAGCGCCAGCCCAGAAAGACTCTTGGAGTTACAGTCCATACTCAAGCTCCTGCGTCAACGCACTACTAGCCTAGCTCGTTACACTTGCGGTAATTGTGGCTTTAGGGCGAGAAGGTTTTATTGGCAATGCCCTGGTTGTAATCATTGGGAGGCATACTCTCCAAGACGTAGTGAGGGTGCTGCGCCAAGTGGCCCTTCAATGTAAAGAGTATAGGAGAGAGATTGAAAGTCACCATCATCGGTAGCGGTTACGTAGGTCTTGTTACTGGCGCTTGTTTAGCTGAGCAGGGTAATAACGTCTTTTGTGTCGATGTAGACTCCAAAAAAATTGAGATCCTCAATTCTGGCGGCGTTCCCATTTACGAGCCTGGTCTTAAAGAGATGATTGAGCGCAACAGAGCTGCTGGCCGTTTGCAGTTCTCTACTGACATTGCTGCTTCAGTTGCCCATGGCGAGATTCAGTTCATCGCTGTTGGTACACCCCCTGATGAAGATGGCTCAGCCGATCTGCAATATGTCGTAGCGGCTGCTCGCAATATTGGTCTTCATATGACCACTCCTAAGGTGATTGTCGATAAATCCACCGTGCCAGTAGGCACCGCCGATAAAGTATCGGCAGCCATTACCGAAGAATTAGAAAAAAGAAACTTATCTCCAGAACTCTGTTCAGTGGTCTCTAACCCTGAGTTCCTCAAAGAAGGCGCAGCAGTGGAAGACTTCATGCGCCCAGACCGCATTGTGATCGGTACAGAAAGTACGCCAGCGGGATTGCATGCTAAGGAGCAAATGCGCAAGCTCTATGCACCCTTTAATCGCCACCATGAGCGTACGTACTATATGGATGTCAAAAGTGCTGAGCTCACTAAATACGCCGCTAATGCGATGTTAGCCACCCGCATCTCCTTTATGAACGAGCTGGCCAACTTGGCTGACTTAGTAGGCGCTGACATTGAAGCAGTACGCCAAGGCATTGGTTCAGACTCACGCATTGGTTATGGCTTTTTGTATTCCGGCACGGGCTATGGAGGCTCTTGCTTTCCAAAAGACGTGTCTGCCTTATCCAAGACCGCTAAAGAACATGGTCGTGATCTGAAGATCCTCGATGCCGTAGAAGCCGTCAATGAACTGCAAAAGTACATCCTGGTCGAAAAGATCGAAAAGCGCTTTGGTAAAGACCTCAAAGGTATGAAGTTTGCACTCTGGGGCCTAGCCTTCAAACCCAATACTGACGACATGCGCGAAGCGCCTAGTCGCGTGATTATTCAAGAACTTGTTAAGCGCGGCGCCCAGGTAATCGCCCACGACCCGGTATCCATGCCAGAAGCCCAACATGCTCTCGACCTGGACTTTAAAAGCAATCCAGAAGGCCTGAAGCAAGTTTCAATGACTGCTGACCCAATGAGCGCCCTAAATGACGCTGATGCCCTAGTCATTGTGACTGAGTGGAAAGCATTTAGAAGTCCGGACTTCGAGCAAGTCATGGAGAAACTCAAACGCCCAATCATTTTTGACGGCCGCAACCTCTATGAGCCAGCTTCTATGCAAGAATTAGGTATTGAGTACCATGGTATTGGTAGACATAATTAAAGTAGATGCATATGGAAAAAGCGAATCGAGAACAGTTTTCTAAAGCCCGCTTATTAGTGGTGGGTGATGTCATGCTGGATCGCTATTGGTTCGGCGATACCAACCGCATTTCTCCTGAGGCGCCAGTACCAGTGGTGCAGGTAGGCAAGATTGATGAACGTCTCGGCGGTGCTGCTAACGTGGCTCGTAACGTAGCTGCGCTCGATGCTAAAGCAACTATTTTGGGTATTGTCGGTAATGACGAACCTGGTAAGCGTGTAGTGGAGTTACTCAAAGCAGGTGGTGTTGATAGTCAGTTAGAAATCGATGCGGACGTTCCCACTATCGTGAAACTCCGGGTGATTGCACGTCAACAACAGCTTATTCGTTTAGATTTCGAAGAAACCCCCAGTGAAAAAGCGCTTGCTCATAAATTAGAGCGTTTTGAAAAATTGGTCGGCGCTGCTGATGTGGTGATTCTCTCTGACTATGGCAAAGGCGCATTAGGTCAGGTGGCCCATATGATTGAGCAAGCGCGAGCCCAAAATAAAGTGATCTTGGTTGACCCTAAAGGCGAAGATTACGAGAAGTATCGTGGTGCTACTGTCTTAACGCCGAACCGCAGCGAGTTGCGTCAAGTCGTTGGCCAATGGACCAGCGAAGAAGATTTAACTAAGAAAGCTCAAGAACTTAGGAAGTCGCTAGATTTGAAGGCGCTTCTCCTAACGCGTTCTGAAGAGGGCATGAGTCTGTATACCGATGCAGGCGTCAGTCATGTCAAGGCGCAGGCGCGTGAGGTGTTTGATGTATCTGGCGCTGGTGATACTGTGATTGCAACATTGGCTGTGGCCTTGGCTGCAAAGTGGCCTTTAGAAAAAGCCATGGCGCTTGCAAACCGTGCAGGCAGCATTGTCGTTGGCAAGTTAGGAACTGCAACTGTTACTTCAGAGGAATTACAGTGACTATTATCGTAACCGGCGCAGCTGGATTTATTGGTGCCAATATTGTTCAGGCGCTCAATGCACGTGGTGAGAAAAACATCATCGCAGTTGATGATCTTCGTCCTGCAGATAAGTATCGCAATCTCGCCGATTTAGACATCATTGATTACCTTGATAAGGACGAGTTTCTAGAGGCTTTTAGAAGCGGTCGTTTTGGTAAGGTCAAGGCAGTGTTTCATGAGGGGGCGTGCTCCGATACCATGGAGACTGATGGTATTTTCATGATGGCGAATAACTATCGCTACACCATGGATCTATTGGATATTTGCACTGAGCAAAAAGTACAGCTTCTATACGCTTCCTCTGCTGCAACTTACGGTGGTTCAGACGTATTTGTGGAGAGTCGCGAGCACGAGAAACCACTGAACATCTATGGCTACTCCAAGTTCTTATTTGATCAAGTGATGCGTAAACGTTTTGCTGAGAAAGTAAATACGGCCCAGGTTGTTGGCTTTCGTTACTTCAATGTTTATGGACCACGCGAGTCACATAAAGGCCGTATGGCTTCAGTTGCCTTTCATCAATACCATCAATACAAAGCTAATGGCCATGTAAAACTCTTTGGTGAGTATGGTGGTTATGGCCCTGGTGAGCAAAGTCGTGACTTTGTTTCTGTTGAGGATGTAGTAAAAGTGAACCTCTTCTTCTTGGATCACCCAGAAATCAGTGGCATCTTCAATTTAGGTAGCGGTCGTGCGCAACCGTTTAATGATGTAGCTCATGCCGTGGCTAACTCTATGCGTAAGCTAGACAAAGCGGCGCCTGCAACCCTACAAGAATTGGTTAAAGAAAAAGCGATTGAGTACATTCCATTTCCGGATGCGCTCAGAGGAAAATACCAGTGCTTTACACAAGCCGACCTGACTAAGCTCAGGGCTGCTGGCTATGTGGAACCCTTCCTTAGTGTGGAGCAAGGCGTAGGAAGATATATTGAGTGGTTAGAGGCCAATTCTGGTTTCTTGGCAAACCCTTTGTAAGTCAGTCAACAGAATTAGTTTCTCCTCGTTGTAAACAATCCACGCGCACTTTGTGTCCGTGGATTTTTTATTTACTACAGGAGAAAAGATGACAAGAAATTTCAATTTGGTAAGTTTGAGGAGTTTAGTAAGAGCAAGCGCTTTGGCTTTGACCGTTTTTATTTCTGGTTTCGGGGTAGCAAATGCTTCACCTATTAACGTTAATACTGCCACTCAAACGGAGCTCGAGAGCATTAAGGGTATTGGTCCGGCTAAAGCAAAAACGATTATTGCTGAGCGTTTGGATGGCGGCCATTTTCAGGATGCTAATGACCTTCAGAAGCGGGTTCGTGGCATCGGCATGAAATCAGTTGAAAAAATGGTTGATAACGGTTTAACGATTGAAGCACCCAGCTCATTTCGAGAGCCCAACGGCAGAACAAAGAAAGAGGGCGGCGCCTCTGGCCGACGTAATTCTCGCAATCAAGCTAGTCCTCGCAATCAGCAAGAGCGTTCGGGAGCAAGTCGCAGAAATTAAACCCTATCGTATGTAGGCTTGCTTATGGCTAAAATGGCTTTATGAGCAAACCTTCCTACCTTACTATTTCACAGACTGTGGGCAATACGCCCTTAGTTCGTTTGCAGCGTATTCCTGGCTTGGAAAACGATAATCGCAATAATGTGATCTTAGGTAAGTTAGAAGGAAACAATCCAGCCGGGTCGGTGAAGGACCGACCTGCGCTGTCGATGATCTCGCGCGCACAAGAGCGCGGCGAGATTAAACCTGGCGATACATTAATTGAGGCAACTAGCGGTAATACGGGTATTGCATTGGCAATGACCGCAGCTATGCTCGGTTACAAAATGATTCTAGTGATGCCGGAAAATCAAAGCATTGAACGTCGTCAAAGCATGGCGGCTTATGGTGCTGAACTTATTTTGACTGCAGCCTCTGGTGGCATGGAGTTTGCCAGAGATTATGCCTTGCAGTTGCAAAGAGAAGGTCGCGGCAGATTGCTCGATCAATTTGCTAACCCAGATAATCCAAGAGCGCATATAGAAAGTACTGGGCCAGAAATCTGGCGAGACACTGATGGGCAGGTTACTCATTTTGTTTCTGCCATGGGTACTACTGGCACCATTACTGGAGTCTCCACTTATCTAAAATCCATGAATCCTGCGATTCAGATTATTGGTGCGCAACCGGAGGATGGTTCTCAAATACCCGGTATTCGGAAGTGGGCGCCAGAGTATCTACCCAAGATTTATCAAGGCGATAAGGTAGATCTGATTGAGTATGTTTCGCAAGCGGATGCGGAGGAGATGGCGCGTCGCTTGGCGGCTGAAGAAGGTATTTTCTGTGGCATCTCTGCTGGAGGTGCTTTGGTAGTGGCTTTGCGGATAGCCCGTCAAGTTGAAAATGCCACGATCGTCTTTATTGTCTGTGATCGTGGTGACCGCTACTTATCCACCGGTGTTTTTCCAGCTTAAGACTTTACCTTTTTCTTTGGGCTGAATTTCTTAGATTTAGACTTTTCAGTAGCTGCCTTTGACCCACTGGTTTTGGTTGGGTTTTCTACCGGCACAACACTTTGGTTTTTATATCCTAAGGCTTCGGCAAACTCAGCAACACTTTGCGCATAAAAATAGCTGCGGTTGTATTGCACAATCGTCAGAAAATTATTTAAGCCAACAAAATATTGCACCTGGTCTACACCATCTTTATCTGGATAGGGTAGGTCAACGATGAAAGCTTTGCTTTGTGGATCAACGCCACCACTTTGTAGGTCGCCTTGTTGCTGAGTCAAGATCCCTTTTTGAATGAGCTCTTGAACTGTGTATTTCAATTGCGGTTCACCATCAGCCAATGCTTTGGCAGCGCTGATGCCATTAGCCTGAACTGGAAACGAAATCGGCATCCCCGGTTGCCAGCCATGTTTTTTCATGAAGTTGGCAACACTCGCAATAGCATCTTTAGGGCTTTGCTTTAAATCAATTTGACCATCGCCGTCACCATCGACTGCAAAGCTGCGAATGCTGCTGGGCATGAACTGCGGTAGACCGATCGCACCAGCGTAGGAGCTGTTCTGATTTAGGCAGGCGCTAAAGCGTGCGCTATTGATGCCTTGATTGCTGTTCTTGGAGGGTAACTTGCCACCCGCCCCAGTCCAGCACAATAGGATGAGTTCTTTGAGTTGATCTTTGAAAAGCTGTTCGCGTGCTGGTTTGTTAGGGGTGTCTGGGTAACTAAAGGCGAGAGTGGACAGAACGTCTTTCACTCTGAAATTGCCGGTTTGGCGACCATAGATGGTTTCGATGCCAATAATGGCCACAATAATCTCAGCGGGCACCTCTGATTCTTGCTCAACTTGGCTTAAAAAGGCCTGGTTTTGGTCCCAAAAGGCCCTGCCAGCCTTGAGGCGGACAGGCTCTATAAAGCGTTTGCGATAAGCCAACCAGTTTTTCTTAAACGTGCCCGATGGGGGTAATACCAATTTCCGAATTGAGGGAACCGTTTTAGCATCTAGGAAGCCCATTTCTAAGGCTGGGAGTGGGATTTCCTGGTTTTGGGAGACTTGGGTAAGGAGTTCGTTGAGGTTCTGGCTAAAACGCGCCTCGGTAGCAGCATCATCAGTCTGGTTTACGATGGACTGTTGCGATTGGATTGGCAGCGTAGGGGTGCTAGAGCACCCCGCTAGCGCAACAGCAAGCAGTATGTAGGAGACGCGAAAGTTCATGCCTAAAGTATTTGTATTGGATTTTCGAGTGTTGAGCACGTTTAATTAGATTATAAAAATTACAAATTTGCTATTAAGGATTTCGAGTAATGACAACAGGATACATAACTCATCCAGACTTTCTGAAACATGAGATGGGAAGCCATCATCCAGAGTGTCCAGAGAGAATTCAGGCGATCAATGATCAACTGATACGCAGTGGTGTCGATCAATTTTTGCATCATTTAGATGCGCCATTGGCAACTGAAGACCAGCTTGAATTAGTACATAGTCCCGACCATGTTTCTTTTGTTCGAGATCGTGCCCCAGAGAGCGGGTATTTCATGCTCGATGGCGACACCATTATGAATCCTCACACCTACAGAGTAGCGCTTAGAGCTGCAGGCGCTGCGATTGCAGGTGTGGATGCTGTAATGAAGGGTGAGGTTGAAAATGTGTTTTGTGCTGTAAGGCCGCCAGGACATCACGCTGAACCAACGCGCTCTATGGGGTTTTGTTTATTTGATAACGTAGCGATTGCTGCGCGATATGCAATGGAAACCTACGGTATTGAGCGTGTCGCCATCATTGATTTTGATGTCCATCATGGCAACGGCACTGAAGCTGCTTTCTTCAATGACCCCAATGTCTTAATGTGCAGCTTCTTTCAGCACCCTTTCTATCCCTACAGCGGTCTTGATCACGCGAACAATATGGTCAATGTGCCTTTGCCTGCTGCTACTCGGGGCGATGTGGTGCGTTCCATTGTAGAGGAGCAATGGTTACCTGCTTTGCGTAATTTTGAGCCTGAGCTCATCATGATTTCAGCAGGGTTTGATGCTCATCGCGAAGATGATTTAGGGCAGATGGGCTTGGTAGAGGATGACTATGTCTGGATTACCAAACGTTTAAAAGATATTGCTAATGAGTATGCGCAAGGACGCATTGTGAGCTGCTTAGAGGGCGGTTACAACCTCTCTGCTTTGGGTCGCAGCGTAGTGGCCCACATTAAAGCTTTGGCAGATATTTAATAAAACAAATTTTGTAATTGAGTAAAACAGAAATCGAAAGCTGAAGATGGCAAATATCTATGAACAAGGTTTGGATCGCAATCCAGCTAACCACACCCCAATTACTCCGCTCTTATTTTTAGAGCGCTCAGCAGAAATTTATCCCAATAAAACTGCCGTTATTCATGGGAAGTTGCGTCAGACATGGAAGCAAACTTATGAGCGTTGCCGTCGCTTAGCTAGTGCTTTGCAAAAACACGGGATTGGCTTGGGTGATACGGTAGCGGTGATGTTGCCCAATACCCCTCCAATGGTAGAGGCCCACTTCGGTATCCCTATGGCTGGCGCGGTTTTGAATGCTCTTAATACTCGTTTAGATGCACAGACAGTGGCCTTTATGCTGAATCATGGTGAAGCAAAAGTGGTGATTGTTGATCCTGAGTTTTCAGGGGTGATGAAAAAAGCTCTCGAGATCGCGAAGAAAGAGTCAGGCCGTGACTTTTTAGTGATTGATGCCGAGGAAAAAGAATTTGATGTTCCTGGTGAGAAGTTGGGCAGTCTTACTTATGAGAAATTGCTTTCTGAAGGTGACCCCAATTTTGCATGGCAAGTTCCTGCGGATGAGTGGCAAGCGATTTGCTTGAACTATACGTCTGGCACTACTGGTAATCCTAAGGGTGTGGTGTATCACCATCGTGGCGCTGCAATCAATGCCGTTTCTAATGTATTAGATTGGGATATTAATAAACACCCCATCTATCTCTGGACTCTGCCGATGTTCCATTGCAATGGTTGGTGTTTCCCTTGGACGATCGCAGCTCGCGCTGGCGTCAATGTCTGTTTGCGTCGCGTTGATGCGCAACATATTTTTGCGGCCATTAAAGAACATGGCGTTACCCACTATTGCGCGGCACCTATTGTGCATAACTTATTGGTCAATGCGCCGGATGAGCTGAAGGTTGGAGTGCCTGCAGGTGTTAAAGGTTTGATCGCGGGAGCTGCTCCTCCTGCATCCATTATTGAGGGTATGGAAAAGTTAGGATTTGATTTAACTCATGTCTATGGTTTAACTGAAACCTATGGACCGGCAGCTGTGTGCGTTAAACAAGACGAGTGGAATGATGTCGATATCGGTGAGCGTGCTCGCTTAAATGCTCGTCAAGGCGTGCGCTATCACATGCAACAAGCAATTGCTGTCCTTGATCCAGAAACCATGAAGGCTGTACCTGCGGATGGTGAGACCATGGGCGAAATTATGTTCAAGGGCAATATCGCCATGAAGGGGTATTTGAAGAACGAAAAAGCTACCCAAGAGGCATTTGAAGGTGGCTGGTTCCACTCGGGCGACTTGGCGGTTATGAATCCCGATGGCTACGTCAAGATGAAGGACCGTAGCAAAGACATCATTATTTCTGGTGGTGAAAACATCTCTTCCGTAGAGGTTGAGGATGTGCTGTATCGCCACCCAGCCATTAATGCCGCCGCAGTAGTTGCTAAACCCGACCCTAAGTGGGGTGAAACGCCTTGCGCCTTCTTGGAAATTAAGCCTGGCTCAGAAGTGACTGCTGAGGACATCATTGCCCATTGCAAGCAGCATTTGGCGGGCTTTAAGGTTCCTAGAGCCATTGTGTTCTGTGAGCTGCCAAAGACCTCGACTGGCAAGATTCAGAAGTTTGAGCTGCGTAAACAAGCGGGTTCGGCTACTGCAATTGATGTCTAGGGTTAGGCCCTAAGGGCGGATAAAATAGATCGTTAACCATTATTGAGAATTCCAAATGAAAATCTTAGTAGCTGTAAAACGCGTTGTTGATTACAACGTCAAAATTCGGGTGAAATCTGATAACTCTGGTGTTGATTTAGCGAACGTCAAAATGAGCATGAATCCCTTTGACGAAATCGCAGTAGAGGAAGCGGTGCGCTTAAAAGAGGCAGGTGTAGCAACTGAAGTGGTAGTGGTTACTGCTGGTGCAACCCAATGCCAAGAAACCCTTCGTACCGCTTTAGCGATTGGTGCTGACCGCGCAATTCTCGTTGAGACAGATGCTGAGCTACAACCTTTAGCTGTGGCGAAGATTCTCAAAGCGCTTTCCGATAAAGAGCAAGCACAAATCATCATCCTCGGTAAACAAGCGATTGATGACGATAGCAATCAAACGGGTCAGATGTTGGCAAGTCTTCTCGATATTCCGCAGGCTACATTTGCATCTAAGGTTGTGATTGCGGATGGCAAGGCCACTGTGACTCGTGAAGTGGACGGCGGCTTAGAAACGATTGCACTATCTTTACCAGCAGTGATTACCACTGACTTGCGTTTGAATGAACCACGCTATGTCACTTTGCCCAATATCATGAAGGCTAAGAAGAAAACGATCGATATTGTGAAGCCTGAAGAATTAGGTGTCGATATCACCCCACGTCTTAAAACACTTAAAGTAGAAGAGCCGCCAAAGCGCTCTGCTGGGGTGATGGTTGCTGATGTGGCAGCCCTTGTAGAAAAACTCAAAAATGAAGCGAAGGTGATCTAAATGGCCGCACTTGTTATTGCTGAACACGACAATCAATCTTTAAAAGTTGCAACACTCAACGCTGTAGCGGCTGCTTTGCAATGCTCTCCAGAAGTAGATATTTTAGTTGCTGGTAATGGATCGGATACTGCTGCTCAGGCTGCTGCGCAAATTACTGGCGTTCGTAAGGTCATTCAAATCGATGCTCCAAATCTGGCCGATCAATTGGCTGAGCCTTTGGCTGCCCAGATTCTGTCGATCGCTAGTGGCTATAGCCATATTTTGGCGCCAGCTACTGCGAATGGCAAGAATGTACTCCCACGCGTTGCTGCTAAGCTCGATGTGGCTCAGTTATCGGATATCACGAAAGTAATATCACCGGATACTTTTGAGCGTCCAATTTATGCAGGCAATGCAATTGCTACCGTGCAAACGGCTGATCCAGTAAAAGTCATTACTGTTCGTACTACTGGGTTTGATCCGGTGGCTGCCATAGGTGGTTCTGCTGCCGTAGAGAAAGCCGCCGTTGCTGACAGTAAGGCTCAATCTTCCTTTGTTGGTCGCGAACTCACTAAGTCTGATCGTCCGGAGTTGACTGCTGCCAAGATTATTGTTTCTGGCGGACGTGGTTTAGGTTCCGGTGAGAAGTATCAAGAGCTCATCACGCCATTGGCAGATAAATTGGGTGCTGCCCTAGGTGCATCGCGTGCAGCAGTTGATGCGGGTTATGTGCCTAATGACTACCAAGTTGGACAAACAGGCAAGATTGTGGCGCCTCAGCTCTATATCGCTGTTGGTATCTCCGGAGCTATCCAGCACTTAGCGGGTATGAAGGATTCCAAAGTGATCGTTGCCATTAATAAAGACCCTGAAGCGCCAATTTTTGGTGTTGCTGATTATGGCTTGGTTGCTGATTTGAATACCGCCGTGCCTGAGTTAACAAAAGCACTGACTTGATTAACTTAGTTAATCAAGTCAGTCGATGAATTGAGTATCAAACAGGATAAAGAGGAGTTGTGATGCCATATGTAGCCCCAGTGAAAGACATGTTGTTTGTAATGAACGAATTAGCTGGGCTATCAGATGTCGTTGCCTATCCCTCATATGCTGACGCGGGTGCGGATGTAGATTTAGCGCCTGCCATTTTGGAAGAATCTGCCAAATTTAATCAAGACGTTGTAGCGCCTCTTAACTGGGCTGGAGATCAAAATCCAAGCTTTATAAAAGACGGCGTTGTGACAACTACTCCTGGTTTTAAGCAGGCTTTTGAGCAATATGCTGCCGCAGGTTGGCAAGGTGTGATTCATCCTGCGGAGTTTGGTGGCCAAGGCCTACCAAAGCTCATCTCAACTGCTTGTTTAGAGATGGTTAATGCAGCCAATCTTTCTTTTGCGCTCTGCCCATTGCTGACTGATGGCGCCATTGAAGCTTTGCTGACAGCTGCGAGTCCAGAGCTACAAGAGCAATATGTCCCGAGAATGATTTCTGGTGAGTGGACTGGCACGATGAACCTCACTGAGCCTCAAGCAGGCTCTGATCTCTCAATGGTTCGCTCGCGTGCTGTTCCAGAGGGTGACGGTACTTACAAGATTTTTGGTACCAAAATTTACATCACCTATGGTGAGCACGATATGGCTAAGAATATTATCCATTTGGTACTAGCCAGAACACCTGATGCGCCAGAGGGCGTAAAAGGGATTTCATTATTTGTAGTGCCGAAGTTTATGGTGAATAAGGATGGTTCATTAGGCGAGCGCAATGATGTTCACTGTGTTTCGATTGAGCATAAGCTTGGAATCAAGGCGAGCCCAACAGCCGTGCTGCAATTTGGTGATCACGGTGGCGCGATTGGCTATTTAGTTGGTGAAGAAAATCGCGGTCTTGAGTATATGTTCGTCATGATGAATGCAGCTCGCTTTGCGGTTGGTATGCAAGGTGTAGCGGTGGCAGAGCGCGCCTATCAAAAGGCCGTTCAGTACGCAAAGGATCGCGTGCAAAGCCGTGACTTAGCCGGCTCGCCCGGCCCAGTTGCGATTATTCATCAGCCTGACGTGAAGCGGATGTTGATGACCATGCGTGCCTACACGGAAGCTTCACGTGCCTTGGCTTACTACGCCGCTTCTGCATACGATGCTCAGCATGCGGCCCCTGATGAGGCGGTTCGCAAAGCCAATCAAGCTATTTATGAATTTTTAGTCCCCATCGTTAAGGGCTTCTCAACAGAAATGTCGATTGAAGTTGCTAGCTTGGGAGTTCAGGTTCATGGTGGTATGGGCTTTATTGAAGAAACAGGTGCTGCTCAACATTACCGTGATGCCCGTATCTTGACGATTTACGAAGGCACTACTGCAATTCAGGCCAATGACTTGGTTGGTAGAAAAACAGTGCGTGATGGTGGGGCGATTGCAAAGGAGCTTTCCCAAAGAATTGCTGCTACTGAAAAAGATTTGGCTGCCAGTGGAACCGATGATGCTAAAGCAGTGTTGAAGCAGCTTACTTTGGCGCGCGCAGCATTCGAGCAGGCGGTTGCTTACGTTTTAGCCAATGCAAAGACTGACGTCAAGGCTGTCTATGCTGGTAGCTTTGCTTACCTGCGCTTATCTGGTTTGGTATTGGGTGGCTGGCAAATGGCGAGAGCGCTTTTAGCTTCTGAACGTTTGCGTGATAGCGACCCAAAATTCTATGATGCGAAGATTGCTACGGCACGTTTTTTTGCTGAGAATCTCATGCCTCAAGTGCAAGCATTAGCAACTTCGATTGTTGAAAGTGGCCACTCTACCAATGCCTTAGAGGTAGAGCAGTTCTAAAGACAATAAAAAACCGCTCCAAAGAGCGGCTCTTGCAGTAAGAAAGCTATCTACAGTTATTGGGATAGCTTTTTTGCTTCATGGATTTGAGAGATGAAGAATTGCTCAAATGAAATTGCTAAAAAAGTCATCATCACACCAGCGCCAAATACCAAAGAGAAAATCACTGTCAATATTTCTAGCCAGCCAGAGCGGCTGCGTCGATGCTCTTCAATCCCAGGGTTAAATTGGGCATCCCACTTCTCATCTAGGCGAAGACCAAAGGCAATGGTGGTTAACCAACTTGCTTCAATAGCAATAAAGCCAAAAGTAACGAGTACCCATCCTGGCGCTGAATGAAAGTGGGCATCTTTCAGAATGAACCATCCTGCTGCGCCACCTATCAGGGCAAATAGCTGAACCCATGCCCAAAAAGATTTAAGTCCTTGTAGATAAAAACAATTGAGGCCACTACCAGGAAGGAGGAATCCGAGTGCGCAAAAAAGGAGTTTGGATTTTTTCATGAATCTTTCAGTGATATTGCTAATGAATAATTGAATGTTTATTTACTGTTGTTTGGCTTTTGGATAAAGCTGAGTACTTCACGATCTGTGCCGATCATCAACAACTGATCGCCATTGCGCACAATGCTGCGATAGTCGTTTAGCTCGTAGAGGAAATCATTTTCCAATTCCATGCGCTGAGGGCTGCAGGCCATCTTGGTGCTAGCGATTTGCTTGAGAGAAAAACCGCGAGCGTCTTCATCTAGGGTTGCAGTAAACCGATTGCATCCTGTCGAGCCACTCAGACGTTGCCCATTGGGATCAAAAATGATCTGTATGGGGTTACCAGCATCACCCTGGGGTATTGGGCGGGCACGCACCTCCCCGTTGCTATTGGGAGGCAGGTTCCAGCGAGTCAGCTCCCATTTGGTATTCTTGAGTTCGCTGCTTGGCGGGCTTATTTTGGCTCCGCAAGGGGGGATGACATTCGCGCAGCCACTTAAAAGTCCAAGACTTAGGCAAGAAAGTGTCAGAAAGAGCCCTTTTGAAGGCTTTCTGAGGAAGTCTAAAAGTCTGGATTTAAGGACCATATTTACCTAAGTTATTGTTTTTAATGTATTTTTTGTCTAAGTACATACTCTATTCTACTGTCTTAGATGCTTAAATAGGTGGAAGAAGTAGGGGTTTTCGTCTAGAATATGAGGTTTTCCGCTCTACCGTATCTTTATTCGGTGAGCTGGAGCCCAAGGTTTTTTGTAGAAATTTCATTGGGTTGTAATCAACCTGTTTTCATTTTAGATTTTAAGGAATAAGTATGGTCGTCATTCGACTGGCACGCGGCGGTTCTAAGAAGCGCCCTTTTTACAGCATCGTTGCTACTGATAAACGCAACCGTCGTGACTCGAACTTTATCGAGCGTATTGGTTACTTCAATCCACAAGCAGCTGCGACTGAGCAAGCAATGCGTATTGCTCAAGATCGTTTGACTTACTGGACTGGTGTTGGCGCGCAGATTTCCCCAACAGTAGTGCGTTTGATCAAAAACAATCCAGCTGTTTAATATTCGATTGCTAAAAGCTTCATTGAAGTGATGAAGTTTTTAGTGACAGAATTTCTAGTAGTTCTATTTCGGGAAAATAAGGTGTCTTGCAAATGAGTACGCCTTCCCTAAATGATTTGATTGAACTTGGCGCCATATCTGAGGCCCAAGGTTTGCAAGGCCAGGTGAAGGTAAGGCCTCACTCATCAGAGCCTGTAGCACTCCTCTCTTCTAAATCGGTTTGGTTGTCCCTGATCCCTCGTAGGGATGCGGGCGTTTCTGCGTCTCTAGAACAGGCTTCCTTGACGCAATACCAAGTGAAAAGCGCCAAGATGCACAGCGGCAATGTTGTGATGGCGCTAGAGGGTGTAAGTGATCGCGATCAGGCGCTCGCCTTAAAAGGTTCTCGTATCTTGGTGGCGCGCGATGCTTTTCCAAAAGCAGATAGTGATTCCTATTATTGGGTTGATCTGATTGGGTGCAAGGCAATCAATTTGCAAGGCGAAGTGCTTGGTGAAGTGATTGACGTTACCGAGAATGGCGCGCATGGTGTGATTGCGATTGGCAATGCAGAAACTAAAACGATTGTGTATTTGGTGCCATTTGTAAAAGAGGTAGTGCAAAACGTCGATCTACCAAATAAAACGATTACCCTTGATTGGCAGTCTGACTGGCAATAAGAATTCAAAAACAATTACCGCTATGCGCTTTGATGTTGTCTCCTTGTTTCCTGAAATGTTTTCTGCTTTAACGCAGTGGGGCATTACTGGTCGCGCATGTGAACAATCGTTAGCTAGCGTTCATCTTTGGAATCCTCGAGACTTTTGCTCGGATCCTCGTAAAACGGTGGATGACCGTGCCTATGGCGGTGGCCCTGGAATGGTCATGATGGCGAAACCCTTAGAGGATACGGTCGCCGGAATTAAGACGGCCCATCAAGCGGCAGGCATCAACAGTGGCCCCATTTGCTTGTTAGCACCCCAGGGCGAGCGTTTTTCCCAGAAGATAGCGGCTGATGTCCTTAATTATGGGAATTTAAGCTTTATTTGTGGTCGATATGAGGCCATAGACCAACGTTTTGTGGATCGAAACGTCGATTTACAGCTTTCTATTGGGGATTTTGTGCTTTCTGGGGGTGAAATCCCCGCTATGGCGATGATGGATGCGGTAATAAGACTAATACCAGGGGCGCTTGGGGATGGCGAATCTGCCACTCAGGATAGCTTTATGAACGGTCTTTTGGACTATCCGCACTACACCCGCCCTGAAATATATGAAAATTTATCCGTCCCAGACGTGCTTTTAGGCGGACATCACGCTAAAATAGCAGATTGGCGTCGGCAGAAGTCTTTAGAGCTGACGTTCAGGTTAAGGCCGGACTTAATTGAATCGGCTAGAGCCAAAGGGTTGCTAACCCGAGAAGATGAACAATTTCTTCGCTCGCTGTAAATGCTTTCATTAGTGTTCAGAAGTGATTGAGTGGTTTGGTTTTTGGTTTAGTGAAATTGTTTTAACTGCATCCTCTATTGGGTCCGTTGATTTTTATCTCGGGATTAAACGCTAATATGATGTTTAAGGATTAAAAATGAATTTAATTGAAAAAATTGAGCAAGAAGAAATTGCTCGCTTAAGTGCTAACAAGGTTTTGCCAAGCTTTGCTCCTGGCGACACAGTAGTTGTTGGCGTGAACGTTGTTGAAGGTGCGCGTAAGCGTACTCAGGCGTTTGAAGGTGTTGTGATTGCAAAGCGCAATCGCGGACTCAATTCCAGCTTTATCGTTCGTAAGATTTCATCTGGCGAAGGTGTAGAGCGTACATTCCAAACTTACTCACCATTGATCGCTAGCATTGAAGTGAAGCGTCGCGGTGATGTACGTCGTGCCAAGTTGTACTACTTGCGCGATCGTTCAGGTAAGTCTGCACGTATTAAAGAGAAGCTTCCTGCGCGTAAGGTAGCAGTAGCAACTCCAGTCGCATAATTAATGCTGGCTTGATTTAAAAAGGCGGCCTCGGTCGCCTTTTTTGTTACCTTAGAATATGAATATGCCCAAGAACTCAACGCATGAAGACAATGCAATCAATGTTGCTGCGCCCCCAGGATTTGATGCGCAAGCGATTCCGATTCATGCAGTGTGTGCCGGTGAAAAAAAGGTAGCAAGAGAATTTTTGGAGCCGGCGGGTTTAAGGGCTAGGCTGAAGTCACCTCCCCAATGGGAGCCTGAGATTACAGATGAAAATCGTCATGTGATTGCGGCTGACATTATTGCCAAGCGGCAAGCCGTTGGAAAAGTTACTAAAGCGGCAGTGCTCATTCCACTTCTATTGAAGGAGGATGGCTTGTCAGTATTGCTGACGCAAAGAACCAATCATTTGCGCGATCATGCGGGGCAAATTAGCTTTCCAGGGGGTCGCATGGATCCCGAAGATCAAAGCCCAAATGACACTGCTTTGCGTGAGAGCAAAGAAGAAATCGGCCTGGATCCTGAGCGCGTCGAGATTATTGGCCATTTGCCACAGTATTTAACGGTTTCTGGCTACAGCGTTACACCAGTAGTAGGATTGGTTCAAGCTCAGGCAGAATATGTCTTAGATGAGTTTGAGGTGGCCGATGTATTTGAAGTGCCCCTGAGTTTTTTGTTGGATCCCGCTAATCATCAGGTCAGATTGTGGCAAAGTGAGCAGGGTGGACGACGTTTTTATTCAATGCCTTATGAGAACCGCTTTATTTGGGGTGCCACTGCGGGGATGTTACGTAACCTTTATCATTTATTAAAAGTATGACTTTCTTTTCTATTCTCTTCGCCCTCATTGCTGAGCAATATCGCCCGGTGACCTCAAGTCATTGGATTGCGCGCTTATGCGCTCGCTGGTTGGATTGGGTCGCCGCTGAATTTGGTGGCAAAACTGAAGATGGCGCAAGTCCAGTGGGCGCACGTATGGCCTGCTTGGTAGCCTTCATACTCCCAACCTTTTTAGTTTTTATTGTGTATGTCACTTGTATGGTGACTTACCCAATTCTGGGATTCATTTGGAACATCGTCATTGCGTATTTGTTTTTCGGCTTTCGTCAGTTCAGTCATTCTTTCACGGCGGTACATGAAGCAATTGAAGCGCATGACTTGCCTGCTGCTCGTGCTGCCTTGGGTGAGTGGTATGGCCCAGAATTAGATACTTCCAATCTTTCAGAGACGGATGTGATTTCTTTGGCGCTCGAGCGAGCCATTATCGGTTCACACCATCATGTGTTCGGTGTGTTGTTTTGGTTCATGATGCCAATGGGCCCGGCAGGTGTTGTGCTCTACCGCTTGGCGGATATTGCTTCTCAACGCTGGTCAGAGCGTGGTGACTTCAACCTCAGTGAATCTGCTCGTCATTTCTTCTACGTTTTAGATTGGGTTCCTGCACGTATTACTGCGATGGGTTTTGCCATTGTTGGCAACTTCGAAGGCGCTGTATACGGCTGGCGCTATCTCACGCAAAAATGGTCGGACTCTTTGTCTGCAGTGATTTTGGCGGCGGGTAGCGGTGCATTAGGCGTACGCCTTGGCGAGCCAATGAGTGAGCCTAATAGTGATGAAGCTTTGCGTATGGCTGAAGCTGGTGAACCGGTTATCTATGAAGTAGGTCTTGAGCCCACCGAGCGTACGATGCGCTCTGCAGTCGGATTGGTATGGCGCCTGGTTATCGCTTGGATGGCTTTGTTGCTAATGCTGACCATCGCTCTTTGGCTTGGCTAATACCCTGGATTTGTACATCAGCTGTTTTTGAGTCCGAGTGCAGCTGTCTGAATAGCGCCAGTCTTTCTGGCGCTATTTCATTTCTGTCTACCGCTTCTCGTACTGCGCAATCTGGTTCTGATAGGTGAGCGCAATTATGAAAGCGGCATTTACCTAGCAAGTCTTTAAATTCTCTGAAGGCGTGTTGCAATTCACTTACAGACATGTGGGCTAAACCAAACTCTTGAAAGCCTGGTGAATCAATGAGGGCACCAAGCTTGCCTGTTTCATCTCTGCCCCAGGCTTCTGGCAGTTCAAAGTAACGACAGGCAGTAGTCGTGTGTTTGCCGGTATCTAGGCGCACAGAATATTCTTGGGTCAGTGCCGCAGCATTCGGTATCCAAGCATTCAGTAGGCTAGATTTACCCATGCCAGACTGACCTACAAAGACTGAGACCTTGCCCTGCAGGGCGGTCTGCAGGGAATCGATTGAGGCGGGATCAAATTTGGCGGAGACTTCGCTGACTTGGTAGCCCATGCGTGCATAGGGCGCGATGATTTTACGAGCGTGCTCTAAATTATCTTTCAGGTCACACTTATTCAGCAAAATATGGAGACCAATTTGATTGGCTTCTGCAGCCACAACCGCTCTACCCAAAAGATCAGGTGAGAAGGCGGGTTGAGTAGCAAGTACTACCAAGATTTGATCCACATTCGATGCAATCAGCTTGCTCTTAAACGCATCCGATCGATAGAGGAGATTTTCTCGGGGCTCAATTTTGATAATGCGTGCTTGATCGGCCGAGGTCATTTCAAGCAACATACGATCACCCACAGCGCCGATATGTTGCTTAGCTGGAGTGCTGACTTGTATTAATGGACCATCAGGTGATTCAAGGCCAGCGGCATCTGCAATTAAACGCTGCGCTAAATAATGCCTTCCGTAGGAGGCAATGAGTAGCGCATGAAATTGCTCCATCGTTACGAGCTAAACCGCTGTAAGTTAGCAATACGCAAGGGAGCAGGTGGATGCGAGCTATAGAAAGCGGTATAGATCGGATCAGGCGTCAGGGTCGAAGCATTATCTTGATACAACTTCACTAGCGCAGCGATTAAATCTTTTGCGGAAGATTTCTCAGCGGCAAAGCTATCCGCTTCGTACTCATGCTTACGAGAGGCCAGGCTAGAAAGTGGCGTGAAGAAAAAACTAAATACAGGTGAGACCAACATAAAGAGTGCCAATGCGAGGCCACCGTTATGGCCATTGAGGTTAGGCATCACGCCTAAGTCTGTGTAGAACCAGACCTTAGTGCTGATCCAGCCCAAGAGAGCAAACATCGCAAAACTGAGGGCGAATGAGACCAAGAGACGTTTACGAATATGTTTGCATTTGAAGTGGCCAAGCTCATGTGCGAGTACTGCTTCAACTTCACCAGGATTGAGCTTTTCAATCAAAGTGTCAAAAAATACAATGCGCTTAGCTTTGCCCATGCCCGCAAAGAATGCATTGCCATGTGCACTACGTTTACTGCCATCCATCACAAACAGCCCTTGACTCGCAAAGTCGCAGCGTTTCAGTAGCGCTTCAATCTGTGTTTTTAAAGGACCATCTTCTAGAGCTTGAAACTTATTAAAGAGCGGTGCAATAAACGTCGGGAAGATCCACTGCATGAGCAAGCTAAATGCAGTCAACACTGCCCATGCCCAAAGCCACCATAAATCACCAGCCTTAGACATCAAAGTGAGGATGACCCAGAGTAGTGGAATACCAATGGCGCCGCCCACTGCTATCCCTTTAACCATATCCGAGAAGAATAGTTTTTTGTCCATGCGATTAAAGCCAAAGCGTTCCTCAAGGTGGAACTGCTTGTACCAAGAGAAGGGCATGTCAATTGCGCCGGAGATGATTACGATAGAAACCAGTAGCGCAATCTGCTGAGCAATGCCTTCGCCCAAAAATTGCAGTAATGCCATGTTCAGAATCTGTAGACCACCCAATAAAGTGAAGCCAATTAAAATAATTGCGCTGACCCCATTCTCTAAAATACCAAGACGTAATTTAGCGATGGTGTAGTCAGCTGCTTTTTGATGTTCGGCTAAAGTCACTTTTTCAGCGAAATCTGCGGGGACGGCATTACGATGCTGCGCCACGTAGCGAATTTGACGTTGAGAGAGCCAGTGGCGTAAGCCAAAACTAGCAATAAAGGCAATTAGAAAAACAATTGTGAATGTCATGAGATCATTATAGATATGAGCGAGCAAATCAACACTACAGTCACACCAGCAACCAAGGCAGCACCAGCCAATGAACACCTTATTTGGGTGGATATGGAGATGTCAGGTCTAAACCCGGAAACCGAGCGGATTCTGGAAATTGCCATCATTGTGACGGATGCCCACCTCAATACCATCGCTACAGCGCCAGTTTGGGTGGTGCATCAAGACGACGCACTTTTGGATGCGATGGATGCCTGGAATAAAGGGACACATGGCCGCTCTGGTTTGATCGATAAAGTGAAGGCATCCACTTTGGACGAGGCAACGGTGGAGGCGGAATGCATCGCCTTCTTGAAAAAATATATTAAAGCAGGCATCGCCCCAATGTGCGGCAATACGATTGGACAAGACAGGCGCTTTATGGCGAAGTACATGCCGAAGTTAGAGGCTTACTTTCATTATCGAAACATTGATGTTTCTACTTTGAAGGAGCTTTGCAAGCGTTGGCATCCAGAGCTGGTTAAAGGATTCACCAAGAACCAGGCTCATACAGCATTGGCGGACATTGAAGAGTCTATTGAAGAGCTGAAGTATTACCGCGAGAAGTTCATCGTACCGCTACCTCAGTAGTCATTTAAAAAGATCCCAAAAGACAAAGGTCCGCAATGCGGACCTTTTTATTAGTTAAAACAAATCAAACTCCCGATTTCCTAATGGCACTTTTCGGTCTGAAGACTTTAATGACAGTTTCATTAGTCTCGATATAGGGGCCGCCGATTAAATCAATGCAATAAGGCACTGCAGCAAAGATGCCGGGAACAATCGATTTACCGCTCTCATTCTTGAGGCCTTCAAGCGTTTCTGCAATCGCCTTAGGTTGTCCGGGCAGGTTAATGACCAGAGCGGCATGACCATCAATTTCTCTAAGGACAGCGGTCTGTCTGGACAGTATGGCGGTTGGCACAAAACTCAAGCTAATTTGACGCATTTGCTCGCCAAAACCAGGCATCTCACGAGTGCCGGCTTCACGAGTGGCCTCAGGGGTGACATCCCTTCTGGAGGGGCCAGTACCGCCTGTTGTAAGGACTAGGTCGCATCCTAACTCGTCTACTAGCTCCACAATCGTCTCAGTGATGCTCTCAGACTCATCGGCGATCAGGCGCTCATGAAAAACGCAGGGATTGCTCATGGCCTTAATAAGCCAGGCTTTTAGGGTGGGAATGCCTTCATCCTGATAGACGCCTTTACTGGCGCGATCGGAGATGGAAATTAGACCAATTTTGACCTCATTGGGGCTGTTTCGTTTTAGGGCTTCTGTATGCTTCATGTTTCTATTCTAGCTATTATTAGGGTATGTTTACATACACATCCAACCAGTTTCAAGAAATCATTGATTTCATGCTTAAAGAGGCCAAAAGAAGAGGTGCCTCAGATGCCGTAGCAGAGGTTTCAGAAGGGCAAGGCCTTTCCGTTACCGTTCGCAAGGGTGAGGTCGAGACTATCGAGCAAAGTCTGGATAAGCAAGTGGGGGTCACCGTATTTTTGGGCCATCATCGCGGTAACGCCAGCACCAGTGATTTCTCTAAGGCGTCTTTAAAGGCGACGGTGGATGCCGCATATCACATAGCACAACATACCGCAGAGGATTTGTGTGCGGGTCCGGCTGAGGCTGAACTCTTAGAAAAAAATCCGCTGGATTTGGATTTGTTTCATCCATGGAATATTGATGCAGCAAGTGCAGTAGAAATCGCCCGTATTGCTGAGGGTGCTGCATTTTCAGTGAGCAAGCAAATTCAAAATAGTGATGGCGCATCAGTATCCGCTCACCATGCGCATTTCATGATGGGAACATCGCACGGATTTATGGGGGGCTATCCATTTTCTCGCCACTATATTTCTTGTGCGCCAATCGCTAGCGAAGGTGGCAAGAAGGCTCACATGCAACGTGACGATTGGTACTCCAGCTCCCGCATTCCTGAAGAGTTGGCTGATCCTGCTGCAATCGGAGCGTATGCAGCTCAGCGAGCCTTGTCGCGTCTTAAAGCTAGATCTTTGACAACTCGACGTTGCCCGGTGATCTTCGAAGCGCCCCTAGCAGCAGGTTTATTGGGTGGTCTAGTCCAAGCCGTTTCAGGCGGCGCCCTATATCGCCGCTCCAGCTTTCTGCTCGACAGCTTGGGAAAGCAGGTATTACCGAAACACATCAGCTTATTTGAAGACCCGCATCTGAAGTCAATGACTGGTAGTGCGCCATTTGATGAAGAGGGCGTCAAAACTTCTGCTAGAACAGTTGTGGATAAGGGAATACTCGAAGGATATTTTTTATCGACTTATTCTGCTCGCAAGCTAGGTATGAAAACCACAGGTAATGCTGGTGGGTCACATCATCTGACTTTACAAAGTAAGAAAACGCCTAAAGGTGGCTTACCTGCATTATTAAAAGAGATGGGTACCGGTTTACTGGTAACAGAATTAATGGGCCAGGGTGTTAATTACGTGACAGGTGATTATTCACGAGGTGCATTTGGCTACTGGGTTGAAAATGGAGTCATTCAATATCCAGTCGAAGAGGTCACTATCGCTGGTAATTTACGCGATATGCTGATGGATATTCAGCTGATTGGCAGCGATACCCTCATTCGCGGCACCAAGGAAACAGGGTCGATTTTGCTGGGTTCGATGACGGTTGGTGGAAAGTAAACACAACACTAAATATAGACTCTAAAAATAGTCTGGATATATAAATCTATTATTTTTTAAAGGGGTGACTGAAATGCAAAGACGTTCATTTTTAAAGAAAGCCACTATTGGTGCTGGTGCCGCAGCCTTAGCTGCCCCATCCATTGCACAAAGTTTGCCAACCCTGAATTGGCGTCTGGTTTCAAGCTTTCCTAAATCATTAGATACTTTATTTGGTACACCCGAAGTCTTTGCCAGTGCTTTGCGTAAAGCCACAGACGGTAAATTCAATGTCAAGGTATTTGCTGCCGGGGAAGTGGTTCCGGCCCTTCAGGTATTGGATGCTGTGCAAAACGGTACCGTAGAGTGTGGGCACACTGCAAGTTACTACTATGTTGGTAAAAACAGCGCTTTCATATTCGATACCGCTGCACCGTTTGGCTTAACAGCCCGCCAACAATCCGCTTGGATGCTGCATGGCAATGGCATGAAGTTAATGCGCGAACTCTATGCCAGCTACAACATTGTGAATTTTTTAGGCGGTCAAACTGGTACCCAAATGGGTGGCTGGTTTCGTAAAGAAATTAAATCACCAGAAGACTTAAAGGGTCTGAAATTTCGTATCGCTGGATTTGCAGGGCAAGTGCTTGCAAAACTCGGTGTAGTGCCACAGCAGCTTCCCGCTGGTGAAATTTATTCAGCTTTGGAAAAAGGCACAATTGATGCCGCTGAATTTGTTGGGCCCTATGATGATGAAAAATTAGGTCTGGCAAAAGTGGCCAAGAATTACTACTATCCCGCCTTCTGGGAGGGCGCTGCTGGACTTTCTTTCTTGGTCAATAAAAAGCAGTGGGATTCTTTGCCGCCCGCCTACCAGGCCGCATGGGAGGCTGCTTGTTTCGAAGCGCATACCGATATGTGCGCCAAATACGATGCGCTCAATCCGCCTGCATTACAACGTCTCCTGCAAAATGGCGCCGTACTTCGCAAATTCAATACCTCCATCCTGGATGCGTGCTTCAAAGCAAGTCAAGAAACGTATGCGGAAGAGTCCGCAAAAAATCCGCAGTTCAAAAAGATTTTTGAGGACTACCGTGCATTTAGAAACATGGAGGCGCAGTGGTTTAATGTGGCTGAACAAGCATTTTCTCAATATAGTTTTAGCAAAAAACTTTGAGATTTAAATCATCTAAAAAAAGGCTCTGTGTGAGCCTTTTCTTTTGAGTGGATCCTCCTGGATTCTCTATTAAAGACTACACTTAAAGCATGATCTTTTTACTGCAATCTATATGAATCTCTCGGAAATCTGGGTTCGCATTAAGCAACACCCTTTATCTCGGGTAGGTCCAGGAATGGTTACGGGAGTTGCGGACGATGATCCTAGTGGGATCGTCACTTACTCCCAAGCAGGTGCTCAATTTGGCTTAAATATGCTCTGGACAATGCCATTTGCATATCCTTTGATGTCGACAATTCAAGTCTTATGCGCTCGAATCGGCAGGGTAACTGGCCGTGGTTTATCGGCCAATATGAAGTTAGCTTTTCCACCGGTCGTACTGGTAGCTCTAGTGCTATTACTGTTGATTGCAAACGTTCTCAATATCGCTGCGGATATTGCTGCGATGGGTGAAGTGGCACAGTTGGTTACGGGTTTTAATTGGCACATCATGACCAGCATGTTTGTATTGCTAACCTTGGTATTGCAGATACTGATTCCTTATCGTCACTATGTTTTCTTTTTGAAGTGGCTATCCCTATCTCTATTGGCCTATGGCGCAGTTCTCTTCACAGTACATATCTCTTGGGGCGATGTGATCTGGAGCACCTTCTTTCCTCAAATGACATGGAGTGCAGATTCGGCTGCAGTAGTAGTCGGTATCTTCGGGACTACCATTAGTCCCTATTTATTTTTTTGGCAATCCTCGCAGGAAGTCGAGGATATGAACTTGCGTAGGCAACCTAGTTTGCTCGAACAAAAAAACCCTGAGATAGTAACTTCAGAACTAAGAAGAATTCATTGGGATACATGGAGTGGTATGTTGTACTCTAATGTAGCGGCATACTGCATTATTCTCGCTACCGCAGTGACTCTCTATGCTGCAGGTATACGTGATATCAATACTGCCGCCCAAGCTGCATCAGCTCTGAGGCCTCTCGCCGGCGAGTTTACTTTTCTACTTTTTGCATTAGGAATCTTGGGTGTTGGGCTAATGGGTGTACCTGTGCTTGCTGGTTCAGCTGCCTATGCTTTGTCAGAAGTGTTTGGTTGGCGCTCTAGCCTGGAAGATAGTGCCACTCAGGCAAGTAAGTTTTACGCCATCATTGCCTTGAGTGTGTTGGTTGCTTTGGCGATTCAATACTCACCCATTAGTCCGATGAAGGCCTTGTTTTGGAGCGCGGTAATCAATGGGATTGTCGCTGTACCACTCATGGTGGCAATTATGGTTTTGTCATCAAAACAGTCTGTGATGGGGGCTCATGTCGCCTCTTTGAGTATGAGGATCCTCGGATGGCTAGCTACAGGCTTTATGGCCTTAGCCGCCGCCTATTTATTCATAGCTTGGTAAGATCTCTGGATGTTTGATTTACCCTTTGCCTCCTTGGCGCAATCTTTTCACGCGCATTCTTCGATATTTTTTGTATGCGCGGTGATCAGCATCATCATTGTCGGTATATCCAAAAGTGGCTTTGGCGCTGGGCTTGGCATTCTCTCTTTGCCTTTAATGGCAAGTCAGTCAAGCGTTAATGAAGCTCTTGCAATCTTATTGCCACTCTTAATTGCCATCGATTTAGTTGGCCTACGTCGCTTTATTCGTAATGCCAATTGGCGCATTCTCAAAATCATCATTCCGCCAGCCATAGCGGGTCTTTTATTGGGAATGATTTTCTTTACCGCCATCACGCCTCAGGTGTTAACGCTTTCAATTGGTATTTTTACCTTGCTCTTTCTGATTCAGAATCTCGCCATGTCACACATGGATTTAAAAGAGGCAAAGTCTTATCCGTGGCTTGGGCGTGCAATGGGCCTAACGTCTGGCTTCACTGCTTTTGTGGCACATATTGGCGGACCGCCGATCACGGTGTATATGTTGAGAGAAAAACTCATGCCGATGGCATACACCTCGACTCTGGGGGTCTTTTTCACGATTATGAACTTTGGGAAGCTAGGCCCTTATGCCTATTTGGGCTTACTGAATCAACAGCAGCTGGCAACTTCAATCATCCTGTTACCTTGCGTACCAGTGGGGGTCTACTTTGGCTTTTATCTGGCCAAAAGAATCTCAATGAAATGGTATTACCGAACAGTGAGATTCTTTTTGCTGATTGCCAGTATTAAGTTAATAGCAGATGGACTTATTTAGTCGCTAATACTTCTTGTAAGAAGCGCGAGATATTCATGAGCTCTTCATGATTGACGGAGTGCTCCATGGGGTACTCATTCCAATCCACTTGATAACCCATTTGTTCTAGCAAAGCATGCGATGCTTGGGCGCGATCAAGGGTAACTACTGGATCATAAGTACCATGTGCCATAAAGATGGGCGTATTGGCATTGGCCGCATGCTTTTCAATATTGGCAGTCATTGCTAGTGGTAAGTAGCCTGATAGCGCAATGATGCCAGCAAGCTTGTGTGGAAAGCGTAAGCCAATATGCAGGGCCATTGCACATCCTTGCGAAAAACCAGCCAAAACAATCTTATCAAAGCCAATACCGCGCTCAGCTTCTTTCTCAATGAGCTGAATGATAGCCGCTGCTGATTTTTGAATGCCTGCAGCATCTTCTTGATCCATGAGATTTCTGCCGATGATGTCATACCAGGCTGGCATGACGTAGCCGCCATTGACGGTAACAGGCATGCTTGGGGCGCTAGGAAACACAAAGCGAATGCCAGGGCATCCAGCTAGTTTTAATTCAGGGATGATGGGTACAAAATCATTGCCATCAGCTCCAAGACCATGCAACCAGATCACGGCTGCTGTTGGATTTGGGCTGGTTTCTAATTCAATACAAGGGAGCATATTTACTTTCTCTAAAGTATGTTTAGTAGACGATTATCGACGGATCCGGATTTCTTCATTGTAGGTAGAAGCCCGGAGGGTCTAAAGATGGGTAGAATCTTGATGTTCCCCCATTTATTAGGCCATCCATGAATTCCAAAAAGCTAACTAACTTTATTCTAGGGGCAATGGTCTTGGGTGTCTTGGTTGGTTATCTTGTTAACCTGTACGGCGCAGGATCCTCCTTTCCAGATCAGTACGTTACTTACATCTCAATCTTGACAGATGTCTTTTTGCGTTTGATCAAAATGATCATTGCGCCACTGGTATTTGCTACTTTGGTTGTTGGTATAGCTAAGATGGGTGATGCCTCGACGATCGGTCGAGTGGGTTTAAAAACCTTCTCCTGGTTTATTTCCATGTCACTGGTTTCTTTGTTGCTTGGCTTGGTTATGGTCAATATTCTGCAACCAGGCATTGGGGTGGAGTTAACTTTGCCAGAGATTGCGGCTAATACGGGATTAAATAAGGCCAGCTTAAATCTTCCGGAGTTTGTAAGGCATATATTCCCTGTCAGCATCTTTGATGCGATGGCTAAAAACGAGATATTACAGATTGTGGTTTTTGCTGTTTTCTTTGGTGTTGGAGCAGCGGGTATGGGCGCGCGAGCAGATGAGTTCATTCGTAATCTAGATATGCTCTCTCACATTATGTTGAAGATTACGACTGCAGTGATGAAGCTTGCTCCTATCGCAGTCTTCTCGGCGGTGTCCTCTGTCATTGCAGAAAATGGCGTCAGCATATTAATGACTTATGGGAAATTCATGCTCAGCTTTTATGCGGCTATTTTCACCTTATGGATCGTCATCATTCTGATTAGCTCCTTAGTCTTAAAAAAACGCACTTGGACTTTAGTGAAGATGCTGCGTGAGCCAGCATTACTTGCGTTTACGACTGCGAGTTCTGAGGCTGCCTATCCAATGACTCTGGAAAGAGTAGAGCGCTTTGGTTGTAAAAACAAAATCGCTTCTTTTGTTTTACCGGTTGGATATTCATTTAATTTAGATGGGTCAATGATGTATTGCACCTTTGCTGCAATTTTTATTGCACAGGTTTACGGTATTGAAATGGAACTCAGTCAGCAACTCTTAATGTTGCTAGTGTTGATGATCACTTCTAAAGGGATAGCAGGCGTACCGCGAGCCTCTTTGGTAGTTATTGCCGCAACCCTATCCCAATTTAATTTGCCAGAGGCAGGCGTTTTATTGATCCTTGGGGTTGATCATTTCTTGGATATGGCGCGTTCAGCAACCAATGTATTGGGCAACGGCTTGGCAACGGCCGTTATCTCTAAATGGGAGGGTGAGCTTGAGGGGTAGTTAAGCACCCCCAAATCAATCCCACCTGAATAAAGCACGGGTGTAAGATGGTTTCATTGACTTGATCTGGTTATAGAGGGTTGCAATGAAGCCGTTTTATATCGACTATCCCCAAGAGAAGATTGATGAGCATCAACATGCTTATCGATGTCTTCACTGCAAAATCCCAACCACCATCATTTTTGGCTTGCTAGAGAATCACGCTGAACATTGCGATTACCGAATTCATGAAAGCAAATGGACTCAGTTGGCAGTAAAGCGCAGGCCTTACAAGACGCATTTCGATGAACCCCATGTTGACGAGGTAGATTAATGAAAACATATCCGATTGCTCTGGAGTTGACCGTTTGGGAAGATTTAGGCCTTAACCAATACGAGGTTACGATTGACGAGGCCTCTAAGATTTCTATTAAGCGCACAGATGATGTGCTCCGCACCCGAGAGCTAACGGGTAATGAGGTCAGTACATTAATTGCCGCTATTGAGTCCTTACGCGTTCCTGTAAGTGATGAGTCTAAAGCCGGCATGGGCAATAAGGTGTCTGCTAGTTATGAGCTTATTGTTGAGTCCGCCCATTTTTCCCTGGAGTTCAACTGGGAAGATGTTGATGCCAGTGGTGTCAATTCAAAAGCTTTTGAATCTGTTGCCGCGCTGACGGCGGTAGTGGTGAGTTTAGATTTGGCACACTGAAATCCGAGCTTAAGTCTCCATCACAATAAACTCCCCTAGCGAAACTCTTTCTCTAAATTGCGAGAAGGAGAAAAGGGCTTTTATTTTCCGCGTATTGATCACCTCAATCTTCCCATCGGGGGTCAGATTGGCAAGATAATCCCCCTCAGGAAACAGGGCCTCAGGGATTCTTTCAGTCTCAAGTATTTGGGCCGGTAATACCAGGCTCTTTGTAATTTTTATACGCATGCCGTATCTTAAGTTTTAATAATTAGAAGGATATTTGGCTTTGCACAAGTTCACAAATTCATGCACCAATAGGGTGTTTTGGTATTGGATTCAATAAGGCTCATAAAAACAGGCCGCCTAGCTTGAATAGGGCTTTGGATGATGAAGGTGTGCACTCTAGTAGTGCAATCTTTGTTCCATCAGAAAAACCCCCACCATTTCTGATGAGGGTTTCAAGATGAGCTGCCAATCTAGACACAACCATCATCGAGATAAAAAATGGCTTTAAAGCTATTATCAATTTTTCATTTTGTTTCTTTCATAAAAAATATTAAATGCGACCGGTCAAAATTAAAATAATGAGGATCACTAGCACTAGACCTAAGCCGCCGCTTGGTGCGTAGCCCCAGTTCTTGCTATGAGGCCAGGTGGGGATGGCGCCGATTAGCATCAAAATCAAAATGACTAAAATAATGGTTCCTAACATGTAGGGCTCCTGTTGGTAAATTCCTACTCACTAATCTACTGAATTAATTCTCGTTTGACTGTTCGGTATCAGACCTATGTAAATATTTCTCTATATCGAATAAAGCATTTATCTAATCTTGAAGTAGGATGAACTTTCAATAGATGTCTTATCTAAAAATGTCTAAGATTCTGGTTTTAACTCTTGCCTTAGGAATCACGCTTGGAGCAAGTCCGAGCTGCTTTAGTCAATCATATGGCCCAGTAGAAGTCATTACTCCTGCCGAGAAAAATTCTCTATGGATTAATCCAGGGCTCTATTCATATCACTTTGATCAGGGCAGGGGTTTCAATTCGGTAAATTATGGATTGGGACTAGAGTATCAATTTTCAACAGTAGCTTCTATAACCGTTGGCACCTATCGCAATAGCTATTACCAGACATCGAATTATGTGGGTGCCTACTGGATGCCATTGGCTGTAGGGCCCTTTCACGTTGGGATGGTAGCGGGAGGATTTAATGGGTACCCTAACACTCAAAATGGTGGCTGGTTTCCGGCAATTCTTCCGGTAATTTCACTTGAAGGTGAGCGGGTTGGCCTCAATCTCATTGTTATTCCCTCCATAGCAGATAGAGTAGCAGGATCTCTATCATTTCAACTGAAGATTAAAGCGTTTGATTAAGTCAAGGTTCGCCAATAAACGTAGAGTAAATCTTTCGATTCTGTAGATAGCAACTACACGATGCCGCCATTAAAGCGGGTCTATCGAGAATTTTCATTTCGCCTCGATGATATTCAATTAGGCCATTTCTTCTAAATTCTGCAGCAGCGGTAGTAATTCCAACGCGTCTTACTCCCAACATGAGCGAAATAAATTCATGAGTCATGAGGAAGGTTGGAGATTGGGCGCGATCTTCACTCATCAGAAGCCACTTTGCAAGTCGAGGACCTATCTCATGAAAGTGTTCGCAGGCTGCTGAGAGGCTGAGCTGTTTTATTCGCACGGCCATGTAAGACATAATGATGTTCTTAAGTTCTATGTTGGTGCCAATAATGTCTAGAAAATCATTTTTTTCTAATTTCCAGGCGTTACCAGAGCCTTGAACCAGCGCACCAAAAAGATTTTTTTGAATATCCATGGCAACCTCTGCTCCCAATACACCCTCTCTGCCAATCATTCCAATCTCTAGGGGAGGGTGTTGATCCAGCCTCTGAACTAGCGATATAAACCCATCCGTTGGAAAGTAGATGTATTCAATGGGCTCATCCGCAATACAGACAATCTTTGATAGGGTAAGCTCAATGAGCTCACCCTTGTAAAAAATTGACTCTTGAATCTTCTTTGGAAGTAATTCTATTAACCTATTTTTATTCATCAGCCTTAACCCCGTAGTTCATTGCGGAACCCTTGCCCGGGCAGTAGGGTCCAAATGACTTAAGTAATAACTATCCCAAGTTCAGTTTCTAGAAATTGTAATCATTTGTCTGTCTGATAACGAACTATAGATCGAACTAAATCGCCAACTTACTTGGAAGTAGCCGTTCATATTCAGTTTTGACAACTTGGTAGCACTCACAAGTGCGTTTTTCTAGGCCTGCACGCTCTAAGATGGTGATGTGCCCACGGGAGTACTGAATCAATCCAGCTTTTGAACCTTGAATGCTGCTTCAGTAACCCCTTCTCTGCGAACGCCAAGCATATTAGCGATGAGCTCTTGAGTCATATTCAACTGATTGCTAGATAAGCGATCTAGACTAAAAAGCAATGGGCGCTATTTTTTACCTTTTAGGTAGATTTGATTCGACTACTTTTGCGTGTTTTTTCATAGAAGGCATCCGGTTTACCTTCTACCCATTGAATAAATTTCTTCATTTCCGGATGCTCTCTCAGGATCTGAGCGTGATGGTATTGCTGGGCTAATTCTGATTCTGTAAACAAGGCGTGTATTTGCTTGTGGCAAATACGGTGAAGGTATTCAGTAATCTTCCCGCCCTTGGATTTGGGAATAAGGTGGTGGGCATCCCTCTGTGAATCTGGAATACATCGATCACAGATTGGGCAAATGATTGCTTCCGGCTTTTGTATGGCCGGAATCTCTTGAGAAATCAGTTTTTGACGAATTTTTCCAATCATGGGCTCAAGCTAGTTTATTAAATAAGTCTTAAACTTGCAGGGTGCAAAAACTAGCCCCCAAGACCCTCGCAGAACCCGATTTATCCCGCCTTATTGAAATGGCCTGGGAAGATCGCACGCCATTTGATGCTATCGAAAAAACCTTTGGCCTGGGTGAGCCACAGGTTATAGCCATCATGCGCAAAGAGTTGAAGCGCGGCTCCTTCGAGCTTTGGCGCAAGAGGGTTGCTGGACGAGCAACAAAACATAGCGCCTTACGTAGCGAAGATGTGACTCGGGCCTATTGCCCCACTCAATATAAAAACAAATGAAGCAACCAAAGGATCGACCTCAGCGTTTTATTCTGATCCTGGGTGATCAGCTCGATTTACAGAGTGCCGCATTACGAAGCTTTGATCCCAGCGCAGATGAAATCATCATGATTGAATCGGCCAATGAAGCTCAGTATGTTTGGTCTCATAAAGCCAAAATTGCTTTATTTCTCTCGGCGATGCGTCACTTTGCAGTAGAGCTTAAGAAGCTGAAATACCCGCTGACCTATATTCAAGGCTCACCTCTCCCGATTGTTGGGGTCCTCAAAGAGCACATCCTTCAAAAGAATATCCAGCATCTAGTTTGTATCGAGCCTGGGGAATGGCGCCTTAAGCAGGCCCTTGAAGCGTTGGCGGAAGAGCTCAATATCCGGCTGGAGATGCTTGAGGATGAGCATTTCTATTGCTCGCGCCAAGAGTTTGTTGAGTGGGTCGAAAATAAGAAAGAGCTCAGGCTAGAGTATTTTTACCGCTTAATGCGTAAGAAGCACCATGTGTTGGTCGATATAGATGGCAACCCCGAGGGTGGGCAGTGGAATTTTGATCAAGATAATCGCAAGCCCTATCCAAAAAAAGGGCCTGGCATCATCGATGCTCCTGCAGCGTTTGAGGTTGATGAGATAACAAAAGACGTTTTAGAATTCGTTGCAAAGACTTACCCAGAGCATCCTGGATCTCTGGAGTCATTTAACTGGCCCGTTACCCGAGACCAGGCCCTCCAAGCTCTTGAGTATTTTGTCGAATATCGCCTCAGAAACTTTGGTGTTTACCAAGATGCAATGTGGACAGACACCCCATTTGGCTGGCATTCCATCTTGTCGAGCGCATTAAACCTGAAGCTAGTAAATCCACGTGAGGTGATTGAAGCGGCCATTCTTGCTTGGAAAAAGTATGCTTTAGATCTTTCGACGGTAGAGGGCTTTATTCGACAAATATTAGGGTGGCGTGAATTTGTCCGGGGTATGTATTACCTAGATATGCCAAAGATGGCTCAGGATAACTACTATCAACATCAGCGCTCATTACCCAAATGGTATTGGACTGGGCAGACCCAGATGGCTTGCATGAAAGATGCTATTGGTCAAACACTGCAATATGGGTATGCGCACCATATTCAGCGTTTAATGGTGACAGGTAACTTTGCACTTCTAGCAGAAATACTTCCCCAGGAAGTGTGTGAGTGGTATTTGGCAATTTATGTGGATGCGATTGAGTGGGTTGAGTTGCCCAATACAGCTGGGATGGCCCTATTTGCCAATGGTGGGCGGTTTACTAGTAAGCCTTATATCGCTAGTGGTGCTTACATTAAGCGAATGAGTAATTATTGCGGCTCGTGTAAATACAAGCCTGAGATACGTTATGGGGAAGAGGCATGCCCTATCACGAATTTGTATTGGAACTTCTTGATCAAGCATCGCACTCAATTTGAATCTAGCCCTCGAACTAAGTTAATGACGGCAAATCTCAAAAGAATTAGTGATGAAGATCAAAAAGAGATTGTGTTGCATGCTCAATACATTCTGAATCATCTCAACGATCTGTAGAGACTTCATGACGAAGCTAACATTTAAGGGGAATAAAAGTTCTCTCCCAAGCAAGATTTGCATGGTCTGCAAAAAAGAAATGACTTGGAGAAAGTCCTGGGCCAAAAATTGGGAATCAGTCAAATATTGTTCTGATGCTTGTAGGAAGAAAAAACTCCCATAAGACCTGATCATAATTACTTACGAAAGTATTTAATTTGGTAGCGTCAACCCACCTTTAAGCTGATCCGTTATGTAGTAAAGGGCTTAATGCCTTTATAAATGGGGGTCTATATGAAAAAGATGCTAATAAGCCTGCTTACAGGAATCATGCTTGCAGGCATGGCTACATCAGCCAGCGCTCATGGTGGTAGAGGTTGGTATGGTGGATATGGCGGTTGGCGTGGTGGTTGGGCGCCTTTTGCGGTTGGTGCTGTAGCGGGAGTGGCTGTTGCCAATGCGTACTACAGGCCTCCACGTGTTTATTACGCCCCACAATACGTTTATCCGCCACAACCTGAAACTGCTGCGTATTGCCCTGAGAATGGGCTTTACTATCCACAAACACAGGCCTGCCCAAGTGGTTGGCAACGAGTAACTTATTAAGTCTTAATGCCCATCTTATATTCATACCGCCGTTGTCCATATGCCATGCGAGCTCGTATGGCATTGAAGTATGCGGGCATTCAGGTTGAGCACCGAGAGATTGAATTGCGTAATAAGCCGCAGTCTATGTTGCAGATCTCTCCCAAGGGAACGGTTCCCGTTTTATGTATTAATGATCTCGTTTTAGATCAAAGTCTGGATATTATGCGCTGGGCATTACAGCAGTCTGACCCTCATGGGTGGACGGATATTGATGAGTCTATTGCGAAAGCTTGGATTGAAAAAAATGATGGACCATTTAAGATCCTATTGGATCAATACAAATACCCCAATCGATTTCTGGAGCTAGAGCCAGAGGCGGTTCTTGATGAAGCATTACAACTCATGTTGTTTCCAATGGAGCAGGCTCTGCAACAATCCCAATACCTATTGGGGAGCAGGTTAACTTGGGTAGATATTGCTATCTTCCCATTCATTAGGCAGTTTTCAATGGTTAATCCAAACAGGTTTGAGAAGTTGCCCATACCTGCAGTTAAAAGATGGCTCACTGAGCGCCTTGAATCTGAATTATTTGATTCGGTGATGCAAAAACATCCAATCTGGAAAGATTGAGCTGCCCCAACATACAAATAGCGAAGTTTTAGAACCGGATAATGGCCTTTTTTTAGATCAATTGCCGATTGATTTAAAGTACTTGTTTGGGGCATAAAAGCATATTTCAGGGGATTTGATGGAGCCGTTATCAAAGTTAAAAGTCGTGGAGATGGGGCAACTCATTGCCGGGCCATTTGCCGCTAAGACCTTGGCTGATTTTGGTGCTGATGTTATCAAGATCGAACCGCCTAAAGAGGGTGATGCATTACGTAAGTGGCGTCTTCTAAAAGATGGCACTTCAGTTTGGTGGCAAGTGCAGTCACGGAATAAGAAATCACTCTCCTTAGATTTGAGGCAAGCAGAAGCTCAAGACATTGTGAGAACCTTGGTATCTGAGGCGGATGTATTGATCGAAAACTTTCGTCCTGGAACGCTAGAAGGGTGGGGTCTTGATCCAGAAAAACTACTCCAACTTAATCCTAGGTTGATTGTGCTTCGCATTAGCGGTTACGGTCAGACTGGGCCGTACAGAGATAAACCAGGATTTGGAGTTGTTGCAGAAGCCATGGGTGGTTTACGTCACCTCACTGCCGAGCCAGGCCGAGTGCCTGTACGCGTAGGTATCAGCATTGGCGATACCTTAGCTTCATTGCATGGTGTGATTGGTATCTTGCTGGCCCTGCAAGAGCGTCATAACAGTGGCAAAGGTCAGATCATTGATATCGCTCTGTATGAAGCAGTCTTTAATTGCATGGAAAGCCTCTTGCCTGAATACAGCGCCTTTGGTGAAATTCGCCAAGCAGCGGGTAGCGCCTTGCCTGGCATTGCCCCAACCAATGCCTACCAGTGTGCGGATGGCGGCTATGTATTGGTTGCTGGTAATGGAGATAGCATATTCAAGCGCCTCATGACAGTCATTGGGCGTGATGACTTGGGTAGCGATCCACAGTTAGAAAACAATGATGGTCGTGTAAAGCGAGTCGCTGAGCTTGATCAGGCTATTGGTGAGTGGACCATAACAGTCAGCACTTCCAAGGCGCTAGAGGTGCTTGATTCCGTAGCGGTACCGGCCGGTCGAATTTATACCGTTGCCGATATTGCAAACGATCCCCACTACAAGGCTAGAGATAATATTCAAACGATTCAGATGCCAGATGGTACCAAGTTGGATGTACCTGGCGTGATTCCAAAGTTATCTCGCACACCAGGGTCCATCAAGACGCTTGCCCCAGAGATCGGTCAGAATACTGACGAAATATTAAAGAGCATTGGCTTGAGTGATGATCAGGTCGCCTCTTTAAAAGAGCGCGGTATTGCATTTACCAAATAAATAAACATTAGAAGAAAAATAGAATCAATCAAGAGAATAAGCGAAGAACATGACTAGAATTTATTTCAATGATGTCGTAATGCGGGATGGCTTTCAGATTGAGCCAAATTTTGTACCAACAGACGATAAGGTGAGTCTGGTTGATGAACTTAGTGAATGTGGTTTTGCCAAAATTGAGGTGACCTCATTTACCTCGCCTAAGGCTATTCCGATGCTGCGAGATGCTGAGGAAGTCATGGGGCGAATTAAGCGCGTGCCTGGAGTGGAATACACAGTCTTAGTTCCTAATTTAAGGGGCGCAGAGCGTGCCTTGGAATCTAAAGCTGATGAGTTCAACCTGGTGATGTCGACTTCAGAGACGCATAACTTAGCTAATCTCAGAATGGGCAGAGAAAAGAGTTTTTCAGGATTGGCAGAAGTCATTCAATATGTTGATGGCAGAACGCCCATTAATGTTTCGCTATCTACCAGTTTTGGCTGCCCCATGGAGGGTGAAGTGCCTCAAGCGGTGGTCGAAGAATACGCGAAACGTTTTGCAGATCTAGGCGTAAGAGGCCTGACAATCTGTGACACCACAGGCATGGCAAATCCTGATCAAGTAAAGAAGATGTGCGACTCCTTGCAAAAGCAATTCCCCGGCATTCAGCTGACATTGCATTTCCATAACACCAGAGGAATGGGCTTGGCCAATGTATTGGCTGCAGCACAGTCTGGCATCGTCCGCTTTGATGGCTCGCTGGGTGGTTTAGGTGGCTGCCCATACGCGCCTGGAGCTAGTGGCAATATTTCTAGTGAGGATGCGATCCATATGCTCGATGCCATGGGTTATGACACCGGCATGAATATCCCCAAGTTAATACAACTAGCTAGAGAATTGCCAAAGATTGTAGGGCACGAGGTCCCTGGACAGGTAGCAAAGGCCGGCACCATCTACACATTACATCCAGAGCCGGATTACGTAGATGCATTACGCCGTGCACAATAAGCGCCACATGAAATGATTGGCTTACCGTCTATTGAGATGGCGAAAGTTAAACAAGGACGGCTAAGTTCAGCTCAGCAATTCCAATTTGATTTATTGGGGCAATTTCTTTTTGCGCAATTATTTGAGTGTCTAATTCAACAACACGAGTTAGCTCATGAAGGCGTGGATTCATCATCATTCGGGATAAATAAAATTCCTGATTCGGTTCATCTTTAATATGCATTGAGCGCTCCTTTTATTGATGACTAGATCGTGATTCATCATAAGAATCCCAAAATCATTTGGATATAAAACTTTAGCTCTAAAGATTTTATTTCTTCTCTAATACTTTGGTTCTATGAAGACCTATTTTGAATAATTTATAGAGATTCTTGGATTAAGATCTCGCTGGCTAAACAGGATTAGCTTTATTTAATAATTTGCAAAGGGAAATTCAGTGAAAAGATTTGGAACTAATTTAATCGTAGCGTTGGCAGCATTTTTAATGGGCTTAGCAAGTGCTTCGGCATTGAACCAGATTGGTTCTGACGGCTTAATGAAGCTGACATCAATCGTTAAGACGGATGCCATGGGAAATGCTGTAGAAAATCAGGACTAGTACTTTAGTACTAGCGCTGTTGATTACTTGATCTATGTCAAGCATCATCTTGATAACAGCTTTTATAAATGATTTCCAGTAGCTATTCAAATGTCCATGACGGTCTTTTGAATATTGACAACCACCCCTCGGGGTGGTTTTTTTTATTCAATCAGCGCGGCTTTAGAAGTGGTAGCCAACTCCAAAAATAATGTCATAACCAGTGGCATCGGCAGTCGATTTCACTGTAGCGCCGCTATCTGTAAGAACAGTGACTGCCTTTGCTCGATTCACGGCGTAGTTGCCTTCACCAAAGGCATAGATTGATCCTGTGATGAATTGCTTATATCCAATGCCATAAACCGTTCCATTTACTCGATTAGATTGCTGAGGGTAGTTTCCGGGTGAATTGGCGTTGATTGTTGATCCTGCGTACCCTATCTTTGCATAGACTAAGCGTGTTTCATCAATCACATAACCTGGGAGTATGGAGAAGCTAAAGAGGTTGGAAACATCGTACGTGCCGGTTTTCACTGAAGCCCCGGCAGGTGTAGTTGTTACCAGCGTTGAGCTAGCAGATCTAGAGTGTCCTGGATATAGCGCCGCACCAATACCCAGCAAATAGTTTTTACCAATATCAAAGTTATAGCCAATTCCAATATTTGCAGCGGGACCATTAGCATGATTTGCTGTTGAGGTGTTGGGGTAGGTGATGCCACCCGCTGTAGTTGTTCCACTTGCTCCTTTGGGGATATAACTCTCATATCCAATTAAGCCAACTTGTCCGTAAGCACCTTCCCAAGGGTTGGCTTTAGATTGGGCATTTGCGTTTGCTAAACACAATAAGGAAACTATGGATGCTATGAGACTAAATTGGAAAACTTTCATTTGAGACCTTCTGTTTTTTTACGAGTTATTTGTTTAAAAGTAATTTAATGGCATTGACAATGTCGCTATAGCCGATTGGCTTATAGAGCACCTCTATATCAAGCTCTTTGAAAAGTTGGATATGCTGAGGAGAGGTATCGGCGGTAATGATGATGGCTGGTATATCCACACTAAAACTATCTCTTAAATGTTGGATAATGAAATCGCCTGTCGTAGTTTCAAGGCGGTAGTCGCTCAGGATGCAATCAATATGATTAATGTTCGCTAGCTGTTTCATTAAGTCTTGGCTGTTTTCAGATAGCGAGAGAACTTCAAAGCCATTTTGGGTTAAAGCCTGTTTGTAGGCTTCAAAAATAGTATGGTCATCTTCGAATACGGCGATGGTTTTAGTTTCCCAAAGTGTCTCTTGTGGGTTTAAATGCTCATTTAAAGTATTGTGGGTGGAGGACTCCGCTGCATCATACAAAGTAAGGGCTAAGTATTGAGTTTGAAGTGTGAAGATGGTTCCAGCCCCTGGGGTGGATTTAACAGTGAGCTCGGTATTGGATATTTTGCAAAGCCTTTTCACAATGGAGAGGCCTAGACCAAGACCGTCATGCATATTCCTGGTGCTGTCTACTCTAAAAAATTCATCAAAAATCCTATCCAGTAGAGCAGGCTCAATTCCGTAGCCAGTGTCTTCTATCAAAACATGAAGACAATGATTTTGAGTTGAAAACTTGACGGATATTGCTCCAGAAGCCGTGTATTGGATCGCGTTAGAGATCAGGTTTCCAAGTAGCTGCTGTAATAGCAACTTATCCCCATTAATCCCCATGTTCATAAAGTCAAATTGCAGAACTAAGTTCTTGTTTGAGGCAATAGGGGTGTAGGTATTTGATAAAAATCCAACAAGCTCTATCAGTTCAAATGATTGTTCATGATTGTCTGAGCTATTTGCATCTAACTTACTTAAATCTAGTAGTGACTTAAACATCGAGTTTAAGGTTTGAATGCTTTTTCTAATCTGTAGGAAGTTTATTTTTTCCTTTTGACTCAGTTTATTTGGTTCAAACAAATCAAGATAAATATTGACGGTGACCTGTCCTGGGATTTTCAGACCAAAAGCTTTTAGAGATAATGACTCCTTCAACCTAAGGAGCAGGTATGAAGAGAGCACGGTTTTCAGACGAACAGATTGTTCGGATATTGCAAGAGGCAGAT
>NZ_JACVPB010000006.1 GCF_018882085.1 Polynucleobacter sp. AP-Reno-20A-A9 | reverse complement strand
ACCCGCCTGAGACCGCCTGACTTTAAAAACTCTTTAACTACCTTTAGCTTGAACTGCTTGCTGTACTTGCTCATAAAACAAAACCCCCTTGGTTGGACATAATGTCCAACTTTTGGGGGTCAGTTCATCGTGCTGGCTTTTTTCTTATGCTGAACCCTTATTTACAGGGGTAATTATCAGCAAAGAAACGCATTAAAGTTTTGGCTGCTGCCTCTTTATTGAACTGAGGATTTTTCTTGGTCCACACCAGGAACTTTTGCAAGACCTCATTGCGGGTCTCGCTCTTATCTACAAAGCAAATAGCTGGCTTGGCATCAGGAAGACGATTTGTTAGGTACCCTTGATATACACCCTCCCCAAAGCCAAAACAAAAACTGCGGCCTTGCTCATCATCGGGATTTTTACAGAGCTCAACAAATGCAGTAGTACTAGCATCATCGGCTGGGAGATCCCTCTGCGCAAATGCGCCTGGAGCAAAGGAAAGAATAGATGCAATGAATACGAATGTTGCCGTGAATGTTCTCATGATTCTCTTCTCTAAATAAAGATTAACGCCTAAAACCGCTCATATGGCCGCCACCAAAGCCACTCGCATGGCTACTGCCGCCACCGCCACCGCCGCCGCCACCGAACCCGCCCATATGGCCACCGCCAAATCCACTATCCCACCCACCCCGATTAAAGCTACGTGAGCGATCTTGATTGCTATCAAAGCGGGCTTGATCTCGTAAAGCATTTTCTTGAGCCGCCTCGCGATATACATTGGGATTAGATCTATCCATCTGAGCATCATTGCGCGCCTCTTGATTTAAACGCGCTGCTTGATTCCTTTCTTCAGGAGTTGCATCTTTCTGAAAAGCATTATTAGCGCGTTGGCCATCCATTCTGGCCGCCTGCCTCTCTTCTGGTGTAGCTTTATTTTTCCAATCGTTCAGCAAGCGTTGCTGGTTGGCAATGTTTGCCGGCCCGACAATTGCACGAGCAGGCATGCGCCCGGATGCATTGATGTTCGCAGAATTAATCGTGCCATTATTCCAATTGGGCTGCGTCCAAAAATCATCGCCGATCATAAAGCCCACACCAAAAGTCATCAGACCCCAAGCAGGGTTGTAGATGGGATACGGAGGGTAGTCTGGATAAGGCCATGGCCCATAAACAACTGTGGGGTTATAAGTTGGGATGTAAACCACTTTTGCATTAGCCGGGCTGATCAGGACATTACCGTCAGCGTCAGTTGTAACAGTAATTTGTTTATTAGACTTTAGGGTAGCAGCCTTAACAGCCATCTTTCTGAGGGCTTGAACTGCTTTCATGGTGTCCGCAGCCTGGAGTTTATAAGCATTACCTAAATTCTGAGTCCACTGCAATTTAGTACCCATCATATTGAATGCTTTTGGAAACGACATTAAAGATTTAACACTATCGTTCCAAGATTGCGCCTTGAGTGCATTTTGCAGATCGTTACCCGTCAATGAAGCATTGCTAGTTCGCCAATTATGGGCTTCTGCAACCTCCAATGGATAGGTTGAGGCCAGCAGCATCAGCGAGAGCAAAGAATCGGGATATAGCGCTATTGGCGAGACCAATGACTGCAATTGCTCCGAAGAAATAGTTTGCGGGCCAGTGTTGTAGCCCGAACCACCAGGTCCACCACCTTGTGCATTGCCTTGAGGGTAATATCCATATTCTTGATAAGGGCCTGGATTCATAACGCATCCATTGAAAAGAGATCCGAAAGTGATTGTTGCTAGCGTTAGCAACCCCACTCTTTTACTCAATGCAGCAATACTATATTGACTTGTCTGCTTCATATCTGCCTCAGCATTGATCTATATAAATTCAATAACTCACTTGGTTGATATTACTTTACAACCCTGCGCTTGATCGTCCCTAACCCGGTCTAAATAAATATCCAGAGCGGGCTTTGTCTCTTTTCCTTCCATACATCATGCCAATACAGACGCATATTGCCCAGATGGCCAAAAATGGATCTAGTAAGTAATCCCACAGATTAGCGGACTCATGCCAATGGACTGACCAGGCCAGAATAGCGATGGCAATAATCCATACTCCCTTTGTCCAATTTGCCAAGCCACACACTAAGGCAAAAAATAGGACTGCCACTAAGAATGCAATGGATCTATAACCCCATGCATAAGGATCGATCATCCCCAAGCCCAAAGCAAATGGATAAAAACATAGTGAGACTATTGCCACGGCGAATTTGAAAGCAATTGGCGCAGGCTTATTGGCTGGTAGCAATGAGCTCCACAGCAATAAAGTCAGCACGATGCTCAGATCACCAGTCAAGCCACGTACATAGGCAACTAACGGCAAATTCATGCCTAATGGCCAAAACAAAATGTTGCCAATCAGAATCACTAAAAATACTTTAATGGCAAATGGAAAGACATTTGGAGAAAACTTTTGCAAGATCCAAACACCCACTACTGCACAAGAAATGGACAGTTCAATCAAGGCCATAATTTGCATGAACTGATTCATTGTTGCCCCTCCTGATGAGCCGCATCTGCATCAGCTGACCCCACTTGCTGATAGGCATGCTTTAACCAAGCACCAGAAAAATAGCGATGTCTAATTTTCTTGCGGTCCCAGGTGTAGACTAAATGCGCATCGTCACCGTCTACGGTAATCAAGTACGGGTATGAGAATTCTTTGCGTTGAGCTTCAGGCAAAGCTTCATCGTCCTCCAACACATCAATGGTTTTCCACTGCCCAGATTTGGCATCGCCCATCAATAAGACCAAGCGATAGCGCCCATTTTCAATATTATTTAAAACCAAAATACGAGTGCCATTTTTTAAAATAAGTCCGGTAACAGCAGAGTTGGGATTGGCAATTGCCAGGTCTTCTGACTGTTGCCATGTTTGACCCGCATTTTGTGTGCGACTAACCGGAATTTGCTTTGGTAACCCAGAGCTTCGCGTTTGTCGGAAATAAGCGCTAGCATCTTGTGCGTCATTTACAAATATAAGTGGCTGAATCGCACTGCGCCCAGAGCTCATGCGCCGTTTATCAATTACCTGGCCTGCATCTATTCTTAGGAACTCACCAAAACGCCCTATCCATTCATGATAGGCGGGCAGGCCAAGCAGACCATCGGCGAACATCACATTAGGGGATTTCACGAGAGTGCTTAGATTGAGCAAAGGTGAGCTAATAAGACGTTGCGGCTTACTCCACGTCAAACCTTCATCGTCCGAAGTCATGGTAGAGATTGAGCTACCCGCCCAGCCACCAACAGAAACGGTGACAAAGAACAATTGCAGGCGTCCATCAGCCAATCTAGCGGGGACAGGATTACCCAACTTAGCGATGTAACGTGAAAGCCCCTTCTCTGCACTAACGCGGTCCATTACAACAATGGGCGCCCCCCAATTAGAAGACTTCGGGTCATATACGGAACTATAGATCGATACGTCTGCGGCGCCTTCGCGACTGCCAGCAAACCAAAATGCTCTCACTGCGCCATCCTTGAGGGCAATCATTGAGGCAGCATGGACAGAGGCAGCACCAGTATCGGGAAGCCAATGAGATTGAGGCGCAGGAATATTAGTCTTGATGAGGCCTTTTGTCTTCGTTACCGCAGATTCATCCAGCGCTTCGTCCACCCGGAAAGAAGGAGTAGCAAATGGCGCCCACACTGGACGGCTATCAATATGTAGAAAGCCAATCACTGCAGCAAGCAACAAAAAACATAGGGCAATGACACGACTCATCTACAGACATCCTTTAAGTTCGATATGTCTGGGCTCGCTACCGGTGTAGAGATCAGGTATTCATCAACGAATAAATGTTTGCCAATTTGCCCCATCAACATTTCCTGTATTTCTTCGTTAGAATGGCGCGCCCTCATCTCCATTCTTTGTCCAACTATCTGACAAGAATCACAGAGTGTAGGCTGGACTCCTAAGGGGGTATGTACCGCAACCAGGGGATAGACGGATGTAAGAGTTGCGACATCACCAGCATCCCTAGCTAAATAGCCATGTAGCTTTGTGCCTGGCAACAACAATCGATACTCCTCATCCTTAGCCCGATAGTCACAAGGAATCCATACATCCTTGCCTTGCATTTGAATAATCGTTTCTGCAGAGTAGCGCCCCAAGCGCCCCTCTAATGGAGCAAGACTGCTAGTTAATGCGCAATAAACCAAGAAAGAGGCCGCCAAAGAAAAGGTTTTAGTGAAGCCTCGCTTGAACAAACCAAATAGGACAACCAAAATGCCCGCCGCCATCAGAATCCAATGGCAATAGGAGTAAGTCCACGCGCCAGCATCACCCATAAATTGTGAGAACTGTAGATTGATGCCAATCCACAGCAACAGCGATAACACTAGTAATTGCAAAAGCAAGGCAATCCTGAAACCCCATAAAGGCAACTTGTCCCAGTACAAGGCAATCAGCGCAGCAAACGCTGGCATCACTGGTAAAAGGTAACGACCGGAACGTTGACTAGGGAGGCTGAACACAATGAAGAACGCTGCTATCAACAGCAGCAATAGAACTTCTTCCATGCTGAGAAAGCGACGTGCGCGCCAGCACTGCAGCAAACTCGATATCAACACAAAGCTAAATAAACCTGCATTGGCAATTGTGGTCAGAATTAAGAGCCAGATGCTGTCACCACCTCGCAGCAAGTCCGTTAAATAACTAGACTGGCGTGCAGCAAACTTACCAGCATTCTCTCCCAGTACAAATTCTTTCCAAACAGCTTCTGGGTAAGGGTCGAAAGCAAACCACAGTGCGAATACGCCCAGAGCAAGTGCAGCAATCAGGATTAACTTATACAGATCTCGAATGATTACCTGGGGAATGCTCCACTGCCGCCAGCACCAATAGTAGAGTCCCAAAGCAAAAGTAGCAGGAGCGATGTAGGCAAAGGATTTTGCAAATAGTGCCATACCAAAACAAACCCCTGCCATCAGCGGGAAAAAGAATTTAGATTCAAACGCGCTTTTGCCCCAATACAAAATCGCCATAAATGGTAGCGATATCCAAAATACTTCCGGGGGATCTGCTAAGAATGGTCGACCATAGCGATAGGTTGCAAAAAAAGAAAGCCAAACTAATGCCGCCAATATTCCAGTCTGCGTTTTGCCACTAAAACGTCGCATTGCTAAAAATAAGAAAAATGCTGTGAGTCCGGTATATAAAACACTGGGCCAACGCAAATTAGCCAGACTCCATTCGCTTGCCCAATGGGTGCTAGCTATGCCCTGCCAAAAAATCAGTGGGGGCTTAGTGTTTTTGATGCCATCCATTTCAGACTGCAGTGGCAGCCATTGGCCCGACTCCGCCGTCATGCGCACAATATGCATGTAGGGGTACTCATCACCGTTTTTTGGAGCAAATCGGCTATCCAAACCATAAAGGTAGGTAAATACACCTAAAAGGAGTACCAAAAAGGCGGAACGGTAAGAAAATGAAGCTCGCATAGCTATAGTTTATAGGGCTTATGGGAAAGCCAAATAAAACCAAAGTTGACCCTATTTTCGAATGAGCTTATGAAAAATGAATCTGAAATGAATAACCTATTTCAACACCATCTTGATTAAGATGCTATTAAGGCAATGCGCAACTTATTACCCAGAAATATTCCGAACGGAGACAGTCCTTATGCGAGCACAGCATTTAAAACCCGCAATCTTTTTGTCAATTTGTATTGCCATCAGCTATTCGAGCGGCACTGTTCTTGCCCAAAATACGGATGCCAGTAATTTATACAAAAGTGGGCTAGCTGCCACTTGTGCAAACTGCCATGGAACAGATGGCAAGGGTGTGGTTGATGGTGGCATGCCGTTGATCAATAACCTCACCAGCGAACAAATATTGACTCAACTGAAAGCATTTAAATCAGGCGCCCGCGAAGGCACCATCATGCCTCAGTTAGCCAAAGGCTACTCAGACGAGCAACTCGAAACCATCGCCAATCAACTTGGCAAGAAACAATAAGGAAGCACATCATGGATCGTCGACACTTTATTGGGAATAGCGCAGCCGCTATCGGTTTACTTGCAGGCTTCTCGGGTCAAGCGAGGGCTAATTTACAAAAGGCAGAAATCCTCGTGATTGGTGGAGGTTATGGCGGCGCTACCGCTGCTAAGTATTTACGTCTGTTTTCCAATAACACCGCTAGGGTGACTTTAATTGAACCAAACCCTACGTTCATTTCGTGCCCGCTCTCGAACTTAGTTGTAGGTGGCTCACGCACTATCTCTGATATCACTAGCTCTTATGAGAACCTTAGCAAACGTCATGGGATCAAGATCATTCAAGATAGCGTCACCAGCATGGATCCCGACAAGAAAACAGTCAAACTCGCTTCTGGAAAAACCTTGCGCTACGATAAGGCTGTAGTTTCACCCGGCGTTACCTTGATGATGAATAGTATTGAAGGACTAGTCCAAGCCAATAAAGCAGGCGTTACTCTGCAAGCTTGGAAAGCGGGTCCTGAGACAACTGCCTTACACAAGCAACTTGCCTCCATGCGTGATGGCGGCACTTTTGCTATCAGCATTCCGGAAGCGCCGTACCGCTGCCCCCCTGGCCCTTACGAGCGTGCATGCCAAGTGGCAAACTACCTCAAGCAAAATAAGCCGAAATCTAAGGTGCTTATTTTGGATGCCAATCAGGATGTCACATCAAAAGGCGCTCTGTTTAAAAAAGTATGGGCTGAGCAATTCCCTGGAATCATTGAGTATCTGCCAAAGCACAATGTCACAGCAGTAGATGCCAAAACAAAAACGATTAAGCTAGAAGTTCAAGATGACATTAAGGCGGATGTTTTAAATTTACTCCCCGCTATGAGTGCCGGTGAAATTGCCGTTAAAACTGGCTTAGCTAACTCTAATGGTCGCTGGGTCAATGTGAATTTCCTGAACTTTGAATCCACTGCACAAAAGGATATTCACGTTTTAGGGGATTCGATTCAAGTTGCATACGCAATGCCCAAGTCAGGCCATATGGCTAACCAACACGCTAAGGTAGCTGCTGCTGCAATTGTGGCGGAACTCAGCAATTGGGAGGTCAATCCTGCGCCAGTACTGACCAATACTTGCTACAGCTTCGTAAATGACAGAGAGGTGGTTCACGTCGCCAGCGTCCATCAATACATCGCTGCCGAAAAAACCTTCAAGCCTGTACCGGGCTCTGGTGGCCTATCTCCCGCGCCCTCCACTCTTGAAGGGGTTTATGCCTGGGGCTGGGCTCACAATATTTGGGCAGACAGCCTGGGTTGATCCAAGTCAATACTTCCAAAAAAAGGGGCCTTAGCGCCTCTTTTTTTGTTTACATGGCCTCATAGATACCTATACTAAACAAAACAGATTAAAAACTCGGAGGCTTAATGAACATGACCCCTACTTCACCAAAGGACGCATCAAAATTAGAGGATGCCATTGAAAGATGGACCGTCCCAATTGGAAATTTGTTTGTCTCTTTATTTCATCGGATTGCGCTATTTGGAATCGGTGCTGCAACAGTTTGGTCTGCGGCTGTTGCATTTCTGGGAATGGTCAATAAAGGATCGGCTTCAATTGAAGATCTGCTCTTGCTGTTTATCTATTTAGAAATTGGCGCCATGGTCGGCATTTATTTCAAGACCAATCACATGCCAGTCCGCTTTTTGATCTATGTAGCGATAACTGCAGTGACTCGCCTAATCATTGACTTAGTGAATACCAAGCATGAGGCCGATATGGCTATCCTCTTTATGGGAATCACCATTCTCATTTTGGCCCTAGCTAATGCTGTTGTTCGTTACGCTTCATTTAAATACCCCAGCAGGCATGGGGAGAACGAATAAAGCCGCTATAGGTCAGGATCAACACCCTCATCAAATTGATAGGGGTGTACGCCCCTATTCAAACAATTGCGGACGTAATCAATACTAGCTCGCAAGGCATAGTAGTCACTCGATAGGCGCTTAGAAACCTTAATCTTTAAGGCTTGATACTCAAGCAAATTGAGTCTCTTCAGATACTCATCACGCTGTTGATCATCAAAACCATTCAGCAATTCTTGCTCCAAAGATTTCAGGGAGCCGTATAAACGGTTGATCTTATTTTGCATTCGCTTAGCGCGATATCCTGGCAGCGCCTGCAAAAGCGGGTAACCCAAAACACAGAAAGGTAGCAATACAAAAATGAGGCGATTAATAAGCTCTGCAACCCAAAAAGGGAAATAGGTCACTAGTAAGGGGTAATTATTTTTCTCATAATGAATTGCAACAGGGCTTTCCGGCAGCATTGAATCCTTGAACGATGGAAACTCTCCGCGCTCAGCGAAGAAAGATTCTTTACCATTAATTTCTCTAGCAGCCTCTAAAAATAGAAATTGAATTGCCGGATGCATGCGGTCATCAATCAGAAGATTTGTCGTAGTAGCCAATAGCTTCATATCAAATGGCGGGAAGTTACGCGGCAAATTAAAAGATCCTTGGGGGACATCTAAAATACTCAGATAAGGTATTAATTTGGCATAGGCAGCGGCACGTTTAAACGTGACTAAATGCAAGGACGTGTCGTTTAGCAATGCTTGTACATTGGGCGCCTCGTAGGAATCCACGATAAAGGCTCCATCTATTTCGCCTGCCTGCAGCGCTTTCACTGCATCATGTCCAGCAAGATTGAGAATTTGCATTCCCTTTTCATAGCCTGACGCCTTCAGTATTTTGCTTGCCTGGGCGTATGTGCCGCTGCCCTCAATTCCAGCAGAAATCCTTTTGCCAGAAAAGTATTTAAGGCCGCCGCCAACCGCCTCAAAATCACTCGCCTTTATCTCAGGGCCTCGATAAAAGAACCAAATTGGATCGTAGGCGATTGCGCCCAGAGACTGAATACCGGTCACCTCTTTGGCATGATCAACCCCGGCCTGAACAAAGGCGGCTTGTACGGGATCGTCACGATCAGCCAAACGATCAATATTTTCCTGCGCCCCCAAAGTAGGTACAAGTTCTAGAGTAATGCCCTTTTCTTTAAAAAACTCTACATACTTTTTACCAAGGGCTTCATATGAGCTGCCTGATGATCCAGTGGCCATGAGGACATGTCTTGGAGGCGGTGGATCCGCATACCACCAGATCCCCATGAGTATTGTCAGCAAAAGAATGAGGAGCGGCCAAGCCTCCTGCAGAAACTGGGTAAAGTCATCCCATTTCTCCCGAGCGCTCTCAGTAAGCCCTAAATATGTTTCCTGAAGATCTTGTTTAAAGCTTCCCATGCGCTACCGATCGGCAAATATCATTAAAGCTAATGATAATAGGCTTATTCTGATTCTTTCAACCAGCCCTTTAACACCCCTTAAAACATGATAAATCTTAGAAAATCCCAAGACCGTGGCTATGCTGACCATGGCTGGCTAAAAAGCTTTCACTCTTTTTCATTTGCCGGCTATCACGACCCCCGTTTTATGGGCTGGGGAAATTTGCGCGTCATTAATGAGGATCGCGTGGCCGCAGGAATGGGCTTTGGCAAGCACGGCCATCGCAATATGGAAATTATTAGCTATGTACTATCTGGAGAGTTGGCACATGAAGATAGCATGGGCAATATCAAAGGAATTCCGCCTGGGGATGTCCAGCGCATGAGTGCAGGTAGTGGCGTAACCCATAGCGAGTTTAATCACGCCAAAGATGAAACTACCCATTTTTTGCAAATCTGGATTGAGCCTAATGTATTAGAAATTGAGCCGGGTTACGAACAAAAAACCATTCCTGCAATCGAAAAAACTGGAAAGCTGCGCATCATTGCCTCACCCTCCGGAAGTGATGGGGCCGTCAAGATTCATGCCGATGCCAAGGTATATGCTGGACTCTTTAATGGGGATCAATCATTCGAACTAGCATTAGATCCCAATAGAAAATTCTACGTTCACCTCATACGTGGCTCACTTGATGTAAACGGCCACGTTTTAAATAGCGGTGATGCCCTCTTAATGCAAGAGGAAAACCAATTGGCACTCTCTCATGGAAAAAGCGCCGAAGTCTTGGTATTTGACCTCAGCGCTTAGCGTATTTCTGAAGGGCCAGCGTTAATCTAACTTAATTTTGGCCTTCTCAATCACAATTTTCCAGCGAGCAATGTCTGAGAAATACAGGTCTGAGAATTGTTGAGTATTCATTGGGGCAATTTGGACCCCAGCCTTTTGAAAACGGTCCTTCATCTCAGGGGTTTCTAAGATCTTCAAAATGGAGTTATTTAACTCCTTGATGATTGCTTGGGGTGTTTTGGCAGGCACAAATACTCCCTGCCACAATGCCATCTCGTAACCTTTAACCCCCGCCTCTTGAATCGTTACTAACTCAGGAGCGCCACCGAAACGATTTTTACTGGTAACAGCCAAGGCTCTAACTTTTTCGCCTTTATATAAAGGCAAGCCAACAGGCATACCAGCAAAGTAAAAATCAATTTGCCCGCCTACTAAGTCTGTTGCAGCAGGTGAACCACCTTTATACGGAATATGAATCGCTTGCAATCCAGTAGTGGCTAAAAATAATTCACCAGCCATATGATCAGAATTACCAATTCCTGAGGAGCCAAAACTCAATTTACCCGGCTCGGCTTTAAGCATTGCCATTAAATCTGCAACACTCTTCGCTGGTGAGTTGTTATTCACAATCAGGATGTGAGGGGTTGCTGCCACACCAACAACTGGCAACAAATCTTTTTGGCCATTGAACGGGAGTTTTGGATTTGCTGCAACGTTAATTGCTAAACCATTTTGTGCGAACAAGATGGTATAGCCATCAGGGGCACTTTTTGCAACCGCATCTGCTGCCAAGCTTCCTGCTGCGCCACCGCGATTCTCAACAATGATGGGCTGCTTTAAGGCAAGGCTGAGATCATTGGCGATCATCCTGCCGACAATATCAGTAGAGCTTCCTGGGGCGTAGCCAATCATCATCTTGATGGGTTTATCAGGGTAGGCAGCCCATGCCGCCCCCGCAAATACTGGAACAACCGCCGGAACAACTACCGCACCTATTACTATGTTTTTTATTAATTTTTTAAACATATGTCTCCTCCAGTAATTTAGTATTTATTTAAAACGTTAAAGCAGGGATACCGCATTCCTGAGCGCAGGTATTCAATGCTTCTAGCAACTCAGGCGAGACTGGGATGCCGTATTTAATTCTCTCTGCACTCGTTTTTGCCGCACCCTCACCTGGCACACGAATTTCTTTAACGCCAGGCAATGTTGATGAATTTTTCAAATCGTTCACTAAAGTAATTACTCTGTTAATAAACTCTTCCGTGTTTCCAAATGCACTTGGATCGACCGCAATAATGGTTTGCCCCGTGTTAGTAACTAAGTCATGATGCGCATTGAAATCTATTGTTCCTTTGCCAACTGCTGCATTGTTAAGTGCGCCTGCAAGCAAGCCAATCATGACCGCCAACCCATAACCCTTATAACCACCAATGGGTAACAAAGATCCCTCGGCAGATTTTTTAGGGTCGGTAATTGGCTTACCCTGACGATCAATCATCCAATCGTCTGGAATGGACTCTCCCTTTTGAGCGGCTACTTTTACTTTGCCGTAGGCTGCTACAGTAGTTGCAATATCCAAAAGTACTGTAGGACCATCGCCTGCTGGCACCGCAATCGCAATTGGATTAGTTGATAACAATAAGTCAATGCCACCCCATGGCGCCATATGATTTGCATTACCAACAGCCATATAAATACCGATATAACCCTGCTCCGCTAACTTGCGAACATATACTGAAGCTGCGCCTGAATGATTGCCGTAGTGACTGCCAATCCAACATACGCTGTGCTGCTTCACCTTTTCGATAGCAAGATCTACGGCTCTATTCATCACCAAATGCCCTAAGGCATTGTCGCCATTGATTAGTGCGGTTGCTCCCTGTTCGCGCTCAATATGAATATTAGGATGCAAATTAACGCCGCCAGCCCGAATTCTTTTTAAATAGGCGGGCAAACGGAAAATACCATGTCCATCAGCGCCAACGAGATCAGACTGCACCATGAGGCTGGCAATGATGTCTGCATCACCTGTAGGAACTTTCTCTGCTTGCAATGCGCTTGAGATAAATCGTTCGGCATCTGTTATCGATAAATAGTTCATTGTGATTTAAGCCTCTGAGCTCGCTTTAAATTCCATGCTGTAAACATATTTATTCTCCGGATGATGCGTTACCGTAACTTCGAATAGCTTATCCTGATCATCAAAATAGCGGCGAATAATGACCAGACATGCAGTCTCAGGCTTGATGCGGAGTTTTTCCGCAATCTCTGGCGACACCTGAGAGGCATATACATCCACTTCAGCTCTCTCGATACGGGCGCCATATTTTTGCTCAATCTGCTCGTACACCATAACCTGAGTATGTTCTGGATCTTTTGTCAACGAAGCAAACTGGGGCAATATGTAAATATCCGTCCAAGCAATAACTTCCTCTGCCTGTTGACGCTTTCGAATTCCACCGATGTGATACCAAGAAGATCCGATCGGGGCCCCAACAATCTGACTTAGAGACTTATCTAGCTCAATAAATTCTTCGACTATGTTTTGACGATAGGTGTCACGTGAATAGCTCAGGATATCGATTGGAGAGTTATAGCTTTGGGTGAAACGACGTAAGCGCTGTCTAGACACAACCTTTGTAGGCGCGCCTTGATGGCGATAAATAAGGCCATTAGCCTCTAGAATTTGTAACGCATGCCGCAATGTATGCCGACTAGACTGAAAATCCCGACAAAGATCCGCCTCGGCAGGCAAGACAGATCCCACGGGCCAATCACCGTTATAAATACGCTGCTCTAGTGTTTTTGCTAGAGACTTATATAACGGTGATCGTTCACTCAATTTAAGAAAGTCCAAACATTTTTTTACCAGCGACTGGCAGGCGTGCTTTAAGAATATCGCCAGATAAAGACTCAGTAATGTAGAGATCTTTTCCGTCTGCTCCACCAAAACACATGTTAGCCAAATGATGGTGATGTGGGTTCTCAGAATAGATCAAGTGGGTTGGCAACATATTGTTATCAAATCTCCAGATTCCAATACCGAGGTGGCATACCAACAAGCCATTTTCTGAGTCCATTTCAATACCATCTGGACCCGCAACACCACCTGTTAACTGTATCGCTACACCTGTCTTCGATACAGAGCCGTCAGCCATCAAAGGCAATCTCCAGATTTGTTGCGATCTAGTGGCTGCTACGAATACATGCTTTTCTTGAGTGTTCAAAGTAATGCCATTTGGGCTTGGTACATTAAGTGCCAAACGATCCAATTGACCATTCGCACGCAACCTAAATACGCGACCCGTTGGGTCAGCAATACCGGTCTGACCTTGATCTGTGAAATACAAATCGCCATTAGAGGCAAAGTGTAGATCGTTCAAACCTTTAAAGTTTTCGCTATACATTGATCCCAAGATAGTTTCAATTTTTCCAGTTTTTGGATCTAGTGCTAGCAAGCCTGCTTTATAGTCACAAATAAAAGCGCGGCCATCTTTATGAAACTTCATGCCGTTTGGCCAACCATCATATTGGGTAATCAATTCCCACTCGCCCTTGGTGTCAATGCGGAAAATACGGCCAAAGGGAATATCGACAAACCACAAATTGCCTTCACGATCGAATGATGGCCCCTCTAAAAAGCACTCTACTTCTGCACCTTGACGATTTGGGTCAGACCAGCCTGTACGGGATTTCTTGCGAAATTTCTCCGGCATAGTTGAAAACACTTCCGTTTTAATTTTCTCAACGGGCTGAAAAGGGTTATGCATCGTCATAAAGAGTCTCCTGGGGTAAGTTATACGGATAAGTAAGTTTTATTATTAAACAATTAAACCACAAATAATGATAACCTTAAGTCCTTATTGATCAAAACTAATTTAAGCCGTTTATAACTTAACCGAATAGGTTTAAAAATATGAAATCTGTAGCCGTTATTGGAACCGGAATTATGGGCGCTGGCATTGCCGCTGGCTTCATTGCACAAAACATACCCGTAGTCATATTGGGTAGAACAAAAGACAAGGCCGATACCTGCTTGGACAAAGCCATCAGTCTTGCAAAGAAAATTGGTATGGTTGGAGACAACGCCACTAAAGATGAAGCTGACATTAAGAAGCAGCAATTCATTGGGGTCCTAGAGGATTGGCAAGACTGGAACCAATTCTCCTGGGTCATTGAGACTGTTGCCGAGAACTTAGAGCTAAAGCAAAAGGTTTTTCAATACCTTGATCAAGTGGTACCGGCCGATATTCCTATTGGTAGCAATAGTTCAGGCTTCCCTATTAGCAAAATTGCAGAAGGACTCAAAACAGCAAACCGTATGATGGGCGCGCACTACTTCATGCCTGCAGAAGTTGTCCCTCTAGTTGAAATTGTCATGGGACAAAAGACAGAAATCAAATATGCGGAGCAAGCTTGCGAGCTTTATAGAGCTATCGAAAAGAAGCCTGTCCTCGTGAAGAAGGATATTCCTGGATTTTTAGCGAACCGCATTCAACATGCCTTGATGAGAGAAGCTCTCTCGCTCGTACAAGAAGGAATTGCTACGCCAGCCGATATTGATGATGCCGTTAGGTATAGCTTTGGCTTCCGTTATGCCGCTGTAGGCCCAATGACACAGAAGGAAATTTCAGGCTGGGATGGAATGGCGAATGCCGCTAAGGAAATTTATCCATCGCTTTCCAATATCACTGCCCTACCTCCGAAAGTAGTTCAACTCATGGCCGATGGAAAAACAGGTATGAAAGCTGGGGAGGGATTCAGAAAGTGGACACCGGAAGAAATCAAAAGCGTTTCCGACTCCTACTCCCGTAGGTTGAAGGCTGCCTTTGACGTTCTTAATATTGAGTGATTGAGAAACCTTGAGCCACAGCATCCTTCACGCGATCGAGGTTGGGGGTAATCCCGACACCAACAGAGTTCAATTGAGCGACATCAAGATGGCCACGCGTTGCCGTTAATGGGCGATCGCAGATATCAAAGCGCAGATATTGATTTGACATGCTAAATCCCCAAGGTACATCTCCTATTGCAAAACCGATGGATGCTGTTGCAGCTCCAGCTAGAGATGTTTCTGCTACTTTGCAGGCTAAGTTGAGCTTTAGCTTATTTGCCCTTAGGGTTTGTGCGCTTTTGCAGGCCGCCAGTACGCCGCCGGTTTTAATGAGTTTTAGACTAGCGCCATCAAGGGCCTTAGCCTTCATAAATTCCTCTATCTCATCTGCGCCATGGATGGATTCATCTAAGCCAATTGGAATTGGGGATCGTTGCTTCAGTAACACGAAATCAGCCATTGCAGAATCTGCGTTAATAAGCTGTTCCGCGAAGGACAGTTTGCTCGCATCTTTTGAAATACAAAACTGTACGGCCTCCTCCAATGACATGGCGCCGTTAGCGTCCACCGAGATAACATCGCCCTCTAACAAATCTGAGAGCACTTTGACGCGATGCAAATCCTCTTCTACCGATAAAGAACCAATCTTAATTTTCCAATGCTTAAATCCCGACTCTCGAAATGATTTAGCGTCAGCAATTTCTTTTTCTAGCGAACCGCCAAGCATTCGCAGCAAGGGAATTTCGGTTACTTCTGGTGAAGCGACGCCTACAGAAAATGAGCGTAAATATTTCCATAACGCGATCGAATTTTTCTGTGTATATAGATCGAGTAATGCCATTTCCAAACAAGACTTAGCGGATGGATTCCCATACAAAATTGCATCAAACACCTTAGAAAAATTCTTAGGATCGCTCCACTTAATTGCATGCGCTTTTTCTACTAAATACTTTACGCTCGCCAACAGGCTTTCGAGAGTCTCACCAGTCATGAGGGGTGCGACAGATGCCTCACCCCAGCCCTGGCAACCCTCTTCATCAGTGAGACAAAGCAATACGGTTTTGGCATCCACAATCACTTCTTTAGCCATCTTGATTGGCTCAATAAGCGGGATTGAAAGCGGGAAGATGGATGCCTGAGTGATTTTCATTTTTTTACACAACATTTAAATAAGATTAAACAATAAGAATACGGAGAACATTACATGAGAAAAATCTTTATAGCATTATCGCTAGTTAGCATGGGCTTTACCAACAACATACAGGCGCAGAGCTATCCTGCACAACCCATCAAGCTAATTGTTCCATTTGCTGCGGGTGGTCCTTCTGATGTTTTGGCTAGAGGCTTTACTCCCAAGCTTGGCGAAAATCTTGGTCAACCTATCATTATTGAAAACAAACCAGGTGCAGGCGCTAATCTTGCCGCTGAGTATGTGGCCAATTCCAAGCCGGATGGATACACCCTCTTTCTGATGATGGTAGGCACCCAAGCCATTAATGAAACGCTTTACAAAAAACTAAACTACAACCTCGTTAAAGATTTTGCTCCGGTAAGCTTAGTCGCGTCTTCATCACTTTTATTTGTCGCTAACCCCTCAGCACCTTTCAAAACAATTCCAGAACTCATTGCCTATGCGAAAGCCAACCCCAATAAAGTGAGCTTTGCCTCATCAGGTGCCGGCACACCACTTCACTTGGGTGGGGAGCTATTTAATACCCAAGCGGGAACCGATATTCTGCATGTCCCTTATAAAGGTGCCGCACCAGCACTAACCGATGTACTTGGTGGTCAAATTGAAACTGCACTTGTCGGTACTCCTGCAGCTTTACCCTATGTGCGCTCTGGAAAATTGATCCCCCTAGGGATTACCAGCCTTAAACGCTCTCCAAGTGCCCCAGAAATTCCGGCGATCTCAGAGTACCTTCCTAAATTTGAAGTTGAGCTTGTATACGCAATCGTCGCACCAGCACGAACACCAAAAGCGATTGTCGACAAACTTAATGCACAACTCATCAGTGTGCTGAACAATCCAGAAATCAAAGCGCAAATCAATGGCAAGGGCTTTGAAGTGGTCACCAGTACACCAAACTATTTGAGTGACTACATTAAGTCCGAAGTGGCTAAGTGGGCCCCTATCGTTAAGAAATCTGGCGCAACTGCTGAATAATTAAACTATTGAATCGAAAGAAAATCATGATTGAAATCTCTGAAAAAAAACTAGCTGGACCTATTATTCGTCTGCACCCTAATGACAATATTGTGGTCGCACGGGTTGATGTTGGAATTGGCGCCGAAGTTCCTAGTGAGAACTTTACAAGCCGCAGTCAAGTGCCCGCTGGCTACAAGATTGCCACCAAAAAGATCCTTAAGGGCGAGCCAATTCTCAAATACAACGTGACCGTAGGTTTTGCTAATACCGACATTGAACCCGGCACGATGGTACATAGCCACAATACTGAGTTTCGTGAGTTTGATCGTGACTATGCTTATGCCAGCGAATATAAGCCGACTCAATTATTACCTGAAGATCAACGTGCAACCTTTCAGGGTTATGTCAGACCCAATGGAAAAGTAGGAACGCGTAATTTCATCGGCATCTTATCGACAGTAAACTGTTCAGCAACTGTTGTGAACAAAATTGCAGATTGGTTCACCCCAGAAAGATTGAAAGATTTCCCTAATGTAGATGGTGTCGTGGCGTTTAGTCATGACATCGGCTGCGGCATGGAAATGAGTGGTGAGCCGATGCAACTGCTTCGCCGTACTATGGCTGGATATGCTCGTCACCCTAACCTAGCGGCAGCTCTAATCGTGGGTCTTGGTTGCGAGCGCAATCAACTCAAAGGCCTGATGGAGCAAGAGGACCTAGCCGAAGGAAATACTCTGCACACCTTCATCATGCAAGAATCGGGCGGCACGCGCAAAACTATTGAGGCTGGTATCGAAGCTGTCAAAGCACTTCTACCTGCGGCTAATCAAGCAAAACGGGAAACAGTGTCCGCAAGTCACCTAACTGTTGGTTTGCAATGTGGTGGATCAGATGGTTTTTCTTCTATCACCGCTAACCCAGCCTTAGGTGCTGCGATTGATATTTTGTCCCGTCATGGCGGCACCGGAATTCTTTCCGAGACACCAGAGATCTATGGCGTTGAGCATACACTCACCCGCCGCGCTGTTAGTCAAGTAGTGGGCGAAAAACTCATTAAACGCATTCGCTGGTGGAAAGACGAATACTCCGTTGGTAGAGATGTCCAGATTAACGGGCAAGTGAGTCCTGGCAATCAAATTGGTGGTTTAGCCAATATCTTTGAGAAATCCTTAGGATCCTCAATGAAGGGCGGCACAGGACCATTAATGGAAGTCTATAAGTATGCAGAGCCAGTGAGCACTAAAGGCTTTGTATTTATGGATACCCCAGGATTTGATCCAGTATCCGCCACCGGCCAGATCGCTGGAGGAGCCAATCTGATCGCCTTCACTACCGGCCGTGGATCTATGTTTGGCTCTAAGCCTGCACCCTGCATCAAACTAGCCACGAACACCCCGATGTATCAGCGCCTTACGGAAGACATGGATATTAATTGCGGGGAGATTTTGGACGGCACCGTCTCGGTTCAGGAAATGGGGCAACGGATATTTGAGTTGTTTCTGCGTACCGCCTCGGGGGAGGCCTCCAAAAGCGAGCTTCTTGGCTTAGGAGATTATGAATTTGTTCCCTGGCAAATTGGGGTAATGAGCTAAGACAACTGTAGAATTGACCCTATTAGCTCAACCTAGACAGAAACCGAACTGAAACAGGCTTATGAAATTTAGGGACTACTACGAAACGCTTGGTGTTGCTCGCGGTGCTACTGAAGCTGAAATTAAATCAGCCTATCGCAAAATGGCGCGCAAGCACCATCCAGATGTAAATAAAGAAGCTGGCGCTGAAGAGCAGTTCAAGCAAATCGGCGAAGCGTATGCCGTTTTAAAGGACACTGAGAAACGCGCAGCTTACGATCGCTTTGGTGAGAACTGGAAAAACGGCCAAGACTTTACCCCTCCCCCAAATTGGAACGAAGGCTTTGAGTATTCTAATGACGGCTTTAGCGGTGGACATCCAGGATATGGTGGTGGTTTTGAAGGTGATCAAAGCGAGTTCTTTGAATCCCTTTTCGGAAGAGGCAAACATCGCCAAGGTGGTCGTGGTGGCAATAGCCGCCAGGGTATGAATTTCAAAGGCCAAGATCATCATGCCAAAATTTTGATTGATCTTGCCGATGCGTATAACGGAGCTAAGCGCACTATTGCATTGCACATGCCCGTGCAAGATGCGAGTGGTCATGTCAGCGCCCAAGAGCGCAAGTTAGATGTCAGCATTCCCAAAGGCATTAAGGCCGGCCAAAATTTACGCCTCTCTGGACAAGGTGGTCCTGGTGTTGGCGAGGGCCCTGCTGGTGACCTCTATCTCGAAATTGAATTTCATCCCCACGCAATTTATCGCGTAGAAGGCAAAGATGTCTTCATCGATATTCCACTGGCTCCCTGGGAGGCTAGCTTAGGCACCACTGTCAACGTACCCACTCCGGCAGGCAGCACTTTGGAATTAAAGATCCCTGCAGGAACTGTTGCCGGTCGCAAGATGCGTCTCAAAGGCAAAGGCATTCCAAGTGCAGAGCCTGGGGATCTCTATGCGGTACCTTCTATTGCACTGCCACCTGCTAATACAGAATCACAAAAGGAAGCCTATCAAACATTTGAAAAGGCTTTTGATTTCAATCCTAGATCTCACTTGAAGGGATGATGAATATGACACAAACCAATATCACTTGGATTGAAGGTGCCGTTGTAGAGAATGAAGTGCACATGACGATTGTTGAACTTTCTCATGCATCACGCACACCAGAAGATCTCATCATGACTTGGGTGTCTGAAGGTGTTTTAAGCCCGGCAGGCTCATCACCTCAAGATTGGCGCTTTAGTGGCGACTCATTGAGAAGAGCAAAAACCGCAGCACATCTCACCCATGATCTTGAGCTGAATGCGCCTGGGGTTGCCTTGGCGCTAGACCTGCTTGATGAGATCGCCCAGTTGCGCGCTCGTTTACCGCGCGATAGGCTATAACGCTAAGACTCTGAACGGCTCAAAAGCTGTTCCCAGCGTTGTAGTTTTTGATCTAAGTCCGCAGTAATTTCACTGAGGCGAGCTTGCATGCTAGCTGCTAACTCCGGTTCATTTTTGTAGAGGTCGGGGTTGCTCATTGCAATGCCAATGTCGGCCTGCTCTGTTTCCAATGTCTCGATTTGCAAAGGCAAAACCTCGAGCTCTTGGCGCTCCTTACCATTAAGTTTTTGAACTCCGCTTTTGGCTACTGGCTTAGCTTCCGTCCTAACCTCTACCTTTGTCTCTGCTTTGGCTTCAACTTTTTCTACAGCCTTTGAGTTGGCATTGGCATTTCCATTGGCAGCGCGAATTTTGTCTGAGCGGGCTTTTTGGATTTTCCAATCTTCGTAACCCCCTTCGTATTCACGCCAGAAGCCATCACCTTCGTTAGCAATAATGCTGGTGACGACGTTATCCAAGAAGTAACGATCATGACTTACCAAGAACACCGTACCCTTATAGTCTTGCAAAAGTTGCTCTAGCAAATCCAAAGTATCTATATCCAAGTCGTTAGTTGGCTCATCCAAAACTAAGACGTTTGCAGGCCGCGCAAATAGACGTGCGAGCAATAGACGATTACGCTCACCGCCTGACAAAGTACTTACTGGAGAATTGGTTCTCTCAGGCGCAAATAAGAAATCACTCAGATAGCTCTTAACGTGCTTTTTATTGCCATTGATTTCAATCCACTCACTACCAGGACTAATGTAATCCTCCAGCGAAGCGTTGAGATCTAAACCTTCGCGCATTTGGTCAAAGTAAGCTACTTCAATGCGTGTACCCATAGTTGCAGTGCCGGAGTCAGGCGCAATCGTTCCTAAAATTAACTTCAGTAGAGTTGTCTTACCGGCACCATTAGGGCCAAGTAAACCAACTTTATCGCCGCGTAAAATCGTTGCTGTGAAATCTTTCACAATCGGACGATCGTAAGTTTTGCTGACATTCTGAAGATCAGCCACAATCTTGCCGCTACGGTCTCCAGCAGAAACAGCTAACTTCACCTGCCCCATCGCATCTCGGCGTTCAGCACGGCTACTGCGTAATTTTTCTAAGCGTGCAATTCTGGCAACGCTTCGGGTGCGGCGCGCCTCAACCCCTTTACGAATCCAAACCTCTTCTTGCGCCAATAATTTATCGGCACGTGCATTAGCTAAAGATTCAGAGTTCAACTCTTGCTCTTTTAATACTTCATATTGAGTAAAGTTACCGGGGTAGCTGCGTAGAATGCCGCGATCAAGCTCGACAATCTGGGTGCAGACGTTATCCAAGAAGGCGCGATCATGGGTAATCAAAATCACTGAGCCTTGATACTCTTTAAGGAGCTCTTCTAGCCACGCGATCGAATCTAAATCCAAATGGTTGGTTGGCTCATCAAGCAGAAGCACGTCAGGCATCTCAACTAAAGCACGTGCTAAGGCAACCCGTTTCTTAGTACCGCCTGAAAGTGTATTGATTTTGAGATCGGCCTCTAAGTGCAAGCGGTCCAAAGTTTCATGAACGCGTTGCTCCCAATTCCAACCACTCAAAGCCTCTAATTGCGATTGCACTTCGTCAAGGCGATCATGGGAGGCATCATCCCACTCACCTACGCTGAGAGCCTCGTATTCTTCACGTAAGGCTTTTGCTTGAGCAACCCCTTTGGAAACGGCTTCGAAGATAGTCTCTTCCGCCTCAAATATAGGCTCTTGGGGAACATAAGCAATTCTGAGGCCCTGCTGATATTGCAGGAGCCCATCATCCAGCTTTTCTATACCAGCCAATATCTTCAACAAGGAAGATTTGCCCGTGCCATTGCGGCCAATTAAGCCAACACGTTCACCGGATTCCAGTGAAAAAGCGGTGTTTGCGAGGAGGTCAACGTGGCCAAAAGCCAGTTTTGCATCAGTGAGTACGATTAAGGCCATGGCGACATTATCGTCACTTCCCCAAAAGAGGAGATATTTCCACTAATTTCTGCGAGACTAGCTATATATGATCTGCAAACTTACCCCCTCAGCACCCCGCCTCATCCTCTTTGCAGGGCATGCCGGCACTGGAAAGTCGACTTTAGCCAAAAAGGCTTTACCTCTGATCATTGAGAAAACTGGAGAAGATTTTTTCTTTTTAGATAAAGACACCGTGTATGGCGGCTTTAGTGCCCACGTGATGGAGCTCACTACCCAGAACCCGAATGACCGTGACAGCCCCTATTACCTTGAGAACCTGCGAGATTGGGAATACCAAGGGCTGATTGATATCGCTAGGGAGAATTTACTTTTAGGGGTAAATGTCATTTTGGTTGGGCCATTCTCAAAAGAGATTCAGAGCGGCAGAATGTTTAATGCTCAAGAGCTAGGCATTCCACCGCAAACTATGATTCAGGTTGCCTGGATTGATCTAGAGGAGCTTGAGGCCAAAAGACGGATGGAGAAAAGGGCTGACCCAAGAGATGAATGGAAGTTTGCTCACTGGGAACAATACGCTAAGCGTAGGACTGAACCGCCAAGCCATCTCTCATTGCATCGATTTGATAACTCCACTTTGAACGAAGCTGCATTTGAAAAACTGATTGACGACTTGGTTCGGTAAACTCAAGACAAAAAAATAGGGCCCCTCGGGAGCCCCATTTCAAGACCTAAAAACTGAATTCTTAGAACTTGTAAGTCACGCCAACAGCTGGCATCCATGGATTCAATGTCAACTTACCGAGGTTCGTACCGCCCTGAACGGTTGTTACATTGGTACTGATCATGGCATATTTCAGATCCAAGTTCAGACCCCAGTTTTTATCAAACATGTAATCCATACCAACCTGACCAACAAAGCCTAAGCTGCTTTGGTCAACCTGAACTGCATTACCCAAAGCGGGGAAGTTGGCGCGATTACCAAAGATTGTGTAGTTCACGCCAGCGCCAACGTAAGGCTTAAATGCACCTAAGTCTGTAAAGTGGTATTGAGCCAATAATGATGGTGGCAACGCAGTTACTTTGCCAATATTGGTATTACCCTGTCCAGCAGTAATGTTGACCTGTTGTGGCCATGTTAATACCAACTCGGCTGCAATATTTTTAGTAAAAAAGTAAGAGACATCAAGCTCAGGAATCACTTGATTTTTAGCTTTAACGTTTAAGTCCTGAACTGTTTGTGATTGACCATTCTGCCAGAGTAAATCTACCGCGCGGACACGCAACATCCATGGATTTTCTTCCGCTTGAGCTTGAGCCGCGACTGGGGCTAAGAATGCTACTGTAGCCATTGCTGCTACGAGTGACTTAATACGCATGATGGTTTCCCTTTTTATTATCAATTTCGATGAAATCATTTTCGAATTGATGAAGGGAGTGCAATTTGATGTAAATCAAATTGACTGAGACTGGAGATTTTTTATTGGTTAAAAAGCAACAGAGTTTTTGGGCTTATTTGATCTAGATCAAATTACCTCTGACTTACCCTTACAGAACCTTGGAATAGGTCCCTTTAGCTTGAGATTCTCTGAGGTGTCGATCAAAAGTCATAGCTACTCTTCTAGCCAGGAGACGGCCCTTAGTAGGAACCACGATGCTCTCGCCCTCCCAGTCTAAAAGACCGGCCTCTTCCAGGCCCTTGAGCTCCTCTATCTCCACTTTAAAGTAATTCGAGAAATCAATTTGATGCGATGTCGCGAATGTTTTGGTATCTAAAGCAAATTGACACATCAACTCACCAATTAACTCGCGGCGCAGAAGATCATCTTTATCAAGGCGCAAACCTCTAAGTACTGGTAAGTGCCCGTTATCTAGCGCCTCGTAATATTCATCCAGAGTACGAACATTCTGGGAGTAGCAATCATCTACCTTGCCAATAGAAGAAATTCCAAAAGCCAAGAGATCACATTCCGCCTGCGTGGAGTAACCCTGAAAATTGCGATGAAGATTGCCTTCTTTTTGGGCGATGGCCAATTCATCATCTGGTCTAGCAAAATGGTCCATACCAATAAAGACGTAACCAGCCTCACCTAAACGCGCAATGGTGTTAGACAGGATATCCAGCTTATCAGCCGCCGCCGGTAAATCAGCCTCAGCAATACGGCGTTGCGGCTTAAAAATATGTGGCAGGTGTGCATAGTTATAAACAGAAAGGCGATCAGGGCTCATTGCCAATACCGCATCGACTGTTTCTTTAAAAGTCTCCGGCGTTTGCTTTGGTAGTCCATAGATCAAATCCACGCTTCTGGATTTAAATCCATACTTTCTAGACCAATCCATGACAGCCTGGGTCTCTTCAATCGTTTGCACGCGATGAACTACCTCTTGAACTGCCAAGTTGAAATCCTGGACACCTAAGCTAATGCGGTTAAAGCCCAATTCAGCCAAGAGTGCAATGTCTTGCTCAGTAACGCGGCGCGGATCAATCTCAATCGAATACTCGCCACCAGGCAACAACTCAAAATGCTCGCGAGTGTGCTGCATCAACTCGATCATCTCTTCATGAGATAGAAAAGTGGGGGTGCCACCACCCCAATGCAATTGCGTTACTGGAATTTTATTCTGGGCGCCCATGGTCTTAGTAACCATAGCCATTTCTTTGGCGAGGTACTTAATATATTTGGCGCTCCGTCCATGATCCTTGGTGATGATCTTGTTGCAACCACAGTAATAGCAAATATTGGGGCAAAACGGCAAATGAAAATATAAGGAAAGCGGCTCATTCGCTTTGGCTACCCGCTCTAGCGCTCCTAGATAATCAGACTCAGAAAAGTCACCATGAAAACGATCTGCACTTGGGTAAGAGGTATAGCGCGGCCCATTAATATCAAACTTTTTCAACAACTCCGGATGAAACAGAACCTCTTTTTCTTCGGTCGATGAATGAGTTACTGAAGAATTCATGGGGTTCTTATGTGATGTTTACTTTGACAAATAGTCTAGGGCCACTGCTTCTGCTACTTTAATCCCATCAACACCAGCAGATAAAATTCCACCGGCATAGCCTGCGCCCTCACCTGCCGGATATAGGCCTTTGATGTTCAGGCTCTGATAGTTAGCGCCTCGAGTAATTCGTAAAGGGGAAGAGGTGCGAGTCTCTACGCCAGTTAAGACTGCATCTTTCATAGAGAAGCCTTTGATTTGCTTCTCAAAAGCAGGAATCGCCTCGCGAATCGCTTCAATTGCATAGGCAGGCAAGCTTGCTGCCAGATCGGTTAAATGAACCCCAGGCTTATAAGACGGCATGACGCTACCGAACTGAGTGGATGGCTTACCCTCTAAGAAGTCACCAATGAGCTGGCCGGGTGCTTCGTAAGTTCTGCCACCCAATTCAAAAGCTTTTGATTCAATAGCACGCTGAAACTCAATGCCTGCTAATGGGCCACCTGGGTAATCTTCTGGAGTAATACCAACAACAATGCCCGCATTGGCATTGCGCTCGTTGCGAGAATATTGACTCATGCCATTAGTAACCACACGATTGGGCTCGGAGGTAGCCGCTACAACAGTCCCACCCGGGCACATACAGAAGCTATAGACCGAGCGGCCATTTTTGGCGTGGTGGACTAATTTGTAATCTGCCGCACCAATTAACTCATTGCCCGCATGAGGACCCAAGCGTGCTTTATCGATCAGGGACTGGGGATGCTCTATCCGAAAGCCAACAGAAAAAGGTTTGGCCTCCATGAAGACGCCAGCATGATGCAAGGCTTCAAATGTATCGCGCGCACTGTGACCAAGGGCCAAGATCACATGGTTAGCAGCTAGATCTGCCTGCCCTTCTATTTTGACTCCGGTAATTTGCTCATTCTCAATATCAAAGCCAATCACCTTTTGCGAGAACCGAATCTCACCACCTAAGTCAATAATTTCTTGACGCATCTTCTCCACCACGCCAACCAAGCGGAAGGTGCCGATATGCGGCTTAGCTACATAGGTAATTTCTGCGGGAGCGCCGGCTTTCACAAATTCATGAATGACCTTGCGCCCATAAAACTTGGGGTCTTTAATCTGACTGTACAACTTACCATCTGAAAACGTACCAGCCCCACCCTCTCCAAATTGAACGTTGGATTCTGGATTTAAGACATTCTTACGCCATAAGCCCCAAGTATCTTGAGTGCGTTCACGAACTTTTTTGCCGCGCTCAAGGACAATCGGCTTAAAGCCCATTTGCGCTAACAGCAAAGCGGCAAAAATACCGCATGGGCCAAATCCAATGACTACTGGACGCAGCGCTTTTCCAGAGTCTATGGTTTCAGGGGCTTTTGCTATAAAGTGGTATCTCGTATCCGGGGATGGCTTTACATGAATATCACCAGAGAATTGTTTTAGGAGAGCATCTTCATCTTTTACAGATAAATCAACCGTATAGATAAAAGAGAGCGCAACGTTTTTTCGGGCGTCATAGCTACGCTTGAAGACCTCAAATTGGACTAAATCTTTCACGTCTAAATTGAGGCGCTTCAATATTGCCTTCTCCAAAGCTTCAGGAGCGTGGTCAATTGGTAGGCGTAATTCAGTAATACGGATCATGGGTTTTACGGTACACAGTAATTTGAGGCATTTCCAGGCTCATCAGGAGCCACAAGCCAAATAATACTGGTTATAAGCTGACTCGGGCCAGGAGTTGCTTCATAAAGGCGATAATACGTTATGGCTCTACGCGCAACTATCCACAAAGTCGACCTTCATGTCGCAGATTCTGACCGCCACTACTATGGCAGCCATTCTTTAACTATTGCAAAGCACCCTTCTGAGACCGAGCAGCGGATGATGATCCGCATCATTGCCTTTGCATTGCAGGCAAATGAGGACTTAGTATTTACAAAGGGTTTGAGCGATACCGACGAACCCGATCTTTGGATCAAAGATCTTACTGATGCAATCAAGTTGTGGATTGAGATCGGTCAACCAGACGAACGCCGTATTCTGAAAGCCTGTGGTCGTGCCGATCAAGTGATTGTCTATTGCTATGGCGGACACACCAGCAAGATCTGGTGGGACGGCATTGCCAATAAGCTAACTCGTGCTCGCAATTTACAAGTTGTCTCTATTCCAGCAGAACAGGCTGAAGAGCTGAACAAGTTGGTGGAACGCAGCATGGTGATTCATATCAACGTTCAAGATGGTGAGGTCTATGTTTCCTCCGATAAAGGACAAGTCACCATTACTCCCGAAATTTGGCGCAGCAACCAATAGGCATTAGAAATGAAGGTTGTGGTTTTCGACACTAATGTCTTGCTAGATCTTTTTGTCTTCAATGACTTTAGGGCACTTCATTTAAAACAAGCATTGATTGATGGCAAGATAGACGCCCTAGCAACCCCAAGTACTTTAGAAGAATTTGCCGATGTGATTGCCCGCCCCCTATTTGCGCTCGACGAAGCACAACAAGAAAAAATTTGCCTGCAATGGCAAGGCTTGGCGAGAATACTTGACGACACAAGCTTGGTTAAAGCACCTTGGGCATGCCAAGACCCGGATGATCAAGTCTTTTTGGACCTTGCTTACACTGCAAAGCCTTGCAACCTAGTTAGCAAAGACAATGCAGTATTGCGGTTTGTGAAACAGGCTGCAAAAGAACAAGTACTCATTACCGCAGATTACAACTTAGCAGCCTTATAGACTTTGAGCAGCCTGTGCGGCTATCTCAAATGATCTGAGGCGAGCCTGGTGATCAAAAATTTGCCCAGTCAAGATCATTTCGTTTGCGCCAGTAAGATCTAACCAACGTCGCATCCCCTTCTTCACTGTCTCTAACGAACCAACAACTGAGACCTGCAGAGTATAGTCCGCTGCTGCTTGCTCATGAGGCTCAAAAAATTCATTCATGTCAGCGATTGGGGGTGGTAATTGACCGCGAGTATTACGCCGCATCCTGACAACATTCTGCTGCAGAGTGGTAAATAGATGTTGAGCTTCTTCATCAGTATCGGCCGCCACTACATTCATCACGAATGCTGAATAGGGTTTAGCTTGTTGAACCGATGACTTAAAGAGCTCACGATAAATCTTCATTGCTTCTAAGAGTTGCTCTGGTGCAAAGTGTGAAGCAAAGGCATAAGGCAAGCCAAAGTGAGCGGCTAACTGAGCGCCATACAAACTAGAACCCAAAATCCAGATGGGAACATTGGTATCCATTCCCGGTATCGCTTTTACGGACTGCCCTTCTTGTAGTGGGCCAAAATAATGCTGTAACTCACGGACATCCTGCGGGAAGCGATCATCGCTACCCAATAAGTCTCTACGCAATGCCCTGGCAGTCATTTGATCAGTGCCGGGTGCACGACCTAGGCCAAGCTCAATTCTTCCTGGATATAAAGCTTCTAGGGTGCCAAATTGCTCAGCAATCACCAAGGGAGCATGATTTGGCAGCATGACACCACCAGAGCCCACTCGAATATGGAAGGTGCCAGCAGCGATATAGCCAATCAAGACTGCAGTTGCAGAACTCGCATTGCCTGTCATATTGTGATGCTCCGCTACCCAGTAGCGGGTATAGCCCCATTTTTCGGCATGCCTTGCCACATCCAAGGAGTTACGAAGTGCATCAGCCGCAGTAAAACCCTGGGGAATCGGAGATATATCTAGAATGGAGTATGGGATGGAATTTGCCATCGCTAGATCATACCGAGAAAGTGCATTGTTGACATGAGTAAACCCAAAATGGCTGACCCTGACGATGGCCTCTTTAAGCCAGGCAGCAAATTGAGACACATCAAGACCGGTGGTTTTTATAAAGTGGTTTTCTTGGCCAACGTAGAGGCAACCCTCGAGCCAGCCTACGTTTACGAATCTATGCAATCCCATGATTTTTGGATTAGGCCCAAAACCGAAATGGAAGATGGGCGCTTTGAGCTTATCGCAGAATAGAAAGTCAGATATGACAGAAGAACGCATCACCAATTTAGAAATCAAACTGAGCTTCACAGAAGACCTCATTGAGAAGCTCAATGAGACCGTCTACAAACAGCAACAGCAAATCGAATTTCTGTATCGTGAATTAAAGGCAATTAAAGAACAAGCCAGTAGCAGTGGTGGCGGTGTTGCAAGCTCTCAAGATGAAATACCCCCGCACTATTAATCAACTGCTAATATAGTCATTAGGCATAAACCCCTTACAACATAAGCAAAGGAATCATCTATGAGCAACTTAACGCTATTTCTAGTCCAGTGGGGCCTAACATCTTTATCCCTTTGGGTTGCCAGTTATATTTTTAGTGGCTTGCGCTTTGCGGATGGTGGCTCATTATTAATTGCCGCCCTACTCTTGGGCTTTGCCAATGCAATCGTTAAGCCTTTGCTGATTCTTTTCACGTTGCCATTGACGGTAGTAACCATGGGACTCTTCTTGCTAGTGATTAATGCTTTGGTATTGATGCTGGTTTCTGCATTAGTGAGCGGCTTTACGATCTCCAGCTTCTGGACCGCATTTTTTGCCAGCATCTTTATTTCATTATTCAGCCTCTTTGTAAGCGGCTTGGTTTTCTAAGAAATTTTCTTAGACCCAGTCTCTCTTACTTGCTTGCAGGATAGATATCAGACCAAGAGTGCAGCGCTGTTTTACAGGGTTGCGACTTGGTCGCCAATGATTTAGCATTTTCCGCTGCGATACTAATACCGCCGGTTAAGAAGCCTAGTCCAATTGAGACGGCGCTATTCACCACCCCCGCCTTATTCACTCCGGCCTGCGGGTTTTTCAGGGTTCCCTCAATTTTGACAAGGCCACCCAAATCAAGACCCGTTGTAAGGCCTGATTTTTCTCTTGGGTTAATGCTGATATTAAGCGCCTCGTTTGCGAGATTGATGGTGCCCGCCAGAGTGATATCGAGACGATCGGTCTCAACTCCAACTGAATTCTGAATATTGACCATCCCACTATTAATGGGTAAGTAGGCAACCGCACAATCTAAAGTAGTTTGATTGGATTTCTTGTACATCGGATTAATTGCATCCACTACGGTAATAACAAAGTCTCCGCCCTTGTTAATAAATTTGGAATCAAGCTTGCTTTGTCCTACTGAAATCTGAATAGCGCCATTAGCTCGACTTGCCATTTGATGAAGGCTCATACCGCTGCCCTGTAAGTTCCAGGCTACTTTCGTATCGCCACCCGAAACTCGGGCACTTGAATCAGTGACAGCAATCACCTGCTCTAGGGAAAAGTCTTTAGCAATACCCTTCACAGAAACCTTGGGTGCAAGGCTGGCGAACTGAGTAATAGAAAGCTGCGCTTGGGCGCTTCCCTTACCTACATTAAAGCTGACATCGCTCGCATCAATTCTATCCTTCTGAAATTGCAGTGTTGTTTTGAAGTTAGTAAATGGGGCCTGATGCGGAATCCCAAGCTCAGCAATATTGATATGAATCAGGCCATCAGCTAAAGGCAAAAGATCAAAAGGTAGCGCGTCATCGGAGAACAAATACTTTCCTTGGGCCTTGTGTATGGACGCTTTTGAATTTTTTCCAGCTGATCCAGCTATAGCTGCAGAACCAGCTAAAGGCACTAAATCAAAGGATTTTGAATTGAGATTGATATTGAATTTTGGCAATAGATTTGGCTTTTTATCAATGTCTCCCGTAATTGCAAGCGACTTACCATTTAAGGTTAGGACTAAATCGAGATCTATTTTGACTGGGAATTGATTCCAGGCAAAGTAAGCATTGCGCAGTGAAGTCGTTTTACCTTTTAGGCTCAAGGTGTAGTTAGCGCGCTGAACATCTACCAGAATCGTAGATTTACCATCGCCACCATCTAAAGAAAGTTTAGGCATGCTAATTGGAGTGGCTACTTTTTCTCTGTCCTGATAATTGATACGGGCATCCACAACATCAACAGTCTTAATAGACACAAGTACGTTATCAGAAGAATCACCACTTACTGATTGCGCCCCCGGCCCGTTGGCAGGCAGCGCAGGCGGCGTGAGATTCCAATTACCCTCTCCAGCATTATTGGTTTGTAAGTTTGCCTCTAGCCCACTGATACCTATCCTGCTGATTTCAACGCTACCTTTCAACAACGGAAATAATCGAATATCTAACTCAATATGCTTGAATGTAAACAGATCGGGATTGTTTGCCCATGAAGCATTACTCAAAGACACCTGTTCAGCTTTGACGCTGATCGATGGGAAAAGACTCAGGCTTACTGGCCCAGCGATTTTCAGCTCGCGTCCAGTAGCATCTTTGACTGAAGAACTGAGGAGTCTGGTTAATTGCGCCGGATCAATCGAGGATGCCGCATACCAGCCACCGAGAACTGCCGTAGCAAGGCAAGCCATAAAAGCAATCAGAGAAATCTTCAGGGTTTTATTCACCTAACCATTCTAAATCCACTACTGACTATGAGCCAAGACCAGCCACCCTTGGATTAAAATGAAGGCATGAGTACAGATAATCTACCGAAGTGTCCTGCTTGCCAGGAAGATATGACCTACCCTGATGGTGAAAACTATGTTTGCGCCCAGTGCGGACATGAATGGCCCATGGCTGCTGCAGAAGAGGCTGAAGCTGGCCTCATCGTGAAAGATGCCAATGGCAATCTTTTAGCGGATGGCGATACTGTCACCCTCATTAAGGACCTCAAGGTCAAAGGCTCTTCCACCACCCTGAAGGTCGGCACCAAGATTAAAGGGATTCGTCTGGTATCCGGCGATCACGAAGTTGATTGCAAAACAGAAGCAGGCAATATGCTACTCAAGGCCTGCTTCCTGAAAAAAGCCTAGTTTTACAGGAATCTAGGCCTTTTCTAATTCCACAGAAACTTAAGCGCCTGCCTTTTTAAGGACGGCATAAATCTGGTCCTTCAAAAGGAGCTTTTCCTTTTTCAAGGTCTCAATTTCTTCTGGAGTGCTCGGCTCTGAATGGGCTTCCATTTTTTGGATCTTTTGATCTAAATTATTGTGCTTATCAAATAAATGCGAGAAATGACGATCTGACGTTTTCAACTTGGTGATGAGTTCGCGATATTCAGGAAACATAGGTCCTCTTGATATTTAGGTTGCACAAAAATTCACGCTTTTAGTGTAGCAACCCCGTATCCCAAGAACAATGCCTTCCGCCATCTATTTATTTCATCCCCACCCTTGCAATCCGCAGGAGAAACCCCATATAGAAAAAGCGAATTCCCGAGAGAATTTGCAGTAATATCAGATAGTGCCTTAAGCACGATAACTACCGAAAGAAGGGTAATAAACCATGGCTACAAAGAAGTCTCCAGCAAAAAAGAAAGTAGCTACCAAGGTGGTAAAAAAAGCCCCTGCAAAAAAAGCCGTCAAGAAGGTTGCCGCTAAAAAAGTAGCAAGCAAAAAGACAGTCAAAAAGGTAGTGAAAAAACCAGCAGCCAAGAAAGTGGCCGCAAAGAAGCCTGCTACCAAAAAAGTAGCAGTTAAAAAATTAGCGTCAAAGAAACCTGCGGCCAAAAAGCCCGCAGCTAAGAAAGCTACAAAAAAGACTGCAAAACCAGCTTCATCTAAATCTCCTAAGGTAGACCAATATGGTCTTGAGCAAGATGATGAGTTTTACGGTCTGTATTTTGCGAAATCCACTAACAAGGGAATGGTTGAAGTAAAACCCTGCACCTTCTCGCTGATGTATTGGTGGAAAGGCTTGCTTGGCTACCCTGACATGATCGAGATCTCCAAAGGCAGCAATACTGCGATATTGCAGTTTGAGTCTACATTTGGTGGTGGCGATTCTGGCGAGACAGAGTTAACTGAAAAAGATGTACTGGATATTGATCACATCATTGAAGTAGATGAAGAGGAAATGATGATCTCCCTCTATTCTTATGTTCCAATCCCAGTACCCGAGAAATTGGTTGGGGCCTTGAGTCTTGCTGTTCTTAACATCAACCCAGAAACTCGCTATGGCAACCTAGAAATCTGTCCAACCGAGAATGAAGATGGTGTAACTGAGCATTTCTTGCGCTACCGTGCAGCAACTTATTTGCGTGGCATTAAGTCTGGCAAAGTGGAAGCAATCGAGAGCATGGTTACCAATGGATCTGAATTCTTTGGTCTTGCTTTAGATGCAATGTGCGTCAATAAGTCGATTAAGAAATGGTTGCTTAGCTAAGAGCCAATCAATGGCGAACTAACTAATCGCCACTATCTGCAAAGATAGATGTAAGTTAAGGGAAAACGGTCATTGACCGTTTTTCTGCTTTCTACAATCGTCGCAGTTCTCTTCCCTTGTTTTTTACATTCCTCTAGCGCTACTTCCTGCGCTTCATTTTCTTTTGCATCTTTTGGTGCATGAACACCAACCGTGCCATCAGATTGTTTGTACACACCAAACTGACTGACTGGTGTTGAGCAGGCCGCTAACATCAGGCCTAGAAAAACCACTAAGTAATGACGTACCATTTTCAATGCCGCCTAAAAGTAAGGGATAGGTTGATTCTATCCTAGGGCACCCTAATTACTGAGCCGCCCTACCCCCAGGCCGATATTGGTCCATCACTGCATCAAGGCTGTTATTGGTAATACCTGGATTGGCTCGTTGCAGACAGCTTAAAAGCACTTGCTTATTGGCATGCTTCTGATTGGAGCCAGGCAAAGACCCTTGAGGCGCCGGATTGACATTATTAAAGCAAGCCCTAAATTGATCTGGCGTCACACCAAGACCGCGACTAATTTGATCGATGGGTCTGTGGGGATCATCTCGCATCATGCCCCCTTGAGGCGGTCTGGGGATCCCTTGTTGCAACATCATTTGGGGTGGCATTTGTGCGAAAGCAGCAGTTGATAACACCGCCGTTACCAATAGAGCAATTAGATAATTTTTCATCGCTTGTTCACTTTTCACCCTAAGGTACTGGAAAATAAAAAGCCAACTAATCGGCGACTGGTTGGCTTTTATAAATCAACAACAACTTAAGAAAATTCTATATCAAGGGTTACATTAAGGATTATTTGGGGTGGTCACATTACCCGAACCAGAACTTGTTACACGAATCGGAAGTAATGTATTGGGAAATAGCCCCGCAACCAAATTACCGACAATAGAACGTTTACCGTAACCAAAGTAATTTCCTTGAACGGTATTGTTAAATGCAGTATCAGCAATAAGAACGCCGTCCCCTGTATTTCCGCTGATCACACTAGACATAGCAGTGTATGAACTGGAAGGTGTATAAGCGATAACAGAGTTATTGTTACTTCCTCCGCCAATATAAATACCACCCAGCCCATTACCAAAAGCGGAAACCTGAGTGGTTCCAAGGCCGATTACAGAGTTAAATACAGTATTGTTATTTGCAGTGCCGATAATTTCAATACCGAATCTTGCGTTGCCAGAGAAGGTATTTTGCGGAATAACAGAATTGTTGTAACCGCCAATATAGTTCCCATGGGCAGTTCCCGCAATGTAAACCCCGCTACCGCCGTTACCAGCACCATTGGCACCAGGTCCATTAGCAAGAGCACCCGTACCTTCAGTATTCAGGCCAACCACGTTAGGATCGACAGTAACACCAGATGCGTTTCCAGAAATCTCAATGCCATGATGCATATTTCCAGAGAATACGTTAGTGCGAACTAAATTGTTACCGCCAGTAGAATCAATTGTGATCCCGTTTCCACCATTGGGAGCGGCACCCTGAAAGGCGTACAAACCACCAAAGGTATTAAAGGTGGTAAAGCCACTAGCAGTTCCTGAAACCTTAATACCATCAAGCGTATTGCCAGCTGACACGTTACCCAGCGGGATTACACCGCCAACCTGAACGCCTGCAGAGCTACCGTCAACCAAGATGCCGTGGCCGCCATTTGGAACCATGGATGCATTGTTTGCACCAGCGCCAAAGAAGTTAGCCTGGACCAAAATTGCATTGGAGTCGGCTATATGCAAACCATTGCCTCCATTGCCGCTCAATACGTTGTAATAAATAAATGGGTTGTCTTCAAAAGTACAACCAATCAGTTGATTATTATTCGCATTGCGAATCAATACACCATCTAAAGTATTGCTAACAGCTGCAGTACCAACGTTATTAGTACCGATAAAGTTGCCGCTTAATACCGTTAACTCCGAACCGCCATCAATAAGCACTCCATTGCGAGAATTACCGGAAATCAGATTACCTAATGGCGGAGCAATTGAAACAATCGGAACTGTGCCCTTGTTACCCGTTGGGTTATTAGTTTGCCCAGTAGCGGAATTGACATAAGCAGTACCGCCAATAGTGTTATCAACCGCATAATAAGTTACATAGATACCGTTAAAACCGTTAGCAATCTTAGCTGTGCCTGCTGGATTGGTACCAATGGCATTTGCCTGAATCTTGTTGCCTGCGCTGCCATAGATCTGGATACCATTCTGCGTATTACCGGAAATCACATTAGAGTAAAGACCAGAGATACTGTTTGGGTTTGTGCCAATAACGTTGTTAGTAGAAGAAGCGGAAATATAAATACCGTCTTTTGCATTGCCAGCAGCCGCACCACTTAAGTTAAGGCCGATGTAGTTTCTTAATAAAACGATATTGCCCGCATTTAAGGTAATGCCATTTGAATTAGATCCAATGATTGACAAAGCATAAATGCCAGAACCCGCTGAACCACTATTAAACGTAAAACCTGAAGCAACGTTATTGAAGTTCACCGCAACTAATGGCGCAGTAGTGGTATTGCCGGCTACATACCCAGGAGCAGTACCGCCATCAATTAATACTTTCTTTGTAATAGCAGGCAAATCGCTTGCAAGGGTGATTACACCCGCTACAGAAAAAGTAATACCTGAATATTGGGTGCTAGATGAACTATTAACTGAGGTAATAGCCTCACGCAAGGATCCAGCGCCAGAATCGTTAGTGTTGCTCACAACATAAAAGACGCTCGGAGTTGCGACAGCAGAACCACTGCCACTATCACTACCGCCACCACAGGCAACCAAACCAAGCGTTACTAATGCCAAGAAACTCAGGGAAATATAACGCCAAAACTTGAGAGTAATAGAGGTAGACATGCGGATGACGCTTTCTGTAAATAAGGAAATCTGATTCTACATTCCCTCCAGGGCTAATCCTCTTTATTTGGGCACAATTTTGAATATAAACCCCATTTGGCGGCCCTAATCATAGGTTTTAGGCCTGAAAGAACTCATCCTTAAGCCATAAAGCAACCGATACCAGCCCAACCATGATGGGCACTTCTACCAAGGGCCCAATCACTGCCGCAAAGGCTGCTCCAGAGTTAATCCCAAATACCGCAATTGCTACTGCAATGGCTAACTCGAAGTTGTTACTAGATGCTGTAAACGATAAAGTGCAGCAGCGTTTGTACTCAATGCCCATTTTGATGGTGATGAAGAATGTCAGTAAGAACATCACCACAAAGAAGGCTAGCAATGGAATTGCGATGGTAATCACATCCATTGGCAACTGAAGGATGAGTTTTCCCTTCAAGCTAAACATCACGACGATAGTAAATAGCAGCGCCACTAGAGTGAGCTTACCGACTCTAGGAACGAAAGTATTTTGATATATCTCTTTTGAGACAAATTTGAGAGCAATATATCTAGTTAAGAATCCTGCAACACAAGGAACCCCCAGATAGATGGCAACCGTCTTGGCGATCTCGCCAATCGTGATGTTGACAACAGAGCCCGCAAATCCAAAATACGGCGGCAGAACGGTTAAGAAGAAATAGGCATATAAGCTAAAGAACAGCACTTGGAAGACGGCATTAAAGGCTACCAATCCTGCAGCATACTCAGTAGATCCTTTAGCAATGTCGTTCCAAACAATCACCATGGCGATACAAGGCGCTATCCCAATCAAGATCAGTCCAGCCATGTATTCCGGTTGATTAGGAACAAAGAGTATGGCCAGGAAGAACATCAAGGTAGGTGCCACAATCCAATTGAGCAAAAATGCTAAGCCAAAGATCCGCTTGTCTCTGAAGACGTCAGGTAAGTCTTCGTACTTCACCTTAGCAAACGGTGGATACATCATCAATATCAATCCAATAGCGATTGGAATATTCGTCGTTCCAGATTGAAAGGAATTAATGAACCCCTCTACCCCCGGAACAAAATATCCCAAGCCAATCCCTACTGCCATAGCAGTAAAAATCCAAACAGTAAGGTATCGATCTAAAAAGGAAAGTTTGCTGGTAACTGTACTCATAATTTGTGATGAATTTCTTGAAGGCTGAGTGAATTGAGTCGATCCAAAGGCATATCCGCCAGCAGATCAATGCGCTTTTTTAAGCCAATCATGACTTCTTTAAATGCGCGGCGTTTATCGTCATCCGTGCCAGACACTTGTGATGGGTCCGGGAAGCCCCAGTGGGCAGTAGCCGGTTTACCAGGCCAAAATGGGCATACTTCACCAGCGGCATTGTCACAAACCGTAATAATGAAATCCATCTTTGGGGCATCTGGCAAACCAAATTCATCCCAAGACTTAGAGCGCAATTTAGATTCGTCGTAGCCCATCTGCAAAGCCAACTCACGTGCAAATGGATTTATCGAGGTTCCTGGAGTTGAGCCTGCTGAGTAGCCAACGAACCTACCGCTAGGATGCATTGAAGCAATGGCCTCCCCCAAGACAGACCGAGCAGAATTATGAGTACACAGAAAGAGAATGTTGAACCGCTTCATTTAGCCTTCGCCTTTTTAAAGATCGAAACTGGAGCACATGATTTGCCGCCGCAACAGTTTTCAAGCAAGAACCCGCTTAACTCTTGGACCAAATTGGCATTGGGTCGATATATGAGATTGCGACTTTGACGCTCTACTGACAATAATTCAGCGCCCACCAGCTCTTTGAGATGAAAACTGAGCGTGGCATTAGCAATGCCTAGTTTTTCAATAATCTCGCTAGGTGTTAAACCAGTATCTCCGCGCTGAACTATCAAACGAAAAATATTCAAGCGGGTCTCTTGACCTAGAGCGAGAAATGCTTTGATGGCATCAGGATTTTTCATATTTCCAATTATATGGAAATATATATGTCAACTTTATGACCATCAATGTCACAAAACTGACATATAAGTGTCACATATGCTTGAAAATAGAGAAAATAAACCGTAGGATTGACCGAAGAGATACATCAATACAACAATTACCAATCTACCCAGGAATCAGCATGAGCCAAAAGAAATTAGTCAAACAGCTATTAAAAAAACTTGATAAATTAGAGTCCGATAGAGAGAAGCTTATCGATAAGCTTGCTAAGGCATTGGATAAGTTAGATAAAAAGGCAGCCCCTAAAAAGACCCCAGCCAAGAAAGTAGCAGCAAAAAAGGTTCCTGCGAAGAAGGCACCAGCAAAGAAAGCGGCTGCCAAGAAAACTCCCGCGAAGAAAGCACCTGCTAAAAAAGCTGCTGCCAAAAAGACGTCTGCTCCAAAGCCAGCCAATACAAATGAAGCAAACTAATGGGCCAAAAAGGCAAAAATAAGCTAGAGCAATCTAGCTATGATGACCAACTTCGTTTATTGCAAATTGAGTTGGTAAAGTTACAAAATAGTCTGATCAGTAATGGCGATCAAATATTAGTTATTCTTGAAGGCCGCGATACGGCAGGCAAGGATGGCACCATTAAAGTCATTACGCAGCACTTAAGCCCCAGAGAAACTCGTGTGGTTGCCCTCGGAAAGCCATCTGATAGCGAATCTGCTGAATGGTACTTTCAAAGATACGTAGCCGAGCTCCCCAAGAAGGGTGAGTTTGTTCTATTCAATCGCAGCTGGTACAACCGCGCCGGTGTTGAGGTGGTGATGAATTTCTGCACCAAGGCACAGTATGCCAACTTCATGGGAACCGTAAATGAGTTTGAGTCCATTCTGGCCAGCTCAGGCATGACTATTCTCAAATACTATTTAGATATCTCTAAAAAAGAGCAGGCTGTTCGTCTTGCGGATAGGTCTAAAGACCCCCTTAAGCAATGGAAGATCAGCCCGATTGATCAACAGGCGCAGCAAAATTGGAATGCCTATAGCAAGTGTAGGAATGACATGCTAGAAAAAACCAGCTCTAAGCATGCGCCTTGGATCGTCGTGAAAGCGAACGATAAGAAAGTAGCTCATATCAATATGATTCAAGACATTCTATCAAGGGTCTCGTATCCAGGAAAAGATAAAAGCTTACTAAAGGCCGATAAGGATATCGTCTTCAAATGGGATGGCAAACTATCTAAGCTCGAAAAATAAGCGCTTAGAACACTTCAGGAACATACATCTCAGGCGGCACTGGCCCGCGCAGATAATCCGGGTTATGAACACGTTTTGGCAAAGTAATCTCTGGGTGATCAATCTCTTGATAAGGGATTTGATTCAGTAAATGCGTAATGCAGTTGAGGCGTGCCTTTTTCTTATCATTGGCTGCAACTACCCACCATGGAGCTTCAGGGATATGTGTTCGCTCAAGCATGGTTTCTTTGGCCTTTGTGTAGGCCTCCCAAAGTCTTCTTGCCTCCAGGTCCATTGGGCTTAGCTTCCACTGCTTCAATGGGTCGTGAATGCGCATCATGAAGCGGTTGTACTGCTCATCATCAGAAATGGAGAACCAATACTTGATTAAGATAACGCCTGAACTAATCATCATGCGCTCAAGATCGGGAACCGTTCTTAAAAACTCTTCGTACTCATCATCAGTACAGAAACCCATTACCTTCTCAACGCCAGCACGGTTGTACCAACTGCGGTCAAAGAGAACAATTTCGCCGCCAGCAGGCAACTGTGAAATATATCGTTGAAAGTACCACTGCGTCTTTTCGCGCTCGTTGGGTGCGGGTAAGGCAACTACTTTACACACTCGGGGATTCAGTCTTTGGGTAATGCGCTTAATGGCCCCGCCCTTACCAGCAGAATCTCGCCCTTCAAATAGGACTGCTACCTTAAGCTTATTCTCTACTACCCAGTCTTGTAGCTTTACTAACTCGCCTTGGAGCCTAAAAAGCTCACGGAAATAAACATTACGTGGAATCTGGGATTTGCTATCGCCATCAGGAGATAGGCGATCGTCGTCAAGCTCCATCTCAAGCTCTTCATCCATGCTATCCAGAATCTCTTCTTGCGCACGGCGATACCACTCGGCCATCTCGTTATGTTTTGATGTCATCAGCTTCCACTCCTGAGATCCATTTATAGCTAGAAATGATGACACATTTATTACATCAAGAGCTGATTGCCCTTTAATTGATTAGAAATCGCCTCTTGGCTATGTAAGGCTAGCCACTTACGGTCTTTAGATGCCTCAGGACTAGCTCCTGAGGGTGGCAAGAAGGTCAGCTCCACAACCAGCTTTCGATCCTTCAAGATCCTAGCCATGGATTCGAGCAACCCCATATCACCCACAAAAGCTGCCACTTCACATCGCTCACCCGATACCAATGATCTATAGGCAATTGCCAAGGAATAGACCGGAGCCTGAGCAATAACAGCCGATTCAAATAAATTGGGTTTGAATGGCAGGATGCCCTCACCTACCGTGGAGGTGCCCTCCGGAAAAATGCAGACAGACTGGGTTTTGAGAACCTTTGCCACCTCGTTCGCAACATGCCTTCCATGGCGAGAGTTATCGCGTTTGATAAATACCGTACCCAATTGTTTGGCCATCCATCCAAATATGGGCCAACCTTCTACATCGGACTTTGCTACAAATCGAATAGGCTTAAAAGCATTGATAGCGTGAATGTCCATCCAAGAAATATGGTTTGATGCCAGCAGGTAGGGGGTAGTAGGAAGAATTTCTGGATTCCTAAATCTTAATTCAATGCCAAAGATAGATAACAGTCTTTTTGACCATTTCTGAATATGCGTATTTTTAGTTTCCTGAGTGGCAAATGGAAACTGAAAAAATAGAGTAGCCAATCCAGCAATCACATGACTCCACACTAAAACCCATGACCATGCAGTTGCACCAAATTGCACAGGGGAATGTTTCGAAGGTTGATTCTGACTCATATGAGTTAAGAATATAAATCAATTGTAAAAAATAATTGCATCGTCATGAAACTGTCTTAGAACTGTCATACCGGCTTCATACTCAGTAGGCTTAATACTGTTTCATGATGCATTACAAAGCCATCTGGATTTCAGACGTACACCTAGGAACATCAGGGTGTCAGGCAGACTACCTTCTCGATTTCCTAAAGCATAACGAAGCAGACAAATTCTACCTAGTTGGTGACATTATTGATGGCTGGAGACTAAAGAAGTCTTTCTACTGGCCGCAATCACATAATGACGTTGTTCAAAAGCTCTTGCGTAAAGCTCGCAAAGGTAGCGAAGTGATCTACGTACCCGGAAATCATGATGAAAGCGCCAGACAGTTCTTTGGACTTTCTTTTGGCGATGTCAAGGTAGTTGAAGAAGTGATTCATACAACCGCGGACGGCAGAAAACTATGGGTAACGCATGGCGATCAGTTTGATGGCGTGATGCAATACGCCAAGTGGCTTGCTTACGTTGGCGACAACCTGTATTCGTTCATTCTTTACGTGAATCGTTACTTCAATATGGTCCGCGCCAAGATGGGATTGCAGTATTGGTCGCTATCTCAATATCTGAAGCACCAAGTCAAGAATGCTGTCAGCTATATCGCCGACTTTGAGCACATTATGGCCAGGGAGGCTCGCCTAAGAGGCTGTGATGGCGTGGTATGCGGACATATTCACAAAGCAGAAATTCGTGAGATTGATGGCCTGCTGTATTGCAACGATGGTGATTGGGTCGAGAGTCTAACAGCCCTAGTTGAAACACAAACAGGTGAACTCAAAATCATTCACTGGACACAGATCAAGGGTGAGCCAGTTGAGTCACCTCAAATCACCCTTCAACCCACTATCGAATCACTCATTAAAGAGGCTGTGCTATGAAAATTATGATTATTACGGATGCATGGGATCCACAAGTTAACGGCGTTGTTAGAACCTTGAAACAAACCCGCACTGAATTAACCGCTATGGGACATGAAGTGGAGATGATTACTCCAAACGGATTTAAATCAATCCCCTGCCCCACCTATCCCGATATCGCACTCTCATTATTCCCAGGCAAAGAGGTAGCTCGCCGCATTAAAGAGTTTGCTCCTGATGCGATGCATATTGCTACTGAAGGCCCTCTAGGCTTATCGGCTCGTGCCTACGCAGTCAAAAATCGCCTGCCATTTTCTACCGCATATCACACCCGCTTTCCGGAATACGTCAAAGCGCGTACCGGCATTCCTTTAGCAATTACTTATGCATTTATTCGCTGGTTTCATAAACCGTCAATGGCTGTTATGGCCCCAACAATTGTAGTTAAGGATGATCTAGAGGCCTATGGTCTAGATAATGTGGTGTTGTGGTCAAGAGGCGTTGATCTAGATATTTTTAAGATGCAGGATTCAAAAGCCTTAAATACCGCACATCCCATCTTTTTATATGTGGGTCGAGTTGCTGTTGAGAAAAATATCAACGCATTTTTAGAGATTGATTTGCCAGGTTCGAAGTGGGTGGTAGGAGACGGTCCAGCAATGGCTGGCATAAAAGAAAAATACCCAGAAGTGAACTATCTGGGAGTGCTACAGCAGCATGAGTTAGCAAAAGTCTACGCGGCGGCAGATGTATTTGTATTTCCTAGTAAAACCGATACATTTGGCCTGGTGTTACTCGAGGCCATGGCATGTGGCACTCCAGTAGCAGCTTACCCAGTAACCGGCCCTATTGATGTGCTGGGAAATTCTAATTCAGGCGCTATGAATGAAGATCTTCGTGAAGCTTGCATGCAGGCTCTCAAGATTCCCCGTGAAGCAGCACGCGCACACGCCGAGAAATTCTCATGGAGAGCTGCTTCTGAGCAATTTGCCAATCACCTCAAGCCCGTACCAACTACAGAAGTTCACGCAACAGCACTAGCCTAAAGAAAATCCAGCTTGAACTCTCCATATCACATAGATCAAAATCCCCATAAGGGCAATCGAGGTCTTGCCAGAGCATGGCATGCAGCCAAGAACTCTTGGTGCGGCTTAGTTTATGCATTCATGGAGGAAAGTGCCTTTAGACAAGAGCTCACTTTATTTGTCTTATTAACACCAGTTGCCCTCTTGTTACCGATAACACTATTAGAGAAATCATTACTAATCTCTTCCTTGATGATGGTGCTCGTTATTGAACTATTGAACTCCAGCGTAGAAGCGGCTATCGATCGAATCTCGTTCGACCACCACGATCTCTCTAAGAGGGCGAAAGATTTTGGTAGCGCTGCCGTCATGCTTGCACTATTTGTGGCCGCTCTACTCTGGGCTGCAGTCTGCATCCCCTTGCTTCTAACACTTTAATCACATACTAAGGCCAGCCATGTCTGACATCCCTAATCCAATTGGTTCATTTGAGATTTTCACCCCTAAGAAAGTCAAAGCCTTAAAAAGAAATAGGCCAAACCCACTTAAAAAACTCTCTAAAAAGTTGGCCAAGAAGTTTTTTGGCAAGAAGTTTGTGACAAAGACAAGAGCTGAACTCAGAGAAGTAGAATCCATTCCTGCCGTTCAGATCGATAAGCCTAAAAAACTGGCATTTCAAATTGTTTGGGCAAGTACACCAGGCGAGATTAAAGAAGCACAAAGATTGCGCTATAAAGTATTCGCTGAAGAAATGGGTGCTAATCTCCCCAAGAACGCAGAAGGCTTAGATGTTGATGAATTCGATTCCTATTGCGATCATCTATTGATTCGTGATCAAGATAGCCTGAAAGTAGTTGGCACCTACCGCGTACTACCGCCACACAAGGCCCAAGAAATCGGTCGCCTTTATTCTGATTCTGAATTTGATCTAACCCGTATTAACCACCTTCGCCCTAAATTGGTTGAGTTGGGCAGATCTTGCGTTCACCAAGACTATCGCTCAGGCGCAGTCATTATGGCCCTTTGGAGTGGCCTGGCTCAGTACATGCAAAAGAATGGGTATGAAATTATGCTGGGCTGCGCTAGCATTCCGATGGCTGATGGTGGTCACTTTGCAGCGAGCCTCTATAACTCCCTGGGCAATGATCAAATGGCGCCAACAGAATTCCACGCCTTCCCGCGACTCCCTTTACCCCTAGAAAAATTGAATGGCGGCTTAGATGTACAGCCCCCACCATTAATCAAGGGCTACCTAAAACTTGGGGCAAAAATTTGTAGCGCCCCAGCCTGGGATCCAGACTTCAATACGGCTGACTTATTGACTATGCTGCGCCTTTCAGAAATCAACCCGCGCTATGCAAAGCATTTTTTAGGTCTGTAAGCTTCAAGTAGAAGCTCTTAAGAAAAAAGCCACTTCGTATCGAAGTGGCTTTTTGTTCTGATCTTGATATCTACTTAAAGCTGACTTGATAAGAGCGCCCGACCCTTTCCCATTCTGCCGCTTCTTTCAGAAGACTAAATTCCGTCAAGGGATGCTCGGCAATCCATTCCTTGGATAGGCTAACTAAATACGAACTGTCATGCTCAGAAACTTTTACCTTGGGAAAATTGGCATCATTTCGACCACGACAAAGTACTTGGGCAAGACGCAAACAAAAGAGCATGCGCCAGTCTTCAAAGCTAGCGTTATTCGCCAGCTTTCCTAATTTGCCAGTATGCCCAATGAGTAAAGCCGCAAGTCTTGCCTGGTCATTCTTAGAAAAACCAGGCATATCGGCGTTGCCCGCAATATAAGCGGAATGTTTGTGATAGCCATTGTGGGAGATTGATAAGCCAATTTCATGCAAATTAGCTGTCCACTGCAATAAGGCGATGTTGTCAGCCCTACTCTCCGATTCCGGTTTTGGTAATTGCTGTAAAAAATCAGCAGCCAATTTACCAACCCGATCAGCCTGCTCTCGATCGACGGTATAGCGTTGCATAAATTGCTCTACGGTGACATAGCGCATATCGTGGTGTTGTGATCGACCAAGCAAGTCGTATAAGACCCCGCTACGTAATGCAGCATCGGTTACTTCCATTTCTTCAATGCCCAATTCATCAAATGCTGCCAACATAATCGCCAAACCACCAGGCCACACTGATCTTCTATCGTCCTTCAGACCCTCTAGCTCGACTTGATTTACATGTTCATATTTCAGCAGGTGTTTTTTGAGATTCTTCAAACCCTCGCGGGTAATGATTCCACTTGCGCTATTGACGCGGCCCATCGTTAAGCCATCACTACTTCCATTGAAGTGATTGTTCCCAATGAGATCAGCTAAAGCTCTAGCAGTGCCAGAAGAGCCAATAACCTGCTTCCAACCGCTTTTTAAATAAGCACCCGAAATCACCTGTATTTCACGGCGAGCCGCCAACTCAGCCTCTTTAAAGGCGTGGGCATCGATATTTCCTTTAGGGAAAAAGCGCATGCTATGAGAGACGCAGCCAATATAGAGGCTTTCCATCAGCTTTGGCTCATAGCCTTTGCCAATAATGAATTCAGTAGAACCACCACCAATGTCAATCACGAGTCTATTGCCTTGAACGGCTGGAACCTCATGCGCTGCCCCTATGTAGATGAGTCGCGCCTCTTCTACACCAGCAATCACTTCAATTGGAAAACCTAATGCCTCTTCTGCATCCTCTATGAATTGTTGAGAATTTTTGGCAACTCGCAAAGTATTGGTTGCCACCGCCCGAACATTGGCGGGATCAAAGCCACGAATACGCTCACCAAAACGTCGAATAGCAATCAAGCCACGCTGATAAGCATCATTGCCAAGTAATTTATTTTCAGTAAGGCCAGCAGCCAAGCGGACTGTTTCACGCAAGGTGTCTATAGGGCGCAACTGAGTGCCGGAGGGCGTGTTTACCGCTTGAGCTACCAGCATGCGAAAACTATTCGACCCCAAATCAACCGCAGCAACAAGGTCTGCTGAATGAACTAACGGATCTACGGGATTGCTAGCCAAAATACTCCCCAAAAATGGAATGCTGTATCAATTATGTCTATTTTATGTAAAAACCATGACATCTTGATGAAATCAACAGCAAGCCTTTGTGGCTGGGATAGGTGAGCCCTTTCTAGGCTGCTAGGTTTTGCTCTGAGCTAGAACAATCGCGATTTCCGAAGCTACACAAAATGCAGCAATCGCCAGATTTTGGCTTCAAGATAGCGCTACAGGAGCGGCAGCGGTATAAGTGCTGAGATGCACCATGCTCACTATTGATAGCCTCTGAAGCTTGGCAATGAGGGCAGGTAACGATAGATTCTATAAAAGCAATGTTTGTATTCACAATCCAATACTGAACCAGAAATATTTCAATATTGTGTCAATACATATACATGGCTTAATCCGTTGTACTGGGGCTCCAGAATGCCTGGGTCACGAAATCTTGATCGGCAATTTTGGCGATTAACTGATCCATCTCATCCCCATCAACAGCCGATGCCGTTAAAACGGCCTGTATTTCGACATCATCGCTTCCAAACTGATGCACTTCAATATCTTGGGTTTGATAGCCCGCCTCCTCTAGCGCCTTAATAAATTGCTTCAAGGCATGCTTTTGGGCATGCTTAGGGGTGATGATGTATATCGAATTCGTCACCTCCACTGCTTCGGTATCGAGTGGCTGCCTATTAATTAAGCTGACCACTGGGCGGAGTAAGGTGTTGGCCGCAAGAACAAAAACGGTAGCCAAGCAAGCCTCTAGAATTAAATCAGCTCCTGCGCATGCACCAACTGCGCCCGATGCCCATAAGGTAGCAGCAGTATTGATTCCCCTGACGTTACCCTCTTCCCGCATGATGACGCCGGCACCCAAAAAGCCAATCCCAGAAACCACATAAGCCATCACATGAACAGCGCCATCATGACCAGTGAGGCGATTACCAGCGTCTACAAAGATTGCAGCTCCAATAGCTACTAGGATGTTAGTTCTTAAACCTGCAGTTCGTTGGCGGTATTGGCGCTCTAAACCAATTAACCCACCCAAAACAAAGGCTGTGCAAAGACTGACGCCTGTATCGGTAAGCGAACCATAGTTAATGTTGTTAATGAATTCCATATCGAAAAGTTTACTTAGATCCCAGGCCTAAGGTGTCCACCATGATCATAAAGACCTCCGTGTTGTCCATAAAACCCTTGAATTTTTCTGAACCAGGGCCCATGGCATTCAGAACGGCATCATCCGCAGTATGAACGCCTGACTCTTGGTGCGTTGGCAGGTTTCCACCTACATGAATAGCATCCTCTTGTAGTTGGATATATTTTTGATTGGCTACATATTTCCCGGACTCGTCTTTAACAGCAGGAACAAATGTGCTATCAAGCTTAGGATGCAGTGTTTCATAATGATCGGGGTAGTTGCCATAGAAAAATGCAATGCGCTTAGAGACATCGATCTTATTTGGATAACCCTGAATATCTGCTTTTGGGTAATTTGGATAGCCAGCCTCAGCGTAAATGCCCACCTTTTCACGTAACGATCCTGGCTTCTCATCATGCACTACCCCGCTAATGGATCCGCTGTGGGTGTGATCAGGCGTCACAATGATTAATGTATCTGGGTGTGTTTTAGCAAATTCTTTAGCGATTTGCACGGCATTACTCAGCATGATGGTGTCAAATGCAGCTCGCTCCCAATCCAGAGGGTGATTGAACTTATCAATCAAAGCCGCCTCCACCATCAAGAAAAATCCATTGGGATTTCTGGACAGAACATCAATGGCTGATTGAGTCATCTCGGTTAAATCTGGCTGGTTGGGAAATTGTTCAACCGTATTCTTTTTCAGATACAAACGATCCAGCGATCCATCCATATTGTCAGGATGAAAGACGCCAAATAATTTCTTAGTTGCCTTCTTTTCAGAGGCTGAAAGCAACTCCTGTTTTGTAAAGGCCAATTGATATCCATCGGACTTAAAGCTATCTACCAAGTTCTTCTCATCTTTACGCTTTGAACCCTTGGTAGATTGCGGATAAAAATAGGCGGAGCCGCCTCCAAGAATTACTTCTGCACCACTAGATAAGAGCCAATCAGCGATATATTGTTTGTCTGCTCTACGCCTTGTATGTGAAACCATTGCGCCCGGGGTCGCATCCTCCAACTCGGCATCAGAAACAATGCCGACCGCCATTTTAGTTTTGCGCTTGATCAGCTCTGCAATCGTTTCGACCCTGGGATGCGAGAGATTATCGCTGGCTCGGGAGACATAAACACCCATAGCATTCACTGCCGTCTTATGCCCCGTTGTGTATGCACTCATAGAATTGGCAGAGTCTGTAATGAGAGAATCAGACCCTGAAGTACCTATCATGGCTGTGCTGGGCATATCGTCAAATGCCAGTCTGCCTTGATATTTACCCTCTTGAATTCCTTTGGAGAGGACTCTTGCGGTTGTGCGGTTGGCAATCGTCATCCCATCGCCAATAAATAGAATCACATTTTTTACGCGGCGAGGACTAGTTGCATATACATCCCAATTCACTTGTGACCGCTCCTGGGCTGCCCGAGCAACGATTTGATATTTACCAGCCTTAGATAGCTGCACGTCTCTATAAAGAATCGAGCTACCTTTACCATTTTCATTGGAAATAAACTCGGGCTTGACGCTAATGATTTTATTTATAGGCATGCCATTGAGTTCGATTACAGCATCCCCGGAATTAATGACGGTATTAAATTCAATCTTGATATCAAACCGAGATCCAGCCAAGATGGCAGCTTGGTCGATTGGATAGATAGCCGCAGCTTGAATGAATCCTGCAATCGATCCAAAAAAAATGAAGGAGGCGATCTTGATAAGGCGGAGAGTTTTCATAAAATCGAAATGGTGAATAAGCCTAGGGACCCTAAAATATCCACCAATAACGTGACACTCTGATGACTATCACCTGATACGACTTAAAGGGCTGTTTTTTTCTTAGCCGTCTTCAATCTACCAGATTTAACCGCCTTACGAAATAACTCGAAGTCCTGCTCATTCTGCTTTGCATAGGATCTAGCAAATGAATACATTGCCTCTCCAAACTCTTTTGATTCACCACAATATCCAGCAAGCTCGGCAGAATCACCAGAACGGGCATGCCCAAGGGCGAGTGCCCAGCCAAATAATTTGGAATAGTCGACAAAGTTCTTTAGGGAGACTCCGCCTGGACCAATCGGAATACCGCCTTTCATATCGCGTAGTTGCCGGAGATAAAATCCCTCGCTTTTGTCTATATCAAACTGTATGGAGCCGTAATTTAAAAAGATGTCGGGGGCGCCCTGCAGCAATCTCTGGCCAGAAACCACACGCTGGCCCATATCACGGTAAATAGATGCCCCTAGATAAGGACTCAAGACAGATTTTTGAGCCTCCTTGTATTGTAAGAATAAGGGATCATTTTCACTATCACCCTCAAAATAAAGAACCAAGCAATTAGTGCCCACACTTCCCACGCCAACTACCTTACGTGCGAAATCTTTTAAAAAGTAACGCTCAAACAGAATCTTGCGATCAGCTAGTAAAGTACTTGAATAATTTAACAAGGCCTTATTAATAAGTGAGCTTAGAGGTTGCCCGTAAGCATTCCCTTCAAAATGCTCAATTAATGGAGGCTTATTGATGATCTTTCTATCCTTACCAACAAGCGTAGTCAGTTTTTGTAGTACTTGTATATTGCCCTGCCCTTTCGTCTGCTTTAAGTAAAGATCAATTTGCTTTTGATGTTCTTTGGAAAAATGCTTACGTATATCTGTATCACTAATAAATTCTTGAGCCAGGTCTAAATATGGCATTTGAGCATATTGAGCCACCCGCTTTTGGTATTCAGTACAAATACGAAACACTATTTTTTTACTTAACACTTTGTCGCCACCATTGCTTTCACAGGCAATCACCGCACTGGCAACAAGACGCTTGAGATCCCACTCCCAACTACCAGGCAAAGTTTCGTCAAAGTCATTAATGCCAAATACTAATCGGTGCTCGGCAGTTCCGAACAAGCCAAAGTTAGATACGTGCATATCCCCACAAAGCTGAACTGTGATATTGGTACATGGCTGGTTGGCTAAGTCTTGAGCCATGATTGCGGCTCCCCCTCGATAAAATGCAAAGGGCGACTGCAGCATGCGCTCATATCGAATCGGAATCAAGGACTCGATTCGAGTCTTGGCTTGGCTCTCCAGAATGCTGATAGGGTCAATTCGATGTTTTGGTGGGGTATAGATACCCTGCTGAGCAATTCTGACCACTTTTCGCAATGCCCTGCCATCTGCCATGCGTTTTTTGATGCTGGGTCTAGGGTTACTAAAAGACTCTACCGACCTAAGAACAGCAAACTTGGGCTTTTTCTCTTTAGACATCAACTTCCTCAAAAGGGTTAAATTCAATCTTAACCCTTTATTCAATAGTCTTGCCTATCTGAACTTTAGGCGATGATGAATAGACTGCAACTCATTCTTAATTTGTAGGTGGTCTAATTTATCCATGGGTAAATCCATGAGTAGCTCGATGCGATTTCGCAGCCCCATTTCAACCTGCCTGAATGCATCCAACATGGCAGCATCCCCAGAATCCACAGCCGTAGGATCAGCAAACCCCCAGTGGGCGCTAGCAGGATGTCCAGGCCAGTAGGGGCACTCCTCCCCGGCAGCAGAGTCACAGACGGTAATGATGAAATCCATATGCGGAGCCCTATCTGTACCAAACTCATCCCAGCTTTTGCTGCGCAACTTCTCAAGCGGATAGTCTAGCTCTTTTGCAATACGTAATGCAATTGGATGCACATAATTTACAGGCCTAGAGCCAGCCGAATATCCTATAAAGCGTCCATGGCTCAACGTAGTTGCCAATACTTCACCAAGAATGGATCTAGCGGAATTTCCAGTACATAAAAATAAAATATTGTGCTGATTGCTCATTAATTTTTATGCGCTGTAATTTTTATTAAATGATTTCATCAAGACGAAGAGAGAATCTCCCATCCATTAAAAATGGATTTTGATGAGAATCTAATTGTTGATTCTGAAAAATAGTTTCGTTCTCAACGTTTTCAAATGTCAGTTTTCCATCGACGCCTATTCTTAGCGCCAACGGAAGATACTTAGCAAGATTCTCAGTCATATGGAATAAAGTCTTATGTAAAAAGGCTGATCTTAAGCTTAATTTATGGCAGTTTTATTAATATGCAAAACTTGAGGTCCGATAAATCTGGGTTTCAAATTAACTGCCCAGCTTATGCAAAACGTAGCGCTTTGCATAAGCCCGCCTTGCCTCGTACCATGCCTGCCAAACCAATATCAGAAATTTCTTCATCGCATCATCCTTTTTTAAAGATTTATTTAAAAATACGTTCATGGAAATTATTGCTATAAAACATGTCAAGGTGATGGCTTATTTATGACCATTCAAAGCACCTGATATACACTTGAAAACATAGATACTTGCTTTTGCAAAGGAATTTGTATGACTCAATGGGATTTATACGGCACTATCGCACTAAGATTGGGCCTGGCATTGCTAGTGGGCACCATACTAGGCCTAAATCGCTGGCTTCACCACAAACCTGCAGGCATTCGTACGCATTCGTTAGTAGCCATTGGTTCCGCAACCGCTGTTTTACTCATTAGCGACTTTGTTCAAGATGATGCGCAATCTGTCAGCCGTGTTTTGCAAGGCCTGATAACCGGCCTTGGCTTTTTGGGGGCTGGCGTTATTATTCGCGAGCAGAGATTACAAAAAATCCATGGCCTCACTACCGCAGCAAGTATTTGGTCCTGCGCGCTAATTGGCGCTGCTTTTGGAGCGGGTCAATTTGCTCTAGGCGGACTCAGTCTGGGGGCTATTTTGCTCACTCTGATCATAGGGGGCCCCTTAGAAAGGCTCGTGACCAGAATGACCGGGATCAAAAGAAGCTCGGAAGTATCCGGGGAACCTGACTAAAACCCTCTTTAAGGCCTCAAAAAGCAGTTTTGTCATATTAGTTTGCTAGGATTACCCCCAACTTAACCTGTGGGTCGAATGAATATGAATAAATATCTATACGAAGATGCAGTTAAACAATTGCAAGAGTCTGGCAGCATTAGCTTGATGGATTTGAAAAACCTTCCCCATGAAGAGTTAGTGGAACTACTCGAGGAAATCAAGGTTTGGTGTCTGTATGCAGACGGGAAAGCAGAGAAGCTCCCAAAAGAATCTAAAAAGAAGAAGAAAAAGAAAAAAGACTGAGACTTATGAAGTAACCCGGTCCTTAGGGAAGCGGAGCATAAATTTACTACCTCTTCCCGGAGTACTTTCTATTACCAGCTGAGCTTGGTGCCGATTGGCAATATGCTTAACAATAGCTAAACCCAAACCTGTTCCACCCGTATCCCTTGATCGACTTCTATCTACGCGATAGAAGCGCTCAGTTAATCTTGACAAGTGCTCAGATGCAATGCCTGGGCCCGTATCAGCAACCGAGAACTCACCCTGCCCTTGTTCGTTAACACTCCATTCGACGCGAATCGAGCCAATATCGGGTGTGTAGCGGATAGCGTTGGATACCAAATTGCTGAATGCAGAAAGAATTTCTCTTTCATCACCCAACAAATTACATTTTGAATTCAGATCAAAAGTAAAGGCATGCTTGCCCTGAGAAAGTGCTTCAGCATCATTTTTCAGAAGCGCCATTAAAGTCTCAACTTTCACTACCGTGTTTGTAGCTGGCAGTGCATTTGACTCAAGGTTTGCCAAGGTCAATAAATCCTCAACCAAGCTCTTCATTCTCTGCGCTTGGGACATCATCATGGCAAAGTATTGATCCTGCTGATCCTTTTTGAGCTCCAGGGACTGAACAGTCTCCAAGAAGCCCATGAGCACAGTGATCGGCGTGCGCATTTCATGAGAAACGTTGGCCACGAAGTCACGACGCATTGCATCGGCTTTTTGTAAATCAGTGACGTCCTGCACTAAAAGTAAATGGCGCTTTTGACCAAAGGGAAAAGCCTGAAGCATCAGGCTCAAGCTGCCATCACGGCCCATGCGCTCCATCAGCAATGGCTCATCAAAATTACGTTTATTTAAATACTGTATGAATTCAGGGCGTCGAATTAAAAAGTTAATGCGCTGCATGACATCGCGCTTAAAGATGAGCCCAAAGAATCTCTCAGCAATGCTGTTACACCATTCGATTTGGTCACTCTCATCGAGCATGACGATTCCATTGGGAGAAGCCTGAAATGCCTCGATAAAGTGCTCGTGTTGCTGCTCAATGCTTCGGATATGTTGCTTCAGATTTCTGACTAGGCGTTGAAGTCTAAAAAAAACCTCCTCCCAAAATCCACTGGGTAAGGGCATGCTTTCAACAGAATCGGCAAGAATATATTTTCTGAGGCGCGCTAAGTTAATGTAAGCGTAGACAAGCGGAATGGAGATTACAGAAATTCCTACTGCAATAGCCCACTGCCCACCCCATAAAGACAATGTTGTGAACGCCAATACAAATGCGACGCAAATAATGACAAAGAATCGGGTGAGTACAGATAGCATGATGCAATATTAGAGCATCTCCAAAAAACTCCTGGAGATTCCCAATAAAATCGTCAAATACAGGCTTAAGTTTCGGTTGGCGTCTTGGTAATACGGTAGCCGCTGCCGCGGACAGTCTCAACATAGCGATCGCAATCAAACGGGGCGAGAGCCGCCCTTAGGCGCTTAATATGAACATCGACCGTTCTTTCTTCAATGTAAACCTCGCTACCCCACACCTTGTCTAGTAAGCTGCCCCGAGAATGGACGCGCTCTGGATTGGCCATGAAATACTGAAGTAAACGAAACTCGGTTGGCCCCAATGCAATAGACTTTGGCTCAAGATTGGGCCAGATAGCCAGCACACGATGAGAGCTTGGATCCAACTTTAATGGTCCAACCGTTAGTGGGCCAGTATCTTCGATAGGCATCTGCCTGCGCAGTATTGCCCTTACTCTAGCCACTAATTCTTTTGGCGAGAATGGCTTAGTAACGTAATCATCCGCCCCTGAATCCAAACCAAGCACCTTATCAGACTCTTCGCTCTTGGCGGTCAACATCAAAATCGGCAATGCCTTAGTACGATCGTTAGAGCGTAGCTCTTTTGCAAACTGAACGCCCGATTTACCGGGCAGCATCCAATCCAGAATGATCAGATTAGGCAGCTGATCCTTCATCATCGTCAATGCCAAATCAGTTTGCATTACCTTTTCAACTTCATAGCCTGCATGTGACAGGTTAATCGCAATCAATTCTGCAATTGATGGCTCATCCTCTACTATGAGTATGCGGTGAGTCATGATTGATGGCCTTAATTATTGTCTATTAGCTTCGCGAACTAAATCTTCATGCGGGATATGACGAACATCAGATCCCTTAGCAATGTAGATGACGAACTCTGCAATATTTTTGGCATGGTCACCAATACGCTCAATTGCCTTCGCAATGGTTAGCATATCCAAGCCAGTGCTAATCATATGTGGATCTTCAGACATATAGGTAATGAGCTTGCGAACAAAGCCTCTGAACTCCTCGTCGATCTGACGGTCTTCCTGTACTACTTCAGCTGCTGCAATAGTGTCCAAGCGAGCAAAAGCATCGAGACTACGGCGCAATAAAGAAATTGCCATTTGGCCTGATAAACGAATCTCCGCAACATTAATATTGTGCGGCAAGCCGGATTCAATTAAACGCTTAGTACGTTTAGCAACCCGCTCAGCCTCATCACCGGCACGCTCTAGATTAGTGATGGCTTTAGAAACTGCCATTACCAAACGCAAGTCTCGAGCAGTAGGCTGTCTGCGCGCAATCAGCTCAGTACAAGCTAAGTCGATCTGAATCTCCAGGTCGTTAACTAATTTTTCATTCTCGATCACCACATTGCAGGTATCGAGATCCATTTGCGTAAAAGCACGCATGGCAGTTGCAATTTGTGATTCAACTAAGCCACCCATTTCAAGCAAGCGGCTTGAAAGAGAATTGAGATCAGCGTCAAATTGTGATGATAGGTGTTTATCTGGCATGTATGTCTCCAATTAACCGAAGCGGCCGGTAATGTAGTCTTCGGTCTCTTTACGCTTAGGCTTAATAAATATTTCGTCCGTTTTGCCGTACTCAATCAGGCTGCCTAAATACATGTAGGCTGTGTAGTCTGATACACGGGCTGCTTGCTGCATATTATGGGTCACAATGGCAATGGTGTAGTCATTCTTCAGCTCATGGATCAACTCTTCCACTTTACCGGTTGAGATAGGGTCTAGAGCCGATGTTGGCTCATCCAGCAAAATGACCGAAGGCTTCACTGCCACGCCACGTGCGATACATAAACGCTGTTGCTGACCACCAGAAAGGGATAGTCCACTCTGGTTTAGCTTGTCTTTTACTTCATTCCACAAAGCCGCCTTATTCAATGCCCACTCTACGCGCTCATCCATCTCAGAACGAGAAAGCTTTTCATAGAGACGTACACCAAAGGCAATGTTTTCATAAATGGACATTGGGAATGGGGTTGGCTTCTGAAAAACCATACCAATTCGGGAGCGCAGTAAGTTGAGGTCCTGTCCAGGCTCCAAAATATTCTGGCCATAGAAGTTAATTTCACCTTCGGCGCGCTGACCTGGATAGAGGTCATACATCCGATTGAGCGTTCGCAGAAGTGTCGATTTTCCACAGCCTGATGGACCGATAAAAGCAGTTACCTTGCCCTGCTCGATATCCAAATTAATCTTTTTCAGGCCCTGAAACGCGCCATAGTAAAAATTCAGATTACGCACTTCGATAGCGTTCACTGCCGCATTTTGCGGTTCTTGATTTAATGTATCCACTCTACCCCCTTGACTATCAACCTGATTCAAGTCAAACATTGTTTTCATATTACTCATCATCCCTGCACCTTTTCTCGGAATACCACTCGAGCAAGGATATTTAGTCCAAGCACTGCAAAGGTAATCAACAAAGCACCACCCCATGCAAGATCAACCCAATTGTCATATGGGCTCATAGCGAACTGAAATATAACCACCGGCAAATTCGCCATTGGCGCATTCATATTCGTTGAAAAGAATTGATTGTTTAATGCAGTAAACAGCAAAGGCGCTGTTTCACCACTGACACGAGCAAGTGCCAGCAAGATACCAGTCATCACACCACTCTGAGCGGCACGTAATGTGATCATAAAAGCCACCTTCCATTTTGGAGTGCCGAGTGCATAAGCTGCTTCGCGCAAACTTCCCGGAACCAATCGCAGCATATTTTCAGTAGTTCTCACCACCACTGGCACTGCAATCAACGCTAAGGCAATAGTTCCTGCCCAACCAGAAAAGTGACGAACTTGAGCTACTACGAAAGCATAAACAAACAAGCCAATCACAATCGATGGCGCAGACAGCATGATGTCAGTGACGAAACGGGTTACCGCAGCCACCTTACTGCGATCACCATACTCAGACAGATAGAGACCAGCAAGGACTCCAACTGGTGTGCTAATCAAGGTGCAGCAACCGATCAACATCAAGCTGCCAACAATCGCATTAGCAAGGCCGCCACCATCTGATCCAGGCGCTGGAGTGCTATGGGTAAAGAGATCTAAATTGATTGAGGAAAAGCCCTTTATTACCAGGACGCTCAGAATCCACATTAAAAAAATCATCCCTAAACCCATGGCGCCCATGGATAAGGTTAAGCCAATCTTATTTGCGCGTTTACGACGAGCAAATACTTCTGGATTGATATTCGTGGCCTTGTTCATGATTTCAAGCCCTGTTTCTTCTCCATATTGTTCAGCATCCACTTAGCGCATGCCAAAACAATGAAGGTAATAATAAATAGTGCGAGAGCGAGAGCAAATAAGGAGGAGAGATGATTGCCTGCTTCAGCCTCGCCGAATTCATTAGCTAGCGTAGAAGCAATCGATGTTCCTGGCGCAAATAAGGATGGGGATAAGCGCTGTGCATTACCAATCACAAAGGTCACCGCCATAGTTTCACCGAGGGCCCTACCCAACCCGAGCATCACTCCACCGATAACACCAGCCTTAGTATAGGGAAGCACTACGTTCTTCACGACTTCCCAAGTTGTACAGCCGATACCGTAGGCTGATTCCTTTAATACAGGAGGAACGATTTCAAATACATCACGCATCACTGAGGCAATAAATGGCAGAATCATCATAGCCAAAATTAAGCCGGCACAGAGAACGCCAATGCCATTGAATGCACCAGAGAATAAGATTCCCAAGCCAGGAATTTTTCCTAAGGTTGCCGCTAGAGCCGGCTCGACATATTCAGCAAATAGCGGTGCAAAGATGAATAAGCCGAACATGCCATAAATAATCGAGGGTACGGCAGCCAATAACTCCACCGCAGTACCTAGAGGTCTACGCAACGGACCTGGGCATAGCTCAGTTAAGAAAACAGCAATACCAAAGCTTAGAGGTACAGCAATTAACAAGGCGATAATAGATGTCACTAAGGTGCCATAGATGGCAATCAAGCCACCAAATTCACCATTCACAATATCCCACTCTTGAGTAAAGAAAAAACCTAAACCAAAAGTATGCAGCGCTGGCCATGCATTGATCACCAGGGAAATAATAATGCCCAGCAATGCAATTAAGACGCTGCAGGCAAAAAACTGGGTAATGCCATGAAATAAGAAATCCTGCACACGTTGAATCTTAGCGATTCTAAGCGCCTGGGGCGTCGGGGCAGAATGGGACTGGGCGTTATCGATCATTGTTTGTACATATTTAAACAGCCAAACAGCCCCACCTTAGTGGAGCTGTTTGATTTTGGTATAGCTAAGTAGATTGGCAAAACTTACTTAGTAACAATCTTAGTAAATACATTCTTACGAATGAAGTCAGTAGTTTTGTCAGGCATTGGTACGTAATCTAATTCTTCAGCCATCTTCTTGCCATCTTTGAAAGCAAAGTCAAAGAACTTGAGTACTTCAGCAACGTTTGCTTTGTTCTCTGGGTTCTTGTAAATCAAGATAAATGATGCGCCAGTAATTGGCCATGATTTAGCGCCTGGAGCATTGGTAATAAATGTACCCATACCTGGAATAGCCGCCCAATCCGTACTTGCAGCAGCTGCAGAAAAAGTCAGGTCATCTGGAGCTACGAATTGACCATCTTTATTCTTCAATGAGATGAAAGTCATCTTATTTTTCTTGGCATAGGCGTACTCAACATAGCCAACCGAGTTCTTTACACGGGTAACGTTTGCCGCAACACCTTCATTGCCCTTACCACCAACGGTAGAGGCTGCAGGCCACTTCACAGAAGCGCCAGAGCCAACACTGTCTTTAAACAATGAGCTGGTTTTAGCCAAATAATCAGTAAAGATCGCTGTTGTACCAGAACCATCGGCACGCACAACCACAGTAATTGGGCCGCTAGGAATCTTCACGCCTGGGTTCATGATGGCGATACGCTTATCACCCCAATCCGAAATAACGCCTTGGAAAATATCAGCCAGTGTTGGGCCATCTAACTTGATCTCGCCTGGCTTCACACCATCCACGTTAATCACTGGAACTACGCCACCAATAATGGCTGGGAACTGTACCAAACCATCTTTTTCTAAATCATCAAACTTCACTGGATTGTCGGTTGCACCGAAATCGACAGTTTTGGCTTTGATCTGCTTGATGCCACCAGATGAACCAATGGATTGGTAATTTAAATTGGAGCCGGTCTTAGCTTTAAAGGCTTCAGCCCATTTGGCATAAATTGGGTACGGGAAGGTTGCGCCAGCACCGGTCATGTCTACCGCAAATGCTGCTGGAGCAAGTGAAATAGCACCAATAACAAGGGCTTTTTTCAAGAAAGATTTCATTTAACCGGTCCTTAGATTGAATATGCGCAACAGCGCGATATAAGAACGATACGGCTGGAATGTGACAGCTTTATGACAGCCCTATGACCCCCTAAAACAGCATTTTTTGCGTTTATAGGGCCATTTTTAATAAAGTCGCCATTTCTGTGTACGCTATTCTTGAGATTACTATCCAGCCTGCAGATCGTTGTTTCTGTATACCCAAGTAGCCATCAATACAAATGCCACCAAAGCACAGCTGCCGGAGAATAAGAATGCATACAAAGGGGCAATCGATTCGTATACCCAGCCAAAAATAAATGAGGCTGGAAATAGCATGAGCCCTGTGATTAAATTAAACCAGCCAAATGCTGTTCCCGCCAATCCTTTAGGTGCTAAATCGGCCACTAAGGCTTTCTCAACCCCTTCTGTTGCTGCTTTAAAAAGCCCATAAACTCCAAAGAGAGCAAATATTTGATAAATGGAAATATCGGGTAAGCCCATGGCGATATAGAAAAATGCAAAAGCAATCCAAGCAATCAAAATAAATCGCTTTCGACCAAAGGTATCCGATAGTGCCGATAAAGGGGTGCCAAACAAAGTAGTAATCAATGAGATGGCTGCCCAGAGCAATGGAATTTGCTCTTGAGGAACTCCCGCATCCCTGGCTCTCAGCAATAAGAACATGTCGGATGAATTACCCAAAGCAAAAATGCCTGCTACCACCAGATATCTTTTGAATTGATCTGGCATACCCTCCAGCGACCAACTAAATCGACTTCCTTCTGAAACAGCTTCCTTTTGTGGTTCTTTAATACATAAAGCAAGCGTAATGGTAATAACTGCTGGCACTATTGCCCAAAGAAAAATATCTTTCAACGGCACACCCATTGACAGAAACATCGCGGCCAATAAGGGTCCGATTACTGCGCCTGCATTATCCATTGATCGATGCAAACCAAAAGTAATGCCTCGCTGATTCTCATTAACGCTTTCTGCTAATAAGGCATCACGAGGGGAGCTTCGAAGCCCCTTACCCATGCGATCAGTAAAGCGGATTGCCAAAACCCATAACCAGGAATTAGCAAGCACAATCAAGGGCCTGCCTATACCTGCCAGTGTGTATCCCAACACAATCCAAGGTTTAGCTCTTTTAGTGCGATCAACGATCACGCCTGAAACCAACTTAAAAATACTAGAAGTGGCTTCAGCAATACCCTCAATAATGCCCAGCGCTTTTGGTCCCGCCATCAAAACTGATGCTAGATACAAAGGCATTAAGGGATATAGCATCTCGCTGGCAGAATCGTTAACAAGGCTAATAAATCCTATTAGCCAAACAGTGCGAGGAAGAGCAAGAATGGTTTTGAACATGTTTAGACTAATTTAGCACCAAGTCTTAACAAATAGTTAGCCAGCAGAACTAGGGTGTCACACCAATAGTGAAAGCTCTTGCCACATCGCCTTTTGTGAGGTCTCCTATTGACTGAGTTAATCAGCACCTTCTGATAGCGGTTTAATCTGGGCGCCCTAGGTTTTCCTGAATCACTTCCAGAAAGTGTTCGCCATATCGCTCTAACTTGGCCTGCCCTACCCCTCCGATGCGACTAAAGTGATCTAAGGTAGTTGGCATCGATTTAACCATCTCCTGCAAAGTGCTGTCATGAAAAATCACATAGGGTGGCACCCCTTGTTCACGTGCTAACTCAGTGCGCTTTGCCTTGAGCGCCTCCCACAGGTTTTCATCCGCAATATTACTAAAGGGGTGTGTGGAGCCCTTCTTTGCTCCAAACTTCGTAGCCTTGGTCTTCGAGTAGCCTGTTTCTTTGCGTAACCAGACCTCTTGCTCGCCACGTAGCACTGGTAACGCGACGTCATCCACCAACTTTAAGCCGCCGTGCAGAGCAATATCTGCATCTAAATAGCCACCTGCTACTAATTGACGATAAATACTATTCCATTGAGCCTGATTAAGCTCTACGCCTATCCCGAAAGTGCTGACCTGCTCATGAAAGTACTGTTTAACTCTGGGAGTTACTTTACCAAGGAGCACATCAATTAAATGGGTCACACCAAAACGCTGGCCTGTCCGATAAACACATGACAATGCTTTTTGGACTTCTTGTGTGGCATTCCATGTCGCCACTGGCTCTAGACAGTTATCACAGTTACCACAGCTACCAGGATGTGCTTCTCCAAAGTAGCGCAAGATCGTTTGATGGCGGCATGTTGTGGATTCGCAATAGCCTAGAAGTGCGTTAAGTTTTTGGCGCTCTACCCGCTTACGATCTTCAGAAGCTTCACCAGAATCTACCATTTGCCGCAAGCTCACCACATCCCCAAATCCGTAGGCCATCCACGCATTTGCAGGTAAGCCGTCACGCCCTGCCCGTCCAGTTTCCTGGTAATAACCTTCCATACTTTTAGGTAGATCCAGATGGGCTACAAAGCGGACGTTAGGCTTATCAATGCCCATACCAAATGCTACTGTTGCGACCATGATGACGCCCTCTTCACGTAAGAAGCGTTTTTGATTGGCGCTGCGTGTTTCTACGCTTAATCCTGCGTGATACGGCATTGCGTCCCACCCGCGATCTTTTAACCATTGTGCAGTCTCTTCAACACTGCGACGCGATAGACAATAAATAATTCCCGAGTCATCTGCATGCTCAGCATCTAAAAAATGCTCCAACTGCTGTTTCGCGCTCTGCTTTTGCAGAACTCGATACTTAATATTCGGGCGATCAAAACTAGAGACAAACTGCTCAGCAGCTTCCAGTGAAAGACGCTCCACAATCTCTGCTCGGGTTGGCGCATCCGCAGTAGCTGTTAGGGCGATACGAGGCACCTTTGGAAAGCGCTCGTGCAAAACAGTTAACTGGCGATATTCTGGACGGAAATCATGACCCCATTGAGAAACGCAGTGCGCCTCATCAATCGCGAACAAGGCAATTCCGGGACCCGCATTGAGTCTATCGAGTATTGATAGAAAACCAGGATTCATCAGGCGTTCGGGCGCCACATAGATTAAGTCAAGATCTCCAGCCAGCAACTGACTGGTCACTTTTTGAGATGTGGCCGCATCCAAACTAGAGTTTAAAAATGAAGCTTTAACACCCAACTGGGTTAAGGCATCTACTTGATCTTGCATCAGTGCAATTAAAGGTGACACCACCACCCCTACACCACGGCGAACAAGCGAGGGGATTTGATAGCACAGGGACTTACCGGCTCCAGTAGGCATTAAAACTAAAGCATCGCCGCCTGCCACTACATGTCTAACAATAGACTCTTGAGCACCACGGAACTGATCAAAACCAAATACATCATGAAGCACTTGGTGGCTCGATTGCAACAGTCACACTCCCTTATCTTATTAAATATTTTCGTATTGCAAACTACGTATAAATAAAAAGCCCCACGTCATGCGGGGCTCTTTTGATATTTTCTCTGTGCAAATGAATACAGAGTTTGAATGGCGGAGAGGGTGGGATTCGAACCCACGGTAGGTTTGACCCTACGCTTGATTTCGAGTCAAGTACATTCGACCACTCTGCCACCTCTCCGAACCAAGGCTAATTATAGCTTTGGGGTGGTTTTGTGGTTTTTGCTTAGCTTGGCTTTAGTACAGCCAAGCCACCCAAGTAGGGTTGCAAAGCTTTAGGGATAGCAATACTGCCATCGACTAGCTGCTTATTCTCCAATAACGCAACCAATGCTCTACCAACTGCAAGGCCGGAACCATTTAAGGTATGCACCAACTCTGGCTTGCCTTGGCCGGCTTTAAATCTAGCCTGCATGCGTCTCGCTTGGAAATCACCCATGCTAGAGCAAGAACTAATTTCTCGATAAGCTTTTTGTGAGGGTACCCAAACCTCTAAGTCATAAGTCTTAGCGCTACCAAAACCCATATCACCAGTACAGAGCAATACTTTTCTGTATGGCAACTCGAGCAATTCCAGAATACGTTCAGCGTGGCCCGTTAAGTCTTCGAGAGCTTGCATGGAGTCTTCTGGCTTGGTGATTTGCACTAACTCGACTTTGTCGAACTGGTGTTGACGAATCATGCCGCGCACATCACGGCCATAACTACCGGCTTCTGAACGGAAACACGGTGTATGAGCCACAAATTTCATTGGCAAGCTGTAAGCGTTAACGATCTCATCACGCACTAAATTCGTTACCGGTACTTCTGCCGTTGGAATCAGGTAGAAGTTTTCTGTTTTAGCTTCGCCACCTTGATCTTCACCACCCATTTGACGTGGAACTTTGAATAAGTCCTCTTCAAACTTCGGCAATTGGCCAGTGCCGCGCATAGAAGCAGCATTCACCATATATGGCGCATAGACTTCTTGGTAATCGTGAGCTGTAGCGTGAGTGTCGATCATAAATTGCGCTAAGGCGCGGTGTAACCTTGCAATTGGCCCCTTGAGAACCACAAAGCGTGAGCCACTAATCTTAGCTGCTACTTCAAAGTCGAGACCCAATGGCCCGCCAAGATCAACGTGATCTTTAATCTCAAAATCAAAAATAGGTTCTTCACCCCAACGCTTTACTTCTTTGTTTTCTGTTTCGTCTTTACCGGTCGGCACAGATTCATCCGGCAGGTTAGGGATGCCCATCAAGAAATCAGAAATCTCTACTTGCAGAATGCCTAGTCTGGCAGCACCAGACTCCATATCAACATTCACTTGAGCAACTTCTGCCATCTCAGCAGAGGCATCTTCGCCTTTGCCTTTTTTCATGCCAATGGCTTTGGATAGTTGATTGCGCTTAGCTTGCAATTCTTCGGTACGGGTTTGCAAAAATTTGCGCTCCGATTCCAAGGTGTTAAATTTCTCAACATCTAATTGGAACTTGCGGGTAGCTAAACGCGCAGCAACTGCGGCGATATCTTTACGGAGTAATTGCGGATCAATCATGTGATGCTCTGTAGATTAGGGGTTCTAGGTTTGAGTTTTATATGGGCTCTAGTTTAAGCGCAAGACTTCCGCCCCGGCTGGCGGCGTGAAGGTAAAGCGATTGGCGGGCAAATTGACATTGAGTTGAATCTTATCCAGGGTGACCAGAACAACGCTACCCAGCCCATCGGTTAATTCAAGCGCCTTAGGCAAGCCATTTGCCATTCCGATGGAGATCTTTGTATAAGGCAGATCATTTTTATTCTTGGCACTGGGATCCTTTTTAGGGGTCAAGGCCACCCACTTCATTCCCAAACGCTCTTCACCTTCAACTAAGTCAAAGTGCTGCTCAAGGGAAGTTTCGCCAAACAGAATAGCTGCAGGAGTAGAAGCTAAAGCCTGCCCTGCTGGACGAAATGTTGCCTGATTTAAGTCTTTGTCCCACAAGATGAGTTGCTTGCCATCAGCAATTAACTTTTGCTCGTAAGGCTTTTGTGTATCCCAGATAAATCTTCCTGGGCGTTGAAACACAAAGTGACCCTTAGTCTCGCGCACCACTTTTAAACCTTTGTCTTGCGACTCATTAGCCTTAGGTGCGCGCAACTGTTGCTGCACGAAGTCCCCTTCAGCAGTTTTAGAGTTGCGTACAAATTGGCGCAACTGGTCTGGGCCGCTTTCACTTTGAGAATAGACCGCGTTTGAAAACAGCATGACTGTTCCAAGTAATACTGCAGATAAAAGTCTTTGCAAAATCACTGCCTTACTCTGAAGGACGATGGAGGATCTCACGACTGCCACCATTGCCCATCTTGGATACGAGTCCTGCTTTTTCCATATCCTCAAGGAGGCGGGCAGCGCGGTTATAACCAATGCGCAGGTGACGCTGCACTAATGAGATCGATGGGCGTTTGTTTTCCAGAACAATGGCAACCGCTTGATCGTAGAGTGGATCAGCCTCGCCACCACCCTCACCGGTCAATGCATCCACATTGGATTCATCGGCACCTTCGAGAACGCCATCAATGTAGTTGGCTTCGCCCTTCTCTTTGAGCCACTCCACTACGCGATGGACTTCATCATCCGATACGAATGCGCCATGCACGCGAACTGGCAAACCGGTACCTGGTGCCATGTAGAGCATGTCACCCATACCAAGCAATGCTTCCGCGCCCTGCTGATCCAAAATCGTACGACTATCGATCTTAGAGCTCACTTGGAATGAAATACGGGTTGGTACGTTGGCTTTAATCAAGCCGGTAATCACATCCACGCTTGGACGTTGTGTAGCCAATACGAGGTGTATTCCTGCAGCACGCGCCTTTTGCGCGATACGCGCAATGAGCTCTTCGATTTTCTTACCAGAGACCATCATCAAGTCAGCCAACTCATCGATCACGATGACGATCACTGGCGCTTTATAGATTGGCTCTGGGTCATCCGGTGTCAAACTGAATGGATTGGTGAGCTTTTCACCCTTTTCTTCTGCTTCCAGAATCTTCTTGTTAAAGCCGGCCAAGTTACGCACACCAAACTTACTCATCAGCTTGTAGCGACGCTCCATCTCATTCACAGCCCAATTGAGCGCGTTGTACGCCTGCTTCATATCCGTTACTACTGGGCAGAGCAAATGCGGTATCTTGTCGTAGATTGCCATCTCTAGCATCTTCGGATCAATCATGATCAAACGCACTTCATCTGGCTTTGCCTTAAAAAGTAGTGACAGAATCATGGCATTAATACCAACTGATTTACCCGCACCCGTAGTACCAGCAACCAAACAGTGCGGCATCTTTGCCAGATCAGCCACCATTGGACTGCCAGAAATGTCTTTACCCAATGCAAGCGTCAACAATGAATGGTTATCGTTATATACCTGTGAAGTCAGAATCTCTGACAAATACACAGATTGACGTGTTGGATTTGGTAACTCCAAAGCCATACAAGTTTTGCCTGGAATGGTTTCAACTACACGCATACTCACAACGCCAAGTGAGCGCGCTAAGTCACGCGAGAGGTTCACAATCTGACTACCCTTCACACCAATCGCTGGATCAATCTCGTAGCGAGTCACTACTGGTCCAGGATAGGCGGCAATCACCTTCACTTGAACATTGAACTCGGCTAACTTGCGTTCGATTAAGCGTGAAGTAAATTCCAGCACGTCAGCAGAGATCGTTTCTTTTGCTTCAGGTACTGGATCAAGCAACGCTAGTGGTGGCAATTCTGAATCAGGGATATCCACAAACAATGGCTGCTGTTTCTCGCGTTCTACACGAGCACTCTTCGGAATCTCAATTGGGGCACGAACGATTTGCACTGGTGCCGCCACTTCAACGCGACCACGGAACTCTTCTACAAACTCTTCACGTTCTTCTGCGGCAGCTTCACCCAGCTTGCGATCTTCTTCGCTATCGCGACGTTCGCGGATGCGGTGATAAGCCACCTCCAAGAAACGCCCCACCTTTTCAGCAACGTCTAGCCAGGAAAAATGCAAAAATAAAGACAGGCCAGCGCAAAGGCCAAATAAGAGAACTAGGGTTGAGCCGGTAAATCCAAGAGACATTTGCAAAGGATCGCCAATCAGTTCACCCAAAATGCCGCCAGGGGGCCTAGGGAGCTCCCAGGACAGCGAATGCATTCGGATCGACTCCAAACCCATGCTAGAGAACAGAGTCAGGCCAAAGCCCAACCAACGCAATACTAGGGAGTCTGGCTTGGCATCCGGATCCGGCGGCAAGGGAATGCTCCAAAGCTCACGCCAGCCATTGAGGACGCGGCGCCCAAAGAGAGCAACCCACCAAAAGGCAGAAATGCCGAAGATATACAGCATTAAATCGGCTAAATAAGCGCCAAAACGACCCCCCAGGTTCTTAGGAGTCTCAAAACTGGCATGAGACCAGGCCGGATCAGCCTTGGAATAAGTCAGCAAAATGGCAAATAAGCCCAGGCACAAGCCTAGAGAGATGAACCAGCGAGCCTCTAGCAGGAGGCGGGGCATCCTGCCCTGCGGGCCATTCTCTGGGGGCTGGGGACTCATTGGAGTCTTGGACTTCGGGTATGCGGTTCTTGCCATGTTCTACCGATTGTAATCAAGCAAATCTATAATTTGAATATGACTACAAATACCCCAAAACACTCCAAAGTTCTGATCCTCGGATCCGGCCCTGCTGGCTATACGGCAGCTGTCTATGCGGCCCGTGCCAATTTAAACCCCACCCTCATTACTGGCCTGGCTCAGGGCGGTCAATTAATGACCACTACGGACGTAGAAAACTGGCCTGCGGATGCTGATGGGGTTCAAGGCCCAGAGCTCATGGATCGTTTTTTGAAGCATGCTGAGCGCTTCAATACTGAAATCATTTTTGACCATATTCATACTGCGGCCCTAAAAGAAAAGCCCATTCGCTTGGTTGGCGATTCTGGAACCTATACCTGCGATGCTTTGATTATTTCTACTGGCGCTTCCGCTCAATACATTGGCTTGCCAAGTGAAGAAGCATTCATGGGTCGCGGTGTTTCTGGTTGTGCAACTTGCGACGGCTTCTTTTACCGCAATCAAGATGTTTGCGTAGTGGGTGGTGGCAACACTGCAGTTGAAGAAGCGCTTTACCTCACAGGCATTGCTAAAAAAGTGACGGTCATTCATCGTCGCGATAAATTCCGCGCTGAGCCAATCTTGAATGACCGCTTAATGGCGAAAGTTGCTGAAGGCAAAGTGGAACTCAAATTGAACTCTACTCTCGATGAAGTTCTGGGTGATGAAAAAGGCGTTACCGGCGTGCGCATTAAGAAGGAAGATGGCAGCACTGAAGATCTCGCTGTAACTGGTGCCTTTATTGCCATTGGTCACAAGCCCAATACCGAACTCTTTGTTGGTCAGCTCGACATGAACAATGGCTACCTCAAGACCCACTCAGGGCTTGAAGGCAATGCCACCGCTACGAACATCCCTGGTGTGTTTGCTGCCGGCGATGTACAAGACCATATCTACCGTCAAGCCATTACCAGTGCTGGAACAGGTTGTATGGCTGCATTAGATGCGCAACGTTACCTGGAAACTTTGGAATAAGAATCTAAGTTAATAAATCAGTAACCGAGCAATAAAAACGCCTAGCAATGCTAGGCGTTTTTATTTACGATCTATTTATACACTCAGAGCTAATAGGGCCGCCTCTGGTGCACGATCAAGAATCTTTAATAGTGCTTTTGCTGCGCCCGTAGGACTTCTTTTTCCCTGCTCCCAATTTCGAATCGTTTCTAAAGAAACTTCTATGCGATTAGAAAACTCCTGTTGAGATAAACCAATTCTCTCACGCACACGCTTCGCATACTTGGCTGCGTCGTGCATAGCTTCAGCATCATCTTCTTGTTGATGCAATTTAATAAGGCGCTCAGTAGTTGCATCAAGCAACTTCTTATTAACAAAACCCTTCGGAAAGCTTTTGGGATTATTAAGATCAATCCTTACTCTTACAATTTTTTTCATAACGCTTGACCTCCCTACTATTAGCCCTTGTAGCTGAAATAATTCTTATGGCCCTGAGCCTCCTGGTAAATATAACCACAAATACCTTCTCATCGACTACTCCAAGCGCACGAAAGCGCTCTTCTCCATAATCCCAACGCTGATCATGCTCAACAAGTAGCGTGGGATCTGAAAAAACTGATATCACATATGCAAAATCAAAATTTCGAGAAATCTGGCATGAGTTACTTTTAGCCAAATCCCATTCAAAATCCATTGGCTCTATAGTAGGCCATTGGCCTATACTTTGTCAAGTGTCGTCAACATAAAAAACGCCTAGCAATGCTAGGCGTTTTAGTTTGCTACAGTCCGATTGCTACTGCATTGAAATTCTTTTCTTAGCGTGAGATCACTGGTAACAATGGCACGATAAGTAATGCCACGATATTGATGATCTTAATGAGTGGGTTCACTGCAGGACCAGCAGTATCTTTGTAAGGGTCGCCTACGGTATCGCCGGTTACTGCAGCTTTGTGAGCCTCAGAACCTTTGCCACCGAAGTGACCTTCTTCGATATATTTCTTTGCGTTGTCCCAAGCGCCACCACCGGTACACATCGAGATCGCCACAAACAAGCCGGTCACGATGGTTCCCATGAGCAAGCCACCCAATGCAGCAGGCCCCAACAAGAGACCTACAACGACTGGAGCAACCACGGGCAAGAGAGAAGGAATGATCATCTCTTTAATGGCAGCTGAAGTCAGCATATCTACAGCTTTACCGTACTCTGGTTTAGCAGTGCCTTCCATGATTCCAGGGATGTCACGGAACTGACGGCGCACTTCTTCCACTACTGCACCAGCGCAACGACCAACCGCTTCCATCGCCATCGCGCCAAACAAGTAAGGAATCATGCCGCCAATAAAGAGACCAATGATGACCATGTGATTCGATAAGTCAAAGGAAACTTGTTGGCCCATGCCTTCTAAAGCATGCGTGTAGTCAGCAAAGAGTACAAGTGACGCCAAACCAGCTGAGCCAATTGCGTAACCCTTGGTCACCGCCTTAGTAGTGTTACCAACTGCGTCCAATGGATCCGTGATGTCACGAACAGATTGTGGCAAACCTGCCATCTCCGCAATACCACCAGCGTTATCCGTAATCGGTCCGTATGCATCAAGCGCCACCACAATACCGGCCATCGACAACATGGCAGTAGCTGCAATTGCAATGCCATACAAACCAGCTAACCAATACGCCGCAAAAATCGCTGCACAGACAAAGAGAACTGGGTAAGCAGTTGACTTCATCGAAATGCCTAAGCCAGCAATGATATTTGTACCGTGACCTTTAGTCGAAGCCTCAGCAATATGTTGCACTGGCTTGAACTGGGTACCGGTGTAATACTCGGTAATCCACACCAAACCTGCTGTCAGTAATAAGCCCACTATGGTTGATCCAAACAAGCGCCATTGGCTACCTGGGATACCCAATGCATCGTCCGGCATGATGAAGTTGGTTACAAAATAGAAAGCAATCAGCGACAAGCTACCCGCAATGATTAAGCCCTTATACAAAGCAGGCATCACATTTTTCATGCCAGGTGTTGCTTTGACAAATGAGCAACCGATGATAGAGGCGATAATAGAAACGCCACCCAGCACTAGCGGGTAAATAATCGCCGCGACTGGTGCACTAGAAACCATTAAGGATCCAAGCACCATCGTTGCAATCAACGTTACCGCATAGGTTTCAAATAAGTCCGCCGCCATACCTGCACAGTCACCAACATTGTCGCCAACGTTATCGGCAATCACCGCGGGATTGCGTGGATCATCCTCCGGAATGCCAGCTTCAACCTTGCCAACTAGGTCGGCACCAACGTCTGCACCCTTAGTAAAGATGCCGCCACCCAAACGGGCAAAGATCGAAATTAAAGAGGAGCCGAATGCCAGACCAATGAGCGGATGCAATACAGAAGAAAGATCTTGTCCAGCGCCGATCGACACGAGGAACATAAAGAAGAGGCCAACTCCTAAGAGGCCTAGTCCAACTACCAACATACCGGTAATTGCGCCGCCCTTAAATGCTACATTCAGCGCTTCGTTCATTCCCTTGGTGGCAGCTTCTGCAGTACGAACGTTTGCGCGTACAGAGACATTCATGCCAATAAAGCCACAAGCACCGGAAAGTACGGCACCGATGACAAAGCCAATCGCGGTAGCAAAATCAAGGAAGAGCGCCATAAGAATAGTCAGAACCACCCCAACCACGGCAATCGTTTTGTATTGGCGAGACAAATACGCTGCCGCCCCCTGCTGAATCGCCTCGGCAATTTCTTGCATTTTGGCGTTTCCCGTACTCTGCTTCAAAATCCAGCCGCGCATCACAAAACCGTAAATCACAGCTATGACACCGCACGCCAAGGCAAAATACAAGCCTAAAGTGACATTACTCATGCTTGAACTCCCCAAAGTTAATCATTTGTTAATCTTTATTGTTTTGCATAACCGCACTTAGGTAGACCCGGTTTCTGAAAGCTTTAAACTATGGTCTTTAAGCTGTACCAGTATGTAACAGAATCATCCCTGCGCTCCCTTGATAGGATCAGGGTATTTACTAATCACTATTCGGAGTATTTATGAGTCTCGAAAAAGTCAAGCCAGGTAAAAAGATCCCTGAAAGCTTCAACGTCATTATTGAAATCCCAATGAACGCTGATCCAGTGAAGTATGAAGTGGATAAAGAGTCTGGCGCAATTTTCGTTGACCGTTTTATGGGTACTGCAATGCACTATCCGTGCAACTACGGATACATCAACAAAACGATTGCTGGTGATGGCGACCCTGTTGACGTTCTCGTCATTACTCCATTTCCACTCATTCCTGGAGTTGTAGTGAGCTGCCGCGCAATTGGCGTTTTACAAATGGAAGATGAAGGCGGTCAAGACGCTAAATTATTGGCTGTTCCAGAAGACAAAATTTTGCCCATCTATACACACTGGCAAAAACCAGAAGACATTAATCCATTGCGTCTAAACCAAATCCAACACTTCTTCGAGCACTACAAAGACCTCGAGCCAGGTAAGTGGGTAAAAGTAAGCGGCTGGGGTGGTGTTGCTGATGCTCATAAGGAAATTCTTGAGGGCATTGAGCGCTACAACAAAGAGAACAAGTAATTTTAGTTTATTGAAAAGGCTTTGTGATTCGGAGTGAGCACGCAGAAAATTGCCTTAGCCCAAATCAACCCATTACTGGGTGATTTGGTTGGCAACGCGCAACTCATTCACAAAGCCGCTTTAGATGCCTACTCAAAAGGCGCTAAGCTGGTATTAACCCCCGAGCTTTCGCTCACCGGCTATCCCCCAGAAGACTTACTCCTTCGCCCTGCTTTTATCGAGGCAGCGCAATTGCAGCTCGAGATCTTGATGAGAGAGCTGGCTCAGTATTCCGGTCTGACGGTCATCGTCGGCCACCCTAAACAAACATCTGCGGGTTTGCAAAACTACGCATCTGTTTTACGAAATGGCGAAGTCATTGCAGGCTATGCCAAACAAGAATTACCTAACCATGAAGTATTTGACGAAGTTCGTTACTTCGTGCCCGGCAATCAAGCTTGTGTATTTGAGTGTGAAGGCATTCGTTACGGAATAATCCTGTGTGAAGATGCGTGGCATCCAGGGCCAGCTAAACAAGCGCATACCGCTGGCGCACAAGTATTGTTAGTCCCCAATGCATCGCCTTATCACCTTAAAAAAGAAGCACTGCGTATTGAAGTACTGCGTGGACATATTGCGCAAACTAAAATGCCACTGGTTTACGTCAACGCTGTTGGCGGTCAAGATGAATTGGTTTTTGATGGTGGCTCATTTGCATTGAATAGTGACGGCAAAGTTGTAATGGCCATGCCCCAATTTGAAACAGGCTTAGGCCTTGTCTCAGTTGCAACATCTGGCGAGCTAGAACAGGGGTTTATTTCCCCGCCTCAGTCAGTTGAAGCGCAAGCCTATCAAGCACTCGTCCTGGGTGTACGTGACTATGTCACTAAAAATCGCTTCCCCGGTGTCATTATTGGCCTATCTGGTGGCGTAGATTCAGCCTTGGTATTGGCAATTGCTGTTGATGCTTTAGGTGCCGATAAGGTACGTACTGTGATGATGGCCTCTCGCTACACCGCAGATATCTCCTGGATCGATGCACGTGAGATGGCGCAGAATCTGGGCGTGCAATATGATGAAATTCCCATTAGTGGGCCAGTAGATGCATTAGAAGCTTCTCTAGCGGAACAATTTAAAGGCCTCAAGGCTGACGCTACAGAGGAGAATATTCAGGCACGCGTGCGCGGGACTCTGCTGATGGCACTTTCCAATAAAACAGGTCGACTCGTTTTAACCACCGGCAACAAAAGTGAAATGGCTGTTGGTTACTGCACGCTCTATGGCGATATGGCCGGAGGCTTTGCGGTCATCAAAGATATTGCCAAGACTTTGGTGTATCGCTTATGTACTTATCGCAACAGTATTGCGCCAGTCATTCCGGAGCGGATTTTGACACGCGCCCCTTCAGCAGAATTACGTCCAGACCAAAAAGATCAGGATAGCCTGCCCTCTTATGAAGTGCTGGATGGCATTGTTGAACGCTATATGGAGCAAAACCAATCTATCGCAGAAATCATCGCCTCAGGCTTTGATGCCGAGAGCGTAGAAAAAGTAACTCGCTTAATTAAGCTCAATGAATATAAGCGTCGCCAAGCTCCGCCGGGGGTTCGCGTAACCACCCGCGCATTTGGCCGGGATTGGCGCTACCCGATCACATCCCAATTTAGAGCCTAGTCCATACAAACTGCCGGATTTTTGGCATGCGATTCAAGTTCTAGGTATGATTACTGCATTAGGGGGAACAAATGAAATTAATTACATCCATCATTAAGCCATTCAAACTCGATGAAGTTCGTGAGTCATTGGCGGAAGTCGGCGTTACAGGCCTGACCGTTACTGAAGTGAAAGGCTTTGGCCGCCAAAAAGGTCACACTGAACTCTATCGTGGTGCTGAGTATGTAGTCGACTTTTTGCCCAAAGTAAAAGTGGAAGCCGTGGTTTCCGATGACCGAGTTGAAGCCGCTATCGAGGCGATTACTAAAGCTGCGCGCACTGGCAAAATTGGTGACGGTAAGATTTTCGTTACCGCAGTAGAACAAGTGATTCGTATTCGTACCGGTGAAACCGATAACGCAGCGGTTTAATCTACTGCATTAAACATGCTGAACTTCTCAGCTTCTCAACGCAGCTGAGAATCTAAAGATATTGATGGTGCTGCAGGCTGAATGATTTCAGCCGGCTCCAAATTAATTGTCTTGCCAGCCGAATTACCAATACGAACTTTCGCACCCTGGTAGTACAAATCAACCTGATTCAAGCCGCCAGTTAATACCTTCAATGGTGGCTTACCAAAGACACTCACTCCAACACCTGGCTCCAAAGTTTTACTCTGGGTCTTGCCACTTGCATCCACCACGCAAACTGTTTGAGCAGTCTTTGATTGCAGATAAACCATATCGCCAGCTTTTTTAGGCGCGTCCGGCTTGTAACTGAGAGCCGAAGCGTCTGCGGGCGGGCATTCAGTCGAAACGGTTACCGGGGTTGGCTCTGGAGTAGCTAACGAAGCATCGGCCGGGGCAGGCTCTTGTGCCACCTCTTGAATAACGACAACCTCTTCTTTAACTGGCTCAGGAAAAAATAGTGGGCGTAAGTTCACTACAGAAAAAATTAGCGCTGCGCCAATTGAAAACAGTAAGAATAGTTTCTTTTTTGAATCTACCGAAGCTTTTGATTTCTCGCTGTAGTCGATCGCTTTTTGTGAGATTTTACTAGCAGTGACCTTCTCAGAGTTTGGCTCTGACACTTTCACTACCGCTACAGGGCTAGCCTCTTCTACTTTTGCTTTTTCGGACTTCGTCTTTTTCTCTACTGCAGAAGATTTTGTCTTCCCCTGCAATTTCTCATCTACTTCAACTGCTTTAACGGGCTGCGTGACACCGGAAAAATCAAATGCATCTTCTGGCGTGATTTTTAATAGACCGGCTACTTTTTTTGCTGCCGTGAACTTCACTTGAGCACCATAGAAACTGCTGCTTTCACCATTTTCAATCTGCTCAATTTGACGAACAGATAGACAGGCCATTCCCGAAAGATCTTTCGTGCTCAGACCAAGACTTTCTCTAGCCTTAGTAAATGCCTCTTTGCGAATCTCGGGGAGTTTGACTGGTTTATTCACTGCGCAGTAACCATCTCATTTGAAAGTAACAAGATTGATAGTAATACCAAATAGGTGCTAGGGTAATTAGCCAGTAAGCTAACTGCTTAATGGATGATTCTCAAGGTTAGACTCTAAATACTTCTTGACCAACATCTGAAGAGAATCCGCATGCATTTTGTCCATCACCCTAGCCTTATGGACCTTAATGGTGGCATCGGTAGTTCCTAGCTTTACGGCTATATCCTTGTTTAGAAGGCCCTTAATAAGCCATCCACATACCTCACGCTCTCTAGGAGTGAGACTTTCGTAGTCTTTCTTAGCTTCAACATCCAAAGAAACCCTCTTCAACTGACGGCTATCGAAGTCGATTGCGTCTGCAACTGCCTTTAAGAGCTCTTCCAGATTAAATGGCTTGAATAAGAAATCTACCGCCCCCCTCTTGAGACCCTGAACGATTTGATGTGGATGACTTTGACCGCTAACAAAAATGATAGGCGTCTTGCGGCCGTGCTTTTGAAGTCTTTCCTGCAAATCTAGGCCAGTCATATCTGGCATCTGCATATCCAAGAGGATGACTGCCGGCGAGACTGGTACGGATTTTTCCAAGAAAACTGCGGCAGATGCATAGTCTTCAACAAGATAACCCAATTCCCTCAGCATTCTCGAAAGAGAAATGCGCATGGATTCATCATCATCAATCAGGTATATATGGCCGACTTTAGTCATTGAATTCAAAGGAAATAGTTATCGATACCCTAATGTACTGCAGCATCTTTTACTAGGCTATTAGCTATTTAGCTAGTATTTAGATCTAAATCCATGATTTCATTGGTATTTTGTATTGCAGTGCAGCATTTATATTGGGCTTACACCCCCTCTTCCATCTAAGACACCTTTTAGGCCATCTCACGGCACAATAGAGCCTTTCGACACAAACCTTTTCTGGAGTAATAAGCATGAAACGCCTTAATGAACGCTCGCGCATGGTCACCGAAGGGGTCGCTCGCGCACCTAATCGTTCGATGTATTACGCAATGGGTTACGAAGAAAAGGATTTCGTAAAGCCAATGGTTGGGGTTGCGAATGGTCACTCCACCATCACACCATGTAACAGCGGTTTACAAAAACTAGCTGATGCCGCTGTTGAAGCACTAGAAGCGGCTGGCGCAAAAGCACAAGTGTTTGGTACGCCAACCGTTTCCGATGGTATCGGTATGGGTACTGAGGGTATGAAATATTCCCTCGTCTCACGCGAGGTGATTGCTGACAGTATTGAAGTTTGCGTAAACGGCCTTTGGCAAGATGGCGTAGTGGTCATTGGTGGCTGCGATAAAAATATGCCTGGCGGCATGATGGCTTTAGCCCGCACGAATGTACCTGGCATCTATGTCTATGGCGGCACAATTAAGCCGGGCCATTACAAAGGCAAGGAACTGAATATTGTTTCTGCATTTGAAGCAGTTGGTGAATTTACTTCCGGCCGATTGAGTGAAGAAGATTTAAAAGGTGTTGAACAACATGCCTGCCCAGGTAGCGGCTCTTGTGGTGGCATGTATACAGCGAACACCATGAGCTCTTCATTTGAGGCTTTAGGCATGAGCTTGCCTTACTCTTCTACGATGGCAAACGTTGATGCTGAAAAAGTAGCGAGCGCTGCCGAATCAGCGCGCGTCTTGGTTGAGGCCGTCAAAAATAATCTGCGCCCACGCGACATCATCACTAAAAAATCGATTGAGAATGCAGTTAGCGTAATCATGGCAGTTGGTGGCTCAACGAACGCGGTATTGCATTTCTTGGCTATTACCAGCGCAGCTGAAATCGACTGGACAATCGATGACTTTGAGCGCATTCGCAAACGCGTTCCTGTGATCGTTGATATGAAACCATCGGGCACTTACCTTGCAACTGATTTGCATCAAGCGGGCGGCATTCCACAAGTAATGAAGATTTTGCTCGATGGTGGATTGCTCCATGGTGATTGCATGACCATTACTGGCAAAACTATTGCTGAAGTATTGAAAGATGTTCCATCAGTACCTCGCGCTGACCAAAAAGTAATTCGTACCTTAGACAATCCTTTGTACAAACAAGGTCACTTGGCAATTCTGAAGGGCAATATTTCACCAGAAGGTTGCGTAGCGAAGATTACTGGGCTAAAGAACCCATCGATCACTGGTCCAGCCCGTGTATTTGATTCTGAAGATGACGCAATGGCGGCCATCATGGCCCAAAAGATCAAGGATGGTGACATCGTTGTGATTCGTTACGAAGGTCCTAAAGGCGGTCCTGGTATGCGTGAAATGCTTGCCCCAACCTCTGCCCTCGTTGGCCAAGGTTTAGGTGAGTCTGTTGGCCTCATCACTGACGGTCGCTTCTCTGGTGGCACCTGGGGTATGGTTGTGGGTCACGTAGCTCCTGAAGCCTATGTAGGCGGCACCATTGCCCTCATTAACGAAGGTGACTCAGTGACTATTGATGCTCATCAGCTGCTCATTCAATTGAACGTTGATGAAGCAGAAATTGCAAAGCGTCGCGCAGCTTGGGTGCAACCTAAACCTCGCTATACCCGCGGCCTATTAGCAAAATATGCTCGTCTGGCAAGTACTGCAAGTAAAGGCGCTGTAACTGACCTGAACTTGGGCGACTAAGTTAGCAAAGTAAACGCCTTAAAAGAAAAAGCCCCTAAGTAAAACTAGGGGCTTTTTTATTGCCTTTAATACATTAACTTATTGCTTAATGCTTCATAGCTCCAGCACCCATTGCATTGACTGGCATCTTGACCTCAACATCGCCTGCCTTGGCAAACCTCAGCTTCACAGGAATAGTTTCACCTGCTGCTAATGGGGCTTTAATATTCAAAAACATTAAATGTAGACCGCCAGGTTTTAATTCAACAGCACCACCCGCTGGTACGGCAATATCTTTCACTTGACGCATCTTCATCACATTGCCCTCCATTGCCATCTCATGGATCTGCACTTCACCTGCAACAGGTGAGCTAGCAGAGATCAGTTGATCTGCGGCGCCTTTATTTTCAATCTTCATAAAGCCGCCGGCTACTTGCTGGCCAGGAACTGTAGCGCGAGTATAGGCATCTTCAATTTTGATTGCATTAGTAGTGACCGTTTTGGAGACATTCTGCGCCCATGCCGCTCCTACCAAAGACATCCCCACAACAGCGCACATTGTGGCTAAAAGTTTTTTCTTCATATCTACATTCTCCCGGTAATTGAAAAGCGATTCATTGAATTATGGTTTTACTATCAAAGTGTTTTGCAATTGCTGAAAGTCAACTAAGCCTGTTTTTCTAGTGACTTTGCCATTTTTATCAATCACTATGGTGGTGGGTGTTTCACCATGCCATTTTGGATCAATTTCATAACGTAAGCGCTCATCAAATGGGACTGCTACATAATAATTATCAGCATTTCCGAGATCCGCTTTACTCAACATCTTTTTGATGGATTCGATTGAAACATCATCCACTTGAATAAAAATTACTTTCGCAGTTGGATTTCTTTTTAAGAAACCGCCCCATTGCGGCAACTCTTTGACACAAGATGGGCAAGTCACACCCCAAAAATTGATAGCCAGAGGTCCGCCATTAGCAGCCTTAATGATGGATTTCCAATCCCCAGCTTGAAAAGGTTTAAGCGAGCCAGTATCAGCGAAAACTAAACCAGTCATCGATAGACTTAGGATAAGAATTAAAAAAAATCTTCTCATTGCTTTTGTCCAATATTAATTAGTTGGTATCCATCATTGCGTGTAAGCCAAGATAAAAATACATTTCTGCCTTGAGCTAACAACAATGGATGATCGCTATAGCCTAATGTGCTGGATATCGTTTTAGGCGCCATCCAATTTTTTCCATCATCGCTAGATTCTTTTAAATATACGGTAGATTGCACGCCATCAAACTCTTTCCACGCCAACCAAACTTGCTGGCCTGATGCAAATAGATATGGTCTGGAAACATTGGCCCCCTCAGATCCAATACGACTTGGTTTTGAATAGGTGGCGCCTTGATTGATGGAGTTTGCATAAAACACTCCAGAGCGCTTACTGCCCTGGGTATACCAGGCCACATGGAATGTACCAGCACTTGATACTGCTATGGATGGTCCATGATGTGGGCAAGCATCAGTCTTCCAGTCGTCATCGGCTACCTTGCGAATCGGTCCAGCACCGGAAGCTGAAATCACTTGACTGGCCTGATCCCGAATACCCCCAGGAAATATTGCTCTGTATGCCAGCACTGGATTTCCATTTGGATCAAGACTGCCCCCGATCCGACAGCACTCGCAGCTACTCTCATTAGCAATGCGTTCTGCCTGAAAGTTTTTGCCACCATCTTGAGAGAAAGAGTAGGCAACGGAACCACCAAGACGTTTCTGACCACCCTGCTTTACCGCAGAAACTAAACGCTTATCTATCCATGAGATAAAAATATCGCCATCCGACCTGATCAACACCGATGGGAAGCGCTGACTAGAGCTGTCATTTACCAGGGACTCTGGGCTAGTAAACGTCTTTGCCCCATCGGTTGATCTAGCGGTATTGATTTGTGCGTTCCAATTGGTGTCTTTAAAAAATGCATAAGCCAAAAAGATATTTCCCTTCTGGTCGGCCACGATTTGCGGACGTGCATCCGCGCCAGCATCTAATGACTTCCCGTGCTCAGCAACTTTGACTGCTGGTGAAAATGTCTTTCCCGCATCAGATGACTGTGCAACGGACACCATACCATTGGCTGTCCATGACAACAGCAGCTTTCCATCTTGGGTAAAGAATGGAGTTGCAGCATTGGCGCACTCTAGGCCGGCACTTTGGCAGACATTACTAGGCTTTGGGCTAGCCATAGAGGACGAGTGATCCATTTGCATTTGGGCTTGTGCGGCGCCACCAAGCAACTCCAAGAGAAGCGCGCTAAGCAATAAGAACCGATTAAAAGAGTGCGGGATTGGATTCATGATTAGAAGATGATACGTGCACCTACAGAAATGGCTTGCGGCATGCCCATGACGTAGCTGGAATTATTACTGCCGGTACCAAAGGTAATGTACTGGCGATTAAACAAGTTCACCGCTGAAGCATACACAGTGGTGTTTTTTGTCATCTCGTAGTTAGCGCGCAATCCTACTACTGCATAAGCTGCCACCGGTAAAGTATTGGCAGTGTTCATCCAAGAACTGCCTATGTAACGAACAGTCGTAGTGAAGCTGGCCTGTGGAACAGGGTAATACGTTAAACCGCCACCCAATATGTTCTGAGGAACGCCGCCAACTTGCTTGTTAATGGGATCGCTAGTAGCACTCATTGTTAACTTAGTGCTCGTAAATGCATAGTTTGCATCTGCAGCCCACTGCGAATTAATATCATGATGGAACTGAAATTCAATACCCTGACTTAAAAGGTTTTGGTTATTGGTGTAATAACTAACGCTCGTGGAATTACAAATTCCGATATTACCCGTACCAGCGAGTGGATTGCCAGTGGCGCCACACAAGCTTTTAGCTAACGCTACGTCTGTGGCGCTCTTAGAAGAAAGGTTGTAACTCGCTACGGCATTCTGAATGTAGTTATTAAATGCAGTGAGCTGGGCAAAGCCACCCTTCCAGCGATAGTCTGTACCGACCTCGTAACCCGTCATGGTCTCGGGGGTTAAGTTGGGGTTAGCAAAGCTATAGCCTGTTGAGGAGCCGTATGAGCGCAGAGTGTTGTTCATGCCTGGGGCATGAAAAGCTTGGTAAGCAGCTGATCGTAAATCCCAGTCTTTATTCATCTTATATAACAAGCCCAGCGTCGGACTCACTTGAGTCTTGCTTTGGTTGGGAATATTTTGATAGGCGGGATTAGCGCCATTAGGACCCGCGTTATAACTGGTCGGTGTTTGACTATTCCACTGATCGACACGGGCAGCCAAGGTTGTCTCTAGCGGAACGGATTCCGCCTTAGACTTCAGCTGACCCATGAGCCCGTAAAAAGATTGCTGTCCTTGGGCGTAATTCACTGCTGCTGAAGTGCCATTGTTATTCAAGTTATTCGTTTGATTTGAGCCGGTAATATTCCGCGCATCCACCCCGACAACATACTGATCAATTAAACCTGTCACCTCTTGGATGTATTGGGCGGAAGCCCCAACCGTACTGTAAGGATCTTTATAGTTCGCATTGATATAAGGCGTATTGGCTGGAATATTATTTGACTTAGTGGTTGAGGTTGAACCATTTTGCTTATTAAAACCGGTGTTCTCGTAGAAGAAATTGACATCCACTTTTGACTTTTCGTCCAGACGAGTTGTTGTGCCGCCCGCTAAATCTGTCTCTTGCATGATGTTGGTTGCAAAGGCATAGCCTGAGGAAAGATCAGACATTGTGTGATAACCCACGCGGAAGAAGCCATGAGTGTCTTGAGTAGCTTTGAAATAGCCCTGCATTCTGACGTTGGAGTTATGTGAGGCAGCATCACCCTGCCCATTCTTAATGCTGGTTGGTGAGGCCGGTGAAATCGTCGCGATATTTTGATAGCCATCGGTATTGAAATAATCTGCTGAAAATCGTAGTTGGAGATTTTCAGAGGCAATCAAATCCTTGGAAGCGGCTACGTTACCGGTACCAAATGCCCCATAACTCGCCGATGCTTCTTGCTGACTATTCACCGGCGTCTTAGTCTTGATATTAATCACGCCACCCATGCCATAGTTACCCCACAAGCTAGAAACACCACCGCGGATAAACTCAACCGAATCGATCGATGACATTGGCACCAAGTTCCACTGTACCGTGCCATAAAAAGCATCATTCGCTGGAACGCCATCAATCAATACCAAGGTTCTCGCATTGCCTAGGCCGCGGACATTAATACTCTGCCCTGTTGGGTCCTTTTGGTAATAAGGCGTGTCATTCAAAATAACACCGGGGACATTCTTTAAAATTTGATCGATTGTTTGATCGGGAGCTACTTCCAAAGCCTCTTTAGTCAGAACTGTTGTATTTAAGGGGATCTCATCTAGAGGCGTGCCTGAACGAGTTGCCGTTACACTAACGCTTTTTAACTTTTGATCATAGTCCGGTGGCGGTGCAATTTGGGCTTGAGCACTCAAGCAAGCCGAACCAAAAAGTACCCCTATGCATAAGCTGATTTTCTTTTGCTGCAACAACATTGAATTCTCCACACATTACAAAGGCAATCTTGATATAAACTTATTGCCAACTACATAGCTAAGCTATGCCCTAAAAAGTTTTAGGCTTGTACTGGAGGTGCTGCTGAAGGTGGAGTTACCCAAACGGCGAGTGGTTTGGGTGATTGATAGAAAAGCTGCGGAAGCAGAGCTAAAGTCTGCGGCGCCTTAAAACTGAGATTGGTATTAAAAGCCGGAGTAATCACACTTTGGGCTACGCAATAAGGACAAGGCTGCATTTGATTGGCAACGTCTTGCCCATCACCCTGAATATCGATTTGCATCTTGCTGCCATCAACAGAACAAATCTCCATTGCAAAACCTTCGCCATGCTTAGCCATTGAAACTGCTTGAGATGCGGCTGGCGCAAGCGCGCTCATTGCGATCGCTAAGGCAGCAATCCAGTGAACGAAGCGGTTTTTGGAGGAGTTCATGATGGATGGATTTTATCTGAATTCCATCTCCAGCCGATGCTGACTGGCTTTACTTTATTTTAGGCAAACAAAAAGGGGTCCGAAGACCCCTTTTCTTAGGCTTTTGACCTGAATTACATAGAAGCAGAACGCTCGATGAGTTTGCGACGCATTGGACGCAAGACAAACCAAGCCAAGATCGCAGCAGTTCCATTTAGGAAACTCGCAACCCAGAACACCACTTCCCAGCCACCAGTAGTAGCCACCAATACGCTAGACAAAGGCACTAACAATGAAGCAGTTCCTTTTGCTGTGTAGAGAAGACCTGCGTTACCAGCAGCATAGGTTGAGCCAAAAGTATCAGCGTTAGTTGATGGGAACAAGCTATAGATCTCACCCCAAGCAAAGAACACCAAGCCAGTTAACAGAACAAACATCACTGGATCACGACCGAGGTAGTACAAACCAAGAATACCTAAGCACTCAAATGAGAAGCACAAGGTCATTGTTTGTTCGCGGCCAATCTTATCTGATACCCAACCAAAGAAAGGACGGGTCAAACCGTTCAATACACGATCAACAGTCAAAGCAAAGGTCAAAGCAGGTAATGCCAAGCCCATCAAGCTCACTGTTACGCCAGCAATTTGGAAGTCTTTAGCAATTGGGCCTAATTGTGCAGTAGCCATTAAGCCACCTGCAGCAACCATGACGAACATGAGATACATGATCCAGAACACAGGCTGCTTGATCATTTCCATTGGGCGGAAATCTTTACGAGTCTGAGCAACAGCAGCTTTAACAGTAGTGATAACACCTTTGATCGGCTTAGAAAGCAACAAGCTCAGAACAACAACGATAATGCCTTGCCAGATACCAAAGTACCAGAACGCATCTTGATAACCTTGATTAGCAATCATGTTAGCGATTGGAATCACTGTCAAAGCTGAACCAGCACCAAAGCCTGCAGCAGTCATACCGGCAGCCAAACCACGGCGATCTGGGAACCACTTGAGCGCATTACCTACGCAAGTACCGTAAACAGCACCAGCACCTACACCGCTAACAGCAGCAGCTACGTAGAGCATGGTTAATGTATCAGCATGAGCATTCATCATCCAACCAAGGCCACACAAAATACCGCCGCAGAAAACAACAGGGCGTGGACCAAATTTATCAACGAGATAACCTTCGATTGGCACTAACCAAGTTTCAGTCAATACGAAAATGGTAAATGCAACTTGAATCGCTGCACGACCCCAACCAAACTTAGCGTCGATTGGGTTTACAAACAAAGTCCAACCGTATTGCAAGTTTGCAATCATCGACATACAAATGATGCCAATTAGTAGCTGAAACCAACGACCTCCTAAAGGTCCTGCAGTTTTCTCGCCGCTCATCCTGAATCTCCTATTTTTACTTATATAAATACTTATCACGCCCAAAAATTTGGGTTAGGTGATTTTTAAGCATTTATACATTGGAATACTTGACACATATCAAGTTTTCTTTAAATCCTCACTAGTGATTACCCTTGCCTTAACCCTATGAAATATAAGCTTTAGGCGGCTAAATCACCAGATGCAATTCACCACTAAAGAGCGATGAAGAGAAACAAAAAAGCCACCCGAAGGTGGCTTTTAAGTTACTGTAATTTTTTTAAATTACATGCCGCGATATGCGCCGTCGAAATCATAGTGACGAGCAGGCTTTACTTGGCTTGTTTTGCTTTCAGAAAAAAGCTGATTAATCATATTCAATAAAACAGTCATTTGAATCTCCTTAAGGGTTAGTACCTAGAGTATAACCCTAATATTATTGCGGCGCAACAGATCTAAAACACAGGCAAGACAGTCGTAAACCTCTGTTTTTACTGGAAATTAACCCAATTTGGGTGGAAATCGGGGTTTTGCCCATGAGAGCAAGGGGGGATGCCTTGATACCGCCTGCCGAACTGGGATTGGCGTGATAAATCCCTTTTAACGGAACCGATCAAGCAGTTTTTTGCTGACTTTATCTAATTGCGTAGAGTCTTTGATGAGAAATTGCAGTCCATTGGAGTCGGCAATCAGCAATGTGTTGCCAGCAATTCTACGAATATCTTCTTCGGCCTTAAGGCGAATTCGAGTTGGGCCACGATCCGTTTCGATATCCCAAATACTAGGAGTAGCGAACGTAGAAACCTTAGTGATCTTTTCAATGACTGGCATGAACTCACGTTCAGCCAATTCTTCCTCGATCAATGCAAGCTCTGCTTCAGAAATAGCAGTGACATCCGGGAACCAGCAAAGCTCTTTTCCAGATTGATTCATGATCCCAATACCAGCGGCAGGCGCAGTAATTGGAAAGGCTCTGACAGGATGAACACCAATGTGTCGCTCGCCTTTGTTGTCGATAAAGACTAGACGGCCTAAGGCATCACGCTCTAGCTGATGAGTCGCATTCATACTCCACCCCCAACGTGTTTGGCGACTTCTTCTAGTTTTTCTTCCAGACTTTCCCCAATAGCGCCGCCCTCAACGAGTTCTGCGGCATGACGCAGTTGGGCTTGATACAAGGTGTAATAAGCGCCTTGAGCTTCCATCAGTTGATCGTGAGAGCCTATTTCTACAATCTCACCTTTATCCAATACCACCAGGCGATCAGCTTTTCTTAAAGTGGAGAGGCGGTGGGCGATTGCAATCGTAGTGCGACCTTTAACCAAATTATCCAAAGCACGTTGGATTTCTTTTTCAGTAGTGGTATCAACGGATGAAGTAGCCTCATCCAGAATCAAAATACTTGGATTAATCAGGAGTGCGCGTGCTATTGAAATCCGTTGACGCTCACCACCAGAAAGGGATTGACCACGCTCCCCTACTAAGGAGTCATAACCTAGAGGAAGGCGCAGAATAAATTCATGGGCGTGCGCTGCACGTGCGGCCTCAATAATTTCTTCGCGTGTTGCATCTGGCTTACCGTATGCAATGTTTTCAGCAATCGTGCCAAAGAATAAAAACGGCTCTTGCAATACCAAGCCAATACGCTTGCGATAGTCAGCAATCCCGATACTTCGAATATCGCGCCCATCCAATGAAATTGATCCTGAGCTCACGTCATAGAAGCGGCAAATCAAGTTCACCAAAGTACTCTTACCCGAGCCACTATGTCCTACTAAGCCAATCATTTCTCCGGGGGCTATATCTAAGTCTATGCCTTTAGATACGGCACGGTTTCCATAACGGAAACCCACGCCACGAAGGGAGATGCGCCCCTTAACTTCGGTCAAAGGGGGTGGATTAATTGGCTCAGGGACACTAGACACATGGTCCAAGATATCAAAAATACGTTTAGCGCCAGCCGCTGCTTTCTGCGTATGAGAAACAATCCGACTCATAGAATCTAAGCGAATATAGAAGCGCCCGATGTACGCCAAGAAGGCAATCAAGACGCCAACAGAAATTTTCTGGTGCGCAACTTGCCAAATACCAAAACCCCACACCACTAATAAACCGGTTTCAGTAAGCAAAGTTACCGTAGGAGAAAATAATCCCCACACGCGATTCACGCGATCATTAATTTGTAAATTGTGTTTATTCGAATCAACGAAGCGCTTGAGCTCACGGTCTTCTTGTGCAAATGCCTTCACAACTCGAATACCCGGAATAGTGTCCGCCAAAATATTGGTCACTTCCGACCAAATACGATCAATCTTTTCAAAACCAAAGCGCAAACGATCGCGCACTACATGAATCATCCAAACAATAAATGGCAATGGCGCTAAGGTCACCAGAGCCAGCAAAGGATCAATGGATACCAGGATGGCCGCAGTCATCGTGATCATCAGCACATCGGTCGCAAAATCTAGCGCGTAAAGGGAGAGGAAGACGCAGATTCGATCAGTCTCTGCACCAATTCGAGCAATCAAGTCACCCGTTCTCTTGCCGCCAAAATATTCCAATGAAAGTTTAAGTAGATGCTCAAAGGTAGTATTGCGTAAGTCAGCGCCAATACGCTCACTCACCAGTGCAAGTAGATAGGTTTTCCACCAACCCAGGCCCCACGCAACAATTGCAGCACCAAATAAAGCCAAGAGATACATGCTGGCTAAATGGAAATCAATAGGATTGCCCCGCTCGTATGGAATCAATACATGATCCATTAATGGCATGGTGAGATACGGCGGAATTAAAGTTGCACCCGTGGATAAAAGAGTCAATACAAAACCAAGTAACAATTGTTTTTTGTAAGGGCGTGCAAAACGCCAAAGCTTGAATAGCGTCCAAGTAGACGGCGGCGCATCATCCTCAGGATCACAAGTCGGACAAGAATCTGAATTTGCTGGTTTTGGACTCAAACAAACTGCACAGACCTGCTTGTCGTATTCGCTAACCTCACCATTGCTAACTTCCTCGCCACGATTTAATTGCTTAAAGCTGGATTGCAAGCGAAGTACTTGTGGGTTTACCGCTAAGGTGAAATTCCAAGATCTCAACAACTTATCGGGGGTTTCCAGGCGCAAATGCCCCACTCCAGCGTGATCACCATGGATTAAATGGGTGTTGGCCTCTAGCTTCCAAGACTCAAAAGCTTTGCCATCGGTCCAAAATAGACCTTGTTCGCTGAGCAAAAGCAGGCTTTTTTCAAAGCGTAAATCGACGCCTAAATCGAGCTCAATCCAAGCCAGTAGGGCTTCGGGGCTCTTTACAGGGGAGTTTTCAGCCCCCAAGACTTCCAACCAATAGTTCGGTAGCACAGGGGCAAAAGGTAGGATTTGTGGCTTCATTGACCTTAAAAGTATAGTGGAGCTGAATTTTTTAGATTTATTGCTCCTGTCAACTTTAGAGGGTCAAAAGCCGTTAAATTCTCTAAGTAGCCCCTTTTATGTATTTTTGCTGAATTTGTGAGTTTTTCAATAACTATTAGAAACAGAGAGACTGTCTGACGCGTTAACGCCAAAACCTGGCGCCGACCATCGCAACACTGCATATGCCCCAATTACTAGATAAATCCATCGAGATTCTGAGCGTTAAGCATCTCCGTGGACCCAATATGTGGACTTACCATCCCGTTATAGAGGTATGGCTGGATATTGGTGATTTAGAGGACTACCCCTCTAACCTGATTCCTGGCTTTTATGACCGCTTAGTAAAAGCCCTCCCAAGTCTTGTTGAGCACCGCTGCAGCTATGGTGAAACTGGCGGATTTTTAAAGCGCGTTGAAGAAGGCACATGGCCCGCTCATATCTTGGAGCATCTGACCTTGGAGCTGCAAAACTTAGCCGGCATCCCTGGCGGCTTTGGCAAGGCCCGCGACGGCGATAGACGCGGTGTATACAAAGTCATGGTTAGCGCGATCAACGAAGAGGTAACACTCACTGCCCTTAAATATGCTCGCGACTTATATCTTGCCTTAGCGCAAGACAATAAAGATTGCGCTGCAGAAGTACAAACCATTATTGAAAATCTCCGCGAACTCAGTGATGACCTCTTGCTCGGACCAAGTACCGCATGCATTGTGAATGCAGCAGAAGAGCGCGGCATTCCATCGATTCGTTTGTCTGAAGGCAACCTGGTTCAACTAGGCTATGGCGCTAAACAACGCCGCATCTGGACGGCTGAGACTGATCAAACGAGCGCAATTGCTGAAACCATTTCTCGCGATAAAGATCTCACCAAGAGCCTACTGCGCAGTGCCGGAGTGCCAACACCAGAAGGCAGAACAGTTACCAGCCCTGATGATGCCTGGGAAGCGGCACAAGACATTGGCTTACCAGTAGTTGTAAAGCCTATCGATGGCAATCATGGTCGTGGTGTGTTTATTAACCTTTATACCCAGCAAGAAATTGAAGCCGCTTACGCCGTTGCAATTGATGAAGGCAGTGAAGTTTTAGTTGAGCGTCACATTGTTGGTGATGAACATCGCTTGCTAGTGGTGGGCAATAAAGTTGTTGCTGCTGCAAAAGGTGAGACTGTATGGGTCACTGGTGACGGCAAGCATACTGTTCATGAACTCATTCAAATACAGATTAATTCTGATCCACGTCGCGGTACCGCAGAAGAGCACCCTCTGAATCCTGTGCGCATTGATTCTGCAGTAGAGCTGGAACTGGCGCGTCAACAATTAATGGGCGACAGCGTTCCCGCACTAGATCACAAAGTACTCATTCAAAGTAACGGCAACGTTGCATTTGATGTCACTGATTTAATTCATCCTGACGTTGCAAGCCAAGTAGCCTTAGCTGCTCGTGTTGTTGGACTAGAAATTGCCGGGGTTGATTTAGTGGCACAGGACATTAGCAAACCACTGGCAGATCAAAATGCTGCCATTGTTGAGGTGAATGCAGGTCCTGGCCTACTAATGCATCTTAAGCCCGCCAGCGGCAAACCGCAGCCTGTTGGTAAAGAGATTGCGGATCACCTCTTCCCACCCGGGGTTGATTTCCGCATTCCAGTCGTTGGTGTCTGCGGTGAGCGAGGCAAAACCCCTGTCGCCGAAATGATTGCTCATTTCTTGCGCTTAACGAATGTTTATGTGGGTCTGTCTTGTAGTAAAGGCTTGTTCTTCGGTAACCGCGCTATTCCAAATTCCAATGCATCGAATTGGGAAAATGCCCGACGCACCCTTCTGAATCGCGCAGTAGAAGCGGTAGTCATTGAGAATAATCACTTATCAATGTTGATTGAAGGCTTAGCCTACGATCGTTGCCAAGTTGGCGTAGTTCTCAATGTCAATCCAACAGCTAACTTCCCGCAGTACGCAATTTACGACGAAGATCAAGTCTTTAGTGTTGTGCGCACCCAGGTAGATGTCGTTCTTCCAACAGGTGTTGCTGTACTCAATGCTGATGACCCAATGTGCGTGCAAATGGCCGAGCTATGTGATGGTCAAGTGATTTTCTTTACTGAGAATTCGGACTCTGAGATTGTCAAATCCCACTTAGCGAACGGTGGTCGTGCGGTTGTCGCTGGCAAACAGCAAATTACCTTGAAATCTGGAAAGCTAGATCAGAAATCTATTCCAGTACCGCACCACTCAGAAGCCAACAACTCCTCTCCTTGGAAGACAATGAATTTAGGTGCGGCAATAGCAGCAGCCTGGGCTCTTGAAATTCCATTCAACGTTATCGAAGCAGGTGCAGAAACATTCGTACCTGACGCCACTACTGCTACAGGGGCTTAATTGGAAATCACCCGTATTCGTATGTTGCGCGGCCCAAATTTATGGAGCCGCCACACCGCTTTAGAAGCGATTGTTTCTTGTGATGAGTCTGAACGCTCAATCGACTCTATCCCTCAATTTGAAACCAAGATTCGTGAGCGCTTTCCCCAATTGGGCAGCATGCGTCGCGGCGGCCACAATGAGGCACTCTCTTTGGCTCATGCCCTTGAGCATGCAGCGCTTGGCCTACAAGCACAAGCAGGCTGTCCCGTAACATTTAGTCGCACAGTGCAAACCGTTGATGTTGGCGTTTATCAGGTTGTGGTGGAATACACCGAAGAAGTAGTCGGTCGTATGGCTTTTGACTTTGCTTTTGCATTAATTCAGGCAACGCTCAATGATGCTCCATTTGATCTTGCTGCCGCCCTCTCCGAATTAGAGGCCCTGTACGAGGACGTTCGTCTTGGACCAAGTACTGGCTCCATCGTGGATGCCGCAGTACAACGCAATATCCCCTACCGCCGGATGACCGAAGGTAGCATGGTGCAGTTTGGCTGGGGTAGCAAACAAAAGCGCATCCAAGCTGCAGAGACTAGCGATACCAGTGCAATTGCCGAAGCCATTGCACAAGATAAAGAGCTCACCAAGAACTTACTTGCTGCTGCTGGCGTATCCGTACCCATTGGTGAAGTAGTTACCACTGCTGATGACGCTTGGCGTGCTGCTCAAAAAATTGGTGGCCCGGTTGTTTTAAAGCCGAAAGATGGCAATCAAGGCAAAGGTGTTGTGGCCAATATTCAAACCGAAGAAGAGGTACGCGCTGGTTTTGTTGTGACCCAGGCCTTTGGTCGTGAAACGATTGTTGAGCGCTACCTTCCAGGAGCAGACTATCGCTTGCTCGTTGTTGGCAATCGTCTTTCAGCCGCCGCTCGTCGCGAGCCAGCACAAGTCGTAGGTGATGGTAGCCACTCCGTAGCCGAACTCGTTGAAATCGAAAATAAAAACCCATTGCGTGGCGACGGCCATGCAACAGCACTAACCAAAATTCGCTTTGATGACATTGCCATGGCCCACCTAGCGAGCTCTGGCCTAACCCCACAATATGTACCCAAGACTGGTGAGCGTGTTTTACTCCGTAACAACGCCAATCTCAGCACTGGTGGCACTGCCACTGACGTTACTGACGACGTTCATCCAGACGTGGCAGCAAGTGCTGTAGCGGCCGCTCAGATGATCGGTCTTGACATTGCTGGTGTAGACATCCTCTGTGAAAACATCTACAAGCCATTAGAGCAACAAGGCGGTGGCATCGTTGAAGTCAATGCTGCACCTGGATTACGTATGCATCTAAAGCCTTCGTATGGCAAAGGACGCCCTGTTGGAGAAGACATCATCAATATGATGTTCCCCCTCGGTGAAGATGGACGTATACCAGTGGTGGCGGTTACCGGCACGAACGGCAAAACTACTACAGTGCGCCTCATTGCCCATTTGTTAAATGAAACTGGCCTTCGGGTTGGTATGACCGGTACCGATGGCGTTTATATTAATCATCGACTCATCGATACCGGTGATTGCAGCGGACCCAAGAGTGCCCGTAATGTCCTAATGCATCCAGATGTTGATGCGGCTGTACTTGAAACTGCTCGGGGTGGAATGCTCCGCGAGGGTCTTGGCTTTGATCGCTGCGAAGTTGCGGTTGTAACCAATATTGGAGAAGGTGATCACCTAGGCCTCAATTACATTGCCAGTGTTGAAGATTTGGCCATTCTCAAGCGCGTGATTGTGCAAAACGTGGCGCCCACAGGCGCTGCCGTCCTAAATGCTGCAGATCCTATGGTTGTAAAAATGGGTGATAAGTGTTCTGGCCGAGTGATCTTCTTTGCCCAAAACCAACACCATCCAGTGATTGCCGCTCATCGCGCTAAGAATAAAAAAGTAATTTATTTTGATGGCGCTTATATTGTCGCCTCCAAGGGATCGCGTGTAATGTACCGCTTCCCTATCAGTGAAATTCCGCTGACACAAAATGGTGTATTAGGCTTCCAAATTGAAAATACGATGGCCGCTATTGGCGCAGCCTGGGCTCTTGGTCTCGATGCTGAGAAGATTGCTCGCGGTCTGCATAGCTTTGAGAGTGATCCTAATTCAGTGCCAGGGCGTTTTAATCAATTTCAACACAATGGCGCCACTGTCATTGCTGACTATGGCCATAACCCTGATGCTATGCGCGCCCTTACTAGCGCGGTTGAAGCCATGAAACCTAAAAAGAGTCACGTTGTTATTAGCGGTGCAGGTGATCGTCGTGACGAAGATATCCGCGATCTAACCCGCATCTTGGGCAACTCATTTGACAACGTCATTCTTTATCAAGACGCCTGTCAACGTGGCCGTGAAGATGGCGAGGTATTAAAACTCTTGCAAGAAGGCTTGGTTGGCGCCACTAAGGCTAAACAGGTCAAAGAGATTCATGGTGAATTTAAGGCCATTGATACGGCCCTAAACGATCTTGCCGCTGGCGATATCTGCCTGATTCTGATTGACCAAGTGGAAGAATCTCTTGCTTACCTCAAACAACAGGTCAGACCTTAATCAGTATTTTTTGACATTAAAAAACCCAATCGTGCGATTGGGTTTTTTATTTCTGAAGCACTAATGCGCTTATGAGTGATAGTGCACAATGCGATCAATCTCTTCTTTAGAGCCCAGCATCACAGAAACACGCTCATGCAAGTCTGTTGGCTGCAAATCCATAATGAGATCCGTGCCATTGGTGGATGCTCCACCCGCCTGCTCTACCAGAAAACTCATTGGATTAGCCTCGTACATCAGGCGTAACTTGCCTGGCTTGTGTGGCTCACGTTGATCCCATGGGTACATAAACACCCCGCCACGAGATAAAACACGGTGCACATCCGCCACCATCGAAGCAATCCAACGCATATTGAAATCCTTGTCACGCGCGCCACTGACGCCAGCCAAGCACTCCTCAACATAACGACGGACTGGGTCAGCCCAATGGCGCATGTTGGACATATTGATTGCAAACTCTTTGGTGGAATGAGAAATCGTTACCGAGTCTTTAATCAACAAGAATTCACCAGTCACCTTATTCAAGGTAAACATCACCACCCCATCACCCAAGGTCAAGGCCATCGTGGTTTGGGGGCCATACACCACATAACCTGCAGCAACTTGATGACGTCCTGACAACAAAAAGTCAGATGTCTGTAAAGGTGCATTTGGGTCTTGCTTCTTGAGCACTGAAAAAATGGTTCCAATTGAAACGTTCACATCAATATTGGATGAGCCATCGAGTGGATCGAATAACAGCAAGTAATCGCCTGTATCCTGGACCGGAACTGGCAGCTCCATTTCTTCTGAAGCCAAGCCTGCGAGAGATTTACAACCTTTAACACCATCAATTAATAAATCATTGGCAATGATGTCGAGCTTTTGCTGAACTTCACCCTGTACGTTGCCAGTGCCCGCGGAACCCAACAAGCCAATCAAAGCGCCCTGCGCTACTTCATGACTTAAGGTTGAGCAGGTATTAGCAACCGCGGTCAGCAAATCTTGCAATCCACTCGGGATAGCAGCGCCAGCCGGCTTTGCGGAGGTCAAATATTGCTTGAAATTGATATGGGTACTTGAGGACAAAGGTATTACTCCAAAGCTCTATTGAAATTAAGGTCTATTTTGCCTTGTTCTTAAGTGCCATCATAATTTATGGCTTATCGATACGAAATTACGCACTTTAAAACAGGGGTTTTAGCAATGATAGTCAATGTTGATGACGAATTGATCCTGGATGCCATGAAGTATTTCGATCCACAGCTTAGCCCTGGCGACCTGATTAATGAGGCAATTACAACCCTTGTTCGATTGCAGGCCACTAAAAAACTGGTGGCACTAGGCGGGATGACTCCTGAAATGAAAGATATCCCACGTTAAATTTAATTACCCAGCGCTTTTCCAATCACTTCCCTCACATCCGGAGAGAGTGTTGGGCATGCTGAAACCCGCTCCAGAGCCGCTTTCATGTGTTCTTGATAGGGTTGGGCAAATAAACGCCAGCGATCTAGCGCCCTTGCGAGGCGAGCGGCCACTTGAGGATTGATAGGATCCAAGGCTAATACGCTGTCCGCCCAAAACTCATAGCCACTACCATCCGCCTGATGAAAGCTTGCTGGGTTGTTGGCACAGAATGAATGAATCACGCTGCGAACTCGGTTTGGATTATTTAACTTAAATGCAGGATGCTCACGGAGCCTCTTCACTTCAGCAAGCGTGGAGTCTAGACCTTCTACTGGCGGACGACTAGATTGCAATCCAAACCACTTATCAATGACCAAGGCATCGTTAGCAAATCGATTGTAAAAATCAATTAAGCAATCTTTAGCTTGTTTTGCGCCGTGCACCACTAATGCTGATAGGGCTGCATAACGGTCAGTCATATTGTCAGCAATTTGATACTGATTAGCGGCCATTGGGCCCCACACTGCTGGTGCCGCCTCAAGCAGCATGCTCAATGCTAGATTTTTCAGGGCACGCTTACCAGCATCTACCCCATCAGACTTAAATGGTCCAGGTGTTTGCATCTGCTGATACAAGGCGGCCCACTCAAGTTGCAACTGCTTGGCTATCTCCCTACGGAAAGCGCGTCGCGCAGCAAATATCTTCTGGGGATCAACGCTCTTGCATTGCTCATACAAATAAGACTCTGCAGGCAGTGTTAAAGCCAGATCCTTAAAGGCTGGATCCAAATTAGGGTCTAGCAGGATATTGCGGTACGCATCAATCAGCCGCTCATCAGGCAAACGATTATGCAAAATCATTTGCATCGCCAACTTCTGGCCAGCTTCCCAGCGGTTAAATGCATCATCATCGCTTGAGAACAAAGTTAGAAGATCTGCCTCAGACTGCTCAAAATCCAAATTGATTGGTGCCGAGAAGTTGCGATTAATCGAGAGAACTGGGCGCTCTTGAATATTGTCAAAAGTCCAGGTTTGGCTCTCTTGCATCAACTCCAATAACTGTTCAGCTTGATCATTGGCTTTTGTAATTAAGCGCATCTTCAATGGAATGTGAAAAGGCTTCTTCTCTGGTTGGCCTGGGCTAGGCGTACAACTTTGATTCAACGTCAGCTGGTACTGTTTCTTTGCAGAGTCATAATGCTCTTGCACCTTAACCCTCGGAGTACCTGCTTGGCTATACCAATTCTTGAACTGGGTCAGATCTTTACCATTAGCGTCAGCCATCGCTGCCAAGAAATCATCACAAGTTACCGCCTGACCATCATGACGCTTGAAATATAAATCCATGCCCTTACGGAAACCTTCTTTACCTAAGAGGGTTTGATACATTCTCACGACTTCAGAGCCCTTCTCATAGACTGTGACGGTATAGAAGTTGTTGATCTCTTGGTACTCATCAGGACGAATCGGATGCGCCATCGGACCCGCATCTTCAGGGAACTGAAGTTGACGCAATAATCTGACGTCTTCAATACGCTTGACTGCCCTACCGGATTCGCTACCCATTTGATCGGCAGAAAACTCTTGATCTCTAAATACAGTCAGGCCCTCTTTAAGGGACAACTGAAACCAATCCTGACAAGTCACACGGTTACCAGTCCAATTATGAAAGTACTCATGAGCAACCACACTCTCAATATTGGCGAAGTCAGCATCGGTAGCTGTTTCTGGCTGAGCAAGAACAAACTTAGTATTGAAAATATTCAATCCTTTGTTCTCCATTGCACCCATATTGAAATCGCTTACGGCCACAATCATGAAGCGCTCTAGATCTAACTCCAATCCAAAACGCTTTTCATCCCAATGAATAGAGGCAATTAGGGAGTCCATAGCATGTCGCGTCTTTTTGAGGTCATGCGGCTCAACCCAAATCTGAAGCAGCTTCTTAGCGCCACTACTTGTGGTGATGGTTTCTTCAATGCAGTCCAACTTACCAGCAACTAAGGCAAACAAATAGGACGGCTTTGGAAACGGATCTTCCCAAGTAGCACTATGCCAACCATTAGGTAGTTTTTCTGTAGTCAGTAAGTTACCATTGGATAGCAGTACTGGGCACTCGGCTTCCCGCGCACGCAATGTCACGCGATAGCGCGCCATCACATCAGGGCGATCTAAGAAGTAAGTAATTTTTCTGAAACCCTCTGCTTCACATTGAGTAAAGAAGTTTCCATTAGAAACATACAAGCCCATGAGAGTAGTATTTTTTTCTGGAACACAAACGCAAATTATCTCTACAACAAACTTTTCTTTACCTTCATTTGGTATTGAATGAATCGCCAGCGTTTCTGACGTTAGTTCAAAATGACGATGCGCTTCACCATTGATGCGCAAACTGACGAACTCGAGCTCTTGCCCGACCAAAACTAAGGGGGCTCCTGGCTTAAAACTTTTGCCTGGCAAAACCTCAACGCGACTTTTCACAATGGTTCGCGCCGGATCCAGAGCAATGTCTAGCTCAACCTGGTCGAAGGTGTATGCGGGCGGGAGGTATTCGAGCCTACGAAAGCTCTGGGGGAGATCGGTTTTCATGAGCCTATTTTAAGTCTAGGCCGGCAGACTGGTTGTCTCGTTATCTCAGGCCCATATTAGGGTGGCCAAGCCAATAGCAATAAAAGTAACTGCCGCCACTGCATGAACCCACTTAATGGGCATACGCTTCGTGAATTTCTGACCAATCCAGACAGCTGGCGCATTGGCCAGCATCATCCCCAATGTGGTGCCAATCGTCACTGAGACCACATCCTCATAGCGGGCACCTAAGGCAATGGTCGCAATTTGCGTCTTATCACCCATCTCCGCCAAGAAGAAGAGGCCTACCGTTAGCAAAAATACTTGGAGAGCTCTATCAGCCACCTTGGATCCAGCTGCATCATCAATATGATCCGGCACCAGCAACCATAAGCCGATTCCTAAAAAGCTCAAACCCAAAATCCAACGCATGACATCAGGTGATACCAAGGTGGTTAGCCAATGACCTAATAAGGCGGCGCAAGCATGATTTGCAATCGTGGCAATAAAGATGCCTGCAATGATCGCTAACGCCTGCTTGGGATAGCGAGCCGCTAGCATCAATGAGAGTAATTGGGTTTTATCTCCCATCTCCGCTAAAGCAACTACCCCAGCAGAGAGGGTTAAGGCTGAAAAATCCATAAATGATGTAGGTCCAGTAAGTTTTGCATATCAGGAATAGTTTAAATCCTAGCACTCACCAGACCCACTCATTTTGGAAATATATTGCTACGCCACTAAAAGCTCCTCAGCCAATGCAAAGTCCAAGCCTTGAGCCATGGCAACAGGCTTTGATGTCAGCATCCCTTTGTGCACGCTCAAACCATTGCGCAAGTGATGATCAATTGAGAGTGCCTTCATCACTCCGCGGTTAGCCAAAGCCTCAACAAATGGATAAGTAGCGTTCGTTAAGGCAAAGGTTGATGTTCTTGCAACTGCTCCGGGCATATTGGCCACGCAATAATGCAGTACACCATCCACCAAGAAGGTTGGATCCGCATGTGTAGTCGGCTTAGATGTTTCAAAACAGCCACCTTGATCAATGGCAACATCCACTACAACTGAACCTGGCTTCATTGTTTTAATCATGTCACGTGTTACTAACTTGGGGGCCGCTGCGCCTGGCAGTAAAACCGCTCCAATCACAACATCAGCCTCACATAATTCTTGTTCAATTAGTAGGCTGTCAGAATAAAAAGTTCTCACTCGATTTCCGTAAAACAGATCGATTTGGCGTAAGCGATCAATATCACGATCAAAGATACAAACATCAGCCCCCATGCCGACTGCCATTTGCAAAGCGTTACGGCCCACGACGCCACCACCCAAAATGACAATCTTGGCCGGTGAGACACCGGGTACGCCAGCCATCAGAACGCCTAAGCCGCCATTAGTCTTTTCTAAATGCGATGCAGCTGCCTGAATAGACATCCGGCCCGCCACTTCACTCATAGGCGCCAATAGCGGTAGAGCGCCATTCATGGCGGTAACGGTTTCATAGGCAATGCAGGTGGCACCCGATTGCAGTAAAGCTTTTGTCTGCCTCGGATCTGGGGCTAAGTGCAAATAAGTAAACAGAATTTGATCCTCGCGCAACATGGCGCATTCTTGCGCCTGAGGTTCTTTGACTTTCACAATCATCTCCGCCCTGTGAAATACTTCTGCTGCACTATCAACTAGGCTAGCTCCAGCAAGTCGATAAGACTCATCCGTTAAGCCGATTTGCTCACCAGCTCCTCGCTGAATCAAAACAGAGTGTCCCTGCTTACAAAGTCCGCTGACATTACCCGGGGTTAATCCCACCCGGAACTCATTATTTTTAACCTCTTGAGGTACACCAATAATCATTGCTTTCTCCTATTATTTAAAGTCACGCTGGTTTGCTGTTTTGCGATGTAGTCCCACGACATAAAACATTGCGAGATACACGCCCAATAAACACGGCCCCACGATGAGTGCGATCCGTGCATCCTCATGAAAGCCCATTAGCACCACTACTAAGCCAATAAATGCCAGAGCAAACCATGAGGAATAAGGCCACCAAGGAGCGCGATACCCTAACTCCGCCACTTGCGATTTAGAGAGCGAGCGACGGAATTTGATCTGCGTAATCAAGATCGCAATCCAGACCATGAGACCGATAAAGGTCACTGCAGCCATCATGTAGTGAAAGGCTTTGTCGGGTACAAAGTAGTTGAGCACTACACCTGACATGCAGACTCCGACTGTGGTCATCACCGCACGATGAGGAACGCCGTACCTAGAGAGCTTTGAAAAAGATCTAGGAGCGTATCCGTTAGATGATAAGGAGTACAACAAGCGTCCACCACTAAAGATGCCAGCGTTACAAGAAGAAAGTGCTGCCGTGATCACGACAAAGTTAATTAAGCCTGCTGCCTCTCGCAAACCCAGCCTTTCAAACATCACTACAAATGGGCTACCTTGCTGTCCAACTTGATTCCAAGGAAAGATTGCCAAAATGACTAGGATGGCGCCCATGTAAAAAATCAGAATGCGCCAGGCCAATGAGTCAATAGCCATGGGAATAGTTTTGTGTGGGTTCTCAGCCTCGCCCGCAGAAAGACCAATCATTTCTATACCAACATAGGCAAACAAGACCATTTGCAATGAGAGCAACATTCCACTAATACCATTTGGAAAGAAACCGCCGTGCTGCCATAAATTACTCAGGCCAATGGGCTGCCAATCATTCGTAAAACCAAACAAGATGACCGAACCTCCCAGTGCAATCATCGCGACAATCGCCACTACTTTGATCAGAGCAAACCAAAACTCAAACTCTCCAAATACCTTTACGGCAATTAGATTGATTAAACCCATCATCAGAATCGAAGAAAGCGCCCAAATCCACTGAGGCGTCTCGGGAAACCAAATACTCATATAGATGCCAACTGCTGTAACTTCAGCAATTCCAACTACGATCCAATAAGTCCAATACCCCCAGCCCACCATATACCCTGCTAGTGGGCCTACATAGGTATTCGCGTAGGCCGCGAAAGAACCAGCTACAGGTTCATGCACCGCCATCTCACCAAGCGTACGCAGCACAATAAAGGCAACAATACCTGCGAGCAAATAACCTAGAAGAATGGATGGGCCCGCTATTTGAATTGCGCTTGCCGACCCCAGAAATAATCCGACGCCGATTGTTGAGCCCAAGGCCATCAAACGAATATGCCGTACTTTGAGATGGCGCTTTAAACCAGTGTGTTCAGTCTGCAAGAGAGACCTCCTTTCGATTTGTCGTTGGCGATTTACCAACGGAGCAAAGTCTAGGGAGGACAAGCGACAAGCACTAGGGGAGGAAAATTACTAAAGTAACTAAATGAATAAAACTATTTGGATAAGAAAAGAAATGCCTTTTAAATCAAGGTGGAGTTTGAGATAAATAATTTCTGACTGCAAAAGAATCAGTAATTTCCTACAGGGAATCCCCTTAAGGATTTACGGCAATTTTTAAGAAAATCTTACCGAGCAGAGATGAGGTTCAGAATTTCTGCGGCAGCGGCAAGCCCGCAGGCAGCCGTCACCATCACGGTTGAGCCATAGCCCGAGCAAGCTAGACCTCCGCTGGAAGCCCCCGCTCGTGGTTCATGCGAATAGATCGCACGAATGCCAATTTTTTTCTTGAGATTTCTGGAGAAACCATGATCCTGCCTTAGTCCTTGGCGAACCTTGGCTAACAATGCATCTTGTTCGGTTCTGGAAAGATCTTCACAGCGTACAGATGTGGGATCTGACTTGCCGCCAGCAGCACCACACATTACTAAAGCGCGATTATTTTTGACAGCCCAAACTGATAAAGCAATTTTGGTTTGCACTGAATCAGTCGCATCCAATACCAATGCATTAGCCGGAATGAGTCGATCTAAGTTTTCTGGCTCTAAAAACTCATCACAAGAAGTCAGTTTGATTTCGGGATTAATTTGCAGAATACGTTGTGTCATTGCTTCGACCTTTGCCTTGCCGTACTGCCCTTCTATGGCGTGCAACTGTCGATTGGTATTGCTCTCAGAGATGTGATCAAAATCAATGATGACAAGATGTCCGATACCGGTGCGAGCTAAGGCCTCTGCCGCCCAGGATCCCACTCCACCTAGACCAGCTACCACCACTGTTGCATTCAGAAAGCGCTCGCGCAGTTCTGGCCCATAGAGTCGTGAAACCCCACCAAAACGACGATTTTCTAAGCTGCCTTCTACCTTGTCTTCTGCCATAGCTTCTCTTTATACTGAATAAATGGACTCCATTGCACAACTCCGCAAAAACTATACCTTTGGTCAACTCTCAGAGACCGAGGTTCCTCAGGACCCCCTCCAGTTTTTCAAGCTTTGGTTTGACCAAGCTGTGAAGGCGGAGTGCCCGGAACCTAACTCTATGACCCTTGCAACAGCGGATAAATCAGGCAATCCATCAGCCCGTATTGTCTTACTAAAAGGCGCAGATCAAAACGGCTTTACCTTTTTTACCAACTACGAGAGCCAAAAAGGCAAAGACTTGGCTATCCGCCCTCAGGCAGCCCTCCTCTTTCATTGGCATGAATTAGAGCGCCAAGTACGTATTCAGGGTGTTGTTGAACGGGTTAGTGCAGCTGAAAGCGATGAGTACTTCCATTCCCGCCCATCTGCCTCCAGAATTGGTGCTTGGGCTTCACCTCAAAGCGCTGCTATCCCAAACCGTGAATTTTTAGAAGAAGCAGAAAAGCGATTTAAGGCGGAGTTTGGCGATACCCCTCCGCGCCCAGAGCATTGGGGTGGCTACCGCCTACGCCCTACTGAAATTGAATTCTGGCAAGGCCGCCCCTCTAGGCTGCATGACCGCATGCACTACAAGTTAGAGGGTGCCGGGTGGCGAGTGAACCGCCTAGCCCCCTAAAGACTGTTAATCCTCAGGAATACTGTGGCGCTATGAGCGATTTAAATTTCGCTCTAAATTTGGCCAGCTTGGGTGCAACTACTGCCATGCAATAACCTTGATTAGGATGTTGCTGAAAATAGTTCTGGTGGTAGTCTTCTGCGGGATAAATAGTTGGGGCAGCATCGATCTGCGTCACCACTGGATTGGCGTAGATTTTTGAATCCTCAAGCTCTTTCACTACCTCGTGCGCAATCTGAGATTGCTTTTCACTATGAGTAAAAATCACTGAGCGATATTGCGTGCCATGATCATTGCCTTGATAGTTCAAGGTAGTTGGGTCATGAATGACAAAAAGGATTTCCAATAAATCCCTGAATGAAACGATTTGCGGATCAAATAAGATGTCGACAATCTCGGCATGCCCTGATACACCAGTGCAGACGGCCTCATAAGTTGGATTGGGTCTGGCGCCACCGGCGTAGCCAGAAACCACAGACCGAACACCAATAATTTGCTGATAAACCGCCTCAAGACACCAAAAACAACCTCCACCCAAGGTGGCGCGCTCTAAAAGGGGTTCTTTTTTATCTAAATTTGTTTCCATGGCTTTATCCTAATGCCTTATTCCAATACCTGCCAACTATTAATAGACCATGAATCGCTTCACTATCCAGCTCGATGAAATGAAAGCAGCCTACGCTGCAGAACCAAACCCTACCCTCGAAGTGAGACTGGATCGAATTGCCCGCATTGAAAAAATGATCGAGGCAAATGAAGAGAAAATCTGCAAAGCCCTCGAAGCTGACTTCGGGGTGCGCCATCCAGTAGAGACAAGACTTGCTGAATGCCAAATGATTTATCAGGCATGTAAGTACACCCGTAAGCATCTCAAAGAATGGATGAAGCCGGAGCAAAGAGAAGCTCCATTCCACATGGGCGCCTCACAAGCCTGGGTTGAAAGTCAATCGCTGGGCGTGGTTGGCATTCTGAGTCCGTGGAACTATCCGGTTCAATTGGCGCTCATTCCCGCGATCGCCGCTTTTGCTGCTGGTAATCGCGTTTGGCTCAAGCCTTCTGAACGAAGCTCACGCACCTCAGGATTTATTGCAAGTCTCATTCAAGAATATTTCCACCCTAGCGAGTTCTGCGTCACTACCGGGGGCCCAGAAGTGGCCGAGAAATTTGCAGCACTACCTTTTAATCACCTTTTCTTCACTGGCTCAGGAACCATTGGCAAAAAAGTGATGCGTGCCGCCGCAGAAAATCTCACACCAGTGACTTTGGAGTTGGGCGGCACAACGCCCGTCATTATTGATAAGAGCGCCAATCTTAAAGATGCTACCGCCTCGGTTGTTTATGGCAAGTTACTCAATGGTGGCCAAACCTGTATTGCCCCTGACTATATTTTGCTAGAGCAAAGCATTCAAGAAGAATGTATTCAAGAGCTACAAACTGCAGCTCAAGCTCAATTTAGTAACCCGGAAGAACTAACAGGCCCCATTGATGAGCGACAACTGGAATACTGGCAGCACCTAGTCAGCGATGCGCTAGACCGTGGCGCAAAAGTGATTCCCTTACTGAATAACCCCGGTGCTGGTGCAAGACCATTTGAACCTATCGTATTGCTTAATGTTCCACCAGAAGCCCGAATTCTTCATGAAGAAATCTTTGGACCCATTCTGCCAATCATCACCATTGCGGATACCTCGGCAGCGATTGCTTATGTAAACAACAAGCCAAATCCATTGGCTCTTTATTGGTTTGGCAAAGACAAAAAAAATATGAAGCGGGTCTTAAATGAAACACGTTCTGGGGGCGTCACCATTAATGACACACTCTTACATATCACCATTGAGGATCTTCCTTTTGGTGGCGTCGGTGCGAGTGGCATGGGTAGCTATCACGGCAAAGCAGGTTTTGATACCTTCAGCCATCAAAAGTCAATTCTGGAAGTACGCGGCTTCTTTGATTTAAACCTTTTTAAGGGAACCAAAACGGCACGCCCTCCATACGGAAAAATGACTGAGTGGCTTTTGCGTTATCTCAAATAGAGAGCCAAGCAAGCAATAGTTGAATTACTCACCCCGCTAGATGAGGCTTTATCTCTCCATTTGTTAAATAAGTCGGGAATACCCTTGTAATCGAGTGCTGAAAATGCCATAATAGGAGGCTTTTTAAAGCAATTTGATTCATCGCCCCCCAGCTCTATTTCAGCGATTAGTTTAGAAGTCATAAACACAACAACGCTGCCGCTTGTCTGATGGTCGATGCCTTTGACCATCGCACCCTATAAAAAACCATGGGTGCAACATACGGAGACATCCCTTAAAGGGGATGTGTAATAGCATGACTTTTTCTAAAGAAACTAATCACGAGTCGAAAGACTCAAAGAGCACTGGAACTGAGTTCCAGAATTTTGCCCTAGCGGCATCACTCCTTAAAAACGTTGCTGAACTGGGTTATACCCAAGCCACTTCCGTGCAAGCTCAGGTTATTCCTGCAGCTTTAGCTGGTGGTGACTTATTGGTTAGCAGCCAAACTGGTAGCGGTAAAACCGCAGCCTTTTTATTGCCTTTGATTAATCAACTCATCGAAGACAACCCGAACAACTCACCTGTACCAGGTCGCGCACAGCCTAAAGTGTTAGTGCTCTGCCCTACTCGTGAATTAGCTCAACAGGTTGCAGCCGATGCAGTGAACTTAGTTCGCGGCATGAAAGGTATCCGTATCGCAACTGTGATGGGTGGCATGCCTTACGGCAAGCAGATCCAGGCATTGAAAGGTGCATTGTTAGTTGTTGCAACTCCAGGTCGTTTGCTCGACTTGTGCGATAGCAAAGCAATTCGCCTGGACGATGTAAAACAACTCGTTATCGACGAAGCTGATCGCATGCTCGACATGGGCTTCGCTGATGACCTCGAGGCTATTGATAAGCGTTGCGCAGGCCGTAACCAAACTTTGATGTTCTCTGCAACTTTTGCGCCAAAGATCATGTCTTTAGCAAATGAGTTGACTACAGATGCTAAGCGTATTGAACTTGCTCACGCAGGTGAAAAGCACGCCAACATTGAACAGAAGTTGCATTGGGCTGACAGCATGTCACACAAGCATAAATTGCTCGAACACATTTTGGCTGATGCCGATTTGGATCAAGCGGTTGTGTTTGCAAGCACTCAAGTTGAGAGTGAAAAAATTGCTGACACATTGCGTGCAAATGGCTATGAAGCAACTGCCCTACATGGTGCAATGCCTCAAGCTGTGCGTATGCGCCGTCTCGAATCTTTACGTAAAGGTCACACCAAGATTTTGGTTGCGACTGACGTAGCGGCCCGCGGTATCGATGTGCCACGTATTAGTCACGTGATTAACTTTGGCTTGCCAATGAAACCAGAAGACTATACGCATCGTATCGGTCGTACAGGTCGTGCAGGTCGTAATGGTGTTGCTATCACTTTAGTTGAACATCGTGATCGTGCGAAGATCCGCAACATCGAACGCTTTACACAGCAAGATATCGTTGCTTCAGTCATCGCTGGTCTTGAGCCACAAGCCAAGCCTAGCTTTGGTGGTGGCGGTGGTCGTCCTGGTGGCGGTCGCTCTGGCGGCGGCTTCGGTGGTGGCAATCGCTCTGGTGGCGGTGGCGGCGGTCGTTACGGCTCAGGCGCTCGTTCAGAGTCTCGCTCTGGCGGCGGCTTCGGTGGTGGCAATGCAGGTGGTAGTCGTTCAGGCGATTCACGTCCTGCGCGTTCTGCTGATTCACGTCCCGCGCGTTCTGCTGACTCACGTCCGGCTCGCTCTGGTGACTCACGTCCAGCAGGCGGCCCACGTTTTGCTAAACCAAAGGCCGGCGGTCAACGTCGTAGCTTTAGCGGTAGCTAAAAATGATTCACCGCAATCGTCTCCGTTCTGCATGGAATCGAGTCGGTTCCGGTGAAATCCATCGGGCGCCACGCGAGTGGCAACCTTGGCTAAGCGATACCGGGTCTCTCACCCAAAAAATTGAGAAGGCAATTGGGCACAAACTAGAAGTTCAGGTTTTGCGTGACTGCCCTCAATCACTCAATAGCGACGAAAGTCGCTATTTTCATTTCAGACTCAGACGCTGCAGAGCGCGGGAAGTATTGCTCTGCTCAAATGGCGTTCCTTTAGTGATGGCACACAGTGTCATTCCGACTTTAAGCTCCAGTGGTAGCAATCATCAGGTCTTGCGCTTAGGCACCAAACCTTTGGGTGCGGTCTTATTTAGTAAAACTCGCAAACACTCTAAGGCAAAGCCGCCGCGCGATATTGCGCGCCTAGATAAAAGCAGTGAATTGTGGAAAAAGTGCTCTAAGCACTTTGCCGGCTTGGGCTCACCCTTATGGGCACGACGTACCCTCTATCACTTAAAGGGTCATCCTATTTTGGTAAATGAGATTTTCTTGCCTGCCTTACTGCAGACTGCAAAGCGTTAGTTATTCGCTTTTACTTTTAGATTGTCAGCCAAGCTAGGGTTGACTTGATTAAAGCTTCATCGCCCGGCTCACTCGTAAAGACTTCACCAAACCCAATCATTTCAGCCGCATCCGCAATATTGTGATGTGGACATAGCGCACTAGCGACATTGAGGTTTTGTGTAAATTGATCCTTCATGACTTCGCCAAGATAGCGAACAGCCTCAGAAGAAGTGAGTAGCCAAAGAGATTTGCTCAAATCCATTTCTCGCACCAGTTGCCAAGAAGGATTGTCAATATCCAAAGGTATGCGTGTGTAAGTTGAAATAACCTCCACAGTGGCGCCTGCCTTCCTTAATGTGTCAGCCAGCCAATCACGACCACCTTCACCTTTAAAGATCACTACCTTTTTATCCTGCCAATCCCATTGCAGAGATTGAAGCTCATTCCACAAACCCTCAGAGTCCCAGTTTTCATTATTTTTGGGGATGATGATCGGTGTTGGGTGATCCTCCAGGCCAATGCCATGATTTTTCAGGGCAAGATGACTGCTGCCCCCCATCACACCAATCGGAATCACCTTCCTGGAAAGGTCTTGCCAATCCCGCTCCAGTAAACGCATCACACTCTCGATGGCATTTGGGCTAACAAAGATTGCAAGATCCGCATCATCTAAGGCAGCAGCAATATGGCCTGCCAAGTGCTCATCCAACTTTGGAGCAATGGTTAACAAAGGCAATGAAAGTATCTCTGGCAGACTACGCTTTCCTACGCCACTGGCTTCGATGGCGCGGGAGAGGACTTCAATCAATTGACGCGCTTGACCAGCAGGCCGAGTAACAATGATTGTTTTGGTGCTCATGCTGATGAAGATCGCGCTTTGTATTACTTAGGAAGTGTTGGAATTAAATCTGCGGCGCCTTGTGACAGCAAGTCTTTTGCGACTGCAAGACCCAAGGCCTCCGCATCCTCAACTGATTTCACCTGAGCACTACCGATGGCCAAGCAAATAGCTTTTCCATCAACACTCGCTACAAAAGAGCGAATGTTCATTTGATTCTGATCCCATACTGCGTGCGCAGCAAGTGGGACCTCACATGACCCGCCCAATTGACGAGACACCATACGTTCAGCAGAGACAGCAAACAAGGTTGGCAAGTCATTTAATGGAGCAAGCCATTGTTTGATGTTGGGATGCTTGCTTAATGTCTCGATACCTAAAGCACCTTGGCCCGCTGCAGGGGTGTAAGGATCATATGGCAAGAATGCACGAATGCGTGACTCTAAACCCAAACGCTTTAAGCCGGCGGCTGCCAAAATAATGGCTTGATATTCACCACGGTCTAACTTGCCCATACGGGTGTCTAAATTTCCGCGCAATGGCTCTATAACCAAATGAGGGAACTTTGCGCGTAGCACTGACTCACGTCGCAAGCTCGATGTGCCCACAATTGCCCCATGAGGAAGATCCTCAAGACTGGCGTAATCATTGGATACAAAGGCATCGCGCGCATCTTCCCTGGCCATAACGCAAGAAAGATCAAATCCCTCGGGCATTACCATTGGGACATCCTTTAAGGAATGAACCGCTAAATCGGCGCGACCATCCTCTAATGCGGTTTCGAGCTCTTTCACAAAAAGCCCTTTGCCACCCACTTTAGAGAGGGCTCTGTCCAAAATCTGGTCCCCACGGGTGGTCATCCCCAGAATCTGGACATCGCAGCCTGGATAGAGCTTATTAAGGCAATCCCGGACGTGCTCGGCCTGCCACATAGCTAGGCGACTTTCGCGGGAGGCGATTACGAGGCGCTTTGGAGCGCCAGATGGGGAGGAATTCAGGGTTTGGGACATAACATTTAAAATAATCAAAGACCTACACCAATATACTGTGTTTATGAGCTCATCAAATAATTCCTTAGCCAACAAAGCCCAAGCTTGGTCGGCCCGTTTTGCAGAACCTGTCGACGAACTCGTTCAGCGTTATACCGCCTCTATTGGCTTTGATCAACGCTTTGCGATGGTTGATATTGCCGGCTCCCTCGCCCATGCTGAAATGCTGGCCACCCAAAAGATCATTAGCAGCCAAGATTTAGCCGATATCCAAAAGGGTATGGCTCAAATCAAGAGCGAAATCGAGTCTGGTCAATTTAATTGGCAACTAGCACTGGAAGATGTTCACCTGAACATCGAGGCACGCTTAACCGCATTAGTAGGCGATGCCGGCAAGCGTTTGCATACAGGTCGCTCACGTAATGACCAAGTAGCAACAGATTTGCGCCTATGGTTGCGTAGCAGCGTTGATGAGATTGCAGTCACTCTCAAATCTTTACGCCTAGCGCTTTTGGATTTAGCTGAAAAACATGCTTCCACCATCATGCCTGGTCACACTCATTTACAAGTGGCGCAACCAATTACTTTTGGTCACCACTTAATGGCCTATTACGAAATGTTTAGTCGTGATGCAAGTCGCTTAACAGATTTACGCGCCCGCTTTAATCGACTGCCCTTAGGTGCAGCAGCATTAGCTGGAACCACCTACCCCATCGATCGTGAGCAAGTAGCCAAGATCTTAGGTTTTGATGGTATTTGTAATAACTCTTTGGATGCCGTTTCTGATCGCGACTTTGCGATTGAGTTCTGCGCCTTCTCATCTATCTTGATGATGCACGTATCACGTCTATCTGAAGAGTTGATCTTATGGCTGAGCCCGCGCTTTGGCTTTATTGATCTGCCAGACCGCTTCTGCACGGGTAGCTCGATCATGCCGCAAAAGAAAAATCCGGATGTCCCAGAATTAGCACGCGGCAAGACTGGTCGTGTTTATGGTGATCTAATTTCCTTGTTGACCTTGATGAAAGGTCAGCCGTTGGCTTACAACAAAGATAATCAAGAAGATAAAGAGCCCTTATTTGATGCGGTAGATACCGTTCAAGATACCCTGCGTATTTTTGCTGACATGGTTCCGCACATTGAAGTGAAAGCAGAAGTAATGAAGAAGGCTGCTGAAGAAGGCTTTGCAACAGCAACCGACTTGGCTGACTACTTGGTTAAAAAAGGCTTAGCTTTCCGCGATGCCCATGAAGCGGTTGCACACGCTGTTAAGGCTTGCGTAGGCAGAAACTGTATGCTGACAGATTTAAGCCTCTCAGAACTTCGTTTTGCATGCGGCTTAGATAACCGCCCTGAACTCATCAGTGATGATGTATTTGCATTACTTACCGTTGATGGCTCAGTACAATCACGCCAACATGCTGGTGGCACTGCCCCAGCCCAAGTGCTTGCCGCCATCAAACGGGGTCGCGCAGACCTCTAAAGTGCATGGGGTTTTGGTCCAAACTTTCTGCAGGCATTGATCGTGTAAACCAGCTTCTGGGCAAGACAGCCAGCATCATGATTTTGCTGTCCTGTATCGTATCCGCACTCAATGCCATACTCCGCTATGGATTGGATGTCAGCAACAACTGGCCACTAGAACTGCAGTGGTATCTTTTTGCAGCTGCGGTCATGCTCGGTACGTCTTACACACTCAAACGCAATGAGCATGTGCGTGTAGATTTAATCTACTCACAACTCTCTGATCGGGGACGTTTGTGGATTGATCTCTTTGGCCTAGTCTTCTTTTTAATGCCTGCCTGCCTCTTATTCGCATGGCTCTCATGGACCACCCTTTTTTATCCCTCATGGTTGGTAATGGAGCACTCACTGAACTCTGGTGGATTGGCGCGCTACCCCATTAAGTTTGTGGTGCCCTTTGGGTTTTTTATGCTGAGCCTGCAAGGTATTTCAGAAATCATTAAACGCATCGGTGCTTTGCAGGGCAAAACCACCGTCCCCGCCGAAGACCTCCATTACGAAAAGCCAATGCAATGATCCCATTAGAGTGGATGCCGCCCCTCATGTTTGGCGGGCTAATCGTCTTTATGTTGATTGGCTTCCCGGTTGCCTTTTCACTCATGGCTGCGGGTTTATTTTTCTCAGCCATTGCGATCAGCGAAGGTTTCTTTGGAATGCCATTTTTGCAAGCTATTCCGCAGCGCATCTTTGGTAGCGTGCTTGCCAATGATCTACTATTGGCCATTCCCTTCTTTACTTTCATGGGCGCTATCTTAGAGCGCTGCGGTCTCGCAGAAGAAATGCTCGACTCGATGGGCCAACTATTTGGGCGCGTGCGTGGCGGCCTTGGTTACTCCGTGATCATCGTTGGATTTATCTTGGGCGCTATCACTGGCACTGTAGCTGCTCAGGTGATCGCTATGGCGATGATTTCTTTACCGGTAATGATGCGTTACGGATACAACATGCGCTACGCTACGGGCGTTTTAGCAGCCTCTGGGACCATTACGCAGTTAGTGCCCCCATCATTAGTATTGATTGTGCTGGCAGACCAACTCAAAACACAAAGCGGCAGTGCGGATGTGGGCAGCATGTATCTCGGCGCATGGGGTCCATCGCTTTTGCAGATTGCTCTTTTTGCCCTGTATACCTTCTTCCTGAGTCGTGTTCGCCCCGACTATCTACCGCCAGTCCCAGAGAGTGATCTCACACTCAAAGGCTGGGCACTTTGGAAAAAATGTCTCATGGGGATCATCCCATCAGCGGTCCTGATCTTCCTGGTTCTGGGTACCATCATGACTGGCATTGCCACCCCTACAGAATCTGGTGCCATGGGTGCAATGGGTGCACTTCTTCTCGCTTGGCTGCGCCGTGCAAGTATTCCTAATCTCAAAGGATTAGTACAAGAGGCCTATCAAAACACCATGCGTATTACTGCCATGGTGGTTTTTATTCTCATTGGATCAACCTGCTTTTCTGTTGTGTTTCAAGGAGTGGATGGTGGTTTCTGGGTGGAAGAACTTTTCTCTAATCTACCTGGTGGTTGGATTGGATTCTTAATCGTTGTGAATCTGTTTGTTTTCTTTTTGGCCTTCTTCTTAGACTTCTTTGAAATCGCCTTCATCGTTGTGCCGATGTTGGCACCAGTAGCAGTGAAATTACTTTCACCGGTATTGCTCGATTCCATGAATGGCAATCCTCAAGCAGCAGCCAGTGCGGCACTAGTGTGGTTTGGGGTCATGCTCTGTGTGAATATGCAGACTTCTTTTATGCATCCGCCTTTTGGTTTTGCCCTCTTCTACCTGAGAGGCGTAGCACCTAAAGAAGTGAAAAGTAGTGATATCTATTGGGGCGCCCTGCCTTGGGTAGGCCTACAGCTAGTAATGGTCGTGCTGGTAATGGCATTCCCGGCATTAGTTACGACACTCCTAGATAAGCCTGCCGCCATAGTTCAGAGCCAAGACTTTAATTTCACCGGCAATCAAGAGGGCAAACCAGAGGCATCCTCCAATAAAGTGGACGAGGATGCTCCAGTGACGTTTCAACTGGATAAGCCAATCAAGTAGCACCCCCCAATTAAAGGAGGGGGTTTTCCCCAAATTCGTGCCAAGAGTGGGTCTTTGTCTTAAAAATCCATTACGCTAGGGAAAATTCAAAATGGTTAACAAAATGAACTTTCCTTCCTTAATTCGCAAGACGCTTCCATTGTGGATACTCCCCCTTGTGCTAAACGGCTGCGGATCAGCAACAGCCCCTGACTTCAGCGCGATGTCCTCAAAGTATGCCAACACGCTTGAGCAATATCAGATCAATATGATTTTTCAGAATATTTTGCGTTCCTCTGAAGATCGTCCGGTGAGTTTTTTAGATATGCCAACAATCAACGGCTCGGGCTCTATTACTGCAACTCCATATGCAAGCGCATTTTTCTCGGGCGGCATTCTGCCTTACAACGCCAGCTATCTTCCGATTAGCGGTGGACTTAACAGCATTACCCCCGGAGTGTCGCTATCGGTTGGTAATACTTTTAACTTCACACAATCCTCCCTGGATAACGCAGTATTTTGGAAGGGCTACCTAAGTGAACTCCCAATAGAGATGGTGAAGTATTTTGAACACAATCACATACCAAAAGAAGTTCTCCTCAGTCTAGTGGTTGACGAAATTATTATTACTCAGCCTGACGGCTCGCAAACTTATCTGATCAACAACCCGCTAAGACCTGACTATCCAGAGTTTCAAAAGCGACTTTATAAATTAATTGGCTACGGTCTTGGTGCTTACCTGGTAGATACCTCCCAAAAGATTGGCCCTCCAGCAAGCATGAGCTCTCTTAAGGCAAATTTTGGAGGTAACACGCTGGAAGCCATGAAGAGCGCAGATATCATTTTGCAAAAAGTCGGCCTACCCTCTGAGCTTATATTTCAACCAATCCAAGTATCAAAAAAATATAAACTCTGCATCAATGCCAATAAGTACGAAAACTTTGTCCGGGAAGAGTTTGGCGATGAACTCTTCTGCCAAGAAACACTGGCACAAGAGCTAAAGAAGGGCAACCTTACTAAGAAAGCACTGCCCAAGGCTGAAATTCGGATACGCTCAACGAACAATATATTTGAGTTCCTAGGCCAGGTAGTGAAAGCCCAATTAGCTGATCCACCTTATATGCTGACGCTACCCCCAACAGCCACTACTTTTAACAGCAACAAAAAGACCTCGAATGAGTATGCATTGTTAGTAGTCGATAAAGATAAACCTCAAACAAGACCCTTTTCAACCATTGAAGGCTTGGATGGTAGTGTCTATAGCATCCCCAGCCAAAACAATGGTTACTCACCACTCGCCATTAAGCTACTATCCCAATTTATGTCGTTGCAGAAAATTCCGGGAAGCATCCCAGCATCACCATCGGTATTGCTGAAATAGAAACTGATCTAGCATTAATAAATAAGGCCCTTAAGGGCCTTATTTATTAGAGAGTAATATCGCGCTCTTGTCTCACGCAATCGACGTAGTATTCGCTCTTGCCATCGACACTGGTTTTAACAAGTCCATGAATGTCAGTCTCAAATCCAGGGAACTTCTCATTGAAGTCTCTAGCAAAGTAGAGATAGCCAATGATGCGCTTGTTAAAACGCTCACCAGGAATCAACAACGGAATACCTGGAGGATATGGAGTCACCAACATGGCAGTTACGCGCCCCTCCAATTGATCCAGCGGCATACGATCTACTTCTTTGTGTGCCATTTTTGCCCATGCTTCTGAAGGCATCATTGCTGGAACCATATCTGAGGTATACATCTCAGTAGTCATGCGTGCCACGTCACGGCTCTTATAGAACTCATGAATTTGCTGGCAAATATCTTTCAAGCCAACACGCTCGTAGCGTGGGTGCTTAGCCACAAACTCAGGCAATACTTTCCAAAGTGGAGCATTTTTATCAAAGTGATCTTTGAACTGTTGCAACTCAGTAACGAGGGTATTCCAACGGCCTTTGGTAATTCCGATCGTGAACATAATGAAGAAGGAGTACAAACCACACTTCTCAACAATCACGCCATGCTCAGCAAGATACTTAGTCACAATGCTCGCAGGGATACCCATAGAGCCAAAGTTGCCCTCAATATCCAATCCAGGCGTAACTACGGTTGCCTTAATTGGGTCCAACATATTGAAGTCTTTAGCCAGCTTGCCAAAGTCATGCCAGGCAGCGGATGGCTCCAAGACCCAATCAGAGCGCTCGCCAATACCCTCTTCAGCTAAATGATCTGGGCCCCAAACCTTGAACCACCAGTCGGCCCCAAACTTATCATCCACCTCACGCATGGCTCGGCGGAAGTCCATCGCTTCGGCAATAGACTCTTCAACCAAGGTTGTGCCGCCAGGAGATTCCATCATAGCAGCCGAGACATCGCATGAAGCAATGATGGCGTACTGTGGGCTAGTAGAAGTGTGCATCAAATAGGCTTCATTGAAGCAATCACGATCAAGCTTGGTATCTTCTGCATCCTGCACCAATACTTGTGAAGCCTGAGACAAACCAGCCAGCAACTTGTGAGTTGATTGCGTAGCAAACATCAAACTCTTCTTGGTACGCTTACGATCTGAACCAATGGCATGCATGTCTTTATAGAAGGGATGGAATGCTGCGTGCGGCAACCAAGCTTCATCGAAATGCAAAGAATCAACTTTGCCGTCCAGCATCTCTTTAATCATCTCAACGTTGTAGACGATGCCATCGTATGTACTTTGGGTCAGCGTCATCACACGAGGAACTACATTCTTATCCTTAATAAACGGATTGGCATCAATTTTCTTCTTGATGTTTTTCCACTCAAACTCTTCTTTAGGAATCGGTCCAATAATGCCCAAGTGATTACGGGTAGGCATTAAGAAGATCGGGATCGCGCCCATCATGGTGATGGAATGAATTACAGACTTATGGCAATTGCGGTCAACTAGGACTACGTCGCCAGGCGCAACTGTAGAGTGCCAAACAATCTTGTTTGAAGTAGATGTTCCATTCGTTACAAAGAACAAATGATCAGCATTAAAGATACGTGCAGCATTGCGCTCGCTCTGCAGCACTGGTCCCGTATGGTCCAGAAGTTGACCCAATTCCTCCACAGCGTTACAGACGTCAGCACGTAACATGTTCTCACCAAAGAACTGATGGAACATTCTGCCCACTGGGCTCTTTAAGAAAGCCACGCCACCAGAGTGGCCAGGGCAATGCCAAGAATATGAACCCTCAGAGGCGTAGTTAGTTAACGCGCGGAAGAATGGCGGCGCTAATGAATCCAAATAGACTTTTGCTTCACGAATAATATGACGTGCCACGAATTCTGGAGTGTCTTCATTCATGTGAATGAAACCATGCAACTCGCGCAAGATGTCATTAGGCATATGACGTGAGGTACGTGTCTCGCCATACAAGAAGATGGGAATATCTTCGTTACGCTTGCGAACTTCAGTAATAAAGGCGCGCAAGTTATTTAGGGCTGGAAGATCATTGTCTTCAGAGTCAGAGTCAAATTCTTCATCATCAATCGAGACGATAAATGAAGATGCACGAGAAGCCTGCTGAGCAAACGAAGTTAGGTCGCCATAGCTAGTTAAGCCAATAACTTCCATACCCTCATTCTCAATCGCCTCGGCGAGGTCACGAATTCCCGAACCCGAAATATTTTCGGAGCGGAAGTCCTCATCAATAATGATGATTGGAAAACGAAATTTCATAAAAACTCCCCTGCTAACTTATCCGAATTACCCGGAATCCACTTATCAAAATTGGCAAGGTCAATGACCCGACCACCATCTGGCAAAACTGTGACTATATCGACGAAGGTCGCATTTTGCTGCACATTTCTAGGTAAGTAAACATGGCGTGCATAGACTTGATTGGCTAGGCTCTCATGGTAACCAGTAAAGGTTATCAATAAATGCCATTGTTGCTCAATGGCCGCTTTACCCAAGTACTCTTTTAAGGCGCTATTATCATCAACACTATGCATCGCCGTCCAGGTTAAAGAGAAGACCGGACTTTCGGAGCGATGCAACTGTAACTCGACTGACCTGCGATAACGCTCGCCCTCACTTGTCATGCTTTCTGCAATCAACCACAAACGTAATTGCGCCTCAACAATATGAGAGCTACGATCATTTGCCACGCGAAACTTAAATGTTTTGACGCCGTTATGACTGCCCACTACCGCCACCTTAGAAAAGCGTACTCCTGCAGTGGGCCTTGTAAATCGAGCAAATGCTAATCCCGTAGTCAGGGCTGAGTAAACAATTCCAAAGAATGCCTCAAAGGTCACGATCGCATTAGGCCAGCTTCCCACAGGAGTCATTCGACCATAACCGATTGTTGCCATTGTCTGAACGCTAAAGAAGAAAACATCCAATAAAGAGCCTGGCTGGGCATGAGTAATAGCGCCATCCCCACATGCGATGTAAGCAAAAGCAAATAGAAGGTTTGTTGCAAGATACACAAAAACGACTAGCAGCATAAAGCTAGTCCAGCTGGTGCCTAGTAGCCAATGGTAAAAGTTATTCTCTGGGCGCGCCATTTCTGAGCGCGAAAGTGTGGCGCGATATTCCTCTAAATTAATCCTCGTAGGACGGCGATTAAAAAGAAATTTACGCACTACCGTAATGTCTTAGGTCTTTGGCAGGGTAACGCCCCGCTGACCTTGATACTTACCGCCGCGATCTTTATAGGAAGTGCCACAGACTTCATCACTCTCAAAGAAGAGTACTTGCGCACAGCCTTCACCCGCATAAATTTTTGCAGGCAATGGCGTGGTGTTTGAAAATTCTAGAGTGACATAACCTTCCCACTCAGGCTCAAATGGGGTGACGTTCACAATAATGCCGCAGCGAGCATATGTACTCTTACCAACGCAGACGGTTAAAACGCTTCGTGGAATCTTGAAGTACTCAACCGTTCTGGCAAGTGCAAAAGAGTTTGGTGGAATGATACAAACATCGCCTTTGAAGTCGACGAATGATTGTTCATCGAAATTCTTCGGATCAACAATGGTGCTATTGATGTTCGTAAAGATTTTGAATTCGTTTGCACAACGAATGTCATAGCCATAGCTTGAAGTGCCATAACTTACGATTTTGTTGCCGGCGGCGTCTTGGCGAACTTGCCCAGGTTCAAATGGGCTGATCATGCCTTGCTCGCCCATGCGGCGGATCCAGTGGTCTGATTTAATAGTCATGGCCGAATTGTAAAACCTTCGCCCTCCCCTGCCCACGAATTTATTGGGGTTTTTGGCTAAAAACGACCCTCTCCGGGGCGTTATAGATCTCGAAGTGTTTACCAGAGCAGCGAGAGAGGATGGTCAGATTAGTCTTTCGTGCCAGCTCGAGGCCCATCAAGGTAACGCCCGAGCGGGTCAAGAGGAATGGAATACCCATCTGAGCACCCTTGATGACCATCTCTGAGGTCAGGCGCCCCGTAGTAAAGAAAATCAAATCCTTGCCCGGCTTATTAGCTAGCCACATCAAGCCAGAAATCGAGTCGACTGCGTTATGACGGCCAACATCCTCAATGAAGTGCAAAAGACGCACTCCATCCTTGCCGTCCCGCTCAAAAACTGCGCAAGCATGAACCGAGCCAGACTTCTTATAGATCGTGTCATGCATCCGAATCGAGTCAATCAAGGCAACTATTGCCTCTTGAGAGAGTAGCGGCCCCTCGGGTAGCTGAATCTCAGACATCTCTTCTATCAAGCCACCGAACATCGTCCCCTGACCGCAACCGGTGGTTACTACCCGCTTGCTGGTTAGAGCATCAATATCTACCGTGCTTCTGCGGGTTTTAACAGCGGCTGAATCGGTCTCCCAATCCACCTGGATGCTCTCGATGTCATCAGGAGACTCCACGAGGCGCTGGTTACGCAAATAACCCAAGACTAGGGCCTCTGGAGCACTTCCCAAGGTCATCAGCGTTACCACTTCACGCTTATCCAAATAAATGGTTAAAGGGCGCTCCCCGGGAATATGGGTAGTTTTAAGGCGCCCCAGCTCATCCATAACTTCGACCTCATGCACCAAGGGCACGGAGGCAGAAGACATCTGAATGGTTGGTTTTGCTGCCATAAAATACTCTCTAAAGTCGGGCTGAACTCAATTTTATCGGGGTTAAGGAACACTCCGCGGAGCTTTACTTTAACCGCAGACTAAAATCACTGCATTAGCCAGCATAATTGAGTGTTGCACCCTATTGAACCTTCTAACCTTCTTATTTAAGTCCGTATTACATGAGCAGTTCTCAACGCCGCCTTCTTGTCACCTCCGCCTTACCGTATGCCAATGGTCAGATCCATATTGGCCATTTGGTGGAATACGTACAGACCGATATTTGGGTTCGCTTTCAAAGAATGCGCGGTCATGAAGTGCATTACGTTGGCGCCGACGATACGCATGGCACTCCCATCATGTTGCGCGCTGAAAAAGAAGGTATTACCCCTAAAGAACTGATCGCCAATGTTTGGAAAGAGCATAAGCGCGACTTTGATAACTTCCTCATTTCGTTTGATAACTACTACACTACAGATAGTCCCGAGAATGAGAAGTTAGCGCAAAGTATTTATCTCAAGCTACGTGATGCTGGCTTGATTGAAAAGCGTGCGATTGAGCAAGCTTACGATCCTGTTAAAGAAATGTTCCTACCGGATCGCTTTATTAAAGGCGAGTGCCCTAAATGCGGCGCTAAAGATCAATACGGCGACAACTGTGAAAAGTGTGGTGCAACGTACTCACCTACTGACTTAAAGAATCCTTTCTCGGTAGTGAGTGGCGCAACACCCATCAAAAAGATTTCTGATCACTACTTTTTTAAGTTGTCTGATCCACGCTGCGAAGAGTTCTTACGCGACTGGACGCAAGTCAAAACACCATTGCAGCCTGAGGCTCGCAATAAGATGAAAGAATGGGTTGGCCAGCCTGGCGAAAGCAAGCTGGGAGACTGGGATATCTCCCGCGATGCCCCGTATTTCGGGTTCGAGATCCCTGACGCACCAGGCAAATACTTCTACGTGTGGCTTGACGCCCCGATTGGTTATTACGCCAGCTTCCTCAATTACTGCCAAGCTAAAGGTCTTAATTTTGATGAGTGGGTTAAGCCAGATACCACTACTGAGCAATACCATTTCATTGGCAAAGATATTCTGTATTTCCACACTTTGTTTTGGCCTGCGACTTTAAAGTTTGCTGGCTATCGCACACCAACTAATGTTTTTGCTCACGGCTTCTTAACTGTTGATGGCGAGAAGATGAGTAAGTCACGTGGCACCTTGATTTCTGCCAACAGCGTGATCGAATGTGGTTTTAATCCAGAGTGGTTCCGTTACTACTTCGCAACCAAGCTCAATGACAGCATGGAAGATTTAGATTTGAATCTTCAAGACTTTGTTGCGCGTGTAAATAGTGACTTACTCGGTAAGTACATCAATATTGCGAGTCGTAGCGCAGGCTTCTTAGTAAAACGATTTGGCGGCGTTGTTTCTGATGAAGCAATGAGCAATCCACTCCTCAAAGAAATTGCATCATCGAGCGACAAAATTGCAGAACTTTATGAGGGACGTGAATACGCAAAAGCACTGCGTACCGTGATGGAGTTGGCTGACAAAGTAAACGGCTTTGTAGATGAGAACAAGCCATGGGAAATCGCTAAAGATCCAGAGCGTGAAGCTGAGCTGCAACGGGTTTGCAGTATTACCCTGGAAGCATTCCGGATGATGAGCCTGTATCTCAAGCCGGTTATTCCTCAAGTAGCCGCAGGAGTTGAAGAATTCTTCTCCCTTCTACCCCTCTCCTGGGAAGACATCAATACCCCTCTTTCCAGCAAAAACCCAATCAAGCCTTACAAGCACCTGATGACTCGCGTGGAAGCCCCTCAAATTGAGGCTTTGCTGGCTGCAAACTTGTAAAAAGCCCCCTAAAAAGCACCTATAATGGCGGTTGTAGTCCATAGATAACTTTGCGAATTAATTTCATAAGTTATTGAATTTATTGAGTATTTTAGGAAATGCCATGGCAAGATATCAATCTGAAATCACCCAGTTCTTAACTGAACTCAAAACCGAGCATCCAAACCTCGAGGCTGAACAGCAAGCTGGACGCGCCCTCCTTTGGGACAAAGAGCCATTAAGCGTTGAAGATCAGCGTCGCGCCAAAGAGGCAAATATTAAGCAACGCGCTTACGTGTACTCGAATGACTGAGCCTAGCGCACAGCCGATGTCGGATTTGCTCGACAGCACTCCATCGGTTACCGATGGCATGTCGGCCGCTTTCGCCAAACTTTATGGCGAACCACTTTTTAAGCTTCCTACCGATCTCTATATTCCACCAGATGCTCTAGAAGTTTTTCTAGAGGCATTTGAAGGCCCCTTGGATCTATTGCTGTACCTGATTCGCAAACAGAACTTCAACGTACTCGATATTCCAATGGCACAGGTTACTCAACAGTACCTGAGTTATGTTGATCAAATTCGTCATCACAATCTTGAACTTGCTGCCGAGTATCTACTCATGGCAGCAATGTTGATTGAAATTAAATCTCGCATGCTCCTGCCGATGAAGAAGGCGGACAGCGAAGAAGAGGTAGAAGATCCACGTGCAGAATTAGTACGGCGCCTCTTGGAATACGAGCGCATGAAGCTTGCCGCTCAAGAGCTAGATCAGATTCCACAGCAAGGTCGTGATTTCCAGGTAGCCCATGGTTATGTGGATACTACTGTCGCCATTGCTTGGCCAGACGTCAATGTAGAAGACTTACAAATGGCTTGGCGTGATGTTTTGCACCGCGCCAAACTCACACAGCACCACACCATCACTCGCGAAGAATTATCTGTGCGAGACTTCATGACACGTATTTTGCGTCGTCTACAAAGCACTAAATTTGTTGAGTTCAGCGAGTTATTTGAAGAGGCCATTAACTCTGGCAAGGGCATACCTGTTGTCATCGTGAACTTCATCGCCATGCTTGAACTCTCACGTGAAGCATTGGTAGAAATTACTCAAGCTGAGCCCTACGCCCCAATCTATGTGCGCCTCGCCTACACGCCTGTTGCATGAAAATTATTAGCGACATCCAAGAATTACGCGACCACTTAAGAGGTCAAAACCGCGCCTCATTTGTACCCACAATGGGCAACCTTCATGAAGGTCACCTCTCCTTGATGCGCTTGGCAAGACAGCATGGTGATCCTGTTGTAGCCAGCATCTTTGTAAACCGCTTGCAGTTTGGTCCCAACGAAGATTTTGATAGCTACCCACGCACTATGCAAGCGGATATCGACAAGCTGGAAAAAGAAGGTGTGTACATCCTGTTTGCACCTACCGAGCGCGATCTTTATCCACAGCCCCAAGAATATCGAGTCGACCCACCGCAACAATTAGGTGACATCCTCGAAGGCGAGTTCCGCCCAGGTTTCTTTAAGGGCGTTTGCACCGTTATACTAAAACTCTTTTCTTGCGTGCAACCTAAGGTTGCCGTATTTGGTAAAAAAGATTATCAGCAGCTGATGATTATTCGTCAGATGGCTAAGCAGTTTGCTTTACCTGTGGAAATTATTCCTGGTGAAACTATTCGTGCAGAGGATGGCCTGGCCCTCTCTTCACGTAACGGCTACCTCTCCACTGAAGAGCGCGCTGAAGCACCAGAGTTAATGAAGGCGCTCAAAGAAGTCCGGGAGCGCGTCATCCAACTGAAGGATCGTAATAGCCAATCCATCTCCGAGATTGAAAAAGCTGCAGTTGCTTCTTTAGCGAAACGTGGCTGGCAACCAGACTACATTGCCATTCGCCAGCAAAGCGATTTAGCCCCAGCATCGAACGAACAACTGCAAGCAGGTGAGCCACTTGTTATTTTGACAGCAGCTAAGCTCGGCAAAACAAGACTGATTGATAACTTAGAGATTTAATCTCTGAGCTTGGATCCCACAGGGCATCTACACAGCACTCTTATTAGCCCACAAACAATCCACGCACGAAGAAAATTCAACAAGGACAATATGAATACCATCAACGTTAATCGCCGTCTCGCACTCAAAGGTATTGGTGCGCTTGGAGCCTCTGGAGCGCTAGTTGCATGCGGCGGCGGAAGCTCATCCTCTACTCCAGCAACGGCAAGCATTCAATACTTCACTGAGCCCTATTTTCCTGCAGGATCGACCGAGATTACCGGAGTAAGAGGTATTGGCAACTCTAGCGATGTCTTCCTTACAGGCATCAACATGGATACCACCACTACACCCACAACCAATTACGGCCTTCTCTATCGCGGTCCTCTGTTGATCCCTAGCGTAAATAGCTGGAACAAAATTGGCCCAGCCAAGACAATTTTGAAAGCTAGCGGGACTGACACATCGTCAGGCCTGAATTTTTATGGCCCAAATGGTGGGGCGAGCGCTGGAACTATCGTAGTGGTTGGAAACTACAATTTACCTGGCGTAACTACAGCATACGGCCTGCTTTACCAAGGCGCCCTAGATGTGACCTGTCCTGGGATTTTCAGACCAAAAGCTTTTAGAGATAATGACTCCTTCAACCTAAGGAGCAGGTATGAAGAGAGCACGGTTTTCAGACGAACAGATTGTTCGGATATTGCAAGAGGCAGATC
>NZ_JACVPB010000005.1 GCF_018882085.1 Polynucleobacter sp. AP-Reno-20A-A9 | reverse complement strand
TGATTACATCGAAATTTTTTACAACCCGGTTAGACGCCATAGTTACAACAATGGGCTTTCTCCGGTAAGATTTGAACAGCAGTACCAAGCGAGGTTGGGAAGTGTCTAGGATATTGGTAGCGATTCATTTCCTCACAATCAATATTACACAGAAGAGTATGGATGAAATCAAAATACTCAATAAAAATTGATACGTATCAAAATTAAAAATTAAAAGGTATTTATAAATATCGAGTGGGAAATGATGTGTAGTTCGATTTATGAGGGAGAGAATAAATCGAAATCTTTTTGCTAGCGCGGCAAAGATGTCCAGCCCATGCTCTCTGGGACGGGTGTAGTTCAATGGTAGAACGGCAATCTCAGGAGGAATGCCATATGGGTTCAATTCCCTTCACCCGTCAACATTGCCATAAACCTTTACAGCAACTGATAGAAGGAGACTTAATTGATTAATATGAAAAGCATTATTGAAGTCTATGATTGGTTAAACGAGCAACCAGGGGAGACTCCAAAGAGGCATGCCGATGTTTTAGAAAAGTTAATTTTTGAGGATTTGATATTCCGAGAGAAGATATTACAAAATCATGGGCGCACTCAGTCATCCTCTACACAGTAATACCCGATGATTGTTATGGACGTGTTATATCGACTAGCAGAAAACCATATAAATCAATATCACTTTATGGTTTTCTTTTTTCATCAAAAGGTGGATAAGAATGAGACTTACCCTTCATTAATTCATGCTTCTCTCTTAAGGTAACTGAATTCAGAAATTCAAATATCGGCTCTCTAGAAATGAATCTAATCTCCCTGTTTTTTGCTGCAATTACATTAATTTTCTCCAGATGCGTTAAAGAGCGACTTAGGGTTTCGATTGTTACACCCAGGTAATTAGCAAGATCTGGACGGGACATGGGCAATATAAAATTATCGCGATCAAAGCCAACCGTACTTAAGCGGTTTGAATAACCAATCAAAAAATCAGCAACTCTTTCGAGCGAATTTAGATTCACCAAATCATAATTGTGTGCATAAGAAATATTTAACAATGCTGAAAGTGTGCTTGTAACGTTCCCCATGAATTCAGGAAAATTTTTAGTCATACCATTTATATCCTGTATGGAAATTGAACACACCTCTACAGAACTTAAACATATCGAATCTAGCTGATGCCTATCGTTACCTAGGCCATCTACCCCCAAGACCTCGCCGGGTATTGAGAAGTGGGTTACTTGAGTTACACCATCGCGAAAAACCAATTCATTCTTAACTGTTCCATATCGCAATGAATAGACCCCAACAAATGGATCCCCTCTTCTATAAAGATGCTGACCTTCATGAAATGCCTTACGCGAAATAAAGGATCTTGAAAGGCCATCAATCTCGTTCGCAGAGATTTTATTAATGACGCAACGACTGCGATAGGCGCAACTTGAACATAGGCTGCTGGAGTTTGAATACATTACGGTACGGCTACTGAAATCCATGGTGATGTTTCTCATTATCAATACGAAGGTTTCTTTTCTGTTTATAAATGGCAAGCTTATAAATAGCAATACGCAAAAACACCCTCATTATTTAGGCGCCCCATGGTTATAGGCCCCTCAAGCCACGTTAAGCAATATTGAACCACCAGCCTAATGTAAGCAGGCTTAGATGTTATTTAAGCAACGTGGTAGCCACTCTTCTATCGATAGGCCAGCTCAAAACCCCAATTGAGACCTCTAAAGCTGTGTTTATTTGTGTAGATCTGGATTGAATTGGATCCCAAAAACCTGTTAATCCATAAGTACCTAGTTTTATCCTAGGTTAAGGAGCTAGCTACTAATGAAATCAGGAAGCTTTGCATTGCCGATCTAGGGCCCATTATTTACAGCTAAGAGCAATACTTTTTATACAACCAAGTATCTATCCGCGATAATTTTTTGAAGTTTTTTATTAGACTGCATACAGAAATTACCGCGTGTTTTATGAGCATTACACATCAGCCATCTGTTGCTCGCAATTGATCAAGAGGGCTTCTAAGGTTTATGATTTTTTTGAGTGGCAACTGGATCAAGAGTTGAGTGATCATTTGCCTGACCCGGAAGAGGCATTTCTTTAGATTGCTGTTCTTTTGTAATATCTGACTTAACAGCAGAGGCATTGGGTGTTGCATTCTCCGTAGACTCATTTGGAGCAATCTCTGCAGGCTGCACGCCGACCTTATCCACTTCCTTAGAGCACCCTACCGATGTTAAAAGGCTCAAGGATATGGCGAAAATTAATCCCACCCGCTTCACTGAATATTTCATGCAACCCCCTTTAAGAGACTCTTAGAAGACGCAACTAAGCAAGTATGCGTGCTAATGAGCTTAAAGATTAATCAATTAATCTTCAATGATCTGTGCGGTATCCAACTTCAACTAACCGCCCACTAAAAATCTCAGACTAATTTATGGCCATCAACATCGACTACCTCGGTTCCTGCGGAAGATTGCTGTAATTGATTTATTTCACTACGTTCGTCCAAGGCAGCTAGTACCTGCCCTGGATTCATTGCATACTTCAATTCTGTAGCCTCTGAGTCTGGCCTATTTTTAACATTTGGCAAATCAAATCTTAGCTCCTCCAGTAGGCCGATCATCTTTGCTGTTTTTTGTTCGGTTAGCAAATTCACCTTGAGATCTAGATGGGCTCTCCGCTCTTCAAGCCTTGCTAAACGATTTTGATTCGAAACAACAATAGTCGCCGTTAGCAATGCAGATAAACCAATGATCCCCTGCAGAAAATGAAAAGGTGGCGGGTCAAATTGAATTACTGAGTAGAGAGGCAATACCAGATTTACCGTAATCCAAATAACCGCAAAGAATAAAATCAGAGCTATAAACATAGGCTCGCCTATAAAACAGCTAATACGCTCAAGAAGATGCTGAGCGAAACTCATCTTACTTTCCTCACGAGCGTAGAAATTTAATACTGCATCTATGTTTTGATTGATTTGCTTATTATCTGAACTCTCGGTATTCATTAGAGACTCCTCATCTGTATGTTCTGGCATGATTTCCTCCCCAGTAAGAATGTTTAAGAGTCCAATTCATCAAAGGCAATGTGACCTACTAATCCAGTCAAACTAAGAGTGTTCAATTTTTATTAAATCGGCATTGAGCAAGCGGGCCAAAGATAAGCCCCCTTGATGCATGACAAAATTATGGTTCCATCTCACAACTGGATACGCAATATAGGCAAATAATCGAATTAGGCGACTGCATATAGAAACTTCCCATTCATATCTCGCAGTAGTCGTTTTGCCATCGCTTGATAAGAACCATGTCCCCTTGCCCCTAACATCACCCGTCACATAACCCTCTATCATGCATGAAGGTATAAATTGTGTGACATGCATTGCAAACTCTAGCCTATAGGGCAAGGCACCCTTCCATACGAACTGATAATGTCCCCCAACCCCGTCTCGATTGCTAGCGTTTAGCTCTACAACACTTTTGACACTTGGCCACCACTCAGGCCAGCTCTGTAGCGCATAGATAGCATTGCATACTGCTTCAAGAGGAGCGCCAATCTGCCAGATAGTGATGAAGAAAATAGAGTTCCTTTTGCTTTATGGCTATCTTGACGAACCTAGTTAATTTAAATACCTTTATTTGTAGTTACCCAAACAATGTAGCGATCTAACCAAGACTTAATGAATTTCTTACTAGCCTCGCCAATAGCTCCAGTGTTATCAAAAAAGTCCTCCTTCATTTGCAGGAACATCTCTGGCTGACATAAGGTTGGCATATCTAATGTTGCTAATACCCCCCTTAAATGTTGCTGTGCTAATGCAGTACCCACAGGGCTCGGTGAAATTCCAATAATGGCTGCAGGTTTTTTTGCCCAGGCATTATGGCCATAAGGGCGAGATCCATGATCTAACGCATTTTTAAGCACACCAGGAATGGAGCGGTTGTACTCAGGGGTAACAAATAACACCCCATCACATTGATGAATTTCTGTCTTCATTCTTTTGACGGCATCAGCCTGATGATCATCTTCGTCTTGGTTATATAGGGGCAGATCACCAATCTCCACCAACTTAAAGCTCACACTTGATGGGGCGATTTTAATAATGGCATTTGCCAGATGGCGATTAAAGGACTCTTTACGCAAACTACCAACGATGACTGCAATTTTAATATTGCTCATATTATTAACATCCCTCTTAATTAACAAAGGGTGCAATTTCACCCGACTTACGCAACATCTTATTAACTTCATCTAAATGCATCTCTTCTTGCACAATCATCTCTCTGGCATATTCTTCAAGCAAAACAGACTCAACACCATTACTATCCGGATGCGTGCAGGTCGATATCTTTAATAGATCGTAATACGATCCCAAGGCCTCAACCTCATGCTCAAGGCTTTCTCGTAAGATATCGCCAATATCGTGTCGTTCGGTTTCCAATAAGGCGCCTATCTTTAACGATGGGTGACCACCAAATAGAGTGACAAGTTCCCCCGCTCGGTGGGCGTGATCCAAGCTCTCAGTAGCATTGCCTTTTAGCCAAGAAACAATCGGAATTCGGTTGTAACCAAAAACCATCAATGAATAATGGGTGTATTTAACGACCCCCGCTAATTCAAGTTCCATAATTTTATTGAGAGCTTGAACAGCCACTTGATTAATTTGAGAGTTCATTTTCGATCCTTTGAATGTATCCATCCGAACACATATATGGTCTACGATTCGCCCACCACGATCTGTACTAAACCGCACATAACCGAATAATTACTTAAACAAGATTTCCTGGAACAACCCACAGATCAAACTGGGCGTCAGTGACAAAACCACTTGCAATAGCAGCCTCCCTGAGGCTAAGATTCTTTTCATAAGCACTCTTGGCAATCATGGCGCAGCGATCATATCCAATGTGCGGACTTAGGGCTGTGACCAACATGAGCGAGCGACTCATGAATTCTTCAATCCGGGGAATGTTAGCCTCAATTCCACGTACACAATAGTGTTCAAATGATTTCATGCCATCAGTCAAAAGCCGAATAGTTTGCAAAAAATTATGCGAAATTAAGGGTTTGAAGGCATTCAGCTCAAAATTACCTGATGATGCAGCCATTCCAATAGTGACGTCATTACCAATCACTTGATAGCAGATCATTGCGAGTGCCTCGCATTGGGTTGGATTTACCTTGCCGGGCATGATGGAACTGCCCGGCTCATTTTCAGGGATCGTAATTTCACCTAAACCCGATCTAGGGCCTGATGACATCCAGCGAATATCAGTAGAGACTTTCATTAAAGCCACTGCTAGAGTCTTTAAGGCGCCATGAACAAATACTAGGGGCTCATGTCCAGATAAAGCTGCAAACTTATTAGGGGCAGAAATAAAAGGAATATGAGTAAGTACTTGTAACCTTTTGGCTACTTTTACTCCAAACTGGGGGTGAGTATTGAGTCCGGTACCCACGGCAGTGCCTCCAATTGCAAGCTCATATAACTGCGGCGTAGAAAGCGCAATGGCCTGACGGGCCAACTTCAGCTGGGCTACATAACCAGAAAACTCTTGCCCCAGGATTAATGGCACCGCATCCTGCAAGTGGGTACGACCTACTTTGATAATGTCAGAAAATTTAATGGACTTGTTTATCAGGGTATTGATCAATTGCTCTAAGGCTGGCAAAAGTTCATTTTGCAACTGGGTAACGCTAGCGACATGCATCGCCGTTGGGATGACATCATTCGAAGATTGACCTAAATTGACATCGTCATTGGGGTGAATGAGATGATCTTGACCTAGAGTGCCTCCCATGATTTGGATGGCTCGATTGGCAAGAACCTCATTCATATTCATATTGGTTTGCGTGCCAGAACCGGTTTGCCAAACGGATAAAGGAAACTCATCATTAAGATCTCCAGCAAGCACTTCATCAACCGACTTTAATAATGGCTCATATTTTTCCCGAGGTAAAAGACCAAGATCCATATTAGCAATTAAGCAAGCCTTCTTAACCAATGCCAATGACTTAATAAATTCAAGCGGCATTATCTCTGTCGAGATATCAAAATGGCCTATAGAGCGTTGGGTTTGTGCGCCCCATAGACGATGCTGCGGAACTTCAATAGCTCCAAAACTATCGCGCTCAATCCTCGAGGTATTCATCCTTCAATCTTATACTTTCTATCCAAATATGCAATTTTGAGTAAATATTTTGCTAGTTGCCATCTCTATTTTTTTGGCGTATACAGGTATTAGATACAAAGGATATTAAATATGGACGCTACCTTTCATCCTCTGAAGTCTTTATTTGAGCAGCTAGGGCTTCCTGCTGATGGTGGTGCAATTGACCAATTTATTGAAGTGCATGCACCCCTGGACCCCTCTATTGTTCTCGCAGAAGCTAGCTTTTGGGAACCAAGTCAAAAAAATTTCCTCAGAGACGAGATTCTCAAAGATGCAGATTGGGCTGAGGTAATTGATCTTCTTAATGCGCAACTTAGAGAGCCTCGGTAAAGCACGCTTATGAAACGTATTGTTGATATTTACAATAAAAGTTGGTCGCCAGACATTATCTGGACCTACGTAATCAATCTAGATGGCGTTGAAAATACGGAAGATCTAAAAAAGGATCCGGTGGACCTGATTGCCTTCGAGAATGAAGCCCTAAGAATGGCCTTGGCAGAAAACCGCGGAGACGCAAATACAATATTTGCAAAAGTAAGGGAGTAATTCTCGTTGGTTGCTCACACTGCATTACTAGGCAAGCAACCAAAGACTCAAAATCATTAATCCTTAAGGGAAATTAAGCCGTTTTCACTCAATACAACCCCATCCCTCACCAACCCCTTCAGCGCAAACCTCGCCATTCTCATTGCTGCCTCAGGCAATTCATTGATACGGAGTGCTGACTCATATATTAGATTTTCTGCCTCCCAACCTAAAATATCACCCTCTTCCTCCAGGAGACTTATTAGGATATCTCTCGGTGTTTGATCGCACAGCCGAACACAAATATTTTTCTCAACGCATTGATTTCTCATCATGATCTCCCATAGTTTCTAGAGTAGTTTTCTGTAAGAACAACTAAACATTGCATTGTTAAAAAGATGCCAATGCCTGTTTTTTTTATTTTGCGGCATATTGGCAATATTTATATGTACGCTTTAGCACATACAGCGCCATCGAAGGAGGCTAGATTAATACTTCTATGGAAAAGGGAATCGTATGATTGAAACGATTGCAGTGGTACTTATTGTGCTTTGGCTTGCTGGAATCATTACGTCTTATACATTGGGGGGATTTATACATATCCTTCTATTGATAGCGGTTGTGATGTTTTTGGTAAGAATAATTCAAGGGCATCGTCTTTAGCTTAATCAATTGAACACTGCATAACTCATTAACTAATGCCTACTGTCAGCAGGTTTTGACGAGTCGTGAATTGGTAGTCGCCAGCTTGGGTCTTAAGTCGCGGAGCCAAATAAGTAAAGCCCCTATAGAAATCTAGGGGCTTTTTCTTTTGGTGGCGCAAAGCAATGTCTACTTAGATCAAACCCTTCTTGCGTAGATTAGCTAGGCGGTTATTGAGGGTCTTAATGGTTAGAAGATTGTATTTATCGCCCTCCGTCCAAGCGCTGCCTTTCCATTCAATACCTTCTGGCGTGACATTGGCAAACGGCTCTTTACCTTCTTTTGCGTAGCCTTCTAAGATGTTAATCAGCGCTGCTCGATCATCAGATCCACCGGCGTCTTTGATTGCATCCAAAATGGGCTTGGTGATCGTATCGCTATAGCCAACCTTAGCATCTAGATGCTTTGGTGCTGCTGGCTCTTCGAATATGTACTCATGGGGCCACTCAAAGATATTTCTTGCAGAATTTTTGACAGCCCCCGGACTCACCGCACCACTCTCAGGATTTTTTGGGTCCGTTGGCAAGCTTAAACCCAGAATCCAGGCTTCGAATTCTGCAATGCGGCTATAACGCTTTTCTTCGCTATCGCGCTTTTGCTCTTCTTGCGAGAGTAATAAAGTGACCCATGCCCAGGCAATATCTTTGGGTATTGCAAACTCTTGAGTCAAAATACCGCTGGCTTTTTTTAGGATGGGTTTTGATGTCAGTTTTGTCATTGCGTTCTTTCTTGATTCTTTCTGCATTTATTGCTGCGCGCCTTCAATTTAGGGTGAAAAGTCAAAGGGAAGGCTCCTGGTTCATTTTGGCAATACTCTCCACATTCCCCGTAGGATACTCTTCCTCAGGCGGCGGCTTGAAGGTCAGATTAACGCAAACCTAGGTCTGGCAAGCTCCAGGGCCGATTAATGACGCAAATCAAGCAAGGTCAGCTGTATTCACTAAAATAGCCAAATGACTAAGATTCCTGAACTTCTCGCTCCAGCCGGCAGCCTTTCCATGCTGCGTACTGCCTTTGATTTTGGCGCTGATGCTATTTATGCCGGACAGCCTCGCTATTCGCTGCGCGTTCGCAATAACGACTTTGGCAAGATCGAGGTTCTCAAGCAAGGTATTGATACCGCCCATGAAATGGGTAAGAAGTTTTATTTGGTTTCTAACTTATTGCCTCATGGCGGTAAGACGCGGACTTACATTAAAGATATGGATCCTGTGATTGCATTAAAGCCCGATGCTTTAATCATGTCAGATCCCGGATTAATCATGATGGCCCGTGAAGCTTGGCCAGATATGCCGATTCATTTATCAGTCCAAGCAAATACAGTAAATGGTGCTTCAGCTAAGTTTTGGCGCTCAGTTGGTATTAGTCGCGTGATTCTGTCTCGCGAACTCTCTTTTGATGAAATCGAAGAAGTACGTCAAGATTGTCCAGAGATGGAGCTTGAGGTATTTGTTCACGGCGCACTCTGTATTGCCTACTCTGGTCGCTGCTTGTTATCGGGCTACATGTCCCATCGAGACTCCAATCAAGGCGCCTGTACCAACGCTTGCCGCTGGGATTACAAGGTGAAGCCTGGTCAACAAAATACTAGTGGTGATGTTGTGCTACTTCAAGAGGCACGCCGTCCTGATGAATTGATGCCGATGGAAGAGGATGAGCATGGCACCTACATCATGAACTCTAAGGATCTGCGAGCCGTTGAGCATATTGAGCGCTTAACCAGGATGGGCGTTGATTCCTTCAAGATTGAAGGTCGTACCAAATCGCCTTATTACGTTTCACGAACTGTTCAGTCATATAGAGCAGCAATTAATGATGCTGTTCAGGGCAAGCCATTTAATACTGCCTTGTTAGGTCAATTAGAAGGTTTAGCCAATCGTGGCTATACCGATGGTTTTTATGAGCGTCACCACGATAAAGAGTACCAACTCTATATGCGTGGCCACTCTCTGTCTGGCCGCAGCTTATACGTTGGGGAAACGCTCGAGATTGATTCGGCAACAGGTCGAGTAAAGGTTGATGTCAAGAATCGCTTTTCTGTCGGCGATAAGATCGAAATCATCGAACCGAATGGAAACGCGGATGTTGTATTGACTGAAATGTGGAATATGAAGGGCGAGTCAATTGACGTGGCTCCTGGTTCAGGCCACTTTGTTTGGCTCAAGATTCCGATGACGACTAAACATGCCTTCATTGCGCGCTATACGCAAGAGCCAGCGCCAGCAGAAGTAGCCAGTTCTAGCGCCTGCTCCACTTGTGGCGATTAATGTCTTTGCCCCCTGACTGAAGATTTTCATGACTAACAGCACCAAAATTCAAGCAAGCAAACCTGGCCTGAAAACTAAACTTGCAGAGGAGATGAGAAAGGCCTTTGCATTATCAATCTACTTCGGCACATGGTTCTGCGCAATTGCCTTTATGGCCGCAACCGCCCTTGAAGAACGCCCTATTCCCCTTTCCATATTTGGCTTTGCCTTGATCAAGGCTGCTTTATCTGCCAAATTTATGTTGATTGCTCAGGCTGTTTATCCAATGAAGATCGATAAGCAAAGTGGCATTGTTAAATCACTCATGCTTGAGTCGCTGATTTATCTAGCTGTTGTTATTGCCTTGAATTACCTTGAAGCCGGAGTCCATGGACTCATCAATGGAAAAGACTTTATTGCCTCTATGGCAGCCTTTGGAAGCGGTGATCCATTAAGAGTTCTTGCAATGTCAATTATGTATTGGCTCATTGTTTGGCCTTACTTAATTTTTGTGGGGTTCAATATGGCTGTAGGCAATACTGAAACCCTTACAGTCTTATTTGGCTCCAAAAAATAATTGACTTACTTGTATTACGTGAGAATTATTTGGTTTTGCCTATTGGGATTTTTTTACCAACAGGTCTCCGCGCAAGAAATCGAAGCTCGCGCTTATTCCAATGCACCGATTGGCATTAACTTTGTTACTGGCGGCATTGCACGAGCCAAAAGTGGTTCTTACACCCTCACTACAGAAGCAGTAAACCTGACTCGCATCATCGACGTCTTTGGACAATCTGGTCGAATTAGTCTCTTAGTTCCGTATGCGCAACTATCAGGTACTGGCAGTATTGGGGCCCAAAATATGAACGCCTCCGCAGAAGGTCTATCTGATCCCGTAGTGAAGATCTCTGCCAATCTTTATGGTGCTCCAGCACTCTCGATAGAGGAATTTAAAAATTACCAGCAAGACTTAATTATTGGCACCAGTCTTGCTGCATCCATCCCATGGGGCAAGTACAACAGCGAGCAAATGCTCAACGTGGGTGCCAATCGCTCACTGATTCAACCGGCCATCGGAGCTTCTCAAGCAGTCGGACCATGGCGCTTGGAATTAGCAGGCATGGCCACGATCTACACCAGCAATACTAGCTTTCTGGGAGGCAATACGCTCTCCCAAAATCCCATCTATTCGTCGGAAGCCCATGTGATCTATTACTTTCAGAATACGGCCTATATTTCTGCTGATGCGACCTACTTCATGGGAGGCCAGAAATATGTCAACGGAACGGAAATCAGTGGCTCACAAGAAAATTGGCGTTTTGGTGGCACTTTTTCTTACCCTATCAATAAGCACAATTCGATCCGCCTAACAGGCAGCAAAGGCGTCTACTCCAACACCAATACCGACTACACCGCACTGGGGATCTCCTGGCAGTACCGCTGGGGTGGCGGACTGTAGGTAAATAGGCTGCTCCATCGCTACAATAAGTCCAAAGAACATTAAAAAGAGATATGAGACAAATATGAGCAATACACCAAAAGATCCAGCAGAGAGCGGTTTGCGCAAAGGCTTAACCAGCTATGGCGACAAAGGCTTTTCTTTATTTTTACGCAAAGCGTTTATTAAAGGCGCTGGATATACCAATAGCGCTTTAGATCGCCCTGTCATTGGCATTATCAATACCGGTAGCGCATACAACCCCTGCCATGGCAATATGCCCCAGCTCCTTGAAGCGGTAAAGCGCGGCGTGATGTTAGCCGGTGGCTTGCCGATGGAATTTCCGACGATTTCAATTCATGAAAGTTTTGCTGCGCCTACTAGCATGTACTTGCGCAACTTGATGTCTATGGACACCGAAGAAATGTTGCGAGCACAGCCGATGGATGCCGTAGTTATGATTGGTGGTTGCGACAAAACTGTTCCTGCGCAAATGATGGGCGCCGCTTCTGCTGGCTTGCCGGCCATTCAATTGATCACTGGTTCGATGTTGACAGGCTCACATCGTAGTGAACGTGTTGGTGCCTGCACTGACTGCCGCCGTTACTGGGGTAAATTCCGCGCCGGTGAAATTGATGAAGTTGAAAAAGATGAGGTTAACGATCAGCTGGTAGCCAGTGTCGGCACTTGTTCGGTGATGGGCACTGCAAGCACGATGGCCTGTATCTCTGAAGCGCTGGGTATGACGGTTCCCGGTGGAGCAACTCCACCAGCAGTCACAGCAGACCGTATCCGCGTCGCTGAAGAAACCGGTACTTGTGCCGTGAAGATGGCTAAAGAAGGCCTAACGATCGATAAAGTGCTCACTGCTGACGCATTTGAAAATGCCATGCGTGTTTTGTTGGCCATTGGCGGGTCCACTAATGGCATTGTTCACTTAGCCGCCATTGCGGGTCGCATGGGACTAGAGATTGATTTAGATGCGCTCGATAAGATGGGTGATGAAACCCCTGTGCTGGTTGACTTAAAACCCTCTGGTGACCACTACATGGAAAACTTCCATGATGCTGGCGGTATGACTACCCTGCTACGTGAACTCAAGCCACTTTTAAAGTTAGATGCAATGACCGTTTCCGGCAGAACACTGGGAGAAGAAATTGATGCCGCAGCACCAAGCTTTAAACAAGATGTCGTGCGTCCATTTGATAAACCGATCTATCCGCGCGGCAGTATTGCTGTATTACACGGCAATCTAGCCCCTGGTGGCGCCATCATCAAGCAGTCGGCTGCCAACGAGAAGCTCATGGAGCATGAAGGTCGTGCAGTGGTGTTTGAAGATGCTGCCGATTTAGCTAATCGGATTGATAGTCCAGACTTAGACGTTACTGCTGATGATATTTTAGTTCTGAAGAATATTGGGCCTAAGGGTGCTCCTGGTATGCCCGAGGCTGGCTACATCCCTATTCCGATGAAATTAGCACGTGCAGGCGTGAAAGATATTGTCCGCATCTCCGATGGACGTATGAGCGGCACCGCCTTTGGCACCATTGTTTTGCACGTCACCCCAGAATCCGCTATTGGCGGCCCATTGGCGCAAGTACGCAATGGTGACCGCATTCGCTTAAGCGTGAAGAATCGTGAGATTAGTTTATTAATTTCAGACGAAGAACTGGCTAAACGCATGAAAGACAATCCTATTACTTCACCTACCGCTGAACGCGGCTATAAGAAGCTCTTTTTAGATACCGTGACACAAGCAGACCAGGGTGTCGACTTTGATTTCTTGAGGGCAGTCAAAATAGTTGGCAAAACGCCTTCATCTAAATAGAAATTTTCAGTAATGAACGCTAATCTCTTGCGCAGGGGCATGAATTTATGGCCCCCGTTCCTGGGTGCAGGCATTACGGTTGAGCATATCTCCAAAGACTTTCGTCATGCCAAGGTAGGTCTTAAGCATGGTCTATTGAACCGAAATATTATTGGCGTTCACTTTGGGGGTAGCCTATTTGCGATGACCGACCCCTTCTTTATGATGATGGTGTCTCAGAATATTGGTAAAGGCTATATCGTTTGGGATCAAGCAGCGAAGATTGAATTTCTCAAACCTGGCCAGGGTAAGGTTCATGCCAACTTTGAAATTACTCAAGAACAGCTAGATGACATCATCAGCTCTGCTGAGTCTGGCGACAAAGTACTCAAAGACTTTGTAGTCGATGTTAAAGACCAAAAAGGAGATGTTGTGGCACGCATCACCAAGACCTTATACATCCGCAAGAAGATCAAGAAAAGCTAACGTATATTGTTAGCCTATTTATTAATCGATTAGTTAATTTGCATAAGCAGGAGCATCAATTCTGCGCATCTCACCTTCAATCCAAGTTTCTACCTCCAGCTGTAACTGCTCTTCCGTTTTTCCTGCCACTGAGATCACCGGCCCAATAGAAAGCGTAATCACCCCCGGACGCTTTAAGAAGGTATTTCTAGGCCATATGGCGCCAGAGTTCTGCGCCACCGGAAGAATGTCAGTTTGGGTGCTAATAGCAAGGCGTACGCCGCCTTTTCTGTATGGCTTGAATGACCCACGCGGGGTTCGAGTACCCTCTGGATAAATGGCAATCCAACTACCCTCAGCCAAGACTACCTTACCCTGCTCATTGACTGTTGATCGAGCTTTCTCACGATCACCGCGATTAATGTGGATCATTTTTAACGAGGCCAGAGCCCAACCAAAAAATGGCACAAACAATAATTCTCTTTTGAATACAAAGCAAAGCTGTCTTGGGAAAAAGGCTGGGTAAATAAATGTCTCCCATGCCGATTGATGCTTACCCAAAATGATCAGGGATTTATTGGGGTCTTGAGGGATATTCTCAAAGCCTTCTATTTTGATATCAATTCCACAGAAAAATAAAAGCGCTTTCTGGGTTAAGCGGCACCAAAATACGCCCATCTGGTAACGCGCACCTCGACTCGTAAAGGGGATGGCCAAAATAATTGCGGTAGCAACAATGGTGACGGTTGTGAGACCAAATAGATAAAATAGGAAAGAACGAAGCCAAAGAATCACGATAATATTTTTACCAATAAAGAGCTAAAAACTTATTTTAAATGATTGGCCTTTACGAGATGATGCCTGGTAATGCTCATAAATCCCTTAATTCACGTCTTAGGATTTTTCCAACATTGGTTTTTGGTAAATCAGTGCGGAAAACAATATATTTAGGACGCTTATAGTTGGTAAGGTTCTCTTTACAAAATGCCAAGATAACTTCTTCTGTTAGAGATTGATCCTGCTTCACAATAAACGCTTTGACTGCTTCACCGGAATCTTCATCGGGTACACCAATAACCGCACACTCCAAGACGCCCGGTATCAAAGATAGGACCTCTTCCACCTCATTTGGGTAGACATTAAATCCAGAAACTAGAACCATGTCTTTCTTACGATCAACGATCTTCGTTAGTCCATCTGCATTCATGATGCCGATATCGCCAGATTTAAAGAAGCCATCCGATGTCATGACATTCTTAGTTTCTTCAGGCTTATTCCAGTAACCAGCCATTACCTGCGGACCCCGAATACAAATCTCACCAGGAGTGCCGAAAGGCACCTCAATGCCATCATCCCCCAAGATAATGACCTCAGTACCCGGCACTGGATAACCTATAAACCCCGTAAAGCTCTCGATTAAGGCTGAGTTCACGCAGGCGACTGGAGATGTTTCTGAGAGGCCATAGCCTTCAGCAATGGGAGCACCTGTCATTTCTTGCCAATGATCAGCAACCACCTTTTGCATTGCCATACCACCACCAATCGTTGCCAAAATATTAGGGAACTTCACAGAGGCAAATTCTGGTTTGTGCATCAATGCATTGAAGAGCGTATTAACACCAGGGAAAATATTGATATCAGGATGCTTCTTCAACAATTTAATGAAGCCATCAAAGTCCCGCGGGTTGGGGACTAAAACTAATAAACCGCCCTTACGCATACCCAATACTGCGCAGGCTGTTAGAGCAAAGATGTGATACATCGGTAGTGCGCACAAGAAAACCAATTGGTCTACTTGCTTGCGCTTTAATCCCGGCTCAAGCCATAACTCTGTCTGAATGACGTTAGAAAGAATATTGCTATGTAAAAGAATAGCGCCCTTAGATAAGCCTGTAGTGCCACCGGTATATTGCAAGAAGGCAATATCACTTAAAGAGGTATTGGGTTTGTTCCAGCGATGGCGACTGCCCTCACCTAGCGCTGCTAAGAAAGTAATGTGACCAGGCAAGTCCCACGCGGGTACGAGTTTTTTAACATTGCGCACTACAAAGTTAACTACAGAACCCTTCAGACCAATCATTTCGCCAAGGGAAGTAACGATAGTCTTTTTCAATGGCACGTCAGCGGCGATGTGTTGATAAACATGCGCAAAGTTTTCTAGGATAATTAGTGCTGAAGCACCGCTATCTTTAAGTTGGTACTCCAGCTCACGGGCGGTATAGAGCGGATTAACGTTAACTACTACATATCCAGCACGAAGAATACCGATCATTGCAATCTGAAACTGTAGAACGTTAGGCAACATGATTGCAACACGCGCACCAGGCTCTAAACCCAGGTTTTGCAAATAGGAGGCGAAGTGCTTGGAGTGTGAATCAAGCTCTCGGTAAGTTAAAAACTTATCCAGATACTCGCAGGCACGTCTATTTGGATATCGCTCAAAGGCTTCCTCAAACATATCCAGCAAAGAGTTATAGCCAGAGATGTCAACATCATGAGGAACACCCTCAGGATAGTGTTTTAACCAGGGTTTTGAGGGATTAACCATGAGTTACTTCCAGTCTCGATATAGTTTTATTTATAGTCAGAATGTTAAATCTGTATGACTCATTCTAATCATAGGAACAATAAATCTAAAGAAAAAGCCCTCTGCGATGAGAGGGCTTTGACTTAACAACTTACTGCAATTAGAAGCGGTAACCAACACCAACCAAAATATCGGTACCAACACCGCTAACAGTCATACCTTGCAGTTGAGTGCCTGTTGTAAGGGTTGCCGTTAAAGACTTTGTACCATAGGAAGCGTAGTTTACTTCTCCAAAAGCATAGAGTGATTGGGTGATCATTTGCTTGTAACCTAACCCTAAAGTGTAGCCAGTTAAATTAGTGCTTTGATATGCAAGAGTTGGGCCATTAAGTCCAATGGTGGCTCCTGTATAACCAACCTTAGCGTATGCTAAGCGGTCTTTGTCAATTGCATAGCCAGGCGTAAGAATGATGCTGTATAAGTTCTTAACGTTATAAGTTGCTGTACTACTTCCACCAGGTACTGGCAGCGTTCCGAGAGCTCCACTTATTGAAGTGTTCGCAACACTTAATTGTCCTGTTGCGGAAGAACTAGCACCTGGATAATAAGTTGCAGCAACTCCCAAAATCCAGGTTTCATTAATGCCAAAGTTATAGCCAGCAGCTATATTGGCCAGTCCAGTATTAACATTATTGACATTACTTGCTGACGCGCCTTGTGATACGTTAGCAGGGTATCCCAATGCGGTAAGAGGTGTGCCCGCAGGTACCCCAGGAATGCCGGCCGGAGCGACTGCGCTATTTTTGGTAACAGCAGTTCCACTTCCAATCTTGGGCACAAACATTCCATAGCCAACGCCAATTTGGCCGTATGCACCTTCCCAAGCATTTGTTTTTGCAGACTGTGCATGCGCACTTGTTGCGAATACTCCAGCCATTGCCAAAACTAAGGCGCTAATTTTTACTGTTTTCATTTGTGTCTTCCTGTGTTTATTTTGTAATAAATCTGTAACAACTCCCAGAATCTTAATTAACTTTGTTTGCATTTGGATCTCGGGTTTTCCCTCTATTTATTTTGCAGCGCATCAATTTTATTGGCCCAACAGATCGAAAACTTTGATTTAAGAGCCTAGATACTGGTTTCAAGATTAAATTAATGATGTAATATAAACGAACGATCGTATTATTTTTACAACATATTGCGTACATTGACATGTCCATTCAAGAATCAAGGGATTTACAAAGGGATGTAATTGAGCCCAAGAAAGGCGTTCAGACAAAGAACTCCATCATTGAGGCGGCTTTGGCTATTGCTAGCAAATCAGGGCTAGAAGGCTTGACCATCGGCAATATTGCAGAGGCTGTCAAAATGAGTAAAAGTGGTGTCTTCGCCCACTTTGGCTCTAGAGAAGAATTGCAGGTTGCGGTAGTGCGAGAGTATTACCAGCGATTTCAGGACCTCATCTTTTCACCCGCCCTTCTTAAACCCAAAGGCTTACCTCGCTTAAATCACATGATTCAGTCTTGGATCAAGATGAGCATTGGTGATGACAGTTCAAGCTGCTTCTTTATTGCCGGCGCCGTTGAATTTGATGACCAACCCGGCATTGTTCGAGATGAATTAGTGCGCAGCGTAGAAGACTGGCGTTCCGCAATCCGTCGTGCGATTAAAGAATCTATTGCAGCTGGGCACTTAAAGAAATCCGTAAATGTGGATACCCTACTCTTCCAGTTATATAGCATGGCCCTTGGCGTCCATCATGATTCGCGTTTTTTAGACAGCCCCAAATGTCTAGCCAATGCTAATAAGTTAATCAAAGATATCTTGAGCAGCAGTAAATCCAATTAATCTAAACCTTAATAGAAGAACACCATGCCTCAATACAACCCACCCCTCCGTGATATTCAATTTGTAATTCATGAACTCCTTGGTGCCGATAAGGAGTTTTCTGCACTACCTGCATATCAAGATGTTGATAAAGATACGATGAATCAAATCATCGAAGAGGCAGGTAAGTTCGCTAGCGAGATCGCCTTTCCTCTAAATCAGATTGGCGATAAAGAGGGCTGTACACGCCATGAGGATGGGTCAGTTACAACCCCTACCGGCTTTAAGCAAGCCTATGAACAGTATGTTGCGGGTGGGTGGCCTGCATTGTCGTGTGATCCAGTTTATGGTGGTCAAGGATTGCCGCAGTTACTCAATACAGTCTTGTATGAAACCCTCAACTCTGCCAATCAATCCTGGACGATGTACCCAGGTTTGTCGCATGGTGCTTACGAATGTTTACATGCGCATGGTACTGAAGAGCAGAAAAAAACTTATTTAGAAAAATTGGTTTCTGGTCAATGGACTGGAACGATGTGTTTGACTGAACCCCATTGCGGCACAGATCTTGGTTTGCTAAAGACTAAAGCGGAGCCTCAGGCAGATGGCACTTACTCCATCAATGGGACCAAGATTTTTATCTCCAGCGGAGATCATGATTTAGCTGAGAACATTGTTCATCTTGTTTTAGCACGTCTTCCAGACTCCCCAATTGGAAGCAAAGGAATCTCTTTGTTTGCGGTTCCGAAGTTTCATATTGGGGCTGATGGTTCAATTGGTAAACCCAATGAAGTGTCTTGTGGCTCCCTAGAGCATAAGATGGGCATTCATGGTAATGCTACTTGCGTCATGAACTTCGATGGCGCTATCGGCACTCTGGTTGGTGAGCCCCACAAAGGCCTTAATGCGATGTTCGTTATGATGAATGCAGCACGTTTGGGTGTGGGTATGCAAAGTCTTGGCTTGACCGAGGTGGCATATCAAAACTCTGCTGCTTACGCGAAAGAGCGTTTGCAGATGCGCAGCTTAACTGGTGCTAAGGCCCCCGAAAAGGCGGCTGATCCGATTATTGTTCATCCCGATGTTCGCAGAATGCTTCTTACTCAGAGAGCATATGCAGAGGCTGGCCGAGCGTTCTCCTACTGGGTGGCTCTCATGATTGATAAAGAGCTAAACCATCCAGATGAAAAGGTTCGCAAAGAAACGGGTGAAATGGTTGCCCTACTTACTCCAATCATTAAAGCCTTCTTAACTGATAACGCATTTACTGCTACCAACGAAGGTATGCAGGTATTTGGTGGTCACGGTTATATTGCTGAATGGGGCATGGAGCAATATGTTCGTGATGCTCGCATCAATATGATTTATGAAGGTACCAATACCATTCAATCACTGGACCTTTTGGGCCGCAAGGTCCTTGGTGATATGGGCAAAAAGCTCACCAAGTTTGGCAAAATCATCGAACAGTTCATCGAAGATGAAGGGGTTCGCAAGGATATGCAGGAGTTTATTGATCCACTTTCTGATATCGCCGTTAAGGTTGAAAAGCTTACTAAAGAAATTGGCATGAAAGCCATGATGAATCACGAGGAAGTGGGTGCTGCTGCCGTGCCTTACTTACGCGTTGTGGGTCACTTGATCTACTCGTATCTGTTTGCGCGAATGGCAAAAATTGCATTAGCGAATAAATCGAGCAATGACCCTTTCTATCAAGCAAAGCTAGCTACCGCCCGCTTCTACTTTGACAAACTCCTTCCTGAGACAGCCATGCTGATCCGTCAAGCACGTGCTGGCTCTAAATCGTTAATGGCTATGCCTGCTGATTTTTTCTGAGAGAACAAATATGAGTAATAACAAGATCATCAAAAAGGTAGCCATCTTAGGTGCTGGAGTCATGGGCGCTCAGATTGCTGCGCAATGCATAAACGTAGGTCTACCCGTAGTTTTATTTGACCTACCGAGCAAGTCCGAGGATGGTAAAACAGTCGACAAGAATGCGATTGCACTGAAAGCGATTGAGAATCTTAAGAAGCTGAAGCCTGCTCCACTAGGCTTATCTTCAGAAGCCAATCTCATTACGCCTGCAAATTACGAGGATGGCTTAGGTCTCCTGGCAGATTGCGACCTTATTATTGAAGCTATTGCTGAACGCCTAGATTGGAAGCACGCTCTTTATGAAAAAGTAGCTCCGCATATTCCGGCGCATGCTCTTTTTGCTACCAATACCTCAGGCCTTCCGATTGGCGAGCTTGCTAAAGGATTCTCTGGAGATTTAAAGAAACGTTTCTGTGGTGTGCATTTCTTTAATCCACCTAGGTACATGCATTTACTGGAACTCATTCCAGCGGCAGACACCGATCCCGCAGTATTGGATGCCCTAGAAACCTTTATGACCTCAACAATGGGTAAAGGGGTTGTGCACGCTAAAGATACGCCGAACTTTATCGGTAACCGTGTAGGTGTTTTCTCGATTCTGGCAGTCTTTGCTGAAGCGCAAAAGTTTGGTCTTGGCTTTGATGAAGTCGATGCCATTACTGGTAGTAAGTTAGGTCGCGCTAAGTCAGCTACCTTTAGAACTAGTGATGTCGTTGGTCTAGATACTATGGCTCATGTCATTAAGACTATGGAAAACGCATTACAAGGTGATTCCTTCTCTGCTTTGTTTAAAACTCCAGAGGTTGTTAGTCAGCTCATTGCCAAAGGTGCGCTAGGTCAAAAGACTAAAGCCGGCTTTTATCGCAAGGATGGTAAAAATGTTCTCGTACTGGATGCTGCCACTGGTGAATACAAGCCGTCTACCGCAACGATTGAACCGCTGATTGAGCGCATTCTAAAAAAACCAATTGCTGAACGCCTTGAGTTATTGCGTGAAACCGATGAGCCCCAGGCACAGTTCTTATGGGCTATCTACCGGGACATCTTCCATTACTGCGCGATTCACCTAGGTGATATTGCGCAATCAGCTCGAGAAATCGACTTTGCGATGCGCTGGGGCTATGGCTGGGATAAAGGTCCATTTGAAGACTGGCAAGCTGCTGGTGTAACGCAAGTGGCTAACTGGATTAAAGAAGATATTGATGCTGGCAAAACATTAAGCAAAGAACCCTTACCTGCCTGGCTCTTTAGTGGGCCGGTTGCCGATAAGCAAGCATTCCACACTCCTGAAGGTTCGTGGTCTGCATCTGAGAATAAATTTATTCCCCGCTCTGCTTTGCCGGTATATGAAAAGCAAGTATTTAGAGCACCGCTGCTAGGAGATGGTTCACCTGATCCTAGAACAGCAGGCACAACCATTTTTGAAAATACTGACTTGCGTGCTTGGGTCCACGCTAATCAGCCTGAGGTCTTGATTGCATCGTTCCGCTCGAAGATGAATACCTTTAGTCCAGACGTATTAAGCGGTCTACAAAAAGCTGTTGAGATTGCAGAAGCAAACTATGCGGGATTGGTGATATGGCAACCTACCTCATTAAAACTGGGCACTCCAGGAGGACCATTCTCTGCAGGCGCCAATTTAGAAGCTGCGATGCCAATGGTCATGAAGGGTGGCCCTGCTGGCGTGGAGCCTTTCGTCAAAGAGTTTCAAGACACCATGATGAAGATCAAATACTCACAAGTGCCTGTAGTTGCCGCAGTTTCTGGCATCGCATTAGGAGGTGGTTGTGAATTGGTTCTTCAATCAGCGCGTAGAGTTGCTGCTATGGAAAGCTATATCGGCTTGGTAGAAGTTGGTGTTGGCCTGTTACCTGCGGGTGGTGGACTCAAGGAAGCCGCCATTCGCGCCGCTCAAGGCGTAGCTCTTGCTGGCAATACCAATTACCTGGATTTCACCAAAGCTTCTTTTGAAAATGCTGCGATGGCCAAAGTCTCTTCATCCGCTCAAGAAGCAATGAAGATGGCTTACCTCCAAAAGGGTGACATTATTGTTGCTAACGTCTATGAATTGCTGGCGCAAGCACAAAATCAAGTAAAGGCTATGCGCTACTCCGGATATAGACCACCCATCCCAACTTTAATTCCGGTAGGTGGCCGTTCTGTTGCCGCCACCGTGATGGGTCAGGTAGTCAATATGCGTGATGGTGACTTTATCTCTGAACATGATGCTCATATTGCCAAAAAAATTATCGAGATTATTACTGGTGGTGATGTGGATGCAGGAACGCTAGTTACGGAAGAGTGGTTACTCAAACTCGAGCGTCAGGCTTTTGTGGAGCTCATTGGCCACCCTAAATCCATGGAACGGATTATGGGCATTCTTCAAACTGGCAAGCCTGTTAGAAACTAATTTACCGAGATATCACTATGAAAAATATTCAAGACGCATATATCGTTGCAGCCACTCGCAGTGCCGTTGGTAGATCTGGACGAGGCGCATTAAAAAATACTCGTCCGGATGACTTGCTTGGCAATGCCTTGCAACATATTCTGACGCAAGTCCCTACCCTAGATCCCAAGGCTATTGAAGATGCCATCATTGGGTGCGCTATGCCAGAAGGTCAACAAGGATTGAATGTGGCCCGTATCGGTTTACTCCTAGGCGGCCTACCCAATACTGTGGGCGGTATTACTGTCAACCGGTTCTGCTCATCCGGTTTAAATGCTATAGCTATGGCGGCAGACCGCATTCGGGTTGGTGAAGCAGATGTGATGATTGCCGGTGGTGTTGAGTCTATGAGTATGGTGCCTATGGGCGGCAACTCCCCCTCCATGTCACCAGAAATCTTTATGGGTGATGAAAATATTGGTATTGCTTATGGCATGGGCCTAACTGCTGAGAAAGTTGCACAGCAGTGGAAGATTAGTCGCGAAGATCAAGATGCCTTTGCATTCCATTCACATCAAAAGGCTATGGCAGCTCAAGTCGCCGGTGAATTTAATTCTGAAATCTTCCCTGTCAAGGTAGCCCATCGCTCGATGGATCTGGGTAAAGGTCAAGTAGATGTGCAGTGGCGTGAATTTTCTAAGGACGAAGGTCCACGTATAGATACCTCACTTGAAGGTTTGGCCAAACTGAAATCTCCATTCGCCGCAAGAGGTAGTGTTACTGCTGGCAACAGCTCACAAACTTCCGATGGTGTTGGTGCACTCATACTAGCTAGTGAAAAAGCAATTAAGACATTTGGCCTCACCCCTTTGGCACGTTTTGTGAGTTTTGCCGTTAAAGGTGTTGCCCCGGAGATTATGGGCATTGGTCCTAAGGAAGCAATTCCAGCCGCACTAAAACTGGCTGGACTCAATTTACAAGATTTAGATTGGATTGAATTGAACGAGGCTTTTGCAGCTCAATCATTAGCAGTCATCCGGGATCTTGGTTTGGATCAAAGCAAAGTCAATCCTTTGGGTAGCGCAATTGCACTTGGACATCCATTGGGTGCAACTGGTGCAATCCGTGCTGCCACAGCAATTCACGCACTACAGAGGCGCAATCTGAAGCATGCAATGGTAACGATGTGTGTTGGTACTGGTATGGGCGCTGCTGGAATATTTGAGCGTTGTTAATTGGCCTAATTCAAAATCTAGAGACTTCACAATGTTAAAAAAACAATTCATCCTATCGGCCTGCTTTTTTGGTCTGGTTGCTGGAAATGCCTATGCTCAAGCCGCCGACCCGGCTATTGGGGTTTGGAAAACGATTGACGACAAGACCAATGAGCCCTCTTCTTTAATCAAGATTGATGAAGTGAACGGGAAACTTGAAGGAACCATTATCAAAACCTTTCCAAAGTCCAATGAAAAGCCTTTGGTGTATTGCACGTTGTGCAAAGATGATCGCAAAGATAAGCCCATCCTTGGGATGAAAATCATGACTGATCTAAGGCGAGACAAGCCAGGTGTATGGATAGACGGCAGGATCTTGGACCCTGAAGAAGGTGAAATCTATCGAGTCAAAATTGCGACTGAAGACGGCAAGAAAATGGATGTGCGCGGCTACATTGGCATTCCATTGCTAGGTCGTACCCAAGTTTGGTACAAAGCTGAGCAGTAATCTACAGGTCATTAAGAAATTGATATGAGCAACCAACCTCTTCCAGAAGTTCTCCGCAAACATTTAGCAGATGGCAATTTACCCGTCATTGCTGCACCTCTTTTCATTATCAGCAATCCTCAATTAGTGATTGCCCAATGCAAAGCGGGTGTTATTGGCTCCATGCCCGCTCTCAATGCCAGACCAGCCGAACAGCTTGAAGAATGGTTGATTGAAGTTACCACTGCCTTAAATGCCTATAACAAAGAGCATCCGGAGAAACCTGCCGCACCATTTGCCATTAATCAAATTGTGCACAAAAGTAATGATCGTCTTGAGCATGATATGGCGCTATGCGTCAAATACAAAGTACCTATCATCATTACCTCGTTAGGTGCGCGTGAAGAAATTAATACCGCTGCACATAGTTATGGTGGCATCGTATTACATGACATCATCAACAATGCCTTTGCTAAAAAAGCCATTGAAAAAGGTGCTGATGGCTTAATTGCTGTTGCAGCTGGTGCTGGGGGACATGCTGGCATTAAAAGTCCTTTTGCATTAATTCAGGAAATTCGGGAGTGGTTTAAAGGCCCATTGGTACTGAGCGGCTCCATTGCAACAGGCGGCGCGGTTTTGGCTGCTCAGGCTATGGGCGCTGACTATGCTTATATTGGTTCAGCATTCATCGCCACCGAGGAAGCTCGTGCCAGTGATGCCTACAAGCAAGCGGTGGTTGATTGCAATTCAGACGATATTGTCTTGAGCAACCTATTTACCGGAGTATCTGGCAACTATTTAGCCCCTTCGATCCGCAACGCTGGTTTGGATCCGGATAACCTTCCAGAAAGCGATCCAAGCAAAATGAACTTCGGTGGCGCAGCTCAGAAAGCCTGGAAAGATATCTGGGGCTGTGGCCAAGGTATCGGGGCTGTGAAAGCGGTTACACCTACAGCGCAGTTCGTTGCTCGTTTAAAAGCTGAATATGATGAAACTAAAGCGAATTTACTTAATGGCGCAGCATAGATCACATGATTAATCATCATCTGTCAGACGGCATTCTTAAGATATTGCTGAACCGTCCTGAGAAAAAGAACGCATTTACCAATGCAATGTATCGTGAGCTTACACAGATACTCTTTGATGGAGATCAAAACCCTCAAGTGAAGGTGATGTTGATCTCTGGGGCTGGCAATGCCTTTTCAGCTGGTAACGATATTGCGGATTTCATGCAGTCGCCGATTACACATGAAGATGCGCCACCTATTAATTTATTAAAAGCTCTAGCAGGACTAACTAAGCCCTTAATCGCAGCGGTAGATGGTGTTGCAGTTGGTATCGGGGCAACCTTACTGTTTCATTGTGATTTAGTTTACGCCCAAAAGGATGCTCGCTTTATCTTTCCTTTTGTTTCCCTGGGTTTGGTACCAGAGGGTGCGGTCTCGTTATTGCTACCACGCCTCGTTGGGCATCAAAAGGCTTCAGAAATATTGCTTTTTGGTGAACCCATCAGCGCTGATGAAGCCCATCAAATTGGATTTGCAAACAAAATCATTGCCGAGCCATCCGCACTTCCTTATGCAGAGCAGCGGGCAAAAAAACTTTCAACCCTATCTTCTGGGTCCGTTTCACGAACGAAGTCTTTGTTAAAAGGTGGCGAGCTTAAGGCAGCAGTACTCAGTCAAATTGATATTGAGGGCAAACTATTTATTGATAGGCTTCATGGCCCTGCAGCTAAAGAAGCTCTAACTTCTTTTTTAGAAAAGCGTGCGCCTAATTTTGAAGGTCTAGATTAGCGACCTGCTCGGATCAGGTCTACCGCTTTTTCAGCGATAGCGATGATGGGGGCATTGGTATTGCCGCCGATGAGGGTTGGCATGATTGATCCATCAACCACTCTTAGGCTATCAATGCCATGAACTTTTAGGCTTGCATCAACCACCGCCATTGCGTCATGACCCATTTTGCAGGTGCCTACTGGGTGATAGACGGTATCCGCCCTCTCTCGAATAATCTTCCGAATATCATCATCTGTTTTTACGTTTGGTGTAAAAATATCCTTCGTGCGTATCTTAGTAAACGCGGGGGCATCCATGAGTTGTTTAGTTAGCTTATAACCTTTGACTAAGGTTTCCAAATCTTCCTCTTCGACCAAGAAAGCAGGATCAATTAAGGGCGCATCTTTCATGCCGTTACTAGCTAACGTTACTTGCCCTCGGCTCTTGGGCCTCAAAACGCATACATGGCAGGAATAGCCATGGGCCATATGCAATTTACGAGCATGATCCTCAACCAGACTGACTACAAAATGCAACTGGACGTCGGGCGCCTCAAGGCTGGGGTCGGTTTTAAGGAAGCCACCGGCCTCTGCAAAGTTGGTAGCAATCATCCCTTCACGCGAACGGATGTACCTCATAATTTCGCCAGTCAATTTAACAGTGCCCCCTAAAGAGACGCCGATCAGATCAAGACTATCTGCAGAATATCCAAATATAAAATCTGGATGGTCTTGGAGATTTTGACCTACGCCGGGCAAATCATGAATGACCGGCACATTGAATTTCCTTAACTCTTGAGCTGGCCCTACTCCCGAAACCATCAGCAATTGCGGTGAATGGAAAGCACCAGCACACAGAATGACTTCCTTATTAGCGCGAATGATGTGCTGCTTACCGCCTTGGCTATAGCTAACGCCAACAGCGCGTTTACCCTCGAACAAAATTCGCTCAACCTGCACACCGGTTTGCACATTTAAATTTGTCCGCTTACCCATATGTGGATGTAGATAGCCACGTGCCGTACTCCAGCGCTCTCCGTTTTTATGGGTAACCTGATAGATCCCTAACCCCTCTTGCTCGGCACCATTGAAATCATCTGTAACTGGGAAGCCAGCTTCTATGGCTGCATTTAAATAAATTTGCTGAAAGGGATTGTGCGACTGTAGATTCGATACGGATAACGGACCATCATTCCCATGGAAGGAATTCTTGATTGAGGTGTTATTTTCACTTTTCTTGAAATACGGTAAAAGTTCATCATACGACCAGCCTGTATTACCGAGTGCCGCCCAGTGGTCGTAATCGCAACGATGACCTCTGGTGTAAATCATCGCATTAATCGCCGAAGAGCCGCCTAAGCACTTACCTCTGGGTTGATATCCTCTACGACCATTTAAGCCCTTCTGAGGTACCGTTTGAAAAGCATAGTTATTAATTGATGTTGGCAACATCGCCACAGCAGCTGCAGGTGTTTTAACCACCCAACTGTCACCCTTACCACCAGCTTCTAGTAATGTAACGCTAGCGCCAGCATCCTCGCTAAGTCGCCCAGCTATGACGCTTCCAGCCGAACCACCCCCAATAACAATGTAATCAAATTCATGAGTATTCACTAAACATTACTCCTGGATATCTATGAGACAAACACTATTGGCAAACGCTATTTACACAATATATCCTGAATTCGATCCAGGAAAAGGTCTTGGCCATGATGGACTTTAGACTGCCAGTCATCGCCTGAATTCTCATTGGCCTCATCAGTGATATATTTAAATGATTGCCATGGTATGTGGTGCTCATGTGCGATTGCAGCAATTGCGAATAACTCCATATCGACAACATCAACACCTTGACTATGCAACCAAGGATCGTATGCCGTCACAAAGCTATCGCCAGAGCCACAGATAAATTTTCCGGTAGATACATACTCTTGTGGCCTTGCGCAAAAAGGAGTGCTTCCGCGTGGCGCTAATGGCTCGGCATCCATATCACGTTGAATGACCTTACCAATCTCCAGCAAGCCTTGCAATTCTGATTTGATTTTTCCGGCAGTGCCAAAGTTCAAGATTCGTTTTGGAGAGTATTGATGTATTGCTTTGATACTAGTCATGGCAGCATTAATTTTACCAATGCCGGAATACACAATCTCGACGCCCTGAGGCAATGATTCACGCTTGAGCTCGGACTCTAATGCGGTAATAATGAGGAGTTCTGTTTTCATATTGGCTGGCGATGAATTTATTAGATTATCTACCCGGGGTCCCTGATTTTCCAAAACCCGGCGTTCTTTTTAGGGATATATCCCCCTTATTAGCCAATCCAATTGCCTTTAAAGAGGCAATCCGACAGTTAGATGAGCTTGCCCAACAATTTGATTACACCCATATTCTAGGGATTGAATCCCGCGGTTTTATCTTTGGCTCTGCTCTAGCCCACCACGCACATAAGGGCTTAGCGCTAGCCAGAAAGCCTAACAAACTGCCTTTAGCTAGCCATCGCGAAACTTATGGCCTAGAGTATGGAAATGATTCTTTAGAGATTCAACAATCCACCTTACCTAAGGGTGCCAGAGTATTATTGCTTGATGATGTTCTAGCAACTGGCGGAACCTTAGTTGCAGCCGATAAATTAATTCGTAGCGCTGGCTTTGAAATGTGTGGCGCAATTACTTTGCTAGAAATTACATCCTTAAATGGGGGCGAGCTGTTAAATCAAGCGGGCATTCGCCATCAGTCTGCATTAAAAAGTTAGACCAGTTTTTTAGCGCTCTTGATAATCTTCATAGCGCCCCAACCCACTGCAAGCGCCTTGCTTGCAAACCTAGGCTTGTAATGGGCCAATGCTGCAAATGCACTAGTCCACACAATGGGGTTGCTTCTCAAGAAGTTAACAGTATCAACCCCTTTATCAACCCATGAGAGTGGCTTTTCCCAAGCCTCAAAATATTCGGCAAAGTCTTTACGCTCACGATGCGCCTGATGTTTTAACTCCTGTTGGCGCAACTCTAGCTCTTTTAGTTTGGCACTCATTTGGATAAGGCTTCGCGATCTTTTGCCAATTCAGCAATCGAGGCTTCAAATAATTTAGGCATCTTACGGAGTGATTGCAAAATCAAGGCTGCCAGAATCAAACCGACTGATAAAAAGGCTCCGGTCAATAAACCCAAAGCCAACATTCGGTCAGATTCCCAGCTGTAAATCACTATTAGCAGAGCCAACATTACTAAGCCAAAGAATAAAAAGAATAAGGCGCTCACGATCATTGCTAACAAGCTAATGAATTTACTTCTGGCAATCTGAACGTCAACCGATAAAAGCTCTAAACGGGTTTGGGCTATCGATGCTCCAGTGGAAGCAAGGCCTTTAATGGAAGAAAGTATGTTTTCTTGAGACATATCGATCTAGCGACGTCCAATGAACAAGCCAATCAGCAAACCTAAGCCAGCTGCAACACCTACCGCCTCCCAAGGATTACGATGCACAAAATCATCCGCATCTTGAGCAGCTACCTTCGCTTTATCAAGAATCTTGCCCTCGACACCTGAAAGACTCTCTTTGGCGCCTGCGAGAGTTTCCAGGGTCTTATTACGAATGGAGCTAATAGCAGCACCTGGATGATCTTCGGTTGCTTTGATTAAGGCTTCAGCATCAGCCATGAGAGCTTTAAATTCACCAATGAGGCTTTCTGCACTAGCTTGCTTTTCATCATGTAAATCTACATGGTCGAGTTTTTTAGCGGTCATATGAATGCTTTCCCAATAGATAAGGCATAAATACCAATACTCCTATTCTAAGCACTTCTAGCCTGAGATCCCAGCAATAAAACGGTCATTCCGGCATTACCTTCTTTGAAGCGCTTGAGATAACGCTTTAGGCCAGGACGGCGCTTTAATAAGGCATGATAGGCCTCGCTACCATATCCGACGTCTTCGCCAAAATGATACTCATCAACTCGGTCAGAGTAACGGTTATTTTCCAAGGCATCATGAATAGCCCACTTGATTCGGCCACCCTCGCCGCTTGACCCATACCCATGAATCAACACAATAGCTTTAATACCTACCTCTAATGATTTTCGTAGGTAGTCTGTTATCCGATCTAACGCCTCGTCAACATAAGGTCCATCTTGCTTAATATTGAGTTCAACCGTATCTGAACTCAATATGGGCAAGTTGATAGAACCGCAATGCGGACATTGATTGAACAATGCCCGCATATTTCCACAATCAGGACATTCAGCGTTATGAGCCACTTTATTAAATTAGGCTGAATTCCTTAAGAGCAGTACTTACCTTCCAAACTTCTTACATCGGTTGTCTTATCGTCAACCATGAGATTCAAGGTCTTTTGGGCTAGATCACGATTTTCTGGTGTTTTGAGACTCGCGTTAATCAATGTAGCGACATCTTTGCGAATGGAAGTATTGCCATAACGTAGTCCTTTCAAAGTGGATACCGCTTCAGCAGATATCTTGCATTGCTGATTTACCAACTCAGAAGAATCTGACGGCGATGTATTCGCATAAGCGAATGCAGCAACAGAGATTGTTACAGCTGCTAATAGAGTCTTTTTCATCTTAGTTCCTTATTTTGTGACCACACGTTGGACAACAACCCACTTCTTTCGCCTTTGTCTTTCTAAGGGCGGCATACACACTGGATTCTGAAATCTGCATCTTTCTGGCTGCTTGAGCAGCAGTCATACCCTTCCCCACCCACTCCAAGGCTTGATGTGTTTTTGGTATCTGTCTCTTCATTTCATCTCCCAGTAGCAACACTATATCACAACATCTGAAGTTGTGAAGTTGTGAACTATAACTATATTCTAGCGAGATACCCTAATAAAAGGGTTCTGGGATTGCAACTTTGACTGCGGCTTTATTGGGGTGTGCGTGCCGCTTTGGTGTTATAAATACTGAATAAATAAAATTAGGGTCTTAAGGATTGTCTTTAGGCTCCCTAGATATTGGAGAAGACCCATGTCCTTACATTTCACGCCTAAAAAAGACTTGTTGACTTTTCTTGCAGCCTTCATAATGGCTACTGCGATCCCGGCCTCAGCGCAATCTACAGCTGCTTGGCCTACCAAACCCATCAAAATTATTGTTGGCTATTCGGCCGGTGGCGCTACTGATGTATTAACTCGCCTGGTATCGGTAGGTATGGGCAATACCCTAGGTCAATCTATCGTCGTAGAAAACCGTCCTGGTGCTAATAGCAACGTCGGCGCTGAAATTGTGGCTCGCTCGCCTGCTGATGGATACACCCTCTATGCCTTCTCAATTGCTAATACCATTAACGCAACGCTCTACCCAAATCTGAGCTATGACCCTATTAAAGATTTTGAGCCGATTGGCATGATTGCTAAGATTCCGAATATTTTGGTAGTTAATCCAAATCTTCCAGTAAAAACGCTTTCAGAATATGTACGCTATGCCAAAGACGCTAAAGATGGTGTAACCTTTGCCTCCTCTGGTAGCGGCTCATCCATTCACCTCTCTGGTGAAATGTTTAAGATGCAGGCAAAAATTCAAATGCTGCATATCCCCTACAAAGGTAGCGCTCCTGCGGTAACTGATTTGCTTGGCGGTCAAGTGGAGTCCATGTTTGATAATGCGCCTTCTGCATTACCTCATATCAAGGCTGGAAAGCTACGCCCAATTGCTGTGACTAGCGCTCAACGCTCGCCATTCCTACCTGATGTTCCGACTATTGCTGAATCTGGCTATCCTGGTTTTGATGTGCAATCTTGGTTTGCATTGGTTGCTCCTGCGGGAACGCCAAAGCCAATCATCACTCAATTAAATGCTGCCTTAAATAAGGCCCTCAACTCACCTGAAGTTAAACAGCGCCTTCAAGAATTGGCCGCAACACCAGAGCCTGGATCTCCAGAAAAAATGGCTGCTTTTGAAGCGACCGAAGTTAAACGCTGGCGTGATGTTGTAAAGGCTTCTGGCGCTAAAGCAGAATAATTCATTATGTTTCCGATTGATTTTTTTTGGAGGGCCGTACAACGCTGGCCCGATCGCATTGCCATTGACACACCGAGTGGCCCGATTCATTACGCCACCTTAGCGAAGCGTGTCAAAGCATTATCAGCAGGGCTCACCGCTTTAGATCCTAGTCTTCAGAGTCGGGTAGCTATTTGCGCTGGTAATAGCGCTGATCACATTACTGCCTTATTGGCTATTTTGGCTTGTGGCAAAGTATGGGTTCCACTCAATCCCAAAAGCACCCATCCTGAGATTCAACGCATTATTAATATCACTGAACCTTCTATTGTGATTTTGGATGCCACCAATCAAGCTTTACTTAAAGGCGCTCAGGGTGCATGGATTTATACAGGCGCTGACTCCGGTACATCTGCGCGCAGTATGGATGAGTTAATTCATTTGCACGAGGATGCGCCGCAACCTTCTTTTGAGTTACCTTTAGATGCGATTCAGGCTATCAAATTTACTGGTGGCACTACGGGGGCCCCTAAAGGCGTAATGCAACCTTACCGCGCTTGGATGGCAAACATTAGCAATCAAATTCAGGTCTGGGGATTTGACGAGCATGAGCGCTATGTTGTTGCGGCACCTATTACTCATGGCACATCTACCTATATCGTTCCTATCTTGGCACAAGGTGGATGCCATGTGATTTTGGATGGCGCAGGCGCTGAAGTTGTGAGAACAGCTTTCCGTGAACGTCGCGGCACAGTCTGCTTTATGCCTCCAACCTTGGTTTATATGTTGATGGCATTGCCCAATGCATCTAGAAACGATTTTCCAAAGTTACGAAGACTCATTTATGGCGGCGCCCCAATGCCTCCAGAACAAGTTCGCAAGGTGCGGGATTTCTTTGGGCCTGTTTTAGGCACCACCTATGGCCAAACTGAAGCCCCACAAATTTTGACAGTCATGCGTCCAGAGGATTTTGAGGACCCAAATAATTGGGCAGCTGTTGGCAGGCCTACCTGGTTTAGTGATGTGGCCATCATGTCTCCCGAAGGAGAAATACTGCCTACCGGTGAAATTGGTGAAGTGGTTGCTCGTGGCGATCTACTTATGAATGGCTATTGGCGCATGCCTGAGAAAACAGCTGAAACCATTATTGATGGTTGGCTACATACCGGTGACCGCGGTTTGATTGATGAACGAGGATTTTTATATCTCAAAGATCGCCTCAAGGACATCGTGATTACTGGTGGGTTCAATGTGTATCCGGTTGACGTTGAAAATGCTTTAAGTCAGCACCCTGCTGTTCACGAATGCCTCGTCTTTGGACTTCCCGATGATAAATGGGGTGAAACCGTTCAAGCAGCCGTGCAATTACATCCAGGACAAAAGGCGGATGAAGCAGAGCTCATTGCATTTGTACGTAATCTCCTTGGGCCAGTACAAACTCCAAAACACGTTCACTTCTATGACAGCTTGCCTCGCTCTAATGTGGGTAAATTACTCAAGAGTGCGGTGATTCAAAAACTTCAAACGCCTAATTAGACGTTATTAAATACTTTTAGATTATGACTACCAAAAAAACTCCTGTTACTAGCTTGTGTACGCATACCCTGACTAGCCTGCACTACCGTGATGCAGATTTAGTAGAAGATTTGATGGGCAAGAAAACATTTACCGAAGTCATGTTGATGCAGATTCTGGGTAGAGAGCCTCGTGGTGTTGATATTCGTATTACAGATGTAGTGCTGATTGTGTTGATGGAGCATGGCTTAACACCGAGTGCGATCGCCACACGCTTGATCTATATGAGCGCCCCAGAGAACCTTCAAGGCGCAGTATCAGCTGGCTTGCTCGCTGTTGGCAGCTCCTTTATTGGCACAATGGAGAACTGCTCTGCTTTACTAGATAGAATCATCGCATCCAAAGACCAATACGCTGAAGCTCTTTCGATTGCGCAACAATACAAGAGCATTAAAGGCGCCGTTCCAGGTTTTGGTCATCACCTTCATAAGCCAGTAGATCCTCGCGCCTATAAGTTATTAGATATGGGTCGTGCCGAGAAGGATCTCAAAGGCGATCATATTCGTGCGCTCGAGACTTTATCTAAAGCAGTAGATGAGGTAGCTGGCCGCCCTATTATCATCAATGCTACTGGTGCTGTTGCCGCCCTCCTTGGTGAGATTGGTATTCCAACCGCAGTGATGCGTGGGTTTGCCGTCATTTCCCGCTCAGCTGGTTTAGTAGCTCATATTGTGGAAGAGCAACAAAGTCCATCCGGCCGCTTTATTTGGGACACTATTGAGCATGCTATTCCGTTTGTGGATGGCGCCAATAAAATTGGCTAATGATGGACTCTAAAGAATGCGTATTAGTTACTGGCGCTAGCCGCGGCATTGGCCGGGCTATATTGGAACGTCTGATTGCCGATGGCATGCATGTGATTAATTTTGATAAAGAGTCTCCTGTCAAAATTGCTGAACATGAAACCTTTGTCCAAGTAGACATTTCCGATGAGAAGGCTTTGCGTGCTGTGCTGGCTGATGTGACCTCTAAGCACTCGATTAACCGCCTAGTGAATAACGCAGGTATTGTTCGCCCTGCCACTATCGAAAACACTACTATTGCGGATCTTCAGGCTGTAATGAGCGTCAATGTCGCTGCAGCTATTATTTGTGTGCAAGCCGTGCTCCCAGCCATGAAAGCTGCTCATTTTGGTCGCATTGTGAACATTGCCAGTCGCGCTGCTTTGGGTAAAGAAGAGCGAATTTCATATGCTACCTCTAAAGCGGGCCTACTGGGATTGACTCGCACACTGGCTTTAGAGCTCGCTAGTAATGGCATCACGGTGAATGCTATTGGGCCCGGTCCGATTGCTACAGAACTTTTTCAGAGTGCAAATCCTCCTGGCGCACCTGCTACGCAACGCATCCTAGATAGAGTACCGCTAGGTCGTATTGGCCAACCGGAGGAAGTTGCCCATATCGCCGCTTCCCTACTTGATCAGCGCGCGGGCTATACAACTGGTCAGGTTGTATATGTTTGTGGTGGCATGACGGTTGGATTGAGTCAATAAATGAGCTCCAGATCGCATCCTGCCGGCTTACCTACAGATCTTACAGATCGCATGATCTTTGTATCAGGCGGCGGCTCTGCCGGTCCCGGCTGGAGCATCGGCAGAGCCTCTTGCGTCACTTATGCTCGCTTAGGAGCCAAAGTCTGTGTAGTAGATCGAGATCAGGCTTCAGCAGAAGAAACCACCAAGATCATTCTGGATGAAGGCTTAATAGCTCAGACTTTTGTTGGAGATGTATCTGAAGAAGAGGATGTAAAAAGACTCTTTAGTGAAGCTCGTAAACACTTTGGTCCTATTGACGTGCTGCATCACAACGTTGGCATTGGCAAAGTTGGCGGACCATTGGAAACAAGCGCTGAAGATTTTGATCGCATTCATAAGGTCAATGTGCGGAGCTTATTGCTAGCAGCTCAAGAAGTCTTGCCTGAAATGGTATCTCGCAGTACTGGCAACATCATTGCCATTTCTTCTGTGGCCGGTATGCGATATCTTGGATACCCTCACCTCGCCTACAGCGTGACCAAGGCTGCCAATACCCAATTTATTCGGATGATTGCTCAGCAGTACGCGGATAAAGGTATTCGCGCCAATACGGTAGTGCCGGGCTTAATTGATACTCCGCGAATTGCCCATACGGTAGCCAAGATGTTCTCTGAAAACGGCATCGATGAAGCTCGTGCCGCACGTGATAAGCAGGTACCTATGGGGCGCTCTGGAACAGCCTGGGATGTGGCACACGCTTGCGCCTTTCTGGTCTCAGATGCTGCCGCCTATATTACGGGCACTGAGCTGGTAGTTGACGGTGGTTTGACTGGGAAATACGTCTAATCCCCGTAATTCGAGCCCTAACCCAAGGGATAGTATGATTTGGTGATTATCTAGGAGCTTTATATGTATCGCATCATCTATCGAGTTGTTTTATTGCTGGCAATTAGTGCTGGTCTTGTTGCTTGCAACCACAACGATAAAAAAATTAGCGGTTGGGAAATTAATGATGTCTATCACTCGACCATCATTACGCCGAATTCAGTAACTGGTGGAAAAACCTATCAAGGCCCGCCTATCAATACGATGGATGAAGCCAATACCTATGAAATGTTTAGCCTCAGAGCGGAGCAGCCTAAACAAGGCGCCAAGACTTATGAGCTCAACGCGCAACTGACATATTTCTCACAATGGCGTTATTACGATTCCGCAATACTAGAAAACACTCCTGCCACGACATTTAAAGTGGTTGGTAGAGAAGCTGGTGCTTGTGGTGATAGAGGTTGCATCTTCAGAGAGGTAGTCTCCATCCAATTGACTGAAGCGTTTTTAAAGGATCGCATGAAGAAGGGTTTCATCATCACCCTATCCTCCAAAACAGGAATAAAAACTGAACTCTTTGTGCCGCCTCAATATATCCAGGGCTACATGCAAGCAGTGAACGGATTTAATTGACCGCGCATTCAGTTAATAAGAAACAAATAAAGGGGCCTGGAGCCCCTTTATTTACATGGATTAGAAATTAGTTAATCTCTATCGTTGATTATCTTTCGGGAAATACCACCTGCCGTTTCGTATTGGCAAGAAACTACCATCATCGACCCCTACCTCTTGAGCAATCCGTTCATTCATGACTTGATTCATTGCCATGATGAGTTGAGCATTCTTTTTAGGATCCATGGCTAAGTTATTCATCTCCTCAGGATCATTTTTTAGATCGAATAGCTCCAGATCATTCTTGGCAATCAACTCTTCGAAGGAAGATGGAGTATTAAATTGCAATGGCGAGAAGTAGCGTGAGAAACGATAACGTCCATCAAAGACACTACGAATACCAACGCGATTATGAAAGTTAGGTTCATAGGCTCTTAAAATTTTCTCAGCCTCTGGATTGCTTACTTTTCCAGACATTAACCAAGAATAGGTTTTTTCTGCCCAAGCCCAGCTAGTGAACATCAGCATATTGAAGTTGAATAAAGAGGCTGGCCTTGCAGAATCGACATTTGCTTTTTCAGGGTCTTTAAATAACGGAGTTAAATCTTTACCCTTGAGACCTGCCGAAGCTATCTGAATACCTTGGGTATCCTTATCAGTTATTGCAAATATGGTTGTTGCTAAGTCAATTTGTGAAGTAATCGCCTGACACTCCTTGCCCCCTGGGTAGGCTAGGTGAATAATCATTTCTTTGGCCTGCTGTTGGGCAAGCCGTAATACTGCATTGGTTATCAGTTAAAAAGCCCCATCAATTTGGGGCTTTTTACTTTGTAAGACTACTAACTGCAACTTACTGCTTGAACGGCTCAAGATCGCCTGGTTTACGAAGCATCTTATTAACTTCATCAAGATGCATTTCCTCCTGCACGATCATTTCTCTCGCATACTCCTCTAGCAGAACCGAATGAATTTGCTCGGCAACCTTAAGAAGGTCGTAATAAGCGGTCAAAGCAACCTTCTCATGCGCAAGACTTTCACGCAGAATATCGCCAATGTCATGCTGCTCAGTTTCGAGCAATGAACCAATCTTTAGCGAAGGATGTCCGCCCAACAAAGTGACCAACTCGCCTGCCTTGTGCGCATGCGCAAGACTTTCATCAGCATTTCCTTTTAACCAAGAAACAATCGGAATGCGGTTATAGCCATAAACCATCAACGAGTAATGGGTATATTTCACTACCCCAGCTAGCTCCAGCTCCATGATTTTGTTTAAAGCATTAATGGCTGTTTCGTTACTCATACGCGTTTTTTCCTTTGTTTTTGCGGGTTTTTAAACCCTGTTTTACAAATTTACTACCTTTTTACCTCACAAATATAAAAAATCTCCATTTATTTAAATAGGAATTATTCTCATTTATGATATATTGATGATAACGATTCTCATTAATAATTACTTTTTTTCATGAACCCTTCAAAACCAAGCATTGGCAAGCTGATTGTCTTCTCCGTCCTATTGGCCATAACGCTTCATATTTCACTGGCTCAAGCTGGCGAAGGCGCATTTGGTTGGATCTACACATTAGACCTACAGCCCAAAGGGGAACTAGAATTTGAACAGCGACTCCAATTAACAAAACAACAGGCCGCAGGATCCTACAACGCTTGGGTCTCTAGGTCCGAGTTGGAATATGGAGTCACCAATGATTTTCAGGTGGCGGGCTATCTCAATGCCTACTACGTCAATGCAAACCAAAACTACACTAACCCAGAAGCTTGCGGCGATAGCCCTACTTGCACTGGGGGGCAGCCTGTACCGGCTAGCCATAATCCAGCAACACCTTACAGGAGAAGCGGTGTTGAAGGTGGGTCGCTGGAAGCCATTTACCGAATAACCAATCCAGTGACCTCACCTGTTGGAGTTGGTCTTTATTTTGAGCCGACTATTGGCGTGAATAAAAATGAGCTTGAGGCTAGATTGCTACTTCAATCAAATTTTATTGACGATAAGCTGATCTTGGCTGGCAACGTAGTTGTAGCGAACGAGCAATTGAAATTTGTGGGTAATGGCAATGTTCCAGAATCAATGCTCGATTTCTTGGTTGGGGCTAGCTATCGATTTGCCCCCAAATGGTTTGGTGGGGTTGAGGCACGCTTTCATAATGACTACTCAGCCTATAACCTCCAGAATCAGACTCAAAAGGCTACCTTTGTTGGCCCAAACTTACATTATGCAAGTAAGGACTGGTGGTTCACTGCTGCATGGCGTTACCAACTTAAAGGTGGAACATGTATGGGCGACGGGACAGCTGAGTGCTCCAATGCCCGTGTTTGGGACTCCCATGGGGTTAATGAATTTATGTTCAAGTTTGGCTTCCCGTTAACTAAGCTATAAATTCTCCAATACATCAAAGGACATCAAATGGAATCGCAAAATCTTCTAATTGCAGCCTTAACCTATATGGTCAGATTTCAAACTACGCATTGCGAAACTGCTAAAGAAAGAGCGCTGATGATGTTTGATGCGTTGGCGGAATTAAAGGGCTGCACTCCTGAGCTTCAGTTTTTATGCAACGAAGCAAATCAACTATTAATCAGCAATCCTAGATTAGCCTAAAACAATCATGAATTGGAAACCAAACCCTCTTTTAGTCCTAACTGGTATTGCGCTAGCCAGTGCACCAGTGGTTGCATATTCAAAAATATATGTCTCCACCGAACAAGCGCAGCAACTCATTTTTCCTGGCAAGAAATTTACAGTGATGCCAATGGTCATCACCGATGATCTTCAAGGCAAAATGAAATCAGCCTCTAGTGTGAGTGAGCCGCTACAGGGCAACCGAATTTATAAAGCCGCCGATGGGAGCTGGCTTATTGTGGATGAAGTAGTTGGAAAACATGAAATGATCACCTATGCTATCGGCATATCACCTAATGGGGCTGTCCAAGGCATCGAAATTATGGAATATCGAGAATCCTATGGATATGAGGTAGCTGATCTTAGTTGGCGAAAGCAGTTCTACGGCAAAACAGCTGCTGATCCCATCAAGTTAAATAAGGATATCGAAAACATCTCTGGCGCTACGCTATCAAGCAAGCACCTTACCGATGGGGTTAAACGTATCATGGTCTTCTATGACCTTGCCTTAAAGAATGCCGTACCAAAATGATTCGTTGCAAGCCTTTGCTGGGAACTTATGTAGAAATCTCGATCAATGATGATCGGAATGACTCTTGTCACATTGATCTCAATAAGGCCACCAGTGATGCTTTTTTAGCCATCGAATTAGTGCATGACTTAATGAGCTTTCATAACCCAAATAGCGAACTCTCCAAAATAAATGCTCGCTCTCATCTCGAAACCATGCAGGTTAACGATTGGACATTTCAGGTTTTAAAAATTGCTAAGGAGCTATTTGAAGCCTCGGAGGGAATCTTTGATTGCGGTGTCGGCGAGCAACTGGTGCAATCTGGCTTACTACCTAGACACCAAAATTTCTCAGAGGCTAAATTAGGTGGGTTGGCAGACCTGATTTTGATCGAACCAAATATGGTCCGCTCCACTAAACCACTGCAACTAGACCTCGGGGGAGTGGCCAAAGGATTTGCAGTTGATAAGGCAGTAGAAGCTCTCCAAAAATTTGGAGTTCAATCTGGATGCGTGAATGCCGGTGGTGATTTGCGAGTATTTGGCACAAGTTTGCAAGTAATAAGTGTGCGCAACCCATCAAATCTGAAAGAGCTCATTGCCATTGGCTCACTTGAAAATGGCTCTATTGCAAGTAGTGCCCTGTATTACTGTGATAAATCGAAGACTAATATGGGGCATATTGTTAATCCTTTAACTAAAGAGCAAATTCAATTTAGCGAATCCTATTCAGTAATCGCCCCTGAGTGCGTTTATGCTGACGCCCTCACAAAGGTATTTGCAATTACCAAAGATTGCCAACACCCTTGTCTTCAAAAATACTCCGCTCAAGCCATTAGAATTGCAGCATGAAAAAACATGGTTTAGGCAAGATGCCTGGCTGGCAAAGGTGGTACACCATCACCAGCCTTTTTATTTGCTCACTATCAGGAATTGCATTCCTGATGGGGCATGAGTTTCATATCTCCCGCTCATTACTAGGGAATAGAAATATATTAATCATTCACGGCGTTTCCGCTGCTATTGCATTAATTGCTTTTGGAGCCGTTCTTCCTTTTCACATTAAGGCTGGACTTAAATCCAAGAAGAATCTGATCAGCGGAATCTCGCAATTGGTTTTTTTAGTGGTCCTTGTGATTACGGCAATGCTGCTCTATTACGGGCCAGAAGAAATGCATGAGGGCAGCGAGTTAACTCACTGGATTCTGGGGCTAGTCTTTTTTGGCTTCTTTGTATTTCATGTTGCTAATAGATCATTTCGTCGCTGATCCAATGCACCTCAATTCGTAAATTCATTAGGCCGCTTCTGGCCGACAACAGACATCGTCCGCCCCATAATTAGATGCTGAATACGTTTGTTCTGTTTAGAAGAAACAATGACTGCCCCCTATCCATCAAACCCCGTAGAATCAAGATATGAAAACACTGATTCGTTGCCCATGGTGCGAGGGTTTTGATCTGTATCGCCAGTATCACGATACTGAATGGGGGGTTCCACTCCACGATAGCCGGGCTCTTTTTGAATTGCTGATATTAGAAGGTGCGCAAGCTGGCCTCTCTTGGTCAACCGTATTGAAGAAGAGAGGAGGCTATCGGGAAGCATTTAACCACTTCGACCCAAAGAAGATAGCCAAATACGACGATAAAAAGATCGCCGAACTATTGGCAAATCCTGGAATTATTCGCAATCGGCTAAAAGTAGCCGCCACGATTGCTAACGCTAAGGCTTATTTGGCCCTAGAGAAAAGTGGGCAACCATTTAATCAATTTCTCTGGTCATTTGTTAGAAATAAACCCATTCAAAACAAACGACGCCAGCCCAGAGAGGTACCAGCAAGCTCTCCCGAATCAGATGCAATGAGCAAGGCGCTTCTAAAGGCTGGGTTTAAGTTTGTTGGCACAACAATTTGTTATGCGTTTATGCAAGCGAGCGGAATGATTAATGATCATCTCATTTCTTGTCATCGACACGCTGAAGTGAAAAAGAAGGTTAATCCTCTGCTGTTGTAAATCGAATGAGACATCTGACATCAATCAGAAATGCTGTCTGCCCTGCCGCTAGATTACTCATAGGGATTCTGTATTTTCTGAAGGCACCAAGTTGCGTTGCTAAAAATTCAAAAGCAAGCATTCTTTGAGTTGTAAGCGAACTGGTAAGCGGGGGTGCCAAAGAAAAAGCCCCGGTTAAGGGGCCATGTCTTTGTTGTATATAGCAAGAAGTAGAAAAAACGCCAAAAATGATGGCGGAGACCAGATCTAAAAATTGCTCCTCCCGATAAGTCTACAGATGTCCATTTGAGCTATTGTTTATATGGCTTAGAAGGTAGACCCCACTCCCGAGCAATCCATTCAAACTTACTAAAATCCATGTTTTGCTGGTAAGCGGGATGGTAAGCAAATTATGGGCATAAGTAATAGCGAAGGAGAAACAAAAGGGCTAAAACCAAGCAAATTTATAGCAATCTTAGTGTTGGAGCTTTACTCGCTACTCTCATATGCTGCCAGTTTGGCCTTCAAATTACGCTCTTCTTGAAAACGTTCAGTTTCATCGCGGACAATCGCAGCTATGGCAATAGGTTGTTTTTTATCATCAAAAAGCATGCTTACTGAAAAAGCAATGGAGATAGACCGCCCATCCTTATGCATCGCAGGAACTCTTAACAAAGTATTTCCATACTTTGTTACACCTGTCTGAATAGTGTGAAAATACCCTTTAGAGTGACGCTCTCTAAAACGCTCTGGAGTAATGATGCTAAGTGTTTTTCCCAGGGCCTCGTCTGAGCTATAACCAAATATACGCTCAGCAGACAGATTCCAAAAGAGAATATTTTCATCCCGATCAGAAATGATCACGGCCTCGCCAATATGACTAACTAGCGCCTTAAAATCTATGATGTCTGACATATTTAATCTCTATTTTTAAGTAAGTTGTCGCTAAGAATACCCCAATAAAAAAACCACCCGAAGGTGGTTCTCAGGGGCGCTTCTATTTTTAGTAAGTCTTGTAAGAAAGGTACTTACCTGACAGCACCACTTGAACACGATCGCCCTTTGGATCAGGCTCGCGCTGGATATCCATTGAGAAATCGATTGCACTCATAATGCCATCGCCAAACTCTTCATGGATTAACTCTTTAATAGTAGCGCCATAAACACTCACAATCTCATACCAACGATAGATCAATGGGTCTGTTGGAACGGCGGTTGGCAGAGATCCTTTATAAGGAACAATTTGCAACCAAGCCATCTCTTCATCAGTCAAATCAAATAACTTACCAGCGGATTCAGCCTGCACCTTAGTAAAGGTCATTTGACCTAAACAGCCTGCAGTAACCCACTCCTTTGATTCTCCTATTGCTTTTGCAATATCACTCCACTTCATGCCATTGCGAACTTTGGCTTCGATAATTTTTTGTGTAACTACTGAACGATCCATCTTTTTCTCCTAGTTTTAAGTTTTAGTTTATTAAGCAACAACCGCATCAACACCTGGAAGCACTATTACAGGCTTGTAACCATCCAACTCACCCTTAGCTCCTTTTACCTGCAGATCCTTTGATCGATTGACTAGAAAATCTACTAAATGGTTTCGCATTGGGTAATACATAGCATCATGATGTAAATTGGCCCGCTTTCTTCCTTTGGGCAAAGTGTTGACAACGATTTCAGCGATACGTGCATTAGGGCCGTTGCTCATCAGCATAATTTTGTCAGAAAGCAAGATTGCCTCATCAACATCGTGGGTGATCATAAATACAGTTTGATTTGTTTCTTTGCAAATTTTGAGTAGCTCATCCTGAATAACCCCACGAGTTAACGCATCCAAGGCTCCGAATGGTTCATCAAGTAGTAGCATTTTTGGCTCAATTGCAAAGGCTCTTGCAATACCAACCCTTTGCTTCATACCGCCAGATAATTCAGATGGTTTTTTATTTTCAGCATTTACCAAGCCGACCATTGCTAGATACTTTTTGGAATGCTCAGTAATCTGCTCTTTTGACCAATCGGGATACTTTGACTTCACTGCAAAAGCCACATTCTGCAGTACTGTCATCCACGGCATTAATGCATGCCCTTGGAATACAACTCCACGCTCTAAACCAGGGCCCTGAATACGCTTACCAAGCATGATGGCATCGCCGCCAGTTGCTTCTTCAAGACCAGCAAGCACATTCAAAATAGTAGTTTTGCCACATCCGGAATGGCCGATGATACAAACAAACTCTCCTTTTTCGATTTCAAAATCTATTCCTTCAAATACTGGAGGTGCGTCAGCTTTATACGACTTGCTGAGGTTTGAAACTTTGAGGAATGTATTTTCAATCTGCATACGAAACCGCCTTTTGTAACTTGCCAAATGCTGTATCTAGCAACATTCCAACAATACCAATTAAAAGAATTGCAAAAATAACACTGGAGAGCGATAGGTTATTCCACTCATTCCATAAGAAGTAACCAATTCCGGTACCACCAACAAGCATCTCAGCAGCAACGATCACTAACCAGGCAATACCCATGGATATGCGCATACCAGTCAAAATGGTTGGTGCAGCAGCAGGAAGAATGACTAAGAATGCCTTACGTAAAGGAGAGACTTCCAATGTCTTGGCAACGTTTAATAATTCTTTACGTACATTAGCAACTCCAAATGCTGTGTTGAGGAGCATTGGCCATACGGAACAAATAAAGATCACAAAGATTCCAGAAATAGCAGAGTCTTTGATGGTGTAGAGCGCGATAGGCATCCAAGCCAATGGCGAAATCGGCTTCAGAATTTGAATGAATGGATTAAATGCCTCGTAAGCCAATGGTGACATGCCGATCCAGAATCCAAACGGAATAGCTACTATCATCGCCAACAAGAATCCTAAGGCAACACGCGCCAAAGAATAGGCCAGTTGAATACCAATTCCCTTATCGTTCGGACCATTGTCATAAAAAGGGTGTGACAACTGCTTATAGATAGTCTCCCCCATCTGCGTTAAGGTTGGAAACCCAGTTTTTTGAACAGGCTCACTACCGCCCTGACCCATGAGGCTGTTGTACTCACTAGAGCCAGTTGAAACCCCAGGCGGCGGTGTAACTTTTTGTGTTGTAGCCATATGCCAGATAAATAAGCACATGAGTAAAATCACAACCGATAGAATTGCGCCTTTAACCTTAATTGATACTGTTTTCATTCATTTACCCTAAGTTCATGCTTTATTAGTTTGAAAAGATTTCAAATAGGCTGCTGGCTGACTAGGGTCAAACTCTTTACCCATAATCTTGTCTTTTTTGTATCCCACTTTAGCTAATGGTGGAACTGCAATACCAGTCTCACCCATATACTTTTTAGCGTCGGTCAACAAGAATACTTTTTCAGAGATGTCCTTGTAATTCACATCGCCTTTGACATAGCCCCAGCGCTGCATTTGGGTCAACATCCAGGTTGCCATGGAGTACCAAGGAATTGGGTTGAAGTCGATGCGATCTGGTACGTTTTGCACATTGCCTAGACCATCTGCAAACTTACCAGTGAGAACCTGCATTACAACTGTCTCGGGCTGGTTAAGGTAATTTGGCGTAGAAATTACTTTAGCAATTAAAGGTCTATTCGCAGGATCACGCGCCATCGTTGAAGCATTTAAGACTGCACGATAGAGAGCTGCAAAGGTGTTTGGATTCTTACGAATAAATTCTTCTGAGGTTCCAAAAGCACAGCAAGGGTGACCATCCCAAATCTGCTTAGTCAGGATGTGTATAAATCCGACCTCGTCATACACTGCGCGCTGGTTAAATGGATCAGGCCCTAAAAAACCATCAATATTGCCGGCACGTAAGTTAGCCACCATCTCTGGTGGAGGTGTAACGCGAATCTGAATATCTTTATCTGGATCTAAGCCAGCTTGAGCTACGTAATAACGCAGCAAGAAGTTATGCATTGAGTATTCAAATGGAACGGCAAACTTCATACCCTTCCAGTTTTTCGGATCACGATTATCTTTATGCTTGTTAGCTAACGTAATAGCCTGACCATTCACATTCTGAATTGTGGCCACACGCATCTGAGAAGGATCAGAACCCAAGCCCATTGACATTGAGATCGGCATTGGTGATAAAAAGTGTGAGGCATCATGCTCTTTATTGAGCATCTTGTCACGAATTAAAGCCCAACCCGCAGTCTTATTAAGGGTGACATTCAGGCCTTGTTTTTTATAAAAACCTAGTGGGTCAGCCATGATGAGTGGAGTCGCACAAGTAATTGCGATAAAGCCAATTTTTAGGTCTGGCTTTTCTAATGTGGCTTTTTCTTGTGCCATTGCCTGCAGGGACCCTACTGGCAAGAAGCCTGAGAGAGCGCTCATTGCTCCGCCTACTCCAACAGCCTTTAAAAACGCGCGTCTACGATCTTCTTGAGGAAAAAGAGCCTTAACTAAGCTGGCCTCAACAAAATCTGCGCTTTGCTGCTCGGCATCCATCATTGCTGAAAGCGAGTTTGCATGATCTAACTCAGATGCATGCTGTCCACAGCTACAGCGGTTGCTAAACAGAGGTCTATCTGGATCAAATGGACGATATGAATTCATTTATAGCTCCTAGTAAGTAATTAAGATGCCGCTTGAAATACGTTGAAATGATTTTGTGACTCGATTAATGGGATAAGCGTATGCAGTTTTTTTCTATAAACCTCTCCGACCATCACCACAACAGGTTGCTTATCTAAAAAATGATGATGAACATCACCAAAGCGCAGTTCATCCAATGTGCAGGCAAAACTGCGTTGCGTTGGCAGGCTGACCGATTCCATCAAGCAAACAGGGGTATCTATGGTGTAGCCCTGAGCAATCAATGTTGTCGCAACCTCAGATAGCTGATCACGCGCCATATAGTAAATAGCGGTTTTATGATCTTCATGTGCGCAACGGCCAGGAAGAGTAGTCAGCGTCAGGGTTCTACTTAACTCTCTCGTAGTTGGAGGCTGCTTTAATTCTGCCGAGGCCGCTAAGGCAGTAGTGATGCCTGGAACAATCTCATAGCGCACGTTTGCTCTCTCAAGAGCGTCAATTTCTTCCTGCGCACGACCAAAGATCATCGGATCCCCGCCTTTTAGGCGCACAACTACTGAGTACTTGCCTGCAGCATCCACCAATTGCTTGTTAATGAAGTGCTGAGAGCTTGAATGCGATCCGCATCTTTTCCCTACCTGCACCATCCTAGTGCCAGGACACCACTCCAACATAGAACTATCAATGAGTGCGTCATAAAAAACAATGTCTGCCTGAGCCAAAATTCTTGAACCCCGAACAGTTATGAGATCAGAGGCTCCAGGCCCAGCACCAATGAGGTAGACGCCAGGCAGCGCCCCATTAAATTTGGGTGCTTTGGCTGTTCTTGGTGCAATTTGTTCCATGCATCATTTGTAACAGTCGGCAATAGCCCTAAATTCTCTACGTGAACCAAAAATGCTCATGCTTTGATTTGGTGCACCAATACTGAGCCACCACTCTAATGTCGGGACTTACTACTTCTTTATCGTTAGTTATCGACTAAAGGAGCTCAGCATGAAAGAGAAAACAAGCATTAGCGGTTTATTACCAGAAGCTACTACCCCCACTGTTGCTGATGCGAATCCTACGCGTCGCAAACTTATCCAAAGTATTGGCTCTGCAAGCATTCTGTCCTTAATAGATCCAATGGTTAAAGCGGGTGCATGGGCAGCAGGCTCCGATGCCCCTGAGAAAACGGATGTAAAGGTCAGTTTCATTGCCCTTACAGACTGCTCTTCTGTTGTCATGGCCAACCATCTTGGTCTAGATAAGAAATACGGTGTCAAGATCATCCCCACCAAAGAAGCATCATGGGCTGCAATCCGTGACAAGCTAGTGAATGGTGAAAATGATATGTCGCACATTCTGTATGGCTTGATGTACGGACTGCAAATGGGTATCGGTGGACAACAAAAAGATATGTCACTCCTGATGTCCTTAAACAATAACGGCCAAGCAATTACTTTATCTAAAGCGCTTTACCAAAAGGGCGTTACTGATGGGGCAAGCCTTAAAGCTGTCATGGATAAAGAAAAGCGTGACTACACTTTTGCGCAAACTTTCCCAACTGGTACACACGCTATGTGGCTCTACTACTGGTTAGCGAACTATGGCATTAATCCATTTAAAGACGCGAAAATTATCACTGTTCCGCCCCCACAAATGGTGGCGAATATGCGTAGCGGAAATATGGATGGCTATTGTGTAGGTGAGCCCTGGAATGCCCGTGCAATCATCGACGGCATTGGCTTTACAGCCATTACTACACAAGCTATTTGGCAAGATCATCCAGAGAAGGCGCTGGGTACAACTTCTGACTTTGCAAAGAAGTATCCCAATACTTGTCGCGCAGTGACAGCTGCAATCTTGGAGGCGGGAAAATATATTGATGCATCAACCTCTAACAAACATGCAACTGCAGAAGTCGTGTCTGCACCTTCGTTTGTCAATACCGATGTCAGCGTGATTCAAGACCGCATGATGGGTCGCTACAACAACGGTATCGGCAAGACATGGGATGACCCGCATGCGATGAAGTTTTATAACGACGGTTTAGCGACTTTCCCATACCTGTCTGATGGCATGTGGTTTATGACCCAACATAAGCGCTGGGGATTGCTCAAAGAACACCCAGATTACTTGGCAGTTGCGAAGAAGGTTAACAATATCGCTATCTACAAAGATGCGGCTACGGCCTCCAAAACCCCATTACCAAAAAGTGATATGCGCTCCAGCAAATTATTTGATGGTGTTGTGTGGAATGGCTCCAACCCTGCTGCTTATGCAGATAGCTTCAAGATCAAAGCATGAAAAAACAAAAACTCGTCATGATTGGCAATGGGATGGCCGGCGTTCGGACCATCGAGGAACTATTAAAGCTCGACCCAGAGCTTTATGACATCACCATCTTTGGTGCTGAGCCCCATCCCAACTACAACCGTATTTTGCTGTCCCCGGTATTAGCAGGCGAACAGACTCTTGAGCAAATTGTTCTAAATGACCTTGATTGGTACAAGAGCAATGGTATCCATCTTCATCTTGGAAAAACCATAACTAAGATTGATCGCAAAGAGCGCACTGTTATTGCTGATGATGGCACTGTTGAAAGCTACGATCGCTTATTGCTGGCTACCGGCTCTTTGCCATTCATCTTGCCCGTTCCAGGAAATGATTTACCTGGCGTGATTGCGTATCGTGATATTAAAGATACCAATGAGATGATTGATGTGGCGACGCGTTACAAAAATGCGGTTGTCATTGGCGGCGGTCTGCTTGGTCTAGAAGCTGCAAATGGTCTAGCTCTCAGGGGTATGAGTGTGACCGTGGTCCATCTTGCCGAATGGTTGATGGAAAGACAGCTAGATAAAACAGCGGCTGATTTACTACAAAAATCCTTGGAAGAAAAAGGTCTTAAGTTTTTACTGAAAACTTCTACTGAGGCAATTACCCCTAATACTGCTGGCGATCGTGTCGGCCATATCCGCTTTAAAGGTGGATTAGAAATACCAGCTGACTTAGTTGTTATGGCGGCAGGTATTAAGCCCAATACAGCGTTAGCCGAATCTGCAGGTTTACATTGCCAAAGAGGTATCGTTGTTAATGACACTCTACAAACGTTTGATCCAAGAGTCTATGCAGTTGGTGAGTGCGCAAGCCATCGAGGAACTGCCTATGGTTTAGTTGCGCCTTTATTTGAGCAGGCTAAGGTTTGTGCAAATCACCTTGCCGAACACGGCATCGGTCGCTATGAGGGCTCCGTAACATCAACAAAACTGAAAGTAACAGGTGTTGATCTCTTCTCCTCTGGAAACTTTATGGGAGGCGAAGGTACTGAAGAAATTACTCTAGCCGATCCTATTGGTGGCGTGTATAAAAAATTAGTTCTTAAAGATGATCGTTTAATTGGTGCCTGCATGTTTGGCGATACAGCAGATAGTACTTGGTATTTCAAGCTCATGCGTGACGAACAAAGCATTGCAGAAATTCGTGACACATTGATGTTTGGTGAATCTAATATTGGCGACGTTGGCCATCAAGGTCATAATAAAGCTGCCGGAATGACTGATGCAGATGAAATCTGCGGATGCAATGGGGTCACCAAAGGCACTATTGTCAAGGCTATTCGGGAACAGGGTCTATTCACACTAGATGAAGTGAAGAAATGTACTAAGGCCAGCAGCTCCTGTGGTTCATGTACAGGCCTAGTTGAGCAAGTGCTGATGAATGTTCTTGGCACAGATTATTCAGCAACCCCCAGAAAGAAATCGATTTGCGGATGCTCCGATCTTTCTCATGATGAAATTCGTCAAGCCATACGATCCGGTCACCTAATTTCTCAAGAGCAAGTTCGCACCGAACTGAACTGGAGAACACCTAACGGTTGTGCGACTTGTCGCCCTGCCTTAAATTATTATTTGATCTCCACATGGCCACATGAAGCAAAAGATGATCCACAATCACGCTTCATTAATGAACGTGCTCATGCCAATATTCAGAAAGATGGTACCTACTCAGTTATTCCACGGATGTTTGGTGGTCTAACCACTCCTTCTGAGCTACGAAGAATTGCTGACGTTGCTGAGAAATACCAAGTGCCCACAGTCAAGGTAACTGGCGGCCAACGAATTGACTTACTTGGCATCAAGAAGGATGATCTTCCAGCGGTTTGGAAAGAGCTGGATATGCCATCAGGACATGCCTATGGCAAATCAATTCGCACAGTGAAAACTTGTGTTGGTGATGAGCACTGTCGTTTTGGCACGCAATCCTCCATGAAAATGGGCGTAGATCTAGAGAGAATGCTCTTCGGTATGTATGCACCTCACAAAGTGAAGCTTGCAGTGTCTGGCTGCCCGCGAAACTGTGCAGAAGCTGGTATCAAAGACGTTGGCATTATTGGCGTTGAATCTGGCTGGGAGCTCTATATTGGTGGTAACGGCGGCATTAAAACAGAAGTTGCGGAATTTCTCTGTAAAGTTAAAACTGATGAGGAAGTTCGTGAATACTCTGGGGCCTTCTTACAACTGTACCGCGAAGAAGCCTGGTACCTGGATCGAACTGTCCATTACTTGGCAAGAGTTGGCATGGAATACATTAAGCAGAAGGTGGTTGACGATGCTGAAAGTCGTAAAGCTCTCTACGAAAGACTGCTGTTTGATCTAAAAGATGCTCCAGATCCTTGGAAAGACTTTGAACGTGCTGGTGTAGATGTTCGTCAATTTAAAACCATTCCTATTGTCGAGGTTGGAAATGTCTAATACCGCCCAACTTGATCAGTGGCAAAAAATCACAACCGTTGAAGAAATCCCTGTGTTGGGGTCTCGAGTTATTGAGGCCCCCGCCGGTCAAATTGCAATTTTCAGAAATTCAGAAGACGAAGTATTTGCCGTATTGGATAAGTGCCCGCATAAGGGTGGCCCCCTGTCTCAGGGCATTGTCCATGGAAAATCCGTAACCTGTCCACTGCACTCCTGGAATATAGATCTCTCCACTGGCTGTGCAGTTGCCCCAGATGAAGGCTGCGCTAAATCCTTTGCAGTCAAAGTAGAGTCTGGTGTGGTTTGGCTAAGCCGCGAGGAATTGCAAGCTACTCATGGCTGAAGTTAAGAGCACCTGTTGCTATTGCGGTGTTGGCTGTGGCGTCATTATTGAAACCGCAAAAAGTAACGGAAAGATCGAGATAACCGGGGTTCGCGGCGACCCCGATCATCCTGCAAACTTTGGCAGACTCTGCAGTAAAGGCTCCACCCTTCATCTCACTGCAAACCCAAGCCTTCAGATACAGGCTCGGCTGGGTTCACCAGCCATCCGCAAAAAAAGGGGTGAAGAGCCGGTAGATATTTCTTGGCCCGAGGCAATTCAAACTGTTGCCCAAAAATTTGCCGACATCATTCAAGAGCATGGTCCAGAATCTGTTGGCATTTATGTGTCTGGTCAATTACTGACCGAAGACTATTACATCTTCAATAAGTTAATGAAGGGCTTGATTGGCTCTAACAATATTGATACCAACTCACGCCTATGTATGTCTAGTGCGGTAGCTGGCTACAAGCAAACCTTGGGGATGGATGCCCCACCCTGTTGCTATGAAGATATTGATTCTGCATCCACTATTTTTATTACGGGATCAAATACCGCTTTTGCTCATCCGATTTTGTATAGACGTCTTGAGGATGCCCGTAAAAATAATCAGGATCTCAAAGTTATTGTTGTTGACCCCAGAAAAACCGATACCGCCAAAGAAGCTGATCTCTACCTACAGATACAACCTGGTACTGATGTTGCCCTCTATCACGGGATGCTTTACATCATGCTCTGGGAGAAATGGATTGATGAGTCTTATATCAACTCATATACGGCAGATTTTGATGCGCTGCGTGATTTGGTTAGAGATTTCACACCTAAGGCAGTGAGCCAGATCTGTGGCATTAACGAAAAAGACTTGTTCCAGGCAGCGCAATGGTTTGCAACTTCTCCCGCAACCCTATCGATGTACTGCCAGGGATTAAATCAATCAGCATCAGGTACAGCCAAGAATGCTGCTTTAGTAAATCTACACTTGGCCACCGGTCAAATAGGAAAGGCTGGTGCTGGCCCATTCTCTTTGACTGGACAACCCAATGCCATGGGTGGCCGGGAGGTTGGAGGTTTAGCCAATCTACTATCCGCACACCGTGATCTTGCCAACCCAGAACATCGTGCAGAAGTTGCAAACCTGTGGGGAGTGGATTCAGTTCCCGAAAAGCCAGGTCTTAGTGCCATTCCCATGTTTGAGGCATTGCGTACTGAAAAACTCAAAGCCATATGGATCGTCTGTACAAACCCAGCACAATCGATGCCCGATCTCAATGCAGTTCACGAGGGATTAAGCAAAGCAGAATTTGTTGTAGTGCAGGAAGCTTATGCGCACACAGCCACCACCTTATATGCAGACGTATTATTGCCCGCCACTACCTGGGCAGAAAAAGTGGGGACAGTTACTAATTCAGAGCGAAGAATTTCCAAAGTAAATCCCGCAATTGATCCCTATGCGTCTGCTAAACATGATTGGCAGATCGCTATTGAAATTGGGCTAGCTCTTGAAGCGCTATTACCCGGCAATAGAAAAGAAAGAACATCAACTCTATTTCCTTACGCAGGACCAGAAGATATTTGGAATGAACATCGCGAAAGTACAGCCGGTCGCGATCTCGATATTACTGGTTTAAGTTACAAAATCCTTGAGGAACGCGGGCCTCAACAGTGGCCAATGCCAGTAGGTTCAGATTCAGGAAAGAAACGTCTCTATGAAGATGGAATATTCCCAACTAAAGATAAGAGAGCTCACTTTATTGCTGCACCCTATAAAGCAACCGCAGAATCTGTAGATGCACGCTATCCCTTTGCCTTAAATACGGGACGCCTCAGAGATCAATGGCATGGTATGAGTAGAACGGGAACCATTGGAACACTTTATGGACATGCACCAGAGCCTTGTGTGGAGATGTCACCCAAAGATGCTGGCAGGATGAATTTAGAAAATGGTGATTTAGTTCATGTCACCAGTCGCAGAGGTAGTGAGATCTTCCCAATCAAAGTCTCAGACGATATCGCCACGTCGCAAGCCTTTATTGCCATGCACTGGGGTTCAGAATTTATTTCAGGTGCTGCTGGTAAAACACCGGGTCGCGGAGTCAACGGCCTTACTTGCAACATGATTGACCCTGTATCCGGTCAGCCTGAACTGAAACATTCAGCCGTTAAGATTTTGCCCGCTAATCTTCCTTGGCAATTGGTGGCATTTGGTTTATTTCCAAAAGATGAGGTATTTTCTGCTCAAAACAGTTTGCGCAGTATCTTGCCTCATTTCGATTCCGCCCAATGCGTTCTATTTGGTAGAGAGCAGGATGGTGACCTCATTGGGGTTTCATTCAAGGCAGCCCACCACGATGACCCGTTAGAAGAATCTGAGTCTCTTGCTGCACAAGCTCTAAAGCAAGTGATGGAGAAATTCAAATTAGATGAGGCCTCCGGAGAGCCAGTAATGCGCTATAGCGATAATCGCAGAGGCGTCGTACGACTTGTGCGTGCTCAAGAGAAGGTTCTATCTGCAATGCTGACTGGCTCCATTGAAAGCCTAGCAAGTACTACCTGGTTAAGAGAGTACCTGGAAAGCGGCTTAGATGCAAAAGCCCTTGGTCGGTCTTTGTTGATGCCTGTCAGCAAACCCCCTGTAGAAATTAAACCTAAAGGCAAGGCAATTTGTAATTGCTTTAATGTATCTGCAGACACAATGAAGCAATGCTTAAGCAAGATGCCAACAGGAACCTCCCCCGAAGACGCCATGACCTCTCTTCAATCTGAAACGCAATGTGGAACCAATTGCGGTTCCTGCAAACCCGAAGTCAAGCAAATTATTGTCAGCTTTCTCAAGAAAGTGGAAGTAGCGGCATAATCCTGCAATGAGCATCACATCATTCTTAAAAGTCATTGGCCGAGGCAGCAAAGGCGCCGGCGACCTTGATCGCAATCAGGCAAAAGAAGTCTTCACTCAAATTCTAGATGGCAATGTCAGCGATTTAGAGCTGGGTGCATTTTGTATAGCTATGCGCATCAAGGGTGAGTCTGTCTCTGAGCTCGTGGGCTTTATGGACGCCCTACAACCGCATCTGAATTTACTGAATCTTGGCAAACGCCCCACCATAGTCTTACCAAGTTATAACGGGGCTAGAAAACAAGCAAACTTAACGCCACTCCTTTCCGGCATACTTGCTAGTTATGGTTTTACAGTGCTTGTTCAGGGGGTCGAAAAAGATCTAACCAGGGTAACGAGCCATGAAATTTTTAAGTCTCTTGGCTGGCCAATTCTCAAGTCCAAAGATGAATTTGGCGCCCTCCTGGCATTGAATCAACCGATCTTTTGCCCTCTTAATGTTATTTCCCCAGCCCTTCAAAAATTATTAGATATCAGAGAAAGAATTGGTCTGCGGAATACTGGTCATGTGCTGGCAAAACTGATTAATCCAACGCTTCAGAGCTCTTGGCAAGTTTCTAACTACACCCACCCAGAATATCCAGAAAAACTACGAGAATTTTTTCAACTTCGTTCAGCAAATGCAATTTTTATGAGGGGAAGCGAGGGTGAGCCAACCGCTTCTCTACAGCGATTGCCAGAAATGCATTTTTTTCTTGCAAATGCGAATGAAATGACAACCCCCGAAGAGCGCTTTGAAGATCTCAGTCCGTTTTTAGAGATTGACGCCATTTCAACGGCATCCGTTACCGAGCAAATTCTATCTGGGCAAGTCAAATGTCCGAGCTCAATTCTCAGGCAAGCCATTCAAATATCTACGATGGCTGGATTACACTAAGTCATGCTCAAAATAGTTAAACGTTTGGCATGGGTTTCGCTAGGCGCAATGGTTGCACTTGGATTGGCTTTAATTGTTACAAAACCACCGGCATCACCATTACTGCTTGCATCACTGGGTGGCTCTACGATATTTCTGTTTGGCTTGACTGGTGCTCCTGCAGCACAGCCAAGAGCTTTATTTGGCGGGCACCTCATTAGCGCACTCATTGGCATTGTCTGTTACCAGCTCTTTGATGATGCTTTATGGGTTTACTTGCTAGCGGAGGTAATTACTTTGGTAGTCTTATTGCTTACGCAAACTGTTCATCCGCCGGCTGGTGCTAATCCACTCATCATGATCCAGGCACATGCTGGCTTTGGTCATCTTACAGCAGTTGTTTTGGTAAGCGTGACGATTCTTGCGGTTGTAGCAGCCATCTGGAGTCGCCTCACTCCCGGTAAAGCCCTGCATTACCCGGTGAAGTGGAATGAACCCTCACCGCAATCCAAGGATTGGAGTGTTTGGGGGTAGCAAAGCTTAGCCCAATGAACGCTTTATTAAAGCTTTGTTTAAAAAACTCGCCAAGGCCAATACAAGAGAGTCGGCCAAAACAGGATGCAAGGCAAAGTCATAGCTATTAGTTCCAGCCATTACTATAAAAATACTTAAGAAAACCGCTGGCGGATGCATGCACCCCAGCAAATACATTCCAACTATCGTACCAATGACGGCGACTGGAATTCCCACAGAAATCGATGAAATTAGATAAACACAAATGAAGGCTACGCAGGAAGCCAATAGATTTGCCTCTATTAAAGTTAAGGGCGAAAAGAATTTACTATTGGGAAGTAGGAAAATGCATAGAGCGCTGACTCCAAAAACTGCCGTCACCATGTTCTCGTCTTGAGTCATATCACCCCATAGAAGATTCAATAGGGCTATCGCAAAAATAGTTAGGCCAACACCAATCGATACTCGCAACCTATCAAACCAAGAGTATTGGTCCTGAGGTGGTGCGATTTGATGAAAGAAATTAATCAGTTTATTGAAAATATTTTTCATCTAATATCAATAGACTGGTCAATAGCTTTTACAAAGTCAGATTGGGTGATCATTCCTACCAGCTGCCTATTATCATTAATTACGGGGATATGGTGATGACCATCACCACAAAATATCTCAGCCAAGTCAAGCATATTTCGATCTTCACTAATTACCCTTACCGGCTTACTCATCACCTGCCCAACAGCGTTAGGCAAACTATTCAAACCGGGAACAGCTGTCCGCATAAAACCCCTGATGCGCTGTCCAAAAGTTTGGTGGAAATCCACTGCTGCACTTTTAAGAAAATCCTCTAGAGTAATAATTCCAAGCACCCTTTTTGCACCATCTATGACTGGTAAAGCTTTAACATGACGCTTGCGCAGTAAATTCCATGCTTGATCCAAAGGTGAATCCATGCCAACATATAAGACTTCAGTGGTCATAATATTTTTACACAGCATACCTTGCAACTTCTTTTGATATGCCCCATGCTCAACTTGAGAAATCAAATTAGCCAAGTCATCCTTGCTGATATCTAGAACTTGGTTATATCTCTCTAAAACAGCACTAATTTCCTGATCTTCGATCTTACGGTTTCGTTTTTGTAGTGGAGATGAATCTAAGATCACCTTGGGGCGTTGCGGATATGGCTTGCCAGTTAAGGAGTTATAAATGACTGCACATAAAACCAATAAAACAGCATTACCCATAACCGGAAAAAGCACAAAATGAAAATCTACCATTCCGCCCAAAGGAATCAAAAGGGCCAAAGCTGCAGCAGGCGCGTGTAAGCAACGCAAAGTAAACATTGCCAAAATTGCGAGCCCAACGGACAGGGGGATTAATAATGGCAATTCGTGAACAAACTGCGTACAAGCAACACCTATCAAAGCAGAAACGCAACTACCCCCTATAACCGCCCATGGTTGCGCCATTGGGCTTGAGGGCAAGACAAATAATAAAAATGCAGTGGCACCCATCGAAGCGACAATCCATGGTGATGCGTTTCCGTAACTTGCAAGCAATAAACCAAGACCCATTATTGCGAGCAAGCCCAGCACAACTCCTAAAGCCGATCTAAACCTCTCCAACCAAGAAACTGAGGTAGTTTCCAGAAGAAAAATGGTAATTAACTTTTTAAAAAAATGTCTCAAATGCGATCTCATTAAAGGCTTATTTTGAATGCACCAAAAGTGGTACTAATTTTGCTATTGTATGCAAATCCCTGTTTATTCTTATTATTCCGAAAGATTAACCGCAAAGTACTATGGAACAAAAACTACCCCTACCCCCTTTTACTAAAGAAACAGCAATTCAAAAAATTCGAATGGCTGAAGATGCTTGGAATACAAGAGATCCCGAGAAGGTTTCCCTGGTTTATACGGAAGATACTATTTGGCGAAATCGGGCTGAATTCCCTAAAGGCAGAGAACAAGTCAAAGAGTTTCTTCGCCGCAAATGGGCCAAGGAGCTAGACTACCGCCTGATTAAGGAATTATGGGCATTTACAGATAACCGCATTGCGGTTCGTTTTGCCTACGAATGTCATGATGACTCTGGCAATTGGAGTCGCAGCTTTGGTAATGAGAATTGGGAGTTCAATGAAAATGGTTTCATGATGAGACGTTTCGCTAGCATTAATGATTTACCCATTAAAGAATCTGACCGAAATTTTTTTTGGCCCCTAGGAAGAAGACCTGATGACCATCCAGGACTAAGTGATTTTGGCTTCTGATAATTTAGATTCACTCGGAGGCTTTGCTCATGCACTGATCCATAGTCGCCAGCATGTTTCTCCTAAAAGACTGATTGCACCAGGCCCTAACCTACCCCAGAAATTAGAAATTTTGAATGCGGCTGGAGCCGCTCCCGACCATGGAAAGGTAACGCCTTGGCACTTTTATGAAGTCAGTCCCGAAAGTCGTAATTTATTAGGTGACTTATTTGCAGACGCACTCATAGCAAGAGACCCAAGCGCAACGTTAACTCAAATTGATGAAGCAAAGCAGAAAGCTTTTCGAGGCCCCTTGCTTTTATTGGCAACCGCTAAGCTGAACAATGAACTTGACAATATTCCCGAGCAAGAAAAACTCATCTCCGCAGGGTGTGCAATTCAAAATATTTTGCTAATGGCTAATGCTTTGGGATTTGGCTCAGGACTATCAAGCGGTAAGGCTCTTTACAGCCAAAAGATGAGGGAATTATTTTTATTTAAAGATAAAGAGGAGCCTCTGTGCTTCATCACTATCGGCACTATCTCGGTTCATAAGCCCAATAAGCATAGGCCTGATGCAAATTCTTACAGTTCAGTTTTCTAGCTGAATCTATTGAACGTTTTTAGCTTCTCAACAATTAATTAACCATGCCATCAAGGTGTGCTGAGTAATCGTTAGCTTAAATTGCATTAGCCACACATCCGGAATCAAATATTGCTTGAGTGGTAAGCGTACTGGTAAGCGGGAGTAATAAAGAAAAAGCCCCGGTTATGAGGCTAAGTCATTGATGCATATAGTGAAAAACAGAAAAAATGCCAAAAGTACTGGCGGAGACGAGAGGCGTTCTCACCACCTCCAAGAAAATCCAAGGAATTCCAAATACCCCATATATTTATTGGCTCATAGGCTGATATTAGTCCAAGAATGTTCTTTACAGTTCTTATAAATCCTGTAGCATAAATGGGGTTGAACAATGGGTAGGTAAAATGGATTTATATGGCCAATAGAACAAGCAACCAGCTCTCAGCTAAGTTCGTAGAGACAACCAAGAACCTTGGAAATCATTTGGATGGAGATGGCCTTTACCTTCAAGTTCGCGAGGGAGCCAGAGGCATTAGTAAGTCATGGATATTCAGATACCAGCTCAATAAGCGCGTTAGAGAAATGGGCTTTGGAGCCTTGAAAGATGTCAGTCTACAGGCGGCCAGATTAAAACTTGCTGAGTCTCGCAAGATGTTGCTAGAAGGCAAAGACCCACTCTATGAAAGAAATTTAAAGAAGTCTTTGAATGTTCCAACTTTTTGGGAATGTTGTGAGGCATACATTGAAATTCATAAGTCCGACTGGAAGAATGCCAAGAGTGAACTCCAGTGGCGCAACACCCTTAAAAATGATGCTAAGAGTCTCTCTAACATCAAGGTAGATTTCATCTCCACCCCACTAGTCCTAAAGGTGCTTCAACCCATCTGGAATGAGAAGAACGATACGGCCAGGAAACTTAGGGGTCGGATTGAAAGGGTCTTGGACTACGCGAAGAGTATGGGCTTTAGAACCGGTGAGAATCCTGCTGCAATGAAAGGAAATTTAGAGTTTAGTTTAGCCAAAAAACCCACTGAAAGAATTCATCAGCCCTCATTGCATTGGAAACAATTGTCTACTTTTATTAAGGAGCTAAGAAAGTCAAATGCAGTGAGCAGACTCGCCTTAGAGTTCTTAATCCTAACCGCCTCTAGAACAGGTGAAGTAATCAATGCTCAATGGGATGAAATTGACCTTGATGAAAAAAGATGGACGATTCCAGCTACCAGAATGAAGATGGCAAAAGAGCATGCTATTCCACTCTCCCCTTCAGCAGTTGCAATTCTTGAAAAGGTTAAAGGACTTCATGAAAAATGGGTTTTCCCTAACGATAAGAAAATGGGAGTGCTCTCTAATATGGCAATGCTAGAGGTTGTGAGAGGTATAAAGGGCTACAAAGATAAGACATCAAATAAAGAAATTGTTGTTCATGGATTCCGCTCAACCTTCCGCACCTGGGTATCTGAAGCTACCAACTTCCCAGCAGAGATTGCTGAAGCAGCTCTAGCACACAATAATCCCAATAAGGTAGAAGCATCCTACTTAAGGTCTAATCAATACCAAAATCGCATTAACTTGATGAATCATTTTGCCCAATTAGCCGAAGGTCAACTGGATAGCAGCCAAGTACTTCCATTTAGGAGTGCAGCGTGACTTGTAAAGAATTTAATGAGTCGAAGTTTGAGGAAGGAAAAGAAATTCACTTCCTAATTTCTGAACTTCATAGCTCCATCGACAAGAAACGAATTGACATAGAGATGCAGCAAATACTGAGCACTATAGAGGCAAAATACTGGACACTTGTTCATGCCCTCAAATCCTTACCCAAAGATAATAAGATTTGGTTAAAGCATCCCGATGCTTTCAAACTTGTATATGGCAAAGCCAAGATTAAAGGCAGAAAAGAGAGCTCAATCAATCTAGGCGAGCGAGTTCGTGATTATTATTTCGTCCAATACCTCAGGGAACGCTATGAATTGACGTTGGAAAAGGCGATTGCCGATTACATAGCGAGGGCAAAGGTCAGCGATATTGATGGATGCAGATTTGACCGCATTAAAGCAAACTACAACTATGTGAAACCAAAAATTCAGTACTTTTTAAGGAATATTAAATAAATAGTCCATCATCCCTAAAAATAGGGCTATGACAGCAATTTTCAGATTGAAAGAGAATCTCGAAACTACTCCTTAGTTAAACCACTAAAGGAGTTAATAATGATTTCAGAGATTCATAGACTTCCAGATGTATTAACAACATTTGGAGTCTCACGTTCACATATATATCAGCAAGTAAAAGATGGATTGTTTGTTAAGCCAATCAGACTTGGTAAAAGAGCTGTTGGCTGGCCCTCCAACGAAATAAGCACTCTTCTATCTGCTCGAATAGCTGGTCAATCTAATGAGCAGATTAAGTCCCTAGTATCTTCACTTGAATCATCGAGGGGGTCATATGAAAATCTATGACTGCGATAGATTTGAGTTCTGCTCAGCCCCCATTTGTCCAATCTGGAAACCAATAATTAAGCAACGAATAATAAAAGGTGAAGAACTATGCCTTTATCTTCTGGAATACCAAAAGGAAAAGGTTCGTCCTGAGATTTTTAAGGATGCATACCTAGGAGAGATAGCTAAGGTAATGGCTAAGGCTACCGAGGAGATATTCACTCTTCCTGGTATTCCTGCTCACCTTGTAAGCGCCCTTATAAGAGCCACAACTACAGGCTCTCGAATCCTTGCTGGGAGAAAGTTAAATGGGTAATTTAATTTTCAAACTCAAAAAGATTAAAGGAGCTTATTCTGCTGAAATTGCCGCCAGACATAACTTAAGGGAAATAACTGCTGAACTTGGAGGAACTAGTCGAATTGACCCAAGAAAGAGTCATTTGAACATCATCCTTGAGGGGGCAAATCACTCTAAGTTGGTAGCACTAGAGGCAAAAGAATTATTGAGTAATGGATACAAAAAAAAGATTAGGAAGGATGCCATTCTCGCTATTGAGGCCATCTTCTGTCCAGATATCCATTTTGAGGGTAATTTGATGGGTCTATTCCGTAACTCTTTGGAATGGATAAGAGCTTATCTCAAAGTTCCTGTGCTTAACGCTGTAATCCACTTTGATGAAGGAATACCGCATATGCATGTAGTTATGCTGCCTTTAAGAAATGGAAAATTAACAGCCAAAGAAATCTGCGGTTACAAAGCTCAACAACGAGCCATGATAGATGACTATTTTACAAAAGTAGCCAATAAATATGGAATTCATAAGCCAATACCTATCCATCTGATATCGTCCGAACAACGAATAAATCTGACCAATAATTTTCTGGATACCGTAATTAGATTTCCTGAAAAACTAACGGAATATCGAGATGCATTAGAGAGGGTTATCCAAATGAATCCGCTACCCTTATTGAATGCCATTGGGATTCATCCGAATATAAAAGGCCGAGAGGAATTTGTTGAAATAATGACTAAGTAGCGCAGGTAATCGTATAGATTTAGTGAGCATGAGGAGTGCGGTTAGAAATTGGTCTACACAAGTTAGCCTTTTAATCACTACATATATTTAGTCTCTGTATATCTATACAAGGATTATTTGCAGAACTTGCTATCCTCCCCCATTGATTACTCTCTGAGCATTTTCAATACGCTCACTTGGGTTAGGATGGCTTTGGAAAAAAGGAATCAAAGTATTGCCACTTTTGCTCTCAATAGCTTTAAATAGCTTGATGGCTCCATTGGGGTCGTAACCATCTTGCTTGGCCCAAATCAATCCAAGCCTGTCTGCATCTCTCTCTTGGTCTCTAGTAAAAGATGTAGAAAAAGCAGTTCCAATAAGTTGCCCGCCCTGCAATCCTAGATTTGTAACGCCTAATTTATTTTGAGCAACAATTTCTAAGGCGATACCAGCGAGCAACCCTAAAATACTTCCTGCCGCATCAGCTCCAGCAGTAGCGCCAGGATGCCTTAAATAAAGATGAGCCATCTCGTGACCTAATAGAGCTGCAGCCATATCGGGGTCATCTTTTATCAAATCCATCATTGGCTTATTGATAATAATGATTGGCTTGCCATCCTTATTGAAGGTTGCTCCAGCATTCAGCTCGCTTGATTCCAATAGAAATAGTGTTGGACGTATCCCAGAGTTCCTACCTATCGCGTTAGCCACAGCAACAACTGATTTAGCATCCTCCACCTTTAACGTTTCATAAACAGAGGAATCTGGCCTATTTAAGTAAGAAATTTGATTGCTTGAATTGGCGATTTGCCTCAAATCCCAAACCGAAGTACTGCCTGGTCTCGGGGGTGAAGACCTATAACTCAGTTGACTAACAGCATTTGCTTTTTTTGCTGCCTCAAATGCTTGCTTTCTCTCTAACAACTCTAAAACACATTCACCAAGCTGAGGATTCTTCTTGGTAAATCCAATATCTCTACATGCCTTTTCCTCATCAGAAGTATCAAGACTGAAGCATAGGCTCGAACCCAAAAGAATGGTTAACGTAACAACTATTTTGAAAGTCGTAGTACGCATTTTCCAAATGCCTCTGTCTGCTCTTTAAAGCCTAGTTCTTTACATTTATTTTTGTAATCACCTAAAGAGGGTGTTGGGTTTGAAGACGCTGAGGGTGCCGAAGGAGTTGAAGCTATGAGGCCCTTAAGATATGGTTCTGGGTCAACTGGTTTTCCATTGACCCTGATTTCAAAATGCAATTGTGGATTGTTAATATCTGAACCGCCTACTTCTGCAATCTTTTGTCCTTTGGAAACAAAATCATTAGTTCTTACTTGCAAGGAACTATTGTTAGCATAGGCTGTTAAATAAGTACTGTCGTGTTTAATGAGCACCAAATTGCCATAGCCTTTGAGGCCATCTCCAGCGTATGCCACTGTACCATCGGCTGCTGCTACTACTGGGTCTCCATATTGACCCAAAATAGCAATTCCTTTGCCAATTCCCACCGTGCTCTGTACAACTTTCCCTTTTGCTGGCCAGATAAAGTTTGGTGGAGAGCTTGTCGGTGCAGCACCAGAAGATACTTGGTTACAAGAATTATTTTTAGGCTGCAAACTCAATATTTGGCCAATGTATATTTGGCTAACAGATTGTGGATTTCCTGTTAGCAAACAATTCCATGTGGCAAATTCTTTTGGACTAATTCCATGGTCCAAAGCAATTCGTGCAATCGTATCCCCCTCCTTTACCACATAAGTCGAAGGTGCATTCTGGCCAAAAGCCAGAACATTTACAAACGTGAAGATAAAAGCAACTGCAATTCTCATTTATTAAATTTCAAAGTTTCTATTGCGAACAAATTTGGTTGCATTGATTCCCGCCACCACCCTGAGCAGTACACCTTGCGACACAATTCCAGTCCGTTTGCCGAGTTTGTGAAAAACCACCTCCATTCAATTGCTGGGGATAATCTGGCCTATTTTGATAAGGGTCTGCTCTAGGAGGACCTGGTGGTGGTACAGCAGGTCTAACTTGCTGAATACACGGAGGGGTAAATGAGGTGCCGCACTGAGGTTGCCCCCACTGTCCATACACTAAAGAAATAGATGCTAAAACTAAAGCTGTAAATGCCAGTAGACACTTCATTGCTCACCCCGATGGTTCTAATCTCTATATTCTATATCCTAATATGGGATATTTAGTGATAGCTCTTAGCATCAAACGATGCTGGAACGTCAAAAATACGAACTTCTTAGGTCTGAGCTTAAAAATGCTCGATTACAGGCCAAGATGCATCAAGTTGACCTAGCCAAGAAACTAAAGAAGCCCCAGAGCTACATCTCAAAAGTTGAATCTGGAGAGCGCAATATAGATGTAATTGAGTTTACTTCTTACTGCGAGGCATTAGACCTTGAGCCAAGTAAATGGCTAAAGAGACTGGTCGATAAATTCTAAGACTTAGGCTTTCTGTGTCGCTCCTCAAACTCAAGGGCTTCTTGGAATAAAGCCAATTCCTTATCCTTGTCCTCTTTACGCTTAATCAAGTCTTTTCCTGTAATAACCTGACTTTCCCTCAAAAGGCTCTCAAGGGTGGGCTTAGCTTTCTTCAGGAAATCTTTCATAGGTTGTTTCTAATGGTTCGGCTTTTAGGTGCCCCACCCTTTTTAGGGCATTTCGCTTCTCATCGTCTTGAAACTCTTTTCTCCATGTCTTGAGGTCCTCGTCAAAAGAGGTAAGTCTTTGAGGATTTACTCTTGCAAAGAATTCAATATCTAACATACAAATAATAATAACAAGAAGGTCAGGCAATAAAAAACCACCCGTAGGTGGTTCAATGCTTTTATTTGAGTAAAGTTGCTTAGTTGACCACTCTTTGCCATCCACTAGGACAGGCTTGAGTTTGAGGATAGTACAAGCCATTTTCAGGACAATAGGCTGCAGCATGTTGTTGTGGATAGTAGTAGTTTTGTGGGGGGTAATATGCTGGGCCATAGTAAACAGGGGCTGGTCTGTAATAAGCATTAGCTACTACCGCACCTGCTACAGCACCCACCGCAAATGGTGCCCATCCACCTCCATGCCAACCACCACCGTAGCCACCATAACCCCCTCTCCAGCCATGAGCATTTGCTGAAGAGGCAACACCTACTAGAGTTAATGCAGTTACTAGGGAAACGAGTATCTTTTTCATTTTGACCTCCCATTTATGTACAGAGGTTATTCATCCTCTTACCCTAATAACGCTGATGAAAATGAACGAGTTGACTCATAAAAAACTTAAATTTGAAAAGTTAGGTCGGCGTCAGAAGCACCCTTATATCTATATTTAAATCTGTAGGTTTTCCTTCCCCCACCCCTAGTTTCTAGGGAAAAATGGAGTCTATGGAATGATGAAGTGAGGGTTGAAAAAGGGGTATACAGATAACCAAACCTGTAACCCTTTGATTTCATTGCCAAAATACAGAGTATTTGGCGGAGACGAGAGGATTCGAACCTCCGATCAGAGTTTTAGCCCCGATGCTCCCTTAGCAGGGGAGTGCCTTCGACCAGCTCGGCCACGTCTCCGTACTTCATACTATTACAACGCCCCACAGTTTAACGGATAACCGCTCCTGAGGGGTTTATTACGCTTTTTACTTACTTCTGATCTAGCTCAAACGCCTTGTGCAAGGCGCGTACAGCCAATTCCATGTATTTCTCATCAATCACCACTGAGATCTTGATTTCGCTGGTAGAGATCATCAGGATATTGATGCCCTCTTCTGACAAAGTGCGGAACATCTTGCTGGCAATGCCAACATGGGAACGCATGCCAACGCCAACTACTGAAACTTTAGATACCTTTGGATCGCCAGAGATTTCTTTTGCCTCGATGTGCGCTTGTACAGTGTTCTTTAGTAAGTCCAATGCTTTTTGATAATCAGCACGCGGCACTGTGAACGTAAAGTCTGTTTTACCTTCCACTGATTGGTTCTGAATAATCATGTCCACATCAATATTGGCATCTGCAATCGGGCCAAGGATTTGATATGCGATACCTGGACGATCAGGAACTCCAAGAACGGTAATCTTCGCTTCATCACGCGCAAAGGCGATGCCGGAAATAACTGCGGCTTCCATAGTGCTGTCCTCTTCAAATGTAATCAAGGTGCCCGACTTCATTTCTATGTCTAAAGGCATCAATGGGTCTGTCAATGAAGACAGAACACGGGTTTTAACTTTGTACTTACCTGCAAACTCGACTGAACGAATCTGCAATACCTTTGAACCTAAGCTTGCCATTTCTAGCATCTCTTCAAAGGTAATCTTGTCTAGGCGGCGCGCATCTTCACAAACACGTGGGTCAGTTGTGTAGACACCATCAACGTCTGTGTATATCAAACACTCATCCGCTTTTAAAGCTGCTGCCATTGCTACTGCTGATGTATCGGAGCCACCGCGACCTAGTGTGGTGATATTGCCGTTAGGATCAACACCCTGGAAACCGGTAACAACGACTGCACGGCCAGCATTCAGATCTTTGAGAATCTTGTCGCCCTCAATACTCTTGATGCGTGCTTTAGTAAAAGCAGAATCGGTATGCACTGTTACCTGCCAACCAGCGTAACTCACCGCATCAACGCCTTCACGCATGAGTGCCAGAGCCAATAGGCCAGAACTGACTTGCTCACCAGTAGATGCAATTTGATCTAACTCGCGTGGGCTTGCGTCCGGATTAATCTCTTTTGCAAGGCCTAGCAAGCGATTGGTTTCGCCTGACATAGCTGATGGCACAACCACTACCTGGTGGCCAGCACGCATCCATTTAGCTACGCGTTTGGCAACATTGGCAATGCGCTCTGTTGAGCCCATTGAGGTGCCGCCATATTTATGAACGATAAGAGCCATAAAAAACTGTCTATCTAACTATCTGTAACAAGGAAATGAATCCTTGGAGGTCTAAAAAGGGCTAATTTTACAGGGTTTTGCACCCATTCCGGGAGTACTCGCCTTCCCATGGATGTGAGATGCGGATAACTAAGCCCAATCCCAGCTACAGCGATTAACTCATCACCGATATAGAGTAAGGGTGCCTGACGCTCCCAAGGCGGGATATCAGCCTCCTGGTAGAGGTTTTTGAGGGTTTTACGGGGTGTCTCGGGCTTAATCTGAATCTTCTCGGAGCCTAGGCGCTCTCTGAGGGTGATTTGATTATTTTCTTGGGCTTTTTTAACCCAATCAGCTGGCAGCCCCAATTGCTTGGAATTCGCTGGCAATGATTTGAGAACCCAACGCCCTTCATTTGGATTCGATACTTGCAGTGCCCCACGCCATAGGTAGATTTTTCTATCGTCATGCAGCCACTCTAATTTGGCGTCTGTTTTGACTTTTGCAAGATCACGCCACCATGCCTGAAGACGTTCTTGAGATGGCATCGCCAACTGTTGCGTTTGCAACCAATAGCGCAAGACATTATTTGCTGCCGGCAAGTCATCCTTAGCAAGAGCTAATAATGGCACTACTTTCAATTGATCTTTATTGAGAATGCTCTTCCCATCTTGCTTGGCCAGACGATTGAGTAGAGTTTGCGCCTCTCCCAAAAGTTCTGCGCTACGCGCCATGTTTGCCAATGCTTCCGGCTGAATCTTTTCTAATTTTGGAATGATGTCTCTGCGAATCGCATTGCGTCTATATTTGCGATCTTGATTACTGGGGTCTTCAATCCATTTGAGCTTATGCTCTTTGGCATAAGCCTCTAACTCATGTCTACTTTGATTTAAGAGTGGTCGCCAAAGAGTGAGACTTTGATTAGTAGTGAGTCCCCTTGCTTTCGGCATACCTGATAAGCCCGCTACTCCAGAGCCCCTAATTAGCTGGAGCAGGACCGTTTCAGCTTGATCGTTCTGGTGGTGCGCGAGCAGCAAGTCTTCAATGCCATACTCTTCACAGAGGTCAGCGAGAGCTTCATAACGCCCCGCTCTTGCCCTTGCTTCGATATTGCCTTTTTCTTTTTGGTCGTCTAGATGCAGAAGACGAAAATCAAAATGGATCTTGTATTGCTTTGCAAGCTTCTCGCAAAAGATCAGCCAATCATCCGCTGGTTTTTGTAAACCATGATGAATGTGAAATGCGTAGATTTGGTCTTTGGTTTGGTCTTTGGTTTGGTCTTTGGTTTTGTTTTGCGTTGTTGCTTTAGCTTGTGCTTTACAAACCGTATCAAGCAACACAACCGAATCGAGGCCGCCACTGAGGGCAACCGCAATTCGTTTTCCCGGCTTAGGACTTAGCTGTGATTTCCTTGAACTTGCCATAGCTCATTAAGCGCTCATGACGACGTTCAAGCAATGCATCTACTTTAATGCCATCAAAAGTCTTTAAAGATTCAGTAAGTGCTTTGCGCATATTACTCATCATATTGTCGTAATCGCGATGCGCACCACCAATAGGCTCGGCAACGATCTTATCAATCAGACCCAAGGCCTTTAGGCGTTGAGCCGTTAGACCCAACTGCTCAGCCGCCTCAGGAGCCTTATCGGCCGTCTTCCACAGAATGGATGCACAGCCTTCAGGCGAAATCACCGAGTAGGTAGAGTTCTGCAACATTAAGACTACGTCTCCCATGGCAATTGCTAGCGCACCACCAGAGCCGCCTTCACCAATAATCGTGGCGATGATTGGAACTTCTAGCTCTGCTTGCACATACAAATTGCGGCCAATCGCTTCAGACTGATTGCGCTCTTCCGCATCAATCCCTGGGAATGCGCCTGGGGTATCCACAAAGGTAAAGACTGGAATACCAAACTTTTCTGCAAGGCGCATCAGGCGCATCGCTTTACGATAACCTTCTGGACGGCTCATACCAAAGTTTCGGAGAGCGCGCTCTTTGGTGTCGCGACCCTTTTGATGACCAATCACCATGCAGGGTTGATTTTCAAAACGGGCTAATCCAGCGATGATCGATTGATCATCTGCAAAAGTACGATCACCATGCAACTCATGAAAGTCGGTAAATAAGGCGCCAACATAATCTAGCGTGTAAGGGCGCTGCGGATGACGCGCTACTTGTGAGACCTGCCAAGGAGTGAGATTGGCATACACATCTTTTGTTAATTGCTGGCTTTTTTCAGCAAGCGTTTTAATCTCATCGGAAATGTCTACCGATGACTCATCTTGCACAAAACGCAGCTCTTCAATCTTTGACTCTAATTCGGCGATTTGCTGCTCAAAATCCAGGAAAGTCGTTTTCATAGTCTGATTTTAATATTCAACTGGGGCGGGGTCGATACTTCTCCACATATACCAAGTGGCAACCGTACGCCACGGGGCCCAATTAGCCGCCACCTCCCTAGCCTCATGGCGGCTGACAGGCTCACCACTGAAGTAATTGAGGGAAATAGCCTTAATTAGACCAACATCGTCTAGGGGGAGGATATTAGGACGAACCATATTAAAAATGAGGAACATTTCAGCGGTCCAGCGGCCAATTCCCCGAATGGCGCTCAATTCTTTAATTACGCTCTCATCATCCATGTCTTTCCACTGATTGGCATGGAGGCGCCCAGAATCGAAGTGATCAGCTAAATCGCGGATGTACTCCACCTTGCGGCCAGATAATCCAGCGGCGCGCAATTCCTCTATGGAGAGCGCTAGGATGTTTTTAGGGGTTACTTTCTTTTTACTAGCGACAACTACTCTATTCCAGACAGTTTGAGCGGCAGCTACTGAAATCTGCTGCCCAACAATCGCTCTTGCCAAAGTATTAAATGAGTCACCGCGTGTCACTAAAAATCCAGATCCAATTTTAGGAATCAGTTTTTTCAAAATACGGTCGTGCTTCATTAATTCTTTACAAGCCTGCTCCCAATATTCAGGGGCGATTTCTTGCAAGATTGAATCTGATGCTGGTTTAGCATTAACTACGGTCATTAAGCCCTACGCCATTCTGTTAAGCCGCCGGGTTTATCTTCCAAAACAATACCTTGTTCTAGCAATGTCTTGCGAATCAAGTCTGCTTTAGCAAAATCTTTTGCCTGTTTAGCAGCAATACGTGCCGCAATCTGTTCTTCAATTTGCTCGGGACTTAAGCCATCGTGGCCCTTAGATCCCGCCTGCAAAAATGCAGTTGGATCGCGTTGCAAGAAATTCAAAGAAGCTCCAAGAGCCTTCAATGTATTTGCGAGCAATTGCTTTTCGTCACCCTGCGTACGATTGACTTCGCTAGCTAAGTCAAACAAGACTGCAATTGCTTCGGGCGTATTGAAATCATCATTCATGGCATCCGCGAAGCGTTTAGCCCATGGGTTATTCGGATCTAACTTGATTGCTTGCGTTTTAGGAGCCTGAGCTAAGGCGGTATATAGACGACCCAAGCCAGAACGAGCCTCTTCAAGCTGGGCATCGCTGTAATTAATCGGACTACGGTAATGCGCCTTCAACATAAAGAAACGCAGTACTTCTGGATCAAAGCTTTTTAAGACATCCCGTATTAAAAAGAAGTTACCCAATGACTTGGACATCTTCTCTTCGTTCACACGAATATGGCCGTTATGCATCCAGTAATTCACAAAGGGGGCATCATCCTCTTTGCGATCCTTGCCATATAAAGCACCTTCACTTTGGGCAATTTCGTTTTCGTGATGCGGAAACTGCAAGTCGGCGCCACCGCCATGTATGTCAAAGTGCTCGCCTAATAAATCACAGGACATTGCAGAACATTCAATATGCCAACCTGGACGACCTTCACCCCATGGTGATTTCCAGCGAGTATCAGCAGGCTCTTCAGGTTTAGCGCTCTTCCATAAAACAAAATCAAGTGGATCGCGTTTGCCATCGCCTATTGCAACGCGCTCGCCAGCATTGAGCTCATCTAAAGTCTTGCCGGATAACTGGCCATAACGTGGCAATAAGCGCACCGCAAAGTTGACGTCACCATCATTCGCTTGATAAGCCAATTCTTTTTCAATAAGCTTGCCAATCATGCCCTGCATTTGTTGGATGAAATCAGTAGCGCGCGGCTCTTGATCGGGGTGCATTAAACCGAGCTCATCGGAGTCGGCATGCATCGCATCAATAAAGCGATTGGTTAATGCAGAAATTGGCTCACCATTCTCAATGGCGCGGTTGATGATCTTGTCATCAATATCGGTGATATTCCGTACATACAGCACTTCATAGCCACTAGCCCTGAGCCAGCGAACGACCATATCAAAGACGATCATGACCCTAGCATGGCCAATATGGCAAAAATCGTAAACCGTCATTCCGCAGACGTACATCTTGACCTTGCCCGGCACTATGGGCTTAAAGACCTGCTTGGAACGGCTAAGGGTGTTATAGATTTGCAGCATAGGGCTATAAAGGTGGGGCAAGTAGCGCCAATTTGTTAGACTGAGCGCTGAGTATATCGAATGAGCCCGTTTCACACCCCTTCCTCTATGTCCCACAACGTCCCAGCGCCACGCCCTACCTTAAATAAGGTCTTAGCCCCAGCTTTTGCTACTTTGGCATCCCTGGTGCTGATGACAGGCTGCAGCACGCCTGCCCAGCAGCGTGCAGATGCTGAAATTGCGGCATTAAATGCCCAGGAAATGAAGTCAGGCCAATCAGCTCCACAACCCTATTTAGGTGGTTACAGCCCAACCGATCCACCTAGACTATCGGCTGATATGGGTTATGACCCACTAAACCCAGAGCTATCTGAGACCGTGGGTGTGCCATTCCTGTCCTTCCTCATTATTGAGCCGGACCCCATCACTAAAAATGCAGTGCCATCCGATGTGGAAAAACTCATCAAGGCACGCAAATATCAAGACGCAGTTACTCAAATCAATGTGGATCTCAAGAAAACTCCACGTAATGTGCAATTACGTTTTGTAAAAGCGCGTTTACAAATTGAGATGCGCCAATTTGACCAAGCTAAAAAGACTTTGATTGAAATTACCCAGCAGTTTCCTGAATTGCCCGAGCCTTACAACAACCTTGCAGCGATTGCCGCCAATCAAGGCCAGTGGATTGAAGCAAGAGATTATTTAGAGCTAGCTTTAAAGCTGCGTCCCACCTATGCCATTGCCTCAGCCAATTTGGGTGAGATCTATATTCGCCTCGGTGCCCAAGCGTATGAAGATGCTGCGAAAAATGCAACGTTGAATCAGCGTCAGTACTCCAATCGTGCTAAAGCGCTACTGGATGTGTTGAAGCCCTCTGCAAAGCGCCCTGTTAATCGCACCCTCAATTCTGCAGATTCTCTGCCAAGTAACAACCCATCCACCAACCTTCCAGAAAGTAGACCAAATAATGGCGAAAGTACTCTTAAAAACCAATAAGGGCGATATCACCCTCACTCTTGATGCAGCTAAGGCACCTAAAAGTGTTGCCAACTTTTTGCAATACGTAAAAAGCGGTCATTATGATGGCACGATTTTTCATCGCGTCATTGATAACTTTATGGTTCAAGGCGGCGGCATGACTGCTGGCATGAAGCAAAAGCCAACTGGTGCAGAAATTGAAAACGAAGCCAATAACGGCCTCAAGAATGATCGCTACACCGTAGCTATGGCCCGTACTAGCGACCCACATTCTGCTACGGCTCAATTCTTCATTAACGTGAATGACAATGATTTCTTGAACCACACCGCTCAGAATGCTCAAGGCTGGGGCTACGCGGTTTTCGGCAAAGTCACTGACGGCATGGATGTTGTTGACACCATTCGCAAAGTAAAGACTGGAAGCTCTGGCTTTCATCAAGACGTTCCAGCTGAAGATGTTGTTATCGAGAAGGCTACTGTTCTCGAGGAATGATCCCGCAACACGCGAGCGCACTGCTCATATCGGATCTACACCTGACGCCGTCAATGCCCTTGACGGCGCAACGCTTTTTCGACTTCTGTGAAAAAGAAGCCCCTAAAGTCGAGGCTGTATTTATTTTGGGTGACTTATTTGAATATTGGGTTGGTGACGATGCATCCGCATCCTCACCTTTTCAACAGGAAGTTCAGCGTGCTATCGCCAATCTTTCCACCAAAGTAAAAACATATTACTTGCATGGCAATCGAGATTTTTTAATCGGCAAAAGTTTTATTAAAAAGACTGGCATGACGCTCTTGTCTGATCCAACTATTGTTGAGATCGCTGGACAAAAATGGGCCTTAGCCCATGGCGACGCTTTATGTACCGCAGACCTTGGCTACCAGGTATTTCGTAGCTTTGTTAGAAAACCTTGGATTCAAAAACTGTTTTTAACTCTGCCACTCAATTGGCGCAGAGGTGTTGCTCAGCATCTTCGTAGCAATAGCCATAGCCAATATCAAACGCAGCAACGCTCCGCCTCCAGTCAACTCAAAATGGATGTCACACGAGCAGCTTGTGCTGCTGTATTGAAAGATCAATCTGTAGACAGATTAATTCATGGGCATACCCACTTACCAGCGCATCATGAGGAATCTTTAGATACCCAGGCTTGGCAGCGCTGGGTTTTATCTGATTGGGATCTCGATCATCCTGAGAGCCTTCACCCTAGGGCAAGCGCTCTGCTCATCGATGGCGCGGGAGTGCGCTATCTGGACCTCATTAAGCACTAAGCGCTACGGGTCTCTCAGATCGAGAGATGTCTATTAAGAAGCTGAGTATTTAGAGAGTGACTGAACCATCTGCGCAAAGATGCGTGGATTAGCCGCCATGACTTCACCACTCTTCAGAAAGCCTTCTTCGCCACGATAGTTGCCGATCAATCCGCCCGCTTCAGTGATTAACAAAGCACCGGCAGCCATATCCCATGGCTTGAGATCGCTCTCAAAAAATCCATCGTAACGACCAGCTGCCACATAAGCCAAATCCAATGATGCAGCGCCTGGGCGACGTAAGCCAGCGCATTGACGTGACATCTCAGCAAAGATTTTCAAATACTTTTCTAAGTCTTGGTCTTCGCGATACGGAAAACCAGTACCGAGTAAAGCATTTGCTAAACGATCTTGCGTAGCTACGCGCAAACGCCGGCGGTCCAAATACGCGCCCGCACCACGAGTAGCGGTAAACAACTCATCACGTGTTGGGTCATAAACGACAGCTTGTTGAGTGACGCCATTCACTGCCAGCGCAATCGAAACCGCATACTGCGGAAAGCCATGAATGAAATTGGTTGTGCCATCCAGTGGATCAATGATCCAAACGTTTTCTGCGTCCGCATTGTGCGCGCCTGTTTCTTCAGCCAAAAATCCATGAGTTGGATAAGCTTCGCTCAGCGTTTCAATGATGGCCGCTTCTGCGGCTTTGTCCACCTCGGTGACGAAATCGTTGTGTTGCTTACGGTCAACCTGCAAGCGCTCCAAATTCAAAGAAGCACGATTAATGACTGTTCCTGCGCGACGGGCGGCCTTGACGGCCACATTTAACATGGGATGCATAGTATTGATGGACAAATTAAATAAGAACAAGCTCCTTGTAATGCCTGCAAAAAGGTAAATTGCATGACAATACGAAGCTAACAGACTGATTCTAAACGATTAGCGTCCATTACCTCCTATAAACATTCCCATTGGCATTGATGAATATCGACAAATCTGAATTACTACGCTGGGTTTTAGTCGAAACCAGTCACCCAGGAAACGTGGGTTCTGCTGCTCGCGCCCTTAAAACCATGGGCTTTAGCGACCTGCGCCTCATCAACCCTAAGATCAAAGGCGTAGCAAAAAATGCTGATGCAATCGCTCTAGCCAGCGGTGCAGCCGATATCCTTGAATGCTCTTCAGAAAGTAGCTCTTTAGCCTCTGCAGTAGAGGGCTGCTCCCTTGTTTTGGGCTTAACTAGCCGCGATCGAGAGTTTGGCCCACCGGCCTTAGACTGGCAGAGTGCTAAAGCCCTGATAGCCGATACGGCATCAAGAGGAGGCCAAGTTGCCCTACTCTTTGGTCCAGAAAGAACCGGCCTGGATAACGATCATTTGGCCTTATGCACCCATAGAGTCTGGTTGGACGCCAATCCAGACTACCCATCTCTTAATCTGGCCCAAGCAATCATGGTCTGCGCCTATGCCCTCAGAGAAACGCTCACCCTGGATTTAGGGGGGCGTAATGCCTTGGCTAGCCGAGAAAAAATGGCTGAATTTGCCGATCCCGCAGCCGTGGCAGCCATGGTGGAGCATTGGCGTGAAGGTCTGGAGGCCATTGGCTATTTAGACCCAGCCAACCCTAAGAAGCTGATGCCACGTATTCAAGCTCTATTTGCCCGTAGCCGCCTTCATAAGGAAGAGATTGATCTGCTCCGCGGCATTGCAAAACAGATGCTCCTGAGAAAATAAGCGCATCCCGTTAAAATCAGAATATGTCAAATCCCTTCTTCGACCAAGTCGACTCCATTATTGCCAGAGATCCAGCAGCCCGAAATCGTCTCGAGGTCATTACTTGCTACCAAGGTCTGCATGCAGTTTGGTTGCATCGCATCTCCCATTTTCTGTGGAACCTTGGTCTGAAATGGATCGCTCGTGTGCTGTCCATGTTTGCGCGCTTTTTCACGGGCATTGAAATTCATCCTGGCGCAAAGATTGGTCGCCGAGTATTTCTGGATCATGGGCTTGGCATCGTGATTGGTGAGACCACTGAAATTGGTGATGACTGCACGATTTACCAAGGCGTTACTTTAGGGGGCACCTCACTCTATAAAGGCGTCAAACGTCATCCCACTTTGGGTAAAGGTGTTGTGATCAGCGCTGGCGCAAAAGTTCTCGGTGGATTCACGGTGGGCGACGGAGCACGTGTTGGATCCAATGCCGTAGTGTTAAAAGAAATTCCTGCGGGAGCTACCGCAGTGGGTATTCCTGCACGTATATTGCATCCAGACTTGCCGCAAAGCGCTGAAAGCAAAACTAAGGAATACTTTTCTGCTTATGGTGTTACACCAAATGTAGATGATCCTGTATCGATGGCGCTGAAAGGTTTAATCGATGCCACAATCGAACAGGAAGCCAAGATTGCAGCACTAGAAAAGGCTCTAGCCAAGTTATGCAATACGCCTGCAGGCGCTGATGCTGAAGGCTCTAGCGATACTAAACGCGACCTAGATGCCATCAAAGAGTGGCTGAGGGAGTAGTGCTGCGGGGTTAGCGCTTAGAAATCACGCAGAAGAAATGATGCAAAGAAAAAGGAATAGCATGCTATTCCTTTTTTGCACCAGTTTGGTTTTGAATTAATGCAGAGTACGTGGGCCAGTACTGTCACCACCTACTGCGCCACCTGGAAATTCTTCATCTTCATCATCATCGCCATCATCATTAGGCATCCCAAATGAAAAACTTTCGCCGCCTTCTGGATGGCGATTTTCAATTTCATCCTCAGTAGCCGCGCGAACATCTTCAACTTGAACCCAAAAACGCAATGCCATGCCTGCTAGCGGATGATTGCCATCTAACACGACCTGACTATCTGCAACATCGGTAACGGTGTAGATTAAAGGCTCATCATCCTCAGGATCACCTACAACCGCATCCTCTTCCGCATCCGGCACGCCTTCAAACTGCATCCCAACTTCTAAGGGCTCAGGAAAACGCGCACGGGGCTCGATCTTTAAGAGCTCAGGATCGTATTCACCAAAAGCTTCATTGGGTTCGAGCTGAATCGTGGCCTCATAACCAATATCTTGGCCATCAAGTAGAGTCTCGATTTTAGGAAAAGTACCTTCATAACCACCGTGCAGGTATACCATCGGAGAATCAGGTTCCTCGATGACATTATTTTGCGCATCGGTTAACTTATAGCGAAGGGATACGATGGTATTTTTTTCAATCTTCATGCGGAATTTGTCGAACATTCGTTTTTAATCAGTTTCTAAACAGCTTTTTACTTTATGACCTCATTTTACTTGAGCAAACCCTATGAGCCACCCCAGGCCCCTGCAAAGCTTCCTTTAGGTGAGCCCTGGGCCTTGTTTGGGGGGATTAGCCCGGACCAGTTCATGGCGCGATATTGGCATAAAAGGCCCCTGCTCATCCGTGGGGCGATTCCGGCATTCGCCCTTTCGGCTCAGCATGGAGAACCCCTAGATAGCCCCATTCCCACCAAAGAGTTGCTGAAATTCGCCCTGCAAGATGAGGTAGAAGCCCGCCTGGTTAAATCCAATCCCTGGAGTTTTGATAGCGGACCGCTTTCTAAAAAGGCAATTCCATCTAACGACAAGCCTAACTGGACCTTACTACTTCAAGGAATGGAAGCACATCACCCAGCAGCCTCAAAAATCCTGTCGTGGTTCCGCTTTATTCCCGATGCGCGATTAGATGACCTAATGGTTAGCATTGCCGGTGTTGGGGGCGGCGTTGGCCCTCACTTTGATTCTTATGACGTCTTCTTGATACAAATGTCTGGCAGAAGACAGTGGAAAATTTCAGAGCAAAAAGATCTGAGCCTGAACCCCAATCTGCCGCTAAAAATTCTACGTAACTTTAAACCCGAACAAGAATGGACTCTTGAGCCTGGCGATATGCTGTATTTACCGCCACATGTTGCCCATGATGGCATTGCGCTGGATGCGGGTTGCCAAACATGGTCAGTTGGATTTCGCTCGCCCAGCTTTAAAGAGTTGCTACAAGAAGGTTTATGGCGCTTAGCAGAATCCTTGGAAGAGATTCCCGCGCTAGAGAATAAGTTTGCAGACCCCAAACAAGGTGCGACTCATACTGCGGAGCAATTACCGGAAGAGCTTATCAAGCAACTAGAAACAAAACTCAAGGAGCTGAAATTAGACCAAATTGATGGATTTCTACCTGGCATTACCGCCTACCTATCAGAACCCAAACAACAAGCTCTTTTTGATGCTCCAGATAAACCCCTAAGGCCCCAAGAATTCCTTAGGAAACTTGGGTCTAGCAGGCTTCTCCCCCATCCGCAAACCCGCATTTTGAGTCTTGGTAAGCAGGTGTATTGCAATGGGGAATCCATGACTCTGGGACAAGCCCCCGATATTCTCTTGGCCTGGCAGACACTCTCAGCTCGAAAAGAACTCAGCGCGGGCAGACTTAAACATCTTGATCAATCCAGTCTTTATGAGGCTTATTTGGCAGGATGGGTGGTTTTTGAACACTGAATACGGAGATGGATATAATAATTCCTGGAAACTACTTAGGGGCAATCCCTTGGTACATCCAAAGAACAATTACCGGTAATTGTTATTAATTTTTTAAAGGAAATTACAAATGAAGAAGTCACTCGTATTCGCTGCTATGTTAGCAATCGCCTTGGCCGCTTGCGGAAAAAAAGAAGAAGCAAAACCTGCTGAAGCTCCTGCTGCTGCTCCAGCTGCTCCTGCTGCTGAAGCTCCTGCTGCTGCTCCAGCTGCTCCTGCTGCTGATGCTAAGAAGTAATCTTCTTCATGAAGAAAAAAAGCCGCTGAAAAGCGGCTTTTTTATTGACTTTAAAAAACTACTACTTAGTTAGCTGCTCCGTTAGCAAAGTCAGCAATTGGTAACCAGCAGGCGTATTTTCTGGTTTGCCATCTGCATTCTGTACATAGACATTTGCAGAATTCTCACCAGTACTCTTCACAAGCACCTGATATTTTTTAGCTTTCATTCCCGAGTCATCTTTACTGCTAAAGAGATTAGAGAAGAAGCCTTTGGTGTCTCCTAAGTCTTTAGGATTCACATAGCGGACGTAGTAAACGCCACTGGAGCGATTGCGATCTTCAACCGTGAAATTAGAACGATCTAGGGCTAAGCCCACATCACGCCAAGAACGATCAAAGCCTGCGCTGAGCTCGATATGAGCTTGGTTTGCGCCTTCTTGCACAAACTTCGCTTTAGGTGTCTTAGGACCAAGAGGCGCAGCGACCATTGCTTTTGCTTGCTCTTGACTCATGCCTAAACGCTCCATCAAGCGCGCCAAAAATACCGCTTCTAATTCTGGGTCATTAGGACGAGGTGTCCAGATGGTTGACAAACAAGCGCCAGTGGTATCGGTCGTACATTTCTCAATCGCACCGCGTTGAGTAATGTAAATCTCTGTCTCACCGGGCTTAGAAACTTCTAAACGTGTTTTATATTTATCACGCTCACCAGTGTCATAGATCGTATCTAATGCGCCACCAATCGTAGAGCGAATCCAATCTTGCGCAATCTTCGCGCGATTTTCTGCCCAGTCGGTTTCCATGATGCCGGTGGAAGGAGAATCTATCACTAGCAAGAAACCGTTCTCTTGCCAAAAATCTTTTACCTGTGGATAGAGCTCAGGAGCTGGTTTTTCAACTACCAACCAACGACGCTCACCATCACGAGCAATACGCATACCAGGAATACCTGTCATGACATTACTGCGCATCTGTGATGATTTCTTAACGGCAGCATTGTATTCAGACATCGTCGCTGCGCCATCCTGAACGATGTAGCGACGATCAGCCTGTGCCGTGATCAAGTCGGGAGGGTATGTCAAATTAGGGCCGCGCACAGCGCCTGCGCTCTTGTAATCAACCGTATCACTACTAGTAACTGACTTACAAGCAGTCAATACAGCGGAGCCGATAACGATTAAGGCCAAAATCGATAAATATCGACGGGATAGTTGGAGCAAATTCATCATAATAGATTGGCCTGTTTTAACGCTGCCTTTAAAGGCTCACGCAAGGAATTGCTTAAAGGTGTTAATGGCAAACGAATGCCAGCAGTAATCTTGCCCATTTCGTGTAATGCCCACTTCACTGGGATTGGGTTAGCCTCTGTAAACATGGCTTTATGAACTGCGATCAATTGATATTGGATTTCACGGGCTCTCTTCACGTCATCAGACATGGCAGCTACGCAGAGCTCATGCATCAAACGTGGCGCAATATTAGCGGTGACGGAAATATTACCTTTGCCACCCATCAACATCAACATGGCAGCCGTGAGATCGTCGCCAGAAAATACTGAAAAGTCTTGATGGCCAGCACGCTTGAGATCATTAATCAATAAGGTGCCGCGCTCCAAACTGCCTGTGGCCTCTTTAATACCAATAATGCCTGGCACGCCTGCTAAACGGACCACAGTCTCGCCAGCCAAGTCAGCAACCGTTCTACCGGGAACGTTATACAAAATCACCGGCAAATCCACAGACTCAGCAATCTTTTTAAAGTGCGCAAACATGCCATCTTGTGTTGGCTTGTTGTAATACGGCACTACCTGCAAGCTGGCATCGGCGCCAACCTGTTTTGCAAATTGAGTTAATTCAATCGCTTCAATCGTAGAGTTGCCACCAGTCCCAGCAATCACTGGAATACGTCCCGCAATCTGCTCCACTGTCACGCGAATGAGCTCACAATGTTCTTCAACAGAAACTGTTGGGGACTCACCGCTAGTGCCAACAATGACAATGCCGTCAGTACCTTCAGATACATGCCAATCCAGCAAGGAACGCAAGCTAGCGTAATCCAAGCTGCCATCTTCGAACATGGGAGTCACGATAGCCGGCATACTGCCAGCAATGGGCTTTTTGCTACCTTTGGAATGAGCTGTATTTGTCACCGAATATGCACCGATTTTTAGCTGTCTTAACCCTGAAATTGTAACGGAATGCGCTGTTTTAGCTCACCTTTTACCGCGCACAGGCGCTGAACCATAGCTGGTTTGGGTTGATCTACGTAAATATCCTCATAAGCAGCTACCTTAAGCCCATAACAAGAGGCAAAAGCGAGCAATTCCCCTGGATTTAGCAGGAAATTGGGGTTGGATGGCTTACCAAAATCCTCATTTCCCAGGGCGAATGTTTCGTAGATCAAAACACCACCTATTTGTAGCATTTTGGCTAATTGCTCGAGGTGTGGACGATAGAGGTAGTTGGTCACTACAATCGCGCTGAACTCAGAGCCCTTCAGGGGCCAATCTGCCTCTTCAAGATTCAGGCATTTTGGGGTGACCAAGGGATTGGCAAGAGACCTTACTGCCGTGACATCCTGGTCAACTGCTAGCACCTCATGACCCAAGCCGGCCAGTAACTCAGAGTGTCTTCCTGAGCCGCAAGCCAAATCCAACACCACCCCACCCTTTGGAATCAGAGGTGCAAATCTCCTTACCCAAGGAGAGGCATGCAGAATAGCATCATGCGAACTAGGCAAGATTAGAGCTCAATCGTAAGCAAGGCCCATTGCTTCGCGAACCTCACGCATGGTTTCCTGAGCAACCTTACGTGCCTTGTCGCAACCATCGGCAATGATGGAACGGAGCAAGCTAGGGTCATCCAGATACTTCTGCGCACGCTCGAACATCGGCTGCTGCTCTGCAAGAATCGAATCAATCACGGGTTGCTTGCATTCGAGGCAGCCAATACCAGCTGATTTACAGCCTTTATCTACCCATTGTTTTGTTTCTTCATTGGAGTAAACGGTATGCAATTGCCAAACTGGGCAACGCGCAGGATCGCCAATGTCTGTTCTACGAACACGCGCAGGATCTGTTGGCATCGTGCGAATCTTTTTAATCACATCTTCCGGATTTTCGCGAATGCTAATGGTGTTGCCATAAGACTTGGACATCTTCTGACCATCAATACCAGGCATGCGTGATGCTGTTGTCAGCAATGCTTGCGGTTCAGGCAGAATAATTTTGCGAGCCCCCTCAAGGAAACCAAAGAGTCTTTCTCGGTCGGCCATGGATAGACTTTGAGCTTCTTGCAATAAAGCCTTTGCTTGCTCTAATGCCTCATCATCACCACGCTCTTGAAAGGCAACACGTAATTCCGCATACATCTTTGCGCGCTTGCTGCCTAATTTTTTAACTGCTTCTAAAGCTTTTTCTTCAAAGCCTGGTTCACGTCCGTAAAGATAGTTAAAGCGACGCGCTACTTCGCGGGTCATCTCTACGTGTGGGACCTGGTCTTCACCCACCGGTACCAACTGTGCGCGATACATCAATATGTCAGCCGCCTGCAGCAATGGATAGCCCAGGAAACCATAAGTTTGGAGATCTTTTTCTTTCAGTTTCTCAATTTGATCTTTGTAGGTCGGTACCCGCTCAAGCCAACCCAATGGGGTTCCCATAGAGAGCAATAGAAAAAGTTCAGCATGCTCAGGCACTTTGCTCTGAATAAATAAAGTTGCTTGGTTTGGATCAACACCCGTTGCTAACCAATCAATCACCATATCCCATACAGACTGTTCAATCACATCTGGAGTCTCGTAATGGGTAGTTAAGGCATGCCAATCAGCCACAAAAAAGAAGCATGGGTACTCGGACTGCAAGCGCACCCAGTTCTTTAAAACACCATGGTAGTGACCCAAGTGCAAGCTACCGGTTGGGCGCATGCCAGAGAGAACGCGTTCAGCAAACATCTGTATTCTTTTTCTAAGTGGTTAAGTAATTAAGGAATTAATGGGTCAGTCATTTAATGAAAGGCAGACCATACTGGCGTCAGATGGTCTGGTAAGTGCGGCAAAGTGCCTAAATCAATATGACTTTCGTTTGGATCATGAAAATCTGAACCGCGCGAAGCTAAAAATCCATATTGCTGTGCAATCTTTGCGAATGTTTTGTATTGGTCGGGGCTATGACTACCAGTAATCACCTCAATCGCCAGGCCGCCTATATCCTTAAAGTGTTTATAGAGCTCATCCATTTGCATGGCATTGAGCCTACTGTAGCGACCGGGGTGCGCGATTACAGCCACACCACCTGCCGCCTTAATCCAGCTAACGGCGTTATCTAGCTTGGCCCACTGATGAGGCACATAGCCTGGCTTGCCTTCAATTAAATAATTTTTAAATACATGCTCAGTATTGCGACAGACACCCTGCTCTACCAAGAAACGCGCAAAGTGCGTTCTTGAAATCAAGTCATGATTACCTGCGAAATGCAGTGCACCTTCATAAGCGCCAGGAATGCCCGCCTTGAGTAATTGTTCGGCCATGAGCTTGGCGCGATTACCTCGACCATCACGCGTAAGACGAAGTCCTTCGATGATGCCAGCATGCTCAGCATCAATTCCAAGGCCAACAATATGAATAGTCTCACCCATCCAAGTAACGGAAATTTCTACGCCAGCAAGGTAATCCATCTTTAAAGCACTAGCTGCTTCACGGGCACGCTTCTGACCACCTAACTCATCATGATCAGTCAGGGCCCACAAGTCCACTCCATTGGCTTTGGCACGCTCCGCTAATTGTTCGGGCGTCAAGGTGCCATCAGAAATCACTGAATGGCAATGCAAGTCGGCATTTAGGGGTGAAAAGCTACTCATGACCCTATTTTAGGTCAAGCTGGTATCAATTACCCGGCGCGGCGCATCTAGGTAGTCGCGAGACTGCATCTCAATCAAACGGGAGACGGTTCGTGAGAATTCGGCCGTAATTTGACCTTCAGTGTACAAATCTGGGGCTGGGACCTCAGCAGACATGATTAACTTAATCTTGTGGTCATATAAAACATCAATAAGCCAAATAAAGCGGCGGGCTTCATTGGTCATTTTTGGGGGCATATAAGGTACCCCAGACAAAATTACCGTATGAAACTGATTAGAGATTTCCAGATAATCATTTTGTGAGCGTGGGCCGCAACACAAAGTTTTGAAGTCAAACCAAACGACACCATCAGCCATGTGAAGTGGTCGCAATTCACGAGACTCAATATTGAGGATTGGATTACGCGCCTCCTTTTGATTGCCAATCAAGGTTTGAAACATTTGCCCGAGGATGACTTGTGTTTCAGCATTCACTGGCGTGAGATAAGCCTCTACTTGCGCCATTTGGACACGACGGTAATCATTGCCCGCATCTACGTTCAAAATATCGAGCTTCTCTTCCAACAGCTTTATAGCCGGAAGCAATCTATCGCGATGCAAGCCATTGGGATAGAGTTGGTCTGGTCGATAGTTAGAGGTCATCACGAACTGCACGCGATCGGCAAAGAGTGCGCTGAGTAAGCGATAGAGAATCATTGCATCGGCGATGTCATTAATATGAAACTCGTCAAAACAAATGAGGCGATAACGGCTTGAAATACGCTTAGCAAGCTCATCAAGCGGGTCCGCCATCCCTGACAGCTCATGCAATTCACGATGCACTTCACGCATGAACTCATGAAAATGAATGCGGATTTTCTTTTCTAATGGTGAGGCCGCATAAAAGCAGTCCATTAAAAAAGACTTGCCACGACCCACCCCACCCCACAAGTAAATGCCGCGAGGGAGAGTTGGTTTAAAAATCTTTTTCTTTAAGGTATTGCTACGGATTTCTTTGTAAGCAATCCATTCGTCTTCACATTTCTGAAGACGTTCTACAGCACAAAGCTGCGCGGGATCGCTCTGATACCCGCGCGTCTTTAACTCTTGCTGGTAAAACTCAATGGCTTTCAATTACATATTTAATGCACGTGAGTCTGTCGCCAATGCTGCTTCGCGCATCACTTCAGACAAACTTGGATGTGCATGACAGATACGAGCAATATCTTCTGCTGCTGCTTTAAATTCCATCGCAACCGCTGCTTCGGCGATTAAGTCAGAAGCATTGGCACCGATGATGTGTACGCCAAGAATCTCATCAGTCTTAGCATCAGCCAACACCTTGATGAAACCATCAGCACGACCCATGCCTAATGCACGGCCGTTAGCAGCAAATGGGAACTGACCTGCTTTGTAAGCAACGCCCGCCTCTTTGAGTGCTTGTTCAGTTTTACCTACCCATGCAATTTCAGGATCAGTGTAAATAACCCAAGGAATACAGTTGTAATCAATATGGGGTTTTTGTCCGGCAATCACCTCGGCAACCAAGACACCTTCATCTTCTGCTTTGTGGGCCAACATTGGACCACGCACTACGTCACCAACAGCATAAACGCCGGGCGCTGCAGTAGCACAAGTGTGGTCATCAATTGGGATGAAGCCACGCTCATCCACTTTGAGGCCAATCTTGTCCAGGCCTAATTTATCTGTGTTTGGTACACGACCAACGGAAACAATTAAGCGCTCGCATTCCAACTTAGCGGCTTTACCAGCGCTATCGGTGTAATTAACCACTACACCCTTCTTGTCAGCTTTAACATCGCCAATCTTCACGCCAGTATTGATACTCAAGCCTTGCTTGGCAAACAGTTTTTGGGCTTCTTTAGCAATGCCGATATCGCAAGCACCCAAGAATGAAGGCATTGCCTCAAGCACCGTGACTTCAGCACCGAGACGACGCCATACAGAACCCAACTCTAAGCCAATCACGCCGGCACCGATGACACCCAATTTCTTAGGGGCGGAGTCAAACTTGAGAGCACCTTCGTTATCGCAGATTAAGACGTTATCAACTGTAATGCCTGGGAGGTGGCGAGCTTTAGATCCAGTTGCAATGATCACATTCTTAGCGGTAACCGTTTCTTTATCTTTGCCATCAATCTTGACTTGATAACCATCAGCGCCTTTGCCTTCAAAAGAAGCGTGGCCTTTTAACAAAGTAATTTTGTTTTTACGGAACAGGTACTGAATGCCACCCGTCATTTTGGTAACGATGTCATCCTTACGAGCGATCATCTTTTTAGAGTCGATGCTGACGGCGCCAACTTTAATGCCATGATCCGCAGCGTGATGGCTTATCTTTTCGAATTCTTCCGAAGATGCCAACAAAGCCTTAGAGGGAATACAACCGACGTTTAGGCAGGTGCCGCCCAAACGTGTCTCACCCTTAGGATCATCATAGGAACTAGATTCAGCACAGGCAACCTTGAAACCGAGTTGCGCTGCACGAATTGCGGCGATGTAGCCACCAGGGCCAGCACCAATTACCACTACGTCAAAAGCTTGGCTCATGATCTTCCCTTCTTACAAATCAAGGAGAAGGCGTGAAGGATCTTCTAAGGCATCCTTCATAGCAACTAAACCAAGCACAGCCTCGCGACCGTCAATGATGCGGTGATCGTATGACAAAGCAAGGTAATTAATTGGGCGCACAACAACTTGACCATTTTCAACAACAGCACGATCTTTAGTTGCATGGATACCCAAAATAGCGGATTGCGGCGGATTAATGATCGGAGTAGACAACATAGAGCCAAATACACCACCGTTAGAGATGGAGAATGTGCCACCAGTCAATTCTTCAATCGACAACTTACCATCGCGAGCTTTAGCGCCGAACTCAGCAATTTTCTTCTCGATGTCAGCCAAATTCATTTGGTCAACGTCACGCAAAATAGGAACTACCAAGCCACGTGGCGAGCTCACTGCGATACCAATATCAAAGTAACCGTGGTAAACAATGTCATTGCCATCAACAGAAGCATTCAAGAGTGGGAATTTCTTTAATGCATGAGTAGCCGCTTTAACAAAGAAGGACATAAAGCCCAACTTCACGCCATGTACTTTTTCAAACTGATCTTTATACTTATTACGCATTGCGATTATCGGAGCCATGTTGACTTCGTTGAATGTAGTCAAGATAGCGTTGTTTGCTTGTGACTCTAGCAAACGCTCAGCAATACGAGCACGCAAGCGGCTCATTGGCACGCGCTCTTCTGGGCGATCGCCCATTGGAACTGGTGCGCTTGGCAAAGCAGCAGATTTAGTACCACCTGCAGATGCATTCAATGCATCGCCTTTAGTGATACGACCATCACGTCCGGAACCTGCCACTTGACCAGCGTCGATATTCTTTTCTGCAAGGATTTTTGCAGCCGAAGGAGCGGCGGCGACGCCAGCTTTAGCAGCAGGAGCTGCTGCTTTCGCAGGAGCAGCTGCAGCGGCAGGAGCTGGAGCAGCTGCAGCAGGAGCGGCAGAGGCAACAGCTGTGCTATCAATTTTCGCGATCAACTGCTCAGCAACTACAGTGCCACCGTCAGCAACAACGATTTCTGTCAAAACACCAGCGGAAGGAGCTGGAACTTCTAGAACAACTTTATCTGTTTCGATTTCGATCAAGATCTCGTCTTGACCTACGGCGTCACCAACCTTCTTTTTCCATTGCAACAAAGTTGCTTCAGCAACTGACTCGGAGAGTTGTGGGACTTTAACTTCGAAAATAGCCATGATTAATCCTGTTTATATGTATGTGTGTATGTTGAGTTGTGAAAACGATTATTTCGTGATCACGTAACCTTTGAGTTTGGCAAACGCCGCATTCAGTAATGACTTCTGCTGTTCTTGGTGGAGATGGGCATAACCACAAGCTGGTGATGCTGATGCAGGACGGCCCGCATAGCCCAACTTCATGCCATCAGACATATTTTCCAAGATGTTGTGCTGAACAAAGAACCAGGCGCCCTGGTTTTGTGGCTCATCCTGACACCACACTACATCTTCCAATTTCGGATACTTCTTCATCTCAGTAGTCAATGCTTTGTGCGGGAATGGATATAACTGCTCTAAGCGAATGATCGCGACATCGGCAATCTTTTTCTCAGCGCGTTGTTTAACCAAGTCGTAATAGACCTTGCCAGAACACATGACCAAACGAGTTACTTGCTTAGCATCAATAGACTCATCACGCTCGCCAATGATGGTTTGGAAACCGCCTTTAGTGAACTCAGACAAAGGTGATGCAGCTTCTTTATTGCGCAACAATGATTTAGGAGTCATCAAGATCAGCGGCTTGCGGAACTGACGAATCATTTGACGACGCAACACGTGGAAGATTTGCGCCGCAGTAGTCGGCTGAATCACTTGCATATTCGTGTCAGCACACAACTGCATAAAGCGCTCAAGACGTGCAGAGGAATGCTCTGGGCCTTGGCCTTCATAACCATGCGGCAACATCATGACCAAACCGTTTGCACGACCCCACTTCACTTCACCAGAGGCGATGAACTGGTCAATAACCACTTGAGCACCGTTAGCGAAGTCGCCGAACTGGGCTTCCCAAATCGTTAAGGTATTTGGTTCCGCAGCGGCATAGCCGTATTCAAATCCGAGTACAGCCTCTTCAGAAAGAATGGAGTCAATCACCACAAATGGTGCTTGATCTTTAGTCACATGCTGGAGAGCAACATAGGTGCCGGTATCCCACTTCTCACGGTTTTGCTCATGCAATACCGCGTGACGATGGGTAAAGGTACCGCGCCCGCTATCTTCACCAGATAAACGAACTGGGTAGCCACTCGCAACCAAGGAAGCGAAAGCCATATGCTCTCCCATGCCCCAGTCAACATTGACCTCGCCACGACCCATGGCAGCACGATCGTTGTAGACCTTAGCAACCAATGGATGCGCCTTGAAGCCTTCGGGAATGGTAGAAATCTTCTCAGCCAAGCGCTTCCACTCGGTTAGTGGAATCGCTGTATCCGCTTCATCAGTCCACTTCTTGTTCAAGAATGGAGACCAATCTACCGCGAACTTGCCTTTGAAGTTACTCAATACAGGATCGGAAGTCTGCCTACCTTCATCCATGGCAGCACGATACTCCTTGACCATAAGGTCACCAGTGCCTGCAGGCAATACGCCTTGAGCCTCTAATTTATCGGCATAGAGCTTACGTGCGCCAGGATGCGCAGCAATGATTTTGTACATCAAAGGCTGAGTCATTGCAGGCGTATCTTGCTCGTTATGACCCAATTTACGGAAGCAAATAATGTCAACTGCAACGTCCTTATGGAACTTCATGCGGAACTCAACAGCCAACTTGGTTGCCAACACTACAGCTTCAGGGTCATCACCATTTACGTGCAATACCGGGGCATCCACAATCTTCATGATGTCGGTGCAATACAAGCTTGAACGCAGATCTCGTGGGTCTGAGGTTGTGAAACCAATTTGGTTATTAATGACGATGTGCATTGTGCCGCCCGTGGAATAACCACGAACCTCTGACATTGCCAATGTTTCTTGCATCACACCCTGACCTGCAATTGCAGCATCACCGTGAACTAACACTGGCATGACTTGTTCGCCCAACATATCACCACGACGCTCCATACGAGCACGCGCAGAACCTTCCACTACTGGGTTGACAATTTCTAAGTGGGATGGGTTAAATGCCAATGACAAGTGAACTGGACCGCCAGGCGTAGAAATATCGCTTGAGAAACCTTGGTGGTATTTAACGTCACCCGCAGGCAATGTTTCTGGACCCTTGTGCTCAAACTCAGCAAACAGGTCTTTTGGCATTTTGCCCAAAGTGTTTACCAACACGTTGAGACGACCGCGGTGGGCCATGCCAATCACAATCTCTTGGATTCCTTTGTTACCAGAGTCGCGAATCAACTCATCCATACAAGCAATGAAGCTTTCACCGCCCTCAAGCGAGAAGCGCTTTTGACCAACATACTTAGCCTGAAGGTAACGCTCCAAGCCTTCAGCAGCAGTCACGCGATCTAAGATATGACGCATCTCATCCACATTAAATTGTGGGGTTGAGCGAATGGACTCTAATTTTTCTTGCCACCACTTCTTAATCTTCTGGTCGGCAATAAACATAAACTCGACACCAATAGTGCCGCAATAGGTTTCGCGCAATGCCTGCAGCAAGTCGCGCAAGGACATTTCGTTTCTACCGAAGAATGTATTACTAGTATTGAAGACGATATCCATATCGCCATCAGTAAAGCCATAGAAAGCGGGATCTAACTCAGGAATATCCTGGCGCTCTGTCCGCTTCAATGGATCTAAGTTTGCCCAGCGATTGCCCACGTTACGATACGCGGCAATTAGCTGCTGAACAGCAACGCGTTTGCGACCCATCTCCGAGTCAGCCGAATCAGAAATTGTTCTGATGGGGCCTTGCTTAGCGCGCTCAGCAAATGAAGCAACAATTGGTGCATGGGCTATGTCGGTTCGAGATGAACCGTCAACAGCAGGAACCTGTTTCACGTTATCGAAATAATCTCGCCAATGATCAGCTACAGAAGCCGGATCGTGCAAGTAGGATTCGTAGAGTTCCTCTACGTAGGGTGCGTTTCCGCCGAAGAGATAGGAGTTATCTCTTTGATCCTGCATCATGATGCTCACCTTTCATCGGGCTTCCCGAATAAAAACTGTGGTTAAAACCATTCGTTACACGGCTCTACCGTTTGGCGAATTGATCTGTGCGAATACTGGTACTACGCCAGTAATTTAACACGAATGACCATTGATACATAAAGGGCTTTCCCTGATTTCACGGGATTTTGGGGTATCTCCCTACAAAAGAGAATTAATAAGAACTTTCCTACCCTGCTTTAAAGGTTTACCGACAGATTCAAATGATTTTGATTTTTATTCTCTAAATCTTCAAACAATTAAATGAAATTAAGGGAAATATGAAATCAATTACCCCAGAAACGGAATATCTCAGCACCCGTCAAAGCGCCAAGGTTTTACAGGTTTCTTTGGGCACCGTGCAGAAAATGGTGGAATTGGGTGAGCTCATTGCCTGGAAAACCCGTGGCGGCCACAGACGTATATTAGCGAGCTCTTTAGAGCAGCAATTACAGCGTAGAAAAAGAGCGATGCGGCAAAAGACCACTCAAAACTGTGTAGCTATGGGGATATTTAGAAGATCTGAGAATGGCCAAGAATTATTAGACTCTATTGCGGATTGGCAACTTAAAGTAGACATGGAAATGTCGGTAGATAGCCTAGAAGGCTTAATGAAGGCCGTCTCCATTGCCCCGGATTTGATCTTTTTAGACGCCCTTATTCCACCTGTAGAACAGGTCCATCTAATCCATTATTTGAGTAAAAACAAGGATACACAGCGCATACCTATTCTAGTAGATGAAGGTTTTATCAAGCTGCATCCTGGCGTAGTTGCACTGGCCGATGAGAATTCTGGCGGCAAACATCCCTTGAGCGAAAGCATCAAACAGGAGCTTGAAAACGGCTTAATTGACTTAAATCCACTCATTATTGGCTACCCTGCAACTAATCCAGAAACCGAGGGAAACTGGCCTCATGGCAGTCGACATGAGCTACTAGAACCCCTATTTGTCGAAGCACTAGCTAGAAAGTGTGCTTAAAGATGAGTAAGGGATAAGAAAGGATATAAAGATAAAGGCCGCTTTAAGCGGCCTTTTATACAAAAGCTGATGTAAAACAGATACTTAGATCAAATAGCTACTGCGATCTCTGCCCTCAATCCACTTTGGCGCCTTACCGCGACCAGTCCAGGTTTCACCTGTGGATGGATTGCGGTACTTAGGAGCCACTTTACCGCCAGAACTCTTTACACCGGCTTTACGGCTAAATAAGTCTGATGCAGTTAATCCATATTGCTCAATGATGACTTTTGCCTTGGCAATGCCATCAGCCTTCTCATGGGCAATTGCCTCTTTAATCTGTTTATCCAACTGCTCGCGTTGGGCTAAAAGTTCTTTATAAGAAGACATATTCTTTTCACTCTCCAAATAATAGGTTGTTTTATATGACTTATATAAGCCATATTAGACTATGATTATATATAATTATTAATCAATCAGGCAATATATATTATTTGAAATAATAAACTATATTTATTAGGGATATATCAGTTCAGCTTAATAAAAGACATAATCTTTATAAATATTATATTTACTTAAACTGATTTTGATTTTCTGAGCATAAAGGTACCACTTGATTTGGCTGTTATCTCCCCCGCTTCATTCATAACAATAGCTTCGCAGTAATTAATCGTCTTTCCTGGCTTCAGGATAGTACCTTCCACCACGATTTTGCCGGTACTTGGGCGCAGAAAACTGACCGACATATCAATGGTCATAGCCCCCAAAGGAACATCAGAGATGCTTCTGGCTGCTGCCCCCATCGCAAAATCCAGTAGCGTCATGATGACGCCGCCATGGGCAATACCAAAGCTATTCTCATACTCAGGCTTAAAGTCTAAGCTAATTCGTGACTTACCTTCTTTCGCATACTCAGGAACTACGCCTAAATGGGCCAAAAAAGGAATCTTGAGACCAAAGTATTCAACAGGTTTTGTATTGCTTGTCATGGAGCTAGTGCTTTTGAGATGGTGGGATTAGTTTGAATGGTCGGGGCGAGAGGATTTGAACCTCCGACCACATGCACCCCATGCATGTACGCTACCAGGCTGCGCTACGCCCCGACGAAATGAAAATTGTATCAGTAACTATTTAGAGAGAATCTGCAGAACAGCTTGCAATTCTTCACGTAGGCGTAGGTCGCCACGAGCTTCATCAAGACGGTTTCTGGCGCCGCTGATGGTAAACCCCTCTTCATAGAGAAGAGAGCGAATCTTTCTGATTAAGACGACTTCGTGATGCTGATAGTAGCGCCGGTTACCACGGCGCTTCTGAGGGCTTAACTGAGAAAACTCCTGCTCCCAATAACGAAGAACGTGTGAACGTACGCCGCAAAGATCAGCAACCTCACCAATTGTGAAGTACCGCTTTGCAGGTATCGGAGGAAGTTGAGAGCTCAGCAGTACTGAGCTAGCATCAAACTCGGTTTTCTCGAGCATGTGACTCCACTACATCTTTAAGCTTTTGACTTGCGTGAAAAGTAACTACGCGTCTAGCTGCAATCGGAATCATTTGACCTGTCTTTGGATTTCGGCCAGGACGAGCCGATTTATTACGCAACTGAAAATTACCAAAGCCGGAGATCTTGACTTCTACACCCGCTTCAAGAGACTGGCCAACACGATCGAAGAATGCATCGATCATATCTTTTGCTTCGCGCTTATTTAGTCCGACTTGATCAAAAAGAGCTTCAGATAGCTCATTCTTAGTAACGGTGTCATTAGAAATCAATTCAGTCATTGTTTGTCTCTTTGGTAACTAATTAATTATTTGATTTATATCTAATACTAAACCTAGCGCAACCGGGCTGCGCACTTTTTCTCAACCGCGCCCAATAAAGCAGTCATTACTGCATCAATTTGGGGATCCTGTAAAGTTTCATTAGGGTTTAACAGGGTTACTCGGAAAGCCAAACTCTTCTCATCATCCGCCATACTGCTTGAACCGGCTTTAGGTTTGAATTCATCAAAGAGCTCAATGTTACGCACAAAATTTTGCTTGCTAGCAGCCATTGCGTCTAACAAGGACTGTGCGGAAACGCCTTGCTTAACCACCAAGGCTAAATCACGTTGCACTGCGGGGAATTTACTCAACTCCTCAGGCACAGGTAAGCCAAGCTCACGAATAGGATTCAAGTCCAATTCAAATAAAACAGGTGCCTGCGGTAACTCGTAAGCCTGTTGCAAGCCGGGGTGAAGCTCACCAATGAGCCCCACTTCAATGCGATTCTTGGCTACAGTCAAGAATATCTTCGCACTGCGACCAGGATGCAAAGCTGGATGTTGCGCAGCTTCAGTTACAAAATGCAAGGGATCTAATACACGCTCAAGATCACCCTTTACGTCGAAGAAATCTACCGCACGGGTTGCGTTAGCCCATTGCTCTGGAACAAATGAACCATAAGCAATGCCGCCCATTTTTTGCGGTTGATGAAAACCAGCTACCTTGCCGGCCTCCTCCTGAACATTGGCATCACGCTTAAATACACGGCCAGTCTCAAACAATCGTACCCGCCCTGCTCCACGATTCAAATTGGCTTTAAGGTTATTTAACAAACCACCCCATAGCGTGCTGCGCATCACACCATATTGGCTGGCAATAGGGTTAAGTACTGCAATGATGTCTTTTTCAGTAGCGCCAGTTAAAAGCTTTTCACTTTCGAGATCCGTGAAACCAAAGTTCACAGCTTCTTGATAACCCTGGAGAGCCAAACGCTGACGCAATAAATGAACGCCGCGTTTTGCTTCTGCTTTAGCACTCATCTTCAATGAGGCTACCGGAGGTTGATCGGGAATGTTTTCAAAGCCGTACATGCGCGCGACTTCTTCAATCAAATCTTCTTCAATTTCAATATCGAAACGATAACTCGGAGGAGTTATGACGAAGACATCACCTTCTTGTTTAAATTCAAAACCGAGGCGCTTGAATACATCAGCAACAACTTCTTCGGTGAGCGGAATACCAATGACTTTTTCCGCCCTAGCCAAACGCATTTTGACCGGCTTACGCTCAGGCACATTCAATACTTGATCGTCTACTGGACCAACTTGACCGCCACATACTTCAACGATCAAAGCGCTCAGATACTCTATACAATTAATGGTGTTTAGCGGATCTACGCCACGCTCAAAACGATGCGCAGCATCAGTACTGAAATTGAAGCGACGGGCACGACCTTGGATGGCCGAAGGCAGCCAATACGCTGCTTCAACATAGATATTCTTGGTGTCATCAGATACAGCGCAATGATTGCCGCCCATGATCCCAGCTAAAGCTACTGGACCAGATTGATCTGCAACCACACCTGCATCTTGCAACTTACCGGCAGAGTCAGGGCCCTGCAAAGTCACAGTCTGACCATTTAATAATTCGAGGGTTTCACCTGCTTTAGCCCAACGAATGGCGATATCGCCATTCAATTTATCGATATCAAACACGTGGGTAGGCTGCCCCATTTCTAACATCACATAGTTAGAAAGGTCCACCAATGCAGAAATACTTCTTTGTCCTGCACGCGATAAACGTTGCACGATCCATTCTGGTGTTTTAGCTTGTGGATTTACACCACGAATCACACGTCCCGCAAAACGGCCACAAAGCTCTTTACTGTCTACAGTGACTTTGCGTTTATCTTCAATGGTTACTGCTGGTGGCGTCCACTTCGGCGCACAAAGTGCAGCGCCAGTAATAGCGGAAACCTCTCTTGCCATCCCCATCAATGAAAGGCAATCAGCTTTATTTGGCGTTAACTTGATGACAAAAATTTGATCATCGAGATCTAAGTATTCACGAATATCTTTTCCAACCGGCGCATCGGCTGGCAACTCTAAGATGCCCTCGTGATCGTCACCAAGGCCAAGCTCTCGACCAGAGCACAGCATGCCTTGGCTTTCTACACCACGCAGTTTGCCAACCTTGATCATGAAAGGCTTGCCACCGGCTTCAGCAGGAGGTAATTCAGCACCAACCATAGCGCATGGAATCTTGATGCCGGCACGCGCATTGGGTGCGCCACAAACAATTTGTAATTCTTGACCTGTACCAGCGTCCACCTTACAAACACGCAAGCGATCTGCATCAGGATGTTGCTCAGCAGATAAGATTTGTGCAATCACAATCTTCGTGAATGCCGGCGCTACGGAATGCCGCTCTTCAACCTCCAAACCGGCCATTGTCATTGCATGACCAAGCGCATCACTATCGAGTGATGGGTTTACATACTGACGAAGCCAAGATTCAGAAAATTGCATAGCGGTATCTAGTAAATGATTTGGTTATGCAGGGAACTGCGCCAAAAAACGCAGATCGTTTTCAAAGAAGAGACGCAGGTCATCCACTCCGTAACGCAACATCGTTAAGCGCTCTAGACCAGATCCAAATGCGAAACCTGTATAACGCTCTGGATCAATACCCATATTGCGCAATACATTCGGATGAACCTGCCCCGCTCCGGAGATCTCCAGCCAGCGGCCGGCAAGCTTGCCGCTACCGAAGGCCATATCTATCTCAGCAGAAGGTTCTGTGAATGGGAAATAAGAAGGGCGGAAACGAACTTGCAATGCATTCGTTTCAAAGAAGGTTCTCAAGAAGTCGGTATAGACACCTTTGAGATCTGCAAATGAGACGCTCTCTGCAATCCACAAGCCTTCAACCTGATGGAACATTGGTGAGTGCGTTGCATCACTATCTACACGATAGGTTCTACCAGGCGCAATCACTTTGATTGGTGGCATTACATCTGCATGAGCGTATTTCTTAACATGTTCACTCGCATAACGGACCTGAATAGGGCTGGTATGCGTGCGCAATAACAAAGGCTTCTCATTGGAATCTTTGCCATCGATATAAAAGGTGTCCTGCATTGAACGTGCAGGATGATTCTCGGGGCTATTTAAGGCGGTGAAATTAAACCAATCGGTTTCAATTTCAGGGCCATCTGCTACATCAAAACCAATCGAGCGGAAGATCTCTTCAACACGCTCCCAGGTGCGCATGACAGGATGCAAGCTACCTACCGCTTGGCCACGGCCAGGCAAGGAAACATCGATGGACTCCGCCGCAAGACGCTGCACCAACACGGCATCAGCCAAAGCTTGGCGACGCTCTTGTAATGCAACTTCTACTTGGGTTTTGATTTGATTAATTTGGGCGCCAGCACTCTTGCGCTCTTCAGGCGACATTGCACCAAGCGCTTTTAAACGCTCAGTGAGAACACCTGACTTACCGAGATACTTGGCTTTCGCGTCCTCTAGAGCTGCCGCATCGGCAGCTCCGAGGAAATCACGTTTAGCATCCTCGACAATGTGGTCGAGAGAAACCATTGCAGCTTAGTTTAGAAAACTAAAATTAAGCTGCAGCGTTTACTACGGATTTGATCCGAGTAACCAAAGCAGCAAAAGCTGCTTTGTCAGCAATGGCCATATCAGAAAGCACTTTGCGGTCGAGTTCGATCGCAGCTTTCTTCATACCATTCATGAATACGCTATAGGTCATGTCATGCTGACGAACTGCCGCGTTGATACGAGCAATCCACAAAGCACGGAATACACGTTTCTTATTGCGACGGTCACGATATGCATATTGACCAGCACGCATAACCGCTTGCTTAGCAATACGGAATACGTTCTTACGACGGCCACGGTAACCTGTAGCAGCATCGGTGATTTTCTTATGACGGGCTCTTGCTGTAACCCCACGTTTGACTCTTGGCATTTATTTCTCCTAATCTAGTCTGAGGTTAAGCGTATGGAAGCATGGAGCGAATTGACTTAACGTCAGCTTTCGCAACTTCGGTAGTACCACGTAAGTGACGCTTATTCTTTGTGGTCTTCTTGGTAAGGATGTGGCGTTTGAAAGCCTGTCCTCGTTTAATCGTTCCGCCTGCGCGAACCGTGAAGCGCTTTTTAGCGCTACTCTTGCTCTTCATCTTGGGCATAAAGCACCCCTTCAATTACTTGTGCAACATAGGTGGTAACCGACGGTTACTCTTCCTGTACCCAGAAGCACTTCAAACTACCGGCGTCTTACGACACCTCACTACACAAGAACCAGGTAGAACCTAGTTACTTAGCCTTACGAATGGGGGCCAAAACCATCACCATCTGGCGGCCTTCCATCTTTGGAAACTGTTCAACTTGACCGTACTCAACGAGGTCCAACTTCAAACGCTCCAACACTCTGACTCCGATTTCTTGGTGGGCCATTTCACGACCCCGAAACCGCAGCGTAATCTTTGTCTTATCGCCATCTTCCAAAAAGCGGATTAGATTGCGTAGCTTTACACCATAGTCACCATCATCAGTACCAGGACGGAATTTCACTTCCTTCACCTGAATGACTTTTTGCTTCAGCTTAGCTTCATGCATCCGCTTGGCTTCTTGGTATTTGAATTTGCCGAAGTCCATGATGCGGACTACAGGTGGCACAGCCGTCGGAGCAATTTCAACCAAATCGGTTTCTTTCTCTTCCGCTAAAGCCAAGGCTTCACTCAACTTAACTACACCGATGGGCTCTCCATCAATTCCAATCAAACGCACTTCAGGAGCAGTAATTTCCCGGTTAATGCGCTGCAATTTTTCAGTAGCGATCTTCTTGATTCCTTTAAAAAAACAATAAAAACCGTTCTAACCCTAGCTAGGCTCGGGTCCGACTTTCTGGGATATATCCTGCTGGAGTCGGGCAACGAAGGCATCAAGAGGCATTACACCTAAATCCACTCCGCCACGGGCACGAACGGCCACCGTATTACTTTCAGACTCTTTATCACCTACAACTAGCAAAAATGGAGTCTTTTGTAATGCGTGCTCGCGTATTTTATACGTAATTTTCTCGTTCCGCAAATCGGATTCGACTCTAAACCCTTGTTTTTTCAGCAATTGCTGTACTTTTTGTGCATATGCAGCTGAATTTCCGGAGATATTGAGCACTACGGCCTGGGTCGGAGCCAACCAAACAGGCATGTTTCCAGCATGATTTTCGATCAAAATGCCGATAAAACGCTCTAAGGAGCCAACAATTGCTCTATGAAGCATGACTGGGGTCTTGCGAGTATTGTCTTCGGCAACATATTCAGCACCTAAACGGGCTGGCATTGAGAAATCCACTTGAATCGTGCCGCACTGCCAAGTACGCCCAATGGAGTCCTTGAGGTGATATTCGATCTTGGGGCCATAAAAAGCACCTTCGCCTGGCAGCTCTTCCCACTCTTGGCCTGAGGCCTTGAGGGCGCCACGAAGGGCCTCTTCTGCTTTATCCCAAATGGCATCATCGCCTACACGCTTAGCGGGACGTAAAGCCAGCTTTACAGCCACTTCGGTAAAGCCAAAATCCTGATACACGGCGCGAACTGCTTTATCAAAAGCAGCGACTTCGGATTGAATTTGATCTTCTGTACAGAAGATATGGCCATCATCTTGTGTGAAACCCCGCACACGCATCAAACCATGTAACGCACCGGATGGTTCATTACGGTGACACTGACCGAACTCACCAAAACGCAATGGCAATTCACGATAGCTATGTAAGCCAGAGTTATAAATTTGTACGTGGCCAGGACAGTTCATCGGCTTTAATGCATAAGCACGATTCTCCGACTCGGTCGTGAACATATTTTCTTTGTAGTTTTCCCAGTGACCAGATTTTTCCCAAAGACCGCGATCCAAAATCTGTGGCGCTTTAACCTCTTGGTAACCTTCTTGCTGATACACGCGACGCATGTATTGCTCAACCTCTTGCCAAATAGACCAACCTTTTGGATGCCAGAAAATTAACCCTGGCGCTTCTTCCTGGAAATGGAATAAATCAAGTTGCTTACCGAGACGGCGGTGATCACGCTTCTCTGATTCTTCGAGCATATGCAAGTAAGCATCTTGATCTTCTTTACGCAACCATGCAGTGCCGTATATACGTTGCAGCATCTCATTCTTGCTATCGCCTCGCCAGTAAGCACCAGCAAGCTTCATCAGCTTAAATACCTTGAGCTTGCCGGTAGATGGCACGTGCGGGCCACGGCAAAGGTCAGTGAACTTACCTTCGGCATACAAAGAAACATCCTCGCCCTGTGGAATGCTGGCAATTAATTCCGCTTTGTAGTTTTCGCCTTGCTTCTTGAAAAACTCAACAGCCTCATCGCGTGGCATTACGGTACGTGTTACTGGCTCATCTTTTTTAGCGAGCTCAGACATTTTCTTTTCGAGAGCGACTAAGTCATCCGGAGTAAATGGGCGATGATAGGAGAAGTCATAGTAAAAACCATTCTCAATCACAGGGCCAATGGTGACTTGCGCCTCAGGAAATAATTCTTTAACAGCGTATGCCAATAAGTGCGCTGTAGAGTGACGCACGATCTCGAGCGCTTCTGGGCTCTTGTCAGTGATGATCGCCAATTGACTGTCTTTATCAATCACAAAACTGGTATCAACCATCTTGCCATCTACGATGCCGCCTAAAGCAGCTTTCGCAAGACCGCTGCCGATGCTTTGCGCAACATCCGCTACACGAACTGGTGCCTCAAACTCACGTTTTGATCCATCGGGCAGAGTAACTACAAGCATGATGACCCCATCTTCTTTACTGAACTTCATTACTAACATCTTTCCCAAAAAGAAAGCGCGGTAGCTTTAGGGCATCCGCGCCTCTTTGAAGTCCGACTGAATGCTTCGGCACTCCTTTCGGGTCTTATTCGTTGGTAGGCTCGATTGGACTCGAACCAACGACCCCCACCATGTCAAGGTGGTGCTCTAACCAGCTGAGCTACGAGCCTATACAGCCATAGAGTTTATCACCGGCGGCGCACTTGGGTGACCCCTTTGACCTCCTCTAAGCTATTTTGCACAACTCGCAGTACTTCAGAGTCCTTAACCTCAATCGTTAAAAGGATCTGGGCAAGACCTTTTTTGGCAGATTTACGCAAATCAATCACATGCACTCCCTGCCTCGTCAGAATTTCAAAGAGTTCCCTCATTAACTCTGGGCGATCCAGGCCAGTCACCACTAAATCAGCTGGAAACACGCGTTTTTGCTCTGGATTGACCACTGGATCTGCAGCAGAAGCAGTCCAAGCCGTTTGGATCACCCGCTCGGGCGCCCTCTCGAGCAACCCCCTGAAGGTTTTGCATGAGCGGCGATGAATCGAAATACCCCTACCTTGCGTCACAAATCCCGCGATAGGATCTGGTGGAACAGGTCGACAGCAACGCGCCAGCTGAGTCAATAATGAATCCACCCCAACCACTAAAACATCGCCACTCCGCCCTGCTTTATGACTGCTATTGCGCAAAACGATTTCAGGTGGGGTTGATGGCGTCTTTAATTCGGGGGTCGCTTCAGCTTTACCCTCCGCCACCTTTCCAGATTGCCCGGCCTCTTCATCATCAAGCGCATTAAACCAAGCGCGCACTCGTTGACGTGCCCTTTGAGAGCGCACGTAGTGCTTATCGGGACTAATCCAATCACGTGATGGCCCACCGTGTTTTACGGCAATGATCTCAATCGTTTGACCATTCTTCAGCGCCGTCTCAAGCGGAACCATTGCGCCATCAACGCGAGCGCCCCTACAGCGATGCCCAAGATTGGTGTGTACCGCATATGCAAAGTCAATGGGCGTTGAGCCCTTCTCCAGGGAAATCACTTTCCCCAAAGGCGTGAGGACATAAATATGGTCATCAATCTCATGGTGCTTAAGCTGCTCCCAAGCATCCTCTTTCCAGGAGATCAGCTGACGAGCCCAAGCGATTTGCCTTTCATAAGCAACCTCTGCGCTATGAGTGCCCTGCTGCTGATTGATGCTAGGCTTGTTTGGTTTTGCAGGATTCGGCGGCGTGGCCATGCCTACATAAGCGCCCTCTTTGTAACGCCAATGGGCAGCCAAACCATATTCAGCTTGCTGATGCATTGCTTCTGTACGCACTTGAATCTCAAACGAAATGCCTTCCTCATTCATCACCACCGTATGGAGGGATTGATATCCGTTCGGCTTAGGGCGTGCGATGTAATCATCAAACTCTCTAGGCACAGGCTGCCAGACGTTATGGACGATTCCCAATACCGCGTAGCAAGATTTCACGTCGGCAACGAGTACCCGAAATGCTCTGACATCATAAAGATTGGCAAAGTCTAGCGACTTGCCTTCCATCTTTTTCCAGATGCTGTAAATATGCTTTGGCCTGCCAAGCACTTCACCCTCAATCTGCGCCGCCTTTAATTCTTCTTGCAGTTGCAATACGATTTGATCAATGAATGATTGGCGCTCAATACGTTTGGCATCCAACATCTTGGCAATTTCACGATAAGTCTGCGGCGAGAGCGCTCGAAAAGCCAAGTCCTCCATCTCCCACTTCATTTGCCAAATACCTAAACGATTAGCCAATGAGGCATCGATGTTCAAAATCTCTTGAGCCCAAGCTGCAGGCATCTCGATCTTCTCTTGTGTAATCCAGCGCAATGTCTGCAGGCGGGAGGCGAGATAGATGAGAACTACCCGTAAGTCATCACCAAACGCCAACAGCATTTTGCGTAACATTTCTTCTTGACCGGTCACACTTATACCGCCATCACCACGAACTAGCTTTGCCTGCGCTTGACGTAAGCCGCGATAACCGATGAGTAATTTCGCAGGCTCCTCACCGATGAGTTTGGTGAGCGCCTCTTTGCCGTGGGTGCGTGCAATATTGCTTGCAGCAGTTAATGTTGCCTCATCTAGATTCAGAGACTGCAATATTTGCAATACGCCGGCTGCGTGGAATTCTGCCGGCTCACCATACCAGGCATCTACGAATACCGACTCTTTTAATGAATTGCTTGGGGCATTTGCCATTGGCAATGTGGAGTAATTAAAAAGTAATTAACTAAAGAATTCTTTTGCTAAAGCAATCTGCTCTGGCTTCACAAACGCGGGCGCATGACCTACATTGGGTATCTCAATACTGCGTGCATAAGGATTGACTTTGCACATCTCTGCGACTGTGGCAGCGGAAAGCAAGTCAGAGTTGCCGCCTCGCACTATCAGCATTGGAATATGAATGTGCTTAAAGGCATGCCACATCGCCATCTCGCCTGCTTTAGCCATGATCGGATTTACGGATGCAAACGGCACAGAGATATCTGGGTCGTAATGCATGATCCACTTACCATTCTTCTGAACCAACATAGGGCCGTTATAAACCTCCCACTCTTCAGGAGTGTGCTCACCAAAAGTGGCGCAGATTTCATTTAAGCGGTGAAGTGCTTCAGTGCGATCCGAGAAACTAAACGGCTGACCAACATATGAGCCTAGACGTTTAATTGCCTCTGGCTCAATCTTAGGGCCCACATCATTGATAATCATTCTACGAATCGGAGAGTTAGGCATTGCAGCATAGACCATGCCAATGAGACCGCCCATTGAGGTACCAAACCAGTCCACCTGAGTAACGCCAAGTTTTTTTACTAGCGCAGCCATATCTGAAACATACTGCGGAACGGCATAGAGCATTGAATTGCTAAGACGATCTGAATCACCTCTACCCACTACATCGGGACATACAACGTAATAGTCTTTGCACATTGCCAACGCGAGCGTCTTAAAGTCACTGCCACGTCTTGTTAAGCCATGAACGCACAGCAATACTTTATTGCCGGGATTTCCCCAGGCGTGATATGCCATACGATGGGTTGAATCACCGCTAGCGCACTCTACATAAAAGATATCCCCATCATGAAATATATTTGCTGCCTGTACGGCATTATGAATTTCATGATTTTGATGATCATGTTCATGATCGTGATCGTCGCCCACCTCTTCAGGCTGCAAGGTCACATGATCAATGCCATGTTCATCCAAAAGCATCGCATTTATACGGGCCATAATTTGGGGCCACTCTTGCATGTTGGCTATTTCAATATGGCCAATCAATGCTGGAAAGCTAGGGGTCATCTCCCAGACATGTAAATCATGTACCGCAAGCACACCTTGAATATTTCTTAAATCGCTACCTACTTGCAAGTAGTCAATGTGTAAAGGCACACCCTCCATTAAGAAGTGATAGGACTCATGAAGAATGGAGATGGTGGACTTAAGAATGAGCAGCGATACCAGAATAGAGAGGATGGCATCGATTGGCATCCAGCCAGTTAGTTGGATCACGACACCAGCAATCAATGCAGCGACCGATCCCAATAGATCACCCATAACATGGACAAGTGCTGCGCGGGTATTAACGCTTTTTTTATCGCGAGACAGAACAAATGCCACGACGATGTTCATCAGAAGGCCAATTGCAGCCACAACCGTGACAGTCAAGCCATCCACCTTATGGGGATTAGCAAAACGACTAACCGCCTCAATGACGATCCATAAAACTAAAGCCAGCATCGCAATACTATTGACGAATGCCGCTAGCGCTTCAGCACGCCCAAAACCAAATGAATGCTTCGGAGATGGTGGGCGACGAGAAATAATTTGAGCCAGGAGTGCCAAGCCTAAAGCAGCAGCATCAGTCACCATGTGACCGGCATCAGAAATCAGCGCCAATGAATTAGCGAAATAGGCAGCAGCACCCTCAACCCCTGAAAAACCTAAGGTCAGTACTAAGGCAATTAACAGTAGGTTTTGATTTGAAACTTGCTTGCTATGGGTATGCTGCGCATCGCCCTTTTTATGAGCATGTAAGGAAGGATCGACCCCAGATTGCTTCTGGGGTTTGGATGGCTTCGAATGGAAATGATGGGAGCCCGACATGGTGAACCCATTATTCCATTAATTGGTGACGCTGATTAGAAACCTGTTGTGTCAACAGGGGCTCCTGTTTTAGCAATAACCTCTTCTTTAGTAACGCCTGGAGCCAATTCAGTCAACTTCAAACCCTTCGGAGTGATGTCAAGAACGCAAAGATCGGTAATGATCTGGCTAATAACGCCTACGCCGGTTAAAGGCAATGTGCACTTAGGCAAAATTTTGAGTTCTTCAGTGCCATCTTTTTTCTTGGCAACGTGCTCCATCAATACAACCACATGCTTTACGCCAGCAACTAAATCCATTGCACCGCCCATACCCTTGACCATCTTTCCTGGAATCATCCAGTTGGCCAAATCACCATGTTCGCTTACTTGCATTGCACCCAAGATTGCGATGTTGATTTTTCCACCACGAATCATTCCAAATGAATCAGCAGAAGAGAAAATGGATGAACCAGGCAAAGTTGTAATCGTTTGCTTGCCAGCATTGATTAAGTCTGCATCAATCGTTTTTTCAGTTGGAAACGGTCCAATACCTAGCAAGCCATTTTCAGACTGAAGCCATACTTCCATATCTTTTGGCACATGGTTCGCTACCAAAGTAGGCATTCCAATGCCTAAGTTCACGTAGTAACCGTCTTTTAATTCTTTAGCAGCACGTGCTGCCATTTCATCTCTAGTCCAAGGCATTTCGATCTTCCTAAGTATTCTGTTCTATTGCTGTTCTGGGAATTACGCTTTTGCAGTCATCGTGCGCTGTTCAATGCGCTTTTCTGGTGTTTTATGTAGCACCAAGCGATGGACATAGATGCCAGGAGTATGGATTTCATCAGGATGCAGCTGACCGTTCTCAACAATCTCTTCTACTTCTGCAACGGTAATCTTGCCAGCCATAGCAACCACTGGATTGAAGTTACGTGCTGTGTAGCGATAGACTAAGTTACCCGACTTATCTGCCTTCCAAGCTTTTACTAAAGAGATGTCTGAAACGATAGAACGCTCCATGATGTATTTCTCGCCATCGAATTCTTTTTCTTCTTTACCTTCAGCAACCAATGTACCAACACCGGTTTTAGTATAAAAAGCAGGAATACCACAACCACCGGCACGCAATTTTTCAGCCAGAGTTCCTTGCGGCGTAAATTCCAACTCCAACTCACCAGCTAAATATTGACGCTCAAATTCTTTGTTCTCGCCCACATATGAGGCAACCATTTTTTTCACTTGACGTGAGTTGAGCAATAGACCTAAACCAAAGCCGTCTACTCCAGCATTATTAGCAATTGCAGTGAGGTTCTGCGCACCCAGATCCTTTACTGCCTGAATCAACGCCTCAGGAATGCCACAAAGACCAAAACCACCAACAGCCAATTTTTGTCCGTCTTTTAAGATATCCCGCAAGGCATCGACTGCCGATGGGTAAGTTTTATTCATAACTTTTGTCCTAATATTGCCAAAAAGGGTAAAAAAGCAATCATAACGCTTAAGACGCTCTAAGCTAGGCGGTCTTGGCACTAAATCTGTTTTTGTCAGTTAGAACTAAACTAACAGGGCTTAAATGCCCCATTTTTAAGAAATTTCGGAGAAATTGTATGAATTCTGCAGAGTTGGTAGAGCAATTTGGTCCCAGAGACTCCATGGACTATGACCTCGTCATTGTTGGGGGTGGTCCCGCAGGATTGTCGGCTGCTATTAAGGCTAAACAATTAGCCAACTCCTCAGGAAAAGAAATTAGCGTTTGCGTTTTAGAAAAAGGCTCTGAAATCGGAGCCCACATTCTTTCTGGCGCCGTGATGGACCCTAAGGCACTCACTGAATTATTTCCTGATTGGAAAGAACTTGGTGCACCGCTCGATACTCCAGTCACGCAAGATCAATTTCTATTCTTAACAAGCGATAACTCATACCAAGTTCCAAACTGGATGCTGCCGCACTGCTTTAAGAATGAAGGCAACTATATTGTCAGTCTTGCTAACGTGACTCGTTGGTTAGGGCAACAAGCTGAGAATCTCGGAGTTGAAATTTTCCCCGGTTTTCCAGCTGCAGAAATTCTCTACAACGAGCAAGGCGCAGTATGCGGTGTCATCACTGGGTCAATGGGCCTAGATAAAGAAGGAAAACCGACTGATCAGTTCCAACTTGGTATGGAATTACGTGGCAAGTACACCCTCTTTGCCGAAGGCGCGCGCGGGCATCTTGGCAAGCAACTGATTGCTCAGTTTGCGCTAGATAAGGATGCAGACCCACAAAGCTATGGCATTGGTATAAAAGAGCTTTGGGAAGTTGAGCCCTCCAAGAGCAAGCCTGGACTGGTTGTTCATACAGCTGGCTGGCCTTTAGAGAGCGATACCTATGGCGGTTCATTTCTCTATCACCTAGGCGATAACAAGGTCGCCGTTGGTTTAGTGGTTGGGCTTTCTTATAAAAACCCCTACCTCTCTCCTTTTGAAGAATTCCAACGCTACAAATTACATCCGAAAATTCGGGAGACATTTGAAGGTGGTGAACGTATTTCGTATGGTGCACGCGCACTGACTGCTGGCGGTTTAAATAGTCTTCCTAAAACAGTGTTTCCTGGTGGCGCCCTGATTGGTTGCGATGCTGGTTTCCTCAATGCATCTCGCATCAAAGGAAGTCATGCAGCGATTAAGACTGGCATGCTTGCTGCTGAAGCTGCAGTGGCAGCCATCAATGAAAATCGCTCTGAAGATGTTTTGTCTGCCTATCCAACAGCGTTTCAAAATAGTTGGCTGCATACTGAACTCAATCAAGCGCGCAACTTCAAGCCATGGATGTCAAAAGGCCTATATGTTGGCACTTTAATGGTTGGTCTTGAGCAAAAGCTTTTGGGTGGCAATATGCCATGGACCGTGCATTTGAAGCATGCCGATCATGAATGCTTAGAGCCTGCCGCCCAACATAAACCCATTGACTACCCTAAGCCAGATGGCAAGATTACGTTTGATCGCCTCTCTTCTGTATTTATCTCCAATACCAACCACGCCGAGAATCAACCGATTCATTTAACACTGAAGAATGATTCTGTACCGGTAGATATCAACCTCAAAACCTATGCCGGTCCTGAGCAACGCTACTGCCCTGCTGGCGTATACGAGTTTGTGGAGACCGATGGCAAACCTCGTTTACAAATCAACTCACAAAATTGCGTGCACTGCAAAACTTGTGACATTAAAGACCCAAGCCAAAACATCGTCTGGATAACTCCAGAAGGTGGTGGTGGCCCTAACTACGCGGCGATGTAACTATGATGATCCTTCACACTATGCTTCGCGTTGGCGACCTTCAACGCTCCGTTGATTTCTATACCAAAGTATTGGGCATGAATTTACTGCGCACTACAGAGCGTCCCGAGCAAAAGTATTCGCTTGCTTTTGTTGGCTTCGGTAAAGGGAATGGTGATGGCCAATCGGAGATTGAGCTTACCTACAACCATGGTGTTCGGTCCTATGACCTGGGCACAGCCTATGGGCATATCGCAATCGAAGTTCCGGATGCCTATGCAGCTTGTACTGCCATCAAGACTGCTGGCGGTAATGTCACTCGTGAGGCTGGGCCAGTAGCTGGCGGTGACACCATCATTGCATTTGTTACCGATCCTGATGGTTACAAAATAGAGCTCATTCAGCGTTGATCGTGGCAGAGCCCGATTCATTTCAATTAGAAATAGTAGATCGCCTTAGCGATATTCCTCCAGAGGAGTGGAACGCCCTGCTTCCTGCCGATGCAGGTCCTTTTCTGCGTCATGAGTTCCTCAGCAGCCTAGAGGAAACGACTTGTGTCGGTGGCAATACTGGCTGGCAAGTGGCTCACCTGGTTCTAAGAGAAGATCAGAAGCTCATAGGCGCGATGCCCTTGTATTTAAAGCAACACTCCTACGGAGAATTTGTCTTCGATTGGTCTTGGGCCCAGGCCTATGAGCAACAAGGTATGCAGTATTTTCCAAAAGCTCTCTGCGCCATTCCATTTACCCCGGTCCAGGGCTCAAGGCTTTTGAGCGCCAGTAATGTAGATGCCAACATAGTAAAGCAGCAATTAATCGCAGGTTTGAAGACTTTGGTTATGCAAAATAATCTGTCATCAGCCCACGTCTTATTTCCTTACTCCTCAGAAATAAAAAACTTGCAGGAGCAAGGCTTCATGTTGCGCGACTCGGTACAGTTTCATTGGCATAACCAAGGCTTTGAGAATTTCGAACAATATTTAGCCGCACTCACCATGAAGCGCCGCAAGAATATTCGACGGGAACGAGAACAGGTAGCACGAGAGCAGATTACTTTTAGACATGTACCAGGAATATCCTCAACCAATGCTGATTGGGAGTTCTTTTATCGCTGTTACGCAAATACTTACCTAGAACATCGCTCCAACCCTTATCTAAGCGAGACATTTTTTCAGTTGTGGGCGCAGCGTATGCCAGAGAATTTACATCTCATCATTGCGGAGAGAAGCGGCAATCCAATTGCTGCGTCGTTACTGGTTGTTGACCCTAAAAACTCAAAGGCTTATGGAAGATATTGGGGTGCCATCGAACATGTGCCCTGCTTGCACTTTGAAACTGCCTACTATCAAGCAATTGAATACTGCATTTCAAAGAACATTCAAACCTTTGAAGGTGGCGCACAAGGTGAACACAAGATGGCACGCGGATTCTTGCCTACCACCATTCAATCCGCCCATTTTATTGCAGACCCTCAGTTTGCCAAAGCTATACAACACTTCCTAGATCGCGAGCATCAAGGTATAGGGGCTTATGTGGATGAGCTCGCCGAGCACAGTCCTTTGAAATCGTCTAAAGTACAGCCATGAATTCTGAAGACACCAAATCTATTGCGCAAGATGGCTCCCACTCCCTATCCACTGGGGACGCAGACTCTGACTCGCCTTGCATCGGTGTTTGCACCACGCTGTACGATGAGATCTGCCAAGGTTGTGGTCGCACCTTAGGTGAAGTGAGTAATTGGGTGTTCTTTTCTCAAGAAGAAAAGGATTCCGTGTGGAAACGTATTCGCGCAGAGGGTACTGCGACCCGCTTTCAGAGACAAGCTAAAGAAAATAAGCCCGCTTAGGGGCTTATTTAAGGGCTTATTTTTTACTGAGGTTTAGTTAGCCAGCCAATTCCTGGCTGCGTAGGTACTCTTCATAAGTTCCCGAGTAATCTACCACCGTACCATCCATCTTTACTTCCAAGATGCGGTTAGCCAATGCGGATACAAACTCACGGTCATGAGAAACGAATATCAGAGTGCCATCGTATTTCTCGAGCGCAATTTGCAAACTCTCAATCGATTCCATGTCCATGTGGTTAGTTGGCTCATCCATTGCCAGGACGTTATATTTTTGAAGCATGAGTTTGCCCCAAATCATTCTGCCCTTCTCACCACCAGAAAGCACCTTCACAGACTTGCCAATATCATCACCTGAGAACAGCAAGCGCCCTAAAGTGCCACGGATGACTTGATCATCGTCGCCAGTATTGCGCCACCAATTCATCCAATCCATGAGCAACTCGTCTTTAGCAAACATCTCAGTATTGTCTTGAGGCATTACGCCAACGTTGGCATTCTCAGCCCACTTCACATCACCACTATCAGCAGCTATGCCATCAAAGCGCTTGCTCAAGATGGTTTTTAGCAGTGTTGTCTTGCCAGCTCCGTTTTGACCAATGATGGCAATCTTTTCGCCAGCACGAACACCTAATTTGAAATTCTTGAAGATAACGCGGTCATAAGCTTTAGTAAGTGCGTTGCACTCAACCGCCATGTTATGAAGTTTCTTCTCAGTATCAAAACGAATAAATGGGTTTTGACGTGATGAAGGTTTTACTTCAACAATTTCAATTTTCTCCAACTGCCTCTGACGTGAAGTCGCTTGACGTGCCTTAGATGCGTTTGCAGAGAAGCGGGCCACGAAAGCCGCTAATTCAGCAATTTTCTCTTTAGCTTTTACGTTATTGCTAAGCTGTTGTGTTCTCGCCTGCACAGAAGCCAGCATGTACGAGTCGTAGTTGCCTGGATAAACCTTCAATGTGCCATAGTCCATATCAGCCATATGCGTACAGACTTCATTAAGGAAGTGACGGTCATGGGAAATAATGACGATGGTGCTCTTAATTTGGTTGAGGATATCTTCAAGCCAATGAATAGAGTGAATATCCAAGTTATTGGTTGGCTCATCGAGCAGCAATACATCTGGATCAGAGAACAATGCTTGCGCAAGTAACACGCGCAACTTCCAACCTGAAGCGACGTTGCTCATCGGTCCATTGTGTTGGTCAATCGGAATACCGATACCTAACAACAACTCACCTGCTTTTGCTTCCGCGGTATAGCCACCGTATTCGGCATACTTACCTTCAAGCTCAGCAGCCTTCATGTAATCTTCATCAGTAGCATCTGGGTTAGCGTAGATTGCATCGCGCTCAGCAGCGGCCTTCCACATCTCTTCGTGACCCATCATCACAACGTCGAGTACACGCACATCCTCATAAGCAAACTGATCTTGACGCAACTTACCCAAACGAACGCCGGGATCCAAACTCACATTGCCGCTAGTTGGCTCAAGCTCGCCACCTAAAATTTTCATGAAGGTTGATTTACCGCAACCGTTTGCGCCAATCAGGCCATAACGATTACCGCCGCCAAACTTCACGGAAATGTTTTCAAACAGGGGCTTTGCCCCAAACTGCATGGTGATATTAGATGCTGACAGCACGGATGTTTTCTAGCTTTCTGAAATTCAATTGGATAGTTACCCCCGAATTGGGGGCAAAGACCGTTATTTTAACGGCTTAGGAGTCTTGGTTGGCAGGAAGCCAACGCCTTAAATTAGACTTTGACCCTAAATGGGGTGAAATTCGTATGAATATCGTAGAAATCCTCGTTTTCCTTGCGCTTGAGGAAGTTCACAGCCCAATAGGTCATGGGGGTTGCCAGAACCTCCCAGGAGGTCTTGAGTACGTACTGGGCCAGCGCTACCTGAATGACTTCATGGGTAGGCCAAATACCGTAGAACGCCAAGATATAGAAAAAAGAGGAGTCCACCAACTCCCCTACCGCTGTCGAGCCAATCGTCCGCATCCAGAGAAAACGTCCTTGGGTCAGGATTTTCATCTTCGCTAAAACGTAGCTATTTACCAGGCTGCCACACCAAAAGGAGAACATGGAAGCCATGGCAATACGCCAAGAATTTCCAAAGACGGTTTCTAAGCCCTGCTGGTAATTGGCCATATAGGTGCCAGACGCCACAGGTAAGGCAATCACTATCTGCGCCATGATTGCCGCAAATGCAAGGGCTGCAAAGCCAGTCCAAACTGCTCTCCGGTCATAGGCATAGCCATAGACCTCAGTCAGAATATCGCCAAAGAAATAGGAAATGGGGAAGAACAAAATGCCAGCACCAAATGGGACTGCCCCGAAGTAAGGCAAATCAACTACGGCCGCTTTACCGGCGCCAATAAAGTTCGAACAGAGCAAGACCGCCACAAAGGCAGCCAAAATCAGGTCGTAATAGCGGTGGTGAGATCTAGGAGAGCCCATAAGTCTAGAAAAATGGATAATAGAAATAAGAATATCTGTATTCCTAAAGATTCGCAGGAAGCAGCTAAAAAAATTAAGACAACATGAAATATAGGATGCCAAAGCAATGAGCAAAAGTAAGGCCAGCTTTAACTGGGCGAACCCCCTCCTTCTCGATACCCAGCTAAGCGAAGAAGAGCGCATGATTCGTGATGCAGCTGCTGAATATGCTCAAGGGCGCCTTATGCCCCGTATTCACGATGCTTATCGCAATGAAACAACTGACCCAGCTATCTTCCGCGAAATGGGCGAACTTGGTCTCCTGGGTATCACGATTCCTGAGCAGTACGGCGGCGCCAATTTAAATTATGTTTCTTATGGATTAATTGCGCGCGAGATTGAACGTGTAGATTCTGGCTATCGATCCATGATGAGCGTGCAGTCCTCTCTAGTAATGGTGCCGATCAATGAATTTGGTAGCGAAGCACAAAAGCAAAAGTACCTCCCTAAATTAGCCAGCGGCGAATGGATTGGCTGCTTTGGTTTAACTGAACCAAACTATGGCTCTGATGCAGGCGGCATGATTACCCGCGCCAAGAAAGTTCCTGGCGGCTTCTCATTAACAGGTTCGAAGATGTGGATCTCCAACTCTCCGATTGCCGATGTCTTTGTAGTGTGGGCCAAAAATGATGAAGGCATCATTCGCGGTTACATCTTAGAAAAAGGCATGAAGGGTCTCAGCGCTCCAAAAATTAGCGGCAAGATGGGTCTGCGCGCCTCCATCACCGGTGAAATCGTCATGGACGAAGTATTTGTGCCGGCAGAAAATGAATTCCCTGAAGTTGAGGGACTTAAAGGTCCTTTCACTTGCTTAAACTCTGCTCGCTACGGCATTGCTTGGGGCGCCCTGGGAGCCGCTGAGTGGTGCTGGTATGCTGCCCGCCAATACACCATGGACCGCAAACAGTTTGGCAAACCATTGGCTGCTAATCAGCTGATTCAGAAGAAATTAGCCGATATGCAAACTGAAATTACTCTGGGTCTTCAGGGTTGTTTGCGTTTAGGCCGTATGAAAGATGAAGGTATTGCTGCTCCAGAAATCACCTCCATCATGAAACGTAATTCTTGCGGTAAGTCCTTAGACATCGCACGTATGGCACGCGATATGCACGGAGGTAATGGCATCTCTGATGAGTATGGTGTGGTGCGTCACATGCTGAACCTCGAGGTAGTGAATACCTACGAAGGTACTCACGATATCCACGCCTTGATTCTAGGTCGCGCGCAAACTGGTATTCAGGCGTTTAGCTAAGAACCTAGCTTACTGATGATGGCCTTTGCTGCTTTTGCAAAGGCCTCGTCACTATCACTCTCCAGCTGTACAAAATTTTCAATCTTGTATTGAGGGAAGTTCCTCACGATCGATGATTGATACGATGGGTCGTAATGCTTTACCAATAGCTCTTCCACCAGCTCCGGAAAATTGCCCGCATCAATGGCTTCATTCCATTTGGCAATCTGTACTTTCCCATAATGCGCAGTGAGCAAAGCCAGCTTCTCTTTGAAATTATCGGTATCGGTCAAGAAGTGATGGTATTCACGGGTCAACCAGGAGACACGAGTCTGTGTACTCGAGCGCAGTTCGATGCAGCTTCCATTGCGAATCTTCTCCATCAAAGCATCGGGTACATGTAAGCCGCCGACCTTCTTGCTTTCCGACTCCACAAATACCGGTGTAGCGGGATCGAGTGAACGTAATGCGTTCCAGAGCACAGTCTCAAAGCCTTTTTGAGAGGGCTGCTCTATATTGGGCTCATTACCCAATACGGAACCACGGTGCACAGCTAAGCCTTCTAGATCCAAAATCTGCGCACCTAGAGCGCCGATCTCTTGCAGTACTCTCGTTTTGCCACTACCCGTCATTCCACAGATCACTTGGAATGTAAATTGTTTTGCTGCGTGATCAAGGCCGTCAATCACGGTTCTTCTGAAGCCCTGATACCCACCTTCGAGCTGCTTGGCTTTCCAACCAATGCGATTGAGGATGTGGGTAAATGCCCCGCTACGTTCACCACCGCGCCAGCAATAAATTAATGGGCGCCACTCACGCGGAAAATCCAGAAAATGATTTTCTAAATGATCAGCAATATTTTTTGAAACCAATGCCGCACCCAGTTTTTTTGCTGCAAAGGGAGACTCTTGCTTATAGAGCGTGCCGATTGTGACGCGCTCCTCATTATTGAGAACAGGGTAATTGACTGCACCCGGAATATGATCAAGGGCAAATTCAGCGGGTGACCTGACATCAATCACAAGATCAAACTTATCCAGCTCGGATAAAAATTGATCAGATCTTAGGATGTGGGGATTGGTTGGTTGCACGACGGACTAGCGCAACTGTTGCAAAACATGCTCAGGCCAAGGCGCTGATTTATTGGTGGTGAGATCAACCCAAACCATAGTGGCGCCGCCGATGGCAGCCTCAATATCAGGCGCAGTGGTCAACGCCATGCTGGTGTATAGATCTAGACTTGTTCTTCCAACAGCACCAATCGAAGTCTTGAGTATTAGCTCACCTGGATAAGTGAGTTGCTGAAAAAAATTACAAAAACCATTAATCATCAACATAGACTCACGACCAGGAGCAACATCGTAACCCAATGAAGTGATCCACTCACAGCGAGCTTGCTCCATATACCGAAAGTACACGGTATTGTTAACATGACCATACGCATCCATATCACCCCAACGAATGGGCATGATCATTTCATGTACAAGCTTTCTTTCTTCAGGGATAGTGATGCGCATAAGGGCCAGTAACTTCTTATTTCACTTGCAATGAAAGTTGATATAGATTTGTAGATCGTGCGCCAGAGCGACAAAATGCTAGCACTGGTCCAGGCATAGTCTTCAATAAATGGGCCATCTCTCTTACTTGATCAACAGTGATTGCACTAGGTACAACCGGTAAGTATGCGTAATTTAGACCCAGCTTTTCTGCTTCAGCCTGAATGCTGGCATTGGTTGGCTGATCTGGACCGCCCTCACCATCGGGACGATTATTAATCACACTCTTATAGCCTTGTGCTGCAATTTCAGCTAAGTGGCTTGGCTCAATTTGACCAATGGTACCGAACTGATCGTTATGACAAGAAATGGGAAGACTCATGAAACCCTCTGCATTGAATAATGACGTAATAGGGTTGATTTTAAATCAGGCCTATCCTACTTAGCTGGAAGCCTATTTATGGGCTGAGAAGAAACGCTCGCAGATTTCCATGCCCGCCAGCATGGCAATAACAAATACCAAGGCTTTCAGGTGCCCGGCACCCAAGGCAACCAAGGCAGGACCAGGGCAAAAGCCAGCAATTCCCCAGCCCGCTCCAAAAATGAGACTGCCGACAATGAGGGGCTTCGTGATATCTCTCCGCGTTGGGATATGCAAGACTCCGCCAAAAAAAGCCTCGGTCCTCTTGCTAACCACATAAAAACCGCCAAGTCCGACCATTACCGCACCCAACATCACAAACATTAAGGATGGATCCCAAAGGCCCGTTAGATCCAAAAATCCTAATACCTTCTGGGGATTACTCATACCTGAGATGATTAAACCCCAACCAAAAAGAACGCCAATTGCGTATTGACTAAAAAGGCCAAAATGTTTTTTCATCTTAGACTCCGATCAAGTGACGCAGAACAAAGACAGTCAAAAAACCTGCGCCCATAAATGACAGTGTGGCAACAAGTGAACGAGGTGATAAGCGAGAAAGTCCACAGATACCATGACCGCTAGTACAACCAGATCCGTAGTGCGCACCAAAGCCTACTAGAAGGCCTGCAATCACAATCGCAATCCAATCAGACTCAATCTCTACAACAGGAAATATTCCAAAAAACAGCGCCGCCATGAATGGGGCCGATACCAAACCCAAAACCAAACTCAGGCGCCATGCTGTGTCGGTTAATTTTGGATGCAATAAACCAGAAATAATGCCGCTGATTCCCAAGATGCGTCCATGAAGCAAAACGTAAAGCGCTGCAGCCACTCCAAGAATCATTCCTCCTAATAAAGAAGGAATGGGTGTAAACGAGAACCAGTCAATTTGCATAATTTAATCTATCAATTTATAAAATTAACTGCAAGGGTTGGGGGCAAGACGTACCTGCAAGTAACGCAGCCCCAAATAAGCCCCAAAAATAAATCCTGGTAAAGCCAGCAATGAGCCAAGGGCTAGCGTAGAAATACCGCTCAAACCCTGCCCTACTGTACAACCTAAAGCAGTAATGCCACCGAAGCCCATCAATGCGGCGCCAATTAAATGATTGGCTGTGTCTTCAGAATTGCGAAAGGATTCCCAACGAAATGATTTCGTTGCAATCGAGACTGCCGCAGAACCCAGGATCATTCCTAAGACAGCCATAATGCCAACTGTTAAGACTTTAGAGGTGTCGCTATACATCATGAGCCAGTCAAGTGAATAAGCGTATGGGGCAACAAAAGATAAGCTCTCCATTCGACCAGAGTTCGTTACCAAAAATACCTCTTCCAAAGTATTTGGATCTTCAGCAACAAAGCCTAGATTGCCTGATACCCACCAAACCGCACAGATCGCCACTCCCACAGCAATACCCGCAAAGATATTTTCAGCAGTCCAAAATGACCTGCTCGCCAATGCGTAAGCAATAAAAGCAGAGCCAATCATTAAACCTAGGGCCAAATGCAGAATGGGACGTGCAATGCCAAGAGGCGCGCTTAAAAGACTAGGCAAGTCTTGAGGAGTATTAAAGGCAATGAAAACAGTGTCTAAGGTGTTAATGCGAATTACACCTAAGAATCCGCGCATTGTCATGTAGGCGGTTAAACCCAGCACCATAAAGACAACCAGTGACTTTAAGTTGCCGCCACCGATACGGATCAATGTCTTGCTGCCACAACCTGAGGCTAAAACCATCCCAAAGCCGAACAAGACGCTACCAACAGCAGTGGAGAGCCATAAAAATTTATTACCGGTATAGATACTCTTAAGAGGATCAATCAAGCCGAAATAAGACATCAAGGTAAAACCAATGATGGCGACCCCAATAGCCAAGAACCATTGCTTTAAGCGATCCCAGCTAGACATGATGAAGACATCAGAAACTGCGCCCATGCTACAAAATCCGGTCTTTTGCATGACCGCACCTAAGAAAAAGGTAATAGCAAACGTTGCCCAGAGGACTGACTTACTTAAAGAATTGATATCTACAACATCCATAGCGACTGTGTCTTGAAAAATTAAGGTTTAAATTTATAAAACTGCTTGTTTAGAAAAGCACTTACATCTGCCTCATCCTCCGGAAATAAATCAAGACGAAGCTCTGCATTGCAAAGTGACACCATCTTCTTCAAATCGGCTAGGGATTTCACCTTGCCATCTGAACGGGTATAAATCATGTCGCCATTCCCAAAGCCCGTTTTTTTGGCATGGCAGGCGTAACACTTTTGCTGATCAATGGTTTTGCCATTTGCTAAATCCGGAGTAGCAAGCACCGGCGCGCTCATTAGCGCACTTAATACAGCCACAGCAACAGATCGAAGAAAAATCATTTTCATTACAAATCAAGGATTTAGCATTAATCCTCTATTTTAAGGCCCAATGGCTGAAATTGCCCTACTCCGCCTGGATAGACAGGTAGACGTTATAGGCATTCATACGATTAGCAGCCCTAAATAGCGGCATTCCCTCGTATTCCGACCAATCAGCCTGCTTATACGCATCCTCGAAAGAATCCATATTGATAGCTGCCTTGGACATGGATTCACGCAGATATTTCAAGTAATTTCTGGTGAAGGCAATGTCTTCGACCGGCTTCACAGAGTAGCCACCATGACCCGGTATGACAAGACTCGGATTCAATTTTTCTATCTCATCCAAAGCCGTCAGCCATCCTTTGCTGTCTGCATTTCCCACAAAGGGAATGCGACCTCTAAACACCAGGTCTCCCGCAAAAAGCACTTTCTCCGAAGGTACATACACCATCAGATCCTCAGGAGCATGGGCAGGCCCTACTCTACTGATAAAGAAATCAATGCCGCCAATCGTCAATTTCAATTTCTGATCAATCCACACATCGGCAGAAATGAGTTTGGTATTTGCATTTACCCAAGGGGCGAAATCGATTCTTGAGGCAATTAGACGCTGCTTTGCCGTTTCAGAGGAAAGGTAGTTTCTGCCCTCACCTTGTGCATAAATTGTTGCACCTATCTTTTTAAATTCTTGCAAACCATAAACATGATCTGCGTGATAGTGACTGACAATAAGAGCAACCACTTTTTGCGGGGTAATCTTTTTGATTTCAGCAATTAACTTTTGCGCAAGAATAGGTGAACCCAATGCATCAACTACCACCACCCCTCCTGGAGTCACAACAAAACCAGCGTTGGATATGAAGTTCTGATTGGTGCTACTTCCCATCTCAGGAAGGCCCTGGACAAAATAAGTGTGCGGCGCCACCTGAATGGGTTTTATCCGAACAGTATCAGCGGGCTTGCTTTGACCAAAAGCTAGACTAAAAAAAATAAGGGATCCCAAAAGGATCCCCACTAGTCTTTTAGGGTAACTCATGCTGGGTTGCTTAAGGCTTGATGTAAGCAAAGCCATCTTTGTACTGCAAATCTGCTACACGAACTACACCCGATGGGGTGAAATCCGCATCCAAGGTGAACTGATCTTTTTTCAGATTACGATTTTTTAAAGTGATTTCACACACCTCAAACTTCACACCACGAGACTTTAGAGCCCCAACTAATGGTGCATATTCCACATTGTTTTTCTTATCCTTAGCGCCTTCCATCAGCATATCCACTCCATTGGCATGGGTCACAACAATAATGATGGTATTGGGAGCAGTATCCAAATGATTACGGATATTACGCAGCCCTTTTAGGCCTTGTGTTTCAGCGTCATCAATGTGATAAACCACTTTAGTATTGCCAGTAGATTGGGCTGAAGCAATTGAGCAAAATCCCAATGTCAGAGCTAAAGAGGTGATGATAGAAAATAGTTTTTTCATACTTAGATCTCGTGTAGTGATATATAGCTAATTAAATTGGAGCCATGCCAGGGTTATTTGAAGCACCTTTAATGATTGGCTCATTGAGCTTTACCGCTTTGACGACTTTGACATCGCGCAAGTGACGTTCCATGACATCCCAGATTGCTTCACCGCCTGCATTTTTTGCCTCTTCGCTGACCGGAGCCCAACCAGCGACCTTGTAGGTTTTATTTGCATCAATCGACTTGCCATTCAAACGCATATCGGTAATACGTTTACCAGCGGATTGCGCTGGATCGATGGTGTATTGCATTCCACCTACACGCACCATATCCCCACCCTGCTGGTAATAGGGATCCGGATTAAACAAGTTGTCAGCAACGTCCTCAAGAATCGTTTTGATTGTTTCACCACTCATATTGGTAACAGTGGTGTATGGATAAGTAATTGCGGTTTGATCTAAAAGATTCTCGCGTGTGATCGCTTGACCTGGCAATAGACTGGTACCCCAACGGAAGCCTGGTGAGAAAGCAATCTCCGCATTCTTCTGGGCCATCAATCCATCCAAGATGAGTTGATCAAAGCTACCGTTAAAGTTACCACGGCGATACAAGAGACCCTCTGTGGTTGCTAACTTCTCATTGAGCTTGGCTTCATACGGAGCCCTGACTTTAGCGATCAACTTATTCATCGTTGGATCTGCTGGAATCATATTAGAGAAAATTGGGAATAGCTTGTAGCGGAAATCTACCGGCTTACCACCCTTTACATCAAAATCCAGCACACCCAAGAACTTACTATTAGATCCAGCATTAGTAACCAGCGTTACTCCACCAGCATTCTTTACCTTCACCGGAATAGGAACGCCATCATGAGTATGCCCGCCCAAAATTGCATCTAGACCGCGGACACGAGAGGCCATCTTCAAATCCACATCCATGCCGTTATGGGAAAGGAGTACCACTACCTTTGCACCTTTTGATCTCACCTCATCAATGGTCTTTTGCATATTCTCTTCCTGAATACCATAGGTCCAATCAGGAGTGAAGTAACGGGGATTAGCAATTGGCGTATACGGGAAGGCTTGACCAATGATGGCCACCTGAATGCCATTCTGAACTTTCATGACATAAGGATTAAAGACCATGTCGCCAAAGTCAGCAGTCTTAATATTTTGCGCTATGAAGGAAACTTTGCCCTTGAAATCGCCATTCACAATTTCCATGACGCGCTTTTCACCCAAAGTCATTTCCCAATGAGGCGTCATCACATCCACACCCAATGCTAGAGCAGCATCTACCATGTCTTGACCGTTGGTCCAAAGCGCTGTTCCAGAGCCTTGCCAAGTATCACCGCCATCAAGCAATAGAGCGCCAGGACGACTTGCTTTCATTTGCTTAATCAACGTAGCCATATGGGCAAACCCGCCCATCTTGCCGTAGTTTTGCGCAGCAGCTACATAGTCTAAATAGGTAAAGGCGTGAGCATCGCGCGTGCCTGGTGCAATGCCATTTGCTTTCAAGAAGTATTCACCAACCAAGTGTGGGGTCTTACCTTCTTGCGCTCCAATGCCGAGGTTAACATTAGGCTCACGGAAATAAATGGGCAATAGCTGCGCATGACAATCCGTGAAATGCAGAAAGTGGACATTACCAAACTTTGGTAAGTCATAAAATTTTTGCGCAGTACTTTGCGCATTCACAAAATTGGACTGCAAGCTCATTCCACCTGCAGAGGCAATCGCTAAGGCCTGCAAAAAATCGCGACGACTTAAAGACATAACACTCCCCTTATGAAAACAGGCCTATCGGCCTGTTTTTTTGCTTCTTTATTGATTTACTGGTGAAGCAGGATCAAGCAGCAATGCCATCACATCCTGAATCTGCTGCTCATTTAAGAGCTTGAAGTGCGCAAAACGCGGCATATTACTGCATGCGTTGTAAGCCTTGGAATTATTAATACGATTCCATGTATAGGTCACTACCTCTTGAGAATAGCCACGCATCTTTGCATAGCCTGTTAGAGATGGGCCGATATTTCCATAGGAGATTTCTTTAGGATCTATTTGGTGACAGTTGTAGCAGCCACCACCAATGACGGTATCAGCCTTATCAGTCCAAGTAGCGCCACGACCGCTCTGCGCAATCGCCTCACCCTTCTTCCAATCGCCGATGTACTTGCCATCAGACGGCTGTTTAATACTGTCCATATTCATTTTCTGAATCTTTTCACGCATTTTCGCACCCTGCTTGCTATTAGCAAACACAGGGTCTGAACAAAACTTTTGAGTTTCATCCTGCGCAATACGATCTAATCCAGCAATACCATCGGCCTTAAAGCCATCCTTCATCATCTTATTGAATTTAGGATCATTAGCTTGCTGTGCTGTTGCATTGCCATGCATCACTACTGTAACCAAGGCGAAGCTGCCAATAGCTAAGAGGGATTTAATATTCTTCATGTTCATAGTCTCTATCTCTTATCCATTAACGCTTTAAGCCAGGGGTTTCAACTGTGCCGCCATTGGCGTTCTTAGCCATGTACATTGATACCGCTATAGTTAAATCAGAGGCATAAATCGGGAATGGGAAACGTTGCTGACGATAGCAATCATTCAAACGTTGCTGCATGGTCCAAAACTGTCCGCTCGATACTCGATATGCCGGCCAGTAACCCCAACCCAAGGCAGCACCCTTTTGGGTTGTGATGTTTGGCAAGTCTTGCAAGCGGATTCGTTTGCCATCTTCGCCATGGCATGAAGCACATGAGAAATCCATTGGGCCACCTTGGAAAAAGAATGCGCGCTTACCAAGCTCATACATCTCTTTTTCTTTTGGATGTGCTGTGCTGACTTTAATTTTGTCGCCCTTAGACAAAGTAACTACGTAAGCAACAATGGCCTCCATGTCTTTCTTGGGGCCTTTTTGAAACGGGGCATCAATCATCTCTTGCGGATCACGACCCTGTAGCTTCTGCATACAAGTCATTAAACGGGACTCAAGATCTTGAACCTTATTGGTGTCTTTGAAGTAACGCGGCAACTGAGCTGCTGCGCCCTTCACTACGCCTGGTCCTAAACCTAAATCGCACTTTTCTAAAGTAGCGCTCTTGGGTCCAGCAGGCTTTTTCCACAATTCCTCACCAGCCGCCTCATAAAGCTCTGAAGGGTTGCCGTCAGCAATCATCTCGCGATATTTTGCAATATCGTCTGTAGCACTATTTTGCGCCGATACAGAGGATGAGACTGTTAATAAAGCAGCCATCATTCCTGAGGCTAGCCCTAAAGTAAATTTACGCTGCATTTGCAACCCTTTCAAAACCCATGAGATAGTAAAGATTAATGATTCAACCAGCAAATTAAGAAGCAGTTGCTTCGTCGGTGCGCTTGTCACCTTTGCTATCCACCCAGCTCACAACAATCTTGTCACCTTTGGCGCCCTTGTATTTGAAGTTCAAGAATGGATCCTTGGAAACTGCTGGACCAAACTGACCATTTAATACATCTTTGCCATTAGCTTTGACATTAATAGTAGTAATGTGCCACGCAGGAATGGTTTTGCCAGCAGCATCTTTACGCTGACCAGATTCCATATCGTGCTTCATCAAAATTTTTACATCCACAATTCCGCCGTTTTCGGCCGCTCTTACGCGCATTGGATCAGACATGTATTCCTCTTGTAATCTAGTAATTAATTAATGGTTTTTATTTGGATTGGGGTTGATTAACCGCCGCATCCACCTAAAGTCACTTTTACTTCCTTAACAGCCATACTCCACTTGCCATCAGCTTTTACCAAAGCATATACATTGGAGGTTTGACCCATCTTGATACGAGTAGTAACAAAAGGCTCGGTACCAGAAGGAATATAGAACTGTGCTGCTAAAGCGCTTGGGTTTTTCTCAACCAAGATTGCCATTTGCTCCGCCTTAAGGGTTGTGACAATTCCAACTGGAACCACCGCACCATTTTCTGCGATATCTGGAGCGTTCAAAGTAACGGCGCCAGACTTATCTGGACTACCTGCACCCAAGATTTTGAACACGTCATCTAGACTCTTACCCTCAAAAGCGGCTTTATTCCACTCTTGGGCTTGGGCTACGCTAATAAGACCCGCAGAAGCCATTAAGCCGAAAACGGCTGAATATTTCAATAAACTGCGTCGCTGCTGATTCATAAAAACTCCTTTAATAATCCACTCTTAGCATCAAATATAGCGGTATTTCAAAAAACCCTCTGTAAACCTATTGTCCAGTAAGCACCCAGCGTACTAGAGTTGCCCTGTCCTCATCGGATAACTGTGACTGCGGCGGCATTGGGATTGCCCCCCACACTCCTGAGCCCCCATTTTTGACCTTAGCCATGAGCTTATCTTGAGCCCCACTTTGCCCTTTATATTTCGCTGCAATATCTGCAATCGATGGACCAACCAATTTGGCATTAGGTGCATGGCATGCAGAGCAGTTTTCATTCTTAAACAGCGCTGCTGGGCCCTTTGTGCTTGCTGCATGGGTATCGGCGGCATGCGCCAGCCCTTCCCCTGAAGTGCCGGGCAACTTATCAAGCGGCGGCTTGGTTGAATCTGATCCACGATATGGGCCATAGAGACGATTTTGCTCTGCAATATTGCCATGGGCATTTCTGGCGAAGTCCGGAAGAGTAGATCCAACTTGCACAAACTTTACGCAATTAGTCATACAAGATGAGCCATTAACATCTGGCTTGCCATTAACACTCCAGAAACCATGATTTCGCGTCATACCATTGCGATTCGGCATCCTCTTCTGCACATCCGCAATATTGGCATTGCTCAGCACAAAATCATCCGGAACAATTTCTCCTAAGCTCAAAATAAATGCAACTAATGCATAAGTATCATCCGGCGTTAAGGATCTTGGGGCATTCCAAGGCATTGCACGATAGATGTAGTCCCACAAAGTAGAAACCGTTGGCACCTTCATCAAGGTAGTGCGTTGAGGCTGCTTACGATCGGCCAACGAGGCAACTCTGCCGGCCTTCACATCATCTACAGTGGTTCCACCTGCGATCGGAGTAAAGATCTCATTAGACTCACCGAAGACGCCATGACAACTTGCGCACTTAGCTTCCCAAATTACCTGACCCTGCTGAACCGAGCCAGATCCTTTTGGCAAGCCTTTAAAGTCTGGACGCACATCAATATCCCAAGCCATTACCTCTGCCGGTGTGGCGTTGCGGCCGATGCCAGGAAACTTAGTAGAGCCCTGAGTACTTTGTGCAAATGAAACCTGAGCAGTCAATACAGCGAGACTTAATACACTCAAGCGAGCAATAAAATTAACCGACTTGAACATTGCTCACCTCACCATTTGAATCCAATTTCCAAGACTGAATTGCATTGTTGTGATAAATCGAGCGATTACCCCTGACATCACGCAACACCTTGATAGAGGGCTGAATGTAACCGGTATCGTCCACTGCCCTTGATTGCAAGATTGCGGGCGAACCATCCCACACCCAATCAATATTGAAACGAGTAATTGATTTTGTAAGAACTGGCGTCTCTAAGCGCGCCATACGCCAGTTATTGCCGCCATCAAAAGAAACATCCACGCGCTTAATCTTGCCTCGACCAGACCAAGCCATACCGCTGACGTTGTAGAAACCTTTATCCAACAATTGCTGGCCGCCAGAGGGTGTAGTAATAACCGATTTGCATTCTTGGATGGATGCGTACTGACGATGCATGCCATCTGGCATGAGCTCAATATAGTGAACTGCCTCATCCTTAGCATTCCAAGGCATATCGCCAACCTCTAAGCGACGCAACCACTTCACCCAGCTGACACCCTGTACTCCAGGAACAACTAGGCGTAATGGGAAGCCATTTTCCGGGCGCAACATTTCGCCATTCATACTCCAGGCAACAATCGTGTCATCCAGGCAGCTTTCCAGATTGATGGTGCGCGTCATCCCAGAACCGTCGCCACCCTCGGCAAGCAAGAACTTACCTTTTTTCAGATCAGCGCCACACTCTTCAAGCAATACCTTGAGTGGAACGCCTGTAAATTCACAGCAAGACAACATGCCATGGGTGTACTGCACGGTTGGCACAGCAACGTTACCCCACTCCAATCCAGTATTGGCACCACACTCAATAAAGTGTGTGCGAGAAACCGAAGGCAATCTCATTAAATCATTCATCGTAAAGACGCGAGCGTTCTTCACCATGCCGTTCACCATCAGTCGGTGGGTTTCAGGGTTTAGGTTGTACCAACCTTGGTGATGACGTTCAAAATGCAAACCATTTGGAGTAATAGTGCCGAATAATCCTTGCAGCGGAGTAAATGCAACAGAAGCTGCAGAGACGCGTGTTAAGCCAGGGGATTCACGGCGGATGAGATTAGATTCATAGATCGATGGCACACCATAAGGCATAGTTGCAACGTTCTTGCCTAAAGTAGTTTGCCACTCCTGCTTCTCTAGAATTGCCGGATCACCTTCTCCAGCAGCAAAAGCCATTGGGGCAGCCAAGCCAGCAGCCGCACTGCCGATAGCCGATAAAAAACCTTTACGCAAGAAGCCACGGCGCGTTTCATCCAGGCCATTTGAATTGATATCAGCAATCAACTCTTGAGAGATAAAGTGCTCCGGCGCTTTCACCAAGCGAGCTCTATTTACTGGCCTCTCAACGGCAGAGACTTCCTCAGCGCTCAGTTCAATTTGCTTCTTAGTCATTTGACCTCTGCTTCACAAGTTAACCAATTAAAATTAATGAATACTCTCAGCAATCTTTGCGCAGACTGTCTGACACATCTCTACCGTTGCGTTATCTGCAATCGAGTAATAAACCGTTACACCTTCTTTTCGCCTCATGAGAATTCCAGCTTTATGAAGAGCCAGCAAATGCCTTGATACATTGGCTTGGCTTGTTCCGCACATCTCCACAACCTCGGTAACAGATTTTTCACCACTGCAAACTGCATACATGATGCGTAAACGTGCTGGCTCAGAAAGAACATTGAAATAAGCTGCTACCTGAGAAAAGACCTTCTCCATCTGTTTTGGAGATAAGTTTTTGGTCGCTTTTTGAACCTTTGCCTTCATGGAGCCCATTTGTATGAATATATGCGTATGAATGCATATTTAACGCTCATGTCAAGCAAGTTCATATAGTGGGTTACCCTGACCGGATCTAAAGATACAATCAATTGATGGATATCGAGGCCCTCCTTCTCTCCTTAAAGCTAGCTATATGGACCTTGGTCCTAATCCTCCCTTTTGGAGTCTGGGTAGCTCATTCGCTCCAAAATATGGGCAAAAGCAGGTCATGGATCGAAGCTTCGCTTGCCCTACCTTTAGTTCTCCCTCCTACGGTATTGGGTTATTACCTACTCGTAGGTCTCGGAGGAAAAACAATTTTGGGAATCCCATTGGTGTTTTCCTTTACGGGAATCTTAATTGCCTCTTTGATTGTCAATTTGCCATTCGCCATCCAGCCAATACAGCGTGCTTTCGAGGCGATTAATCCTGAAATTCGGGAGGCAGCTCAAGTTAGCGGTCTATCGAAATGGCAGATCTTTCGTTTGATTGAGTTGCCTCTTGCTTGGCGAGGCATTACTAGCGCAGCCGTTCTTACCTTTGCGCATACCCTTGGAGAGTTTGGTGTGATTCTCATGGTTGGTGGCGCAATCCCAGGGGAAACTAAAACAGTATCGATCGCGATTTATGACAAAGTGCAAAGCTTTGATACCTCTGGTGCCGGCATGCTTTCGTTGATATTACTTTGCACCTCCCTTGTGGCGATAGCACTTTCCTATGGCCTCTTTGGTCGCAGCCCATCGCATGCTAATCGGTGGAGTCGCTAATGCTTAAAGTAAAACTCTCCCAAATCAACCCAAATCCTTTGCAACTCAATATTGAATGCATTCCTGGAGAATTGCATGCCTTAGTGGGCCCCTCTGGTAGCGGTAAAACAACCGCCTTGCGAACAATCGCCGGTTTAAATAATGCCGATACTGGAAAAATTGAATGCGATGGCAAGCTCTGGTTTGAAGCAAACGAAGTGAATGGGATTACCACTTCACTCAGCCCTGCTAATCGCTCATGTGGGTTCTTATTTCAACAGTACGCACTATTTCCCCACCTTACAGCGCTTGAGAACGTTTGCATTCCTTTGCATAACAGCGTCAATGGTCTTGCCAACCGGAATGCATTAGCCCAACAATGGTTAGACCGCATGGGAATCGGCGAGTTGGCCAAGCGCATGCCTAGTCAGCTTTCGGGCGGTCAGCAACAACGAGTTGCACTTGCTAGAGCATTAGCGCGATCCCCAAAAATACTATTGCTGGATGAACCCTTCTCTGCAATTGATGCCCCTACTCGTCAAGGTCTTTACAAGACGCTAGCTGAACTTCGCAAAGATTTGAATATCCCTATTCTGCTGGTCACTCACGATCTAAGGGAGGCTGATCTATTGGCAGATCGCATCACCGTGATCGACCAAGGCGTGGGACTACAAACAGCACCGCCGCAAGTTCTGTTTGAAAGACCCAGAAACTCGCGGGTTGCAGAACTAGTGGGTATTAGCAATAAGTTTGAAGGCGTCTTTTCAGCTGGAAAACTCAGTTGGAATGGGTGCCAACGCATCTTCAACGTGGTCGATAAGGGCAAGATCCCGCCAAATACACCTGTTGCTTGGGTCATTCCCGCTGACGGCATTAGCCTTCATGTGACTTCTAGCCCAACATCGATTGAGGCTCAGGTTGAGCAGATTAGCGCAATAGGACAAATTGCCGTTATCCAACTTCGTACATCTGAAGGCAATCATGCCATTACTTGGGAAGCCTCTGCTGCAGAGGTTAAGCGACTTGTCTTAGATGCTGGCAAAGAGGCGCATCTTGAAATTGATAGTAGCAAGATTCACATCATGCCTTTGCGCCCGATTAATGACCCCCGTCGCTTTGCTAACTAAGAAGGCAATTACTTTCTAGCAACAAGCCCTAGAAGAGCAGACATACCAGTGTGTCTTGGACCCTCAGAAAGTTCTTTCTCGTAACTCACAAGTTCGAGTATTTCAAACTCTTTGGCAAGATCTCCAATCAACTCTTCTGTGTAGAGATGCTCTATAAGAGATGGTCCTCCTGTTTTGTAATCCAGCTGCTTAGGGGTATAACCCTGTAGAACGAATAAGCCACCAGGTTTCGTCGCCCTGTAAGCTTGCTGAAAGATTCTGGCACGCATTGCTGGATCAGCAAACTGAATAAAGATGCCAATGACTGCATCATAAGTATTTTCTTGCCAAGAAAAACTGTCTGTATCTGAAAAGGAGTAATCCACTTTCACATGATTTTCTTGGGCGAACTGCTTTGCTTTAGCTAGCGCAATATCGGATGCATCAAATCCCACAACCTGCATGCCTTGTTTGGCAAGCCAGACTCCGTTACGCCCCTCGCCATCGGCGATACACAAGACTTTATCCATTGGCTTGAGATATTGCTTGGCCTTATCTACAAGATACTCATTGGGCTCTTTGCCAAAAATGAACTCTTCTTTATCGAAGCGTTCATTCCAAAATTGGGTAGCGTCAGAAAAACTCATTCGCGTTTATTCGCTTTATTTAGTTTTTTGACTTACTTCTTTAGGCCGCCAACCAAATCATTTTTGAGATCGTTGATATTTTCAAGGCCAACTGCAATGCGTACCAAGCCATCCGAGATACCGGCGGCTTTACGGGCCTCAGGAGTCACACGGCAATGTGTTGTTGTAGTCGGATGAGTAATCGTTGTGCGAGTGTCGCCTAAGTTTGCCGTAATCGAACAAAGCTTCGTTTGATTGATGAGTTTGAACGCTGCCTTCTTGCCACCCTTTAAGGTGAAAGACACAATCGCACCACCCTCTTTTTGCTGGCGCATTGCCAAAGCGTGCTGAGGATGGGATTTAAGACCGGGATGGTAAACCCGCTCTACTCCAGATTGTTTCTCCAGCCATTGCGCCAAGGCGAGCGCATTCTGACTCTGCTGCTTCATACGAAGCTCTAGAGTCTCCAGGCCCTTAAGGAATACCCAGGCATTGAATGCAGATAGCGTTGGTCCTGCGGTACGAACATATGGGAAGACTTTCCCCATGATGAAATCTTTGCTGCCCACAATTGCTCCACCCACCACTCGACCCTGCCCATCCAAGTACTTGGTGGCCGAATGAATCACAACATCAGCGCCGAGTGTTAATGGTTTTTGCAGGGCTGGCGTGCAGAAGCAGTTATCCACCGCAAATAAAGCGCCGGCCTTCTTCGCTATTTTTGAGATCGCCTTAATGTCTGCGATCTCAGTCAAAGGATTGGAAGGCGTCTCAAGATAGAACAGCTTAGTATTTGGCTGCACAGCAGCCTGCCATGACTTGGTATCGGCCAAATCAGCGTAAGTTGTTGTGATCCCAAAACGACCCAAGATATTGGTGAATAGTTGAATCGTTGCACCGAATACTGAGCGTGAACAAACAACGTGATCTCCTGCTTGCAGATGCGCCATTGCCATCGTCAGAATGGCAGACATTCCGGAAGCGGTCGCGATACATGCTTCACCGCCCTCTAAGGCGGCCAAGCGATCCTGGAACATGCTTACCGTTGGATTAGTAAAGCGAGAATAAATAAAGCCTTGATCGGCATGCGCAAAACCATCAGCCGCCAACTCTGCACTATCAAAGCAAAAGCTAGAGGTCAGGAACATCGCCTCTGAGTGCTCTTGATACTCAGCAGTACGACGTGTACCAGCGCGAACCGCTAAGGTCTCAAGCGCCAACTTAGAAAAATCGGGTTTTTTGCGTGTGGTTTTACTCTTCATGCCGCTATTTTGACACCGAATTGAGGATTTGCCTCTTTCAAGGCAAAATCCTGTCGCTTTTTAGTCTTCGGTAGCCAAATGCAGGTGGAGCTGTGAACGAGCAAAATCGCTCGAATCCTTTTGGCGATCCGCCTTAGCAGCAGAGGTATTTCTGGCAGCCTCTAAAGCATCTAAATAAGACTCGGTGATGTCACCTGTGACATAGAAACCGTCAAAACAAGAAGCCTCAAAGTTTTTGATGTCGGGATTAACATCCCTTACCGCCTGCTTCATATCTTCAATGCTTTGATAGATCAACTGATCAGCACCAATCATCTTATTGATCTCTTCATCAGTGCGGCCATAGGCGACTAATTCGCTACGGGTTGGCATGTCAATGCCATAGACATTTGGGAAGCGCACTGGTGGTGCAGCAGATGCAAAGATCACTTTCTTGGCACCAGATTCACGCGCCATCTGCACAATCTCAAATGAGGTAGTTCCACGCACAATGGAGTCATCCACAATTAAAACCGTCTTATCTTTAAATTCAATCCGCATAGCATTGAGTTTTTGACGAACAGACTTCTTGCGAACAGCTTGCCCTGGCATGATGAAGGTGCGGCCAATGTAACGATTCTTAAAGAAGCCTTCACGGTAATCCACGCCCAAGTTCTTTGCTACCTGCATCGCTGCTGGACGACTGGAATCCGGAATCGGCATCACAACATCGATTTCATCGACATTCGTTTCCCTGCGAATCTTCTCAGCCAAGTAATCACCCATACGCATACGTACGTTGTAGACAATCAAGCCGTCAATAATGGAGTCTGGACGGGCCATGTAGACATATTCAAAAATACAAGGGGTTAACACTGCATTAGGCACACATTGACGTGAATAGAAATTGCCATCCAAGTCGATATAAATTGCTTCGCCTGGATGAACGTCGCGGACAAACGTAAAGCCTAAACCTTCAAGCGCCACAGACTCAGATGCAATCATCCACTCAGGACCCTGAGGTGTATCGATACGGCCAATACACAGTGGACGGATACCATACTGATCGCGGAAGGCCAGTAAACCATAACCCGCTATCAAAGAAACTACTGCATACGAGCCTTTAACGCGATTGGTTACACCAGTAACGGCGTTAAACATCGCGCTCTCATCTAGCGCCGCGCTATTGGTTTCCTTTTGAAGTTCATCAGCCAAAACGTTAAGCAATACTTCAGTATCAGAGCTGGTATTAATGTGGCGACGGTCACGATAGGCCATCTCAACGCGCAAGCTAGGTGCATTCGTTAGATTACCGTTATGCGCCAAGATAATGCCGTAAGGTGCGCTCACATAAAAAGGTTGCGCTTCTTCTTCGCTACTTGCAGAGCCTGCTGTTGGGTAGCGCACTTGGCCAATGCCAGCGTTACCAACCAAGCTACGCATATTGCGAGTTCTAAAAACATCTCGTACCAAACCATTGGCTTTATGCATCGTGAACGAATTACCATTCATCGTTGCAATGCCTGCCGCATCCTGTCCGCGATGCTGCAAAAGCAGCATCGCATCATAGAGGAGTTGATTTACTGGTGAGTGGGAAACAGTTCCGACGACGCCGCACATATCTCTAGATTCCTATTGTTAATTTAGGAGTAATGGTAGGGGTAACTTTAGGCATTGCATCACCTAATTGTTTTGCCCAGTCGGCAGGAAGCCAACCTTTAATTAAACCGGTTGCCATATCAATTGCTGGCCTAGTAATAGCATTCTTCCAGGCCATACTTTGAGGAATGGGTGTGAGCGCAGCTAAAGTAGCCAGCACCACTATGACTAAGCCGCCACGAATCACACCGAATATCAAACCCAAGAAACGGTCAGTCAAACTAAGGCCTACTGACAAAATAATTTTCTGTACCACTCCACCAAACAAACCACAGATGATGAGGGTTAATACAAACAAAATGATGAAGCTCATACCAAGGCTCAGTAGTTCATCTAGATGAAATGTCGAGAGCCACTCGGTTGAGAGGTAATTGCTGTAGTGATAAGCAACCCAAGCAGCTGCGAACCAAGAGGCTAAGGCAAGAACCTCTTTAAATAAACCACGTGAGATACCCACCAAGGCAGAAACCAAGAGCACTACTAGGGTGAAGTAATCCACCGATGTTAGTTTGAGGGTGGATAGGTATTCCATTACTGCTTACCGGATTCGACGAGTCTTGGTGCGAGACCCATCGCCTTAATTTTCTTTTCAGCCGCTTCTGCTGCATCTTTATCGGTATAAGGCCCTGCGCGCAATACATACAGCTTTGTGCCATCACTACCCGTCTTATTTAAGACGTAGTTAGGAATCTTTTGATCTTTGAGTTTTGCAATCCAACCTTTAGCACGCTCTTCTGAAGCAAAGGCGCCAATCTGAATAACGTACTTACCCGAACCCGCAGCGCTAGGCTTGGGAGCATCTTCTGTCTTGGGTTTTGTCTCAGCTTTAGGACTTGCTGCAGCAACCACCTCTTCACCTGCAGCCAAACCTAAGGCGCCAGACTTATTAACTGCCGGCGCTGCTGGTTTAGTGTCTGCCTTAGTTTCTACTTTTACTTCTGGCTTAACTTCTGGCGCGGGTGCAGCGGCAACTTTAGAAGCCTCTTTAGCAGAGTCAGCAGGCGCTTGTGCCTTCGGCTTTTCTTCGGTCTTAGGTTCCGTACCAGGAATCGGTAGGCTAGTAACGATGCTTACAGCAATGTCATTGGGTGCAGACTTTGGCTTGTTATCCAAAATACGCGGCAAGCCAATAACAGCAATTAATACGAGGACAGCAGCGCCAATCAAACGATGGCGCGCTCTTTGTTGTTCAGGATCTTCTGTAAGGGCAAGTTCTTCGGCTTCTGCTGCGCGCTGAAAACTGCGAGGGGATGCTCGTTTAGCGGTGCGACTACCCCTTGAGCCGATTTCAAGGTCATCAGACTGGGTTTTTCGCTTAAAAAAGCTTGGTAAACGAATCATGGATCAGTGGGCCTGGTTGTTTCGGTAAGTCATTACGCCTGCAACGGTATAGAAGGATCCGAAGGTGACAATTCTATCACCCTCACCCGCCAAAGATAGCGCTTTTTGATACGCCAAAGCAGGTTCTGGGAAGCATTCAATCCCCCCATCTGCCCCATTTTTTGGCTTTACACCCATAGATTCAAGCTTCTCAGCTAGAGCCTTAGCACTGGCAGCTCGGGGGGTCGGTAAATCGGTACAAAACCAGAAATCCACGATATTCAAAAGGGGTTTAATCACCCCCTCAATATCCTTATCAGCCATAGCCCCAAAAATGGCATAGGTGTAAGGGTGATACCCCATCTTATCGAGCCCCTGAGCTAAGGTAGCCGCAGCATGGGGGTTGTGAGCAACATCCAACACCACGGTGGGCTGACCCGGCAATACCTGGAATCGGCCTGGCAGCTCAACCAAAGCAAAGCCATTACGAATATCCTGGGCACTCACTGGCAAACGCTGATGTAAGGCCATTAAGGCGGCTATTACTGCCGATGCATTCAGAATCTGATTGGCGCCCCGCAGCGCTGGGTACCCAAGCCCACTAAAGCGCTTCTTGCGCCCAGCCCAACCCCATTGCTGTTTATCACCTTGGAAGTTGTAATCACGCCCCTGTAACCAGAGGTCACAACCCAGCTTTTCAGCATAATCAATGAGTGACTGCGGCGGCACAGGATCGCCACACACCGCAATATGTCCTGGACGGAAAATGCCAGCCTTTTCTAGACCAATGGCTTCTCGTGTGCCACCCAAAAAATCCGCATGATCAATATCGATACTCGTCACAATGGCGCAATCAGCGTCAACGATATTGACAGCATCTAAACGACCACCCATTCCTACTTCCAATACAACCGCATCCAAATTGGATTTAGCAAACAGATGCATTATGGCTAAAGTGGTGAACTCAAAATACGTTAAGGTCGGCGCATCAACCAGACTAACCCGAGCGTTTTCAACGGCAGCAAAATGCTCCAACAAGAGATTGTCTTTGACATCTTCACCGTTGATGCGAGCACGCTCATTAAATTGAAGTAAATGGGGTGAGGTATGGCAACCGACGCGATAGCCGGAAGACAAGAGAATGCTCTCCAGAAAGGCGCAGGTAGATCCTTTGCCATTTGTACCGGCAACTGTAATCACCGGGCAATCAAAATGCAGATCTAATGCAGCCTTCACACGATTGATGCGCTCAAGCCCCATATCTATACCAACGGGGTGAGCAGTTTCAAGGTGGCTAAGCCAAGCCTCTAGGCTAGAAAATACTATGGGGGTTTGGTGTGCTGAGCTCAAGCGCTTAAACGACTGCGCTACCCGCTATCGCAGGCTCAGGAAGCTTTTGCAACAAAGCGAGTAGGCGCGCAATTTCACCGCGCATCTGACGACGATCAACAATCATGTCAATGCCACCCTTTTGCATTAGGAACTCAGACCTCTGAAATCCTTCTGGTAACTTTTCACGAACAGTTTGTTCAATCACACGTGGGCCAGCAAAGCCAATTAACGCTTTTGGTTCAGCCATCACCACGTCACCCATAAAGGCGAAGCTCGCAGAAATACCACCCATGGTTGGGTCGGTGAGAACGCTGATATAAGGCAGGCCTTTTTTTGATAGCAAGGTCAACATCGAGTTGGTCTTGGCCATTTGAAAAAGCGATAACAAACTTTCTTGCATACGTGCTCCGCCAGTAGCGGTGACGCAAATGAAGGCACACTTCTTATTGATTGCTTCTTGTACGCCGCGAGCAAATCGCTCACCAACTACAGAACCCATTGAGCCGCCCATGTACTGGAATTCAAAACAAGCAGCGACAACCGGAATGGCTTCAATCTTGCCGCCCATCACGATCAAGGCTTCAGACTCACCAGAAGCATCATTTGCTTCTTTAATACGATCTGAGTATTTTTTAGAGTCTTTAAATTTCAGCGGATCAATTGGATAGATATCAGCACCGATTTCATAACGGCCTTTTTCATCCAATAAACTATCTAAGCGAAGACGTGCTCCGATGCGCATGTGATGACTGCATTTTGGGCAAACTGATAAATTGGCTTCAATGTCTGTGCTGTACAGAACAGTTTCACAACCGGGACACTTAACCCACAATCCCTCAGGTACTGACTTGCGATTTGCAGGATCAGTATGTTGAATTTGGGGTGGGAGTAATTTATCTATCCAGCTCATTAGTTTTTAACTATCCAATGCGTCGCGAATCTCACGAATGAAGGTTTCCAGTGATTGTACCGCCTGCCCAGGGGGCGTATCCTCTAAAAGACGAATAATTCGGCTGCCAATCACAACCGCATCAGCACTCACCGATACTGCCTTGGCACTAGCTGCATCGCTAATTCCAAAGCCAACAGCAATCGGAATATCCGTCTCTTCACGAATTTTTGGGATGATGCTGGCCACATCTTGAGTATTGAGGTTAGAACCGCCAGTAACCCCTCTCATAGAGACGTAATAGATATAACCAGAAGCTATTTTGGCCGCTTCTTTAATGCGCTCATGTGATGAGGTGGGTGCCAATAAGAAAATCGGATCAATGCCAGCAACGCGCATGTGGGCCGCAAAGTCCACGCATTCTTCTGGCGGGTAATCAACCACTAAAACACCATCGACTCCAGCAGCCTTCGCTTCGATTGCAAAACGCTCTGCCCCCATTTGCTCGACTGGGTTTGCATAGCCCATCAAAACAACAGGTGTATTAGCATCCTTCTTGCGGAACTCTTTCACCATCTCCAGGCAGCTGTGCAAAGTCACCCCTTGCGTCAATGCACGCTCCGATGATCTCTGAATCACAGGACCATCGGCCATTGGGTCTGAAAACGGTACACCTAGTTCAATCACACTTGAACCACCGCGAACCAACGCATGCATGAGTTCAACCGTTTGCGTAGGATCTGGATCGCCAGCAGTAATAAAAGGAATCAATCCTTTTTTACCTGTTGCTTTTAGCTCCTTGAAGAGCGCAGTAATTTTTGACATAACTCTTTCTTAACCTTCTGAACCAGTTGCCTGAGCAACGGTATGCATATCCTTGTCACCTCGGCCAGAGAGATTGACCAAGATGGTTTTATCTTTTGGCAAAGTTTTGGCTAGCTTGCAAGCATAGGCAATAGCATGTGAAGACTCAAGTGCAGGAATGATGCCTTCAATCTGGCAGCAATCATGGAATGCTTGAAGCGCCTCTTCATCTGTAATCGCCACATAGTCTGCGCGACCAGAATCTTTTAACCATGCATGCTCAGGGCCAACACCTGGGTAGTCCATACCAGCAGAAACAGAATGCGTTTCAGAGATCTGGCCATTCTTATCTTGCAATAAATAAGTACGGTTGCCGTGCAACACACCAGGCGTCCCAACGCAAAGCGCTGCTGAATGCAAACCACTTCCCAAGCCATGTCCCGCAGCCTCAACACCAACAAGCTTTACTTCCGGGAAATCGATATATGGATAGAAAATGCCCATCGCATTTGAGCCACCACCAACACAAGCCAAAACATAGTCAGGTTGATGACCAGTCATCTCCGGCATCTGTACTTTGCACTCTTCACCAATCACACTTTGAAAATCTCTGACCATCATTGGATAAGGATGAGGGCCAGCAACGGTGCCAATGATGTAGAAGGTGTTATCCACATTGGTAACCCAATCGCGCATCGCCTCATTGAGGGCATCTTTCAAAGTCTTAGTACCAGATTCCACCGGAACCACTTTAGCGCCAAGCAACTTCATACGGAATACGTTCTGCGCCTGACGAGCCACGTCCACGGAGCCTTGATAGACTGTGCAATCAAGGCCAAAACGAGCGCAGATCGTTGCGGTAGCAACACCGTGCTGCCCAGCCCCTGTCTCAGCAATAATGCGGGGCTTGCCCATACGCTTAGCCAGCATCGCCTGACCAATCACGTTATTAATCTTGTGTGCGCCTGTGTGATTTAAATCTTCACGCTTCAAATAGATTTGTGCACCACCGAGCATTTCACTCCAGCGCTTAGCGTGATACACCGGTGAGGGCCTGCCAACAAAGTGCTTGAGCTCGTAATGGAACTCTTCAATGAATTCTGGATCGTATTGATACTTTGCATAAGCTTCTTTAAGCTCATCCAAGGCAAACATCAACGTCTCAGAAACAAACACGCCGCCGTAAGGACCAAAGTGTCCTCTTGCATCTGGCTTGTCGTACATAGCTACCTCTTTTGATTTATCTACAGCAAATTATTGGAATGATGATTTCGCATCTGCTGCGCGCACTGCTTGAACAAATTGAGCCATGAGCGCAGGGTCTTTAACACCCCTGCTGCTTTCTACGCCACTGCTGACGTCAACCGCGCAAGGATGCAGGCGTGCAATCGCCTCGCCCACGTTGTGCGTGTTCAATCCACCACTCAAAACGACCCGAGGCGCGTTTTCGCTTACCCATGTCTGTGGAATTCCTTGCCAATCAAAAGGAACGCCTCCGCCACCATATCCCTCAACGAGGGCATCCAGCAGAAAAGCGTTTGCATCCCCATATTGTAGGGAAAAATCATCAAAAGCGAAGCCAGCTCCTACACGAGCAGCCTTCATCCAGGGTTCGCCTGCGGCAAGCTGGGCACAGCGTTCTGGGGACTCATCCCCATGAAACTGCCATAAGGTAATCGAGGCAGCAGCCCGAATAGCAGCAAATTCCTCATCCGTAGGGTTGACAACCAGTCCAACGGCATCAACCCCTGCTGGAAGTCTAGAAATGAGCTGGGCAGCGATATTAGGGCTTACAGCACGGACGCTGGGCGGATAAAAGACAAAGCCAATCGCATCCACCCCTGCAGAAACCGCAAAATCCACATCAGCCGAGCTCTTTAAGCCGCAGATTTTGACCCTAGTTCGGCCCGGAGAGTATGTCAGTAAACCCATAAATGAATGATAAAGCCAAGGGCTCCTTATTTCTTGTGTTTCCCGATAAGCTCATTAGGCAACCAGGAGTTTTCCAACCAAGGCTGCGGGATAGCAAATTCGTCTGGGTAAGTGATTTTGGCCAAATACAAGCCATCCGCCATAAAGGTGGGAGCCGCAATTTGCCGATTCTTAGCGGCCAATACTTCTGACATCCATTCCGGGCCTTGCCTGCCCTGGCCAATCTGCAGAAAACAACCGACGACATTTCGGATCATGTGGTGCAAAAAGGCATTGCCCTGAATTCGGAAATATAGCCATGGTTGCTCGGCAATAATCTCAATGGAGTAAATCGTTTTCACTGGCGTTTTACTCTGACACTCGGAAGAACGGAAAGAGCTGAAGTCGTGTTCGCCAATCAAGCACTCAGCTGATTTTTTCATAGCCTCTACATCAAGCCAATGGTTTGGAGGCACCAGCAAGTAACCTGCGCGCGAGTGAGACATCGGTGAACGACAAGGTCCCGCTTGCAAAGCATAAATATATTCACGCTCATAAGCAGAGAAGCGCGCACTGAATTCATCGGAAACTGGCTTAGCCCAATTCACCACAATGGATGGGGGCAGGAATGAGTTCACTCCCCTTACCCATGAAAAGTCTTCACGCACAACATTGGTATCAAAGTGCACAACCTGCCCTAAGGCATGAACACCAGTGTCGGTTCTACCCGCAGTAATGGTATGGATAGGCTGCTCTTTGCAAGCCTCCTCACCAACAAAAGCGGATATGGCTTTTTCTAATTCGTCCTGTACCGTGTTGTGCTTGACCTGCGTTTGCCAGCCTGAATATGGGCTGCCATCATATTGAAGGCCAAGGGCTATACGCATGATCAGGTATTGCGGTGCGAGATCTCTGCCAACAAGCCTTGCGCTTCAATGGTGACCGCTGGATCAACAGAATTACTGATACGAAGCACTTCTTCAATCGACTTTTTAGCAGCAGTGAAATCTTCAATCGTAATGTAAGCGCGCGCTAGATTCAATTTGACGCGCAGGGTATCCGTCAGAGGATTCGCTACCGGAATAGCAATGATTGATGGCACCTCTTTTGCAGGCTTTGAAAGATCAAGATCAATACCATCAAACAATGCCTTTGCACGAGCTGGCATTTCAAAATGAGAGCTGGTAGGAGGTTTCTCATTTTTAGCAACATGATGTGTATCCGCATGAAAACTCGGCGCTTCTGAACGGCGCGCGTTTCGAGCTAAACCCCAGAGCAATAAACCAGTCAATCCAATTAAGGCAACCGCCAAGATCGCTGGCCCGAAGCCACCTAAGCCAAAGTTGTTATCGACCGCTTTCTTCTCCTTAGATTTATCCAAGAGTCTTTGCAAGTCAGCAATATTCTTTTCTAGCTCAGCAACCCGAGCTTTAGTCTGCTCCAACATCTTCTCTTGGGCTACCAACTCTTCTGTGTAGCGACGTTCTTGATCGCTGCCATCAGCACTTGAGCCAATCTTCAAGCGATCTTTAGCTGATGCTTCGGTCGTTTTGATATTCGTAGATTTGATAGCGCCTGGGGCGCCATCTTTTTCACCACGTTCTTGACGCCATTGTTCGTTAGCATCTGCAACAAACTGATTTGCCTCTGCCGGGCTAATAGAACGCAGCAGCGCCTGACTTGGTTTGGTTAATTCTGCTCCGGCTGCCAAGCGATTGATGCTACCACTAGCAAATGCATCCGGATTGGCTTTGTACAAAGCCATCATGGTTTGATCTAGGGTTGCACCATCCAACTGAGGCACCATGATGGCGGCAATTTCAGATAAAGACTGCCCCGGCTTCACGGTGAGCTTTTGTACATCACCAAGCAATAATGTGAATGTCTTAGTAAGGCTGCCGCTAGACCAATTGAGATTAACCAATACATCCAAGAAGGGATCATCAGTCATCGGCACAGAATTAACTGTCTCCACCAACACCATAAGTTGCTCTTGACGGTTGCGATACACCATCGCCTGCGGATTGAGATCAAGAATCTTTTGGGAAATACCTAAACGCTCATAAGCTGCCTTATTAGGCATTGCCACATTGAGGCTGGATAAAGTGCCCTGCTCATCTGCTCCAACTCGAACTGGAATCTCCACACGCAGTGGCTCGCCAGGGCGGGACTGCAGCTGCGGAGCACCTAAGCTAATCGCTCCAGCTAAAGACGACCAACCAAGCAGCACAACACAAAGTAGCTTTAAGCCTTGTTGGCCAATACGACACATAACCGGTAGATTACTTCTCAAGCAGAATGCGAAGCATGCGGCGCAATGGCTCAGCAGCACCCCACAAAAGTTGGTCGCCAACAGTGAATGCGCCTAAAAAGTCTGGGCCCATTGCCATCTTATGCAGACGGCCGATAGGCACAGTCAATGTACCGCTGACTGCTGCGGGAGACAAATCACGCTCAGTAGTTTCACGATCATTGGGAATTACTTTTACCCACTGATTATCTGCAGCCAAAATCGCCTCGATCTCTTTCAGCGGGATATCTTTTTTGAGCTTCACAGTCAAACCCTGTGAATGGCAACGCATTGCGCCAACGCGTACACACAGACCATCTACCGGAATGCTGCCAGGCGTGCGGAATGCTGGACGGCCCAAGATCTTATTGAACTCAGCTCCGCCCTTCCACTCTTCTTTAGTTTGACCATTCTCAACAGGTACGTCGATCCAAGGAATCAAGCTACCGGCTAAAGCAGTGTTACGGAAATTTTTCTTAGGGAAATCGGAGGAACGCAATGTCTCGGTAACCTTACGATCAATATCTAAAATCCATGACGAGGGATCTGCTAATTCACTAGCAACGCTGTCACGCAATGCGCCCATTTGTAGGAGCAACTCACGCATGTTCTGCGCGCCAGCACCAGAAGCCGCCTGGTATGTCATGGCGCTAATCCACTCAACCATATCGGCCTTTACCAAGCCACCCATGGCGATCATCATCAAGCTCACAGTACAGTTGGCGCCAATCCAATTTTTGCCGCCAGCAGCCAAGGCCTTATCAATCACTGAGCGATTGACTGGATCCAAAATTAATACGGCGTCATCTTTCATGCGTAATGCACTAGCTGCGTCAATCCAATGGCCATTCCAGCCTGTAGCACGAAGCTTAGGGAAAATATCATTGGTGTAGTCACCGCCTTGGCAAGTCAAGATGATGTCGCAGCGTGAGAGCGCCTTAATATCATTAGCATCTTGCAAAGTGCTTTCACTCTTGGATACTTTTTGACCATTGAGCAAAGGCACCTCTCCGCCCGCTTGGCTGGTACTAAAAAATACGGGCTCGATCAGATCGAAGTCTTTTTCAGCGAGCATGCGCTCCATGAGAACGCTGCCAACCATACCGCGCCAGCCAACTAAACCAACCAAAGGTGTTTTTGAATTTGCCATGATCAACTATCTAGTAAATGTGATTGTTTTGCTTTTATTTAAATTCTTACGCAAGCGCTGCAACAACAGCATCGCCCATTTCAACGGTAGACACTTTTGTCGTGCCTTCTGTATAGATGTCCGCTGTACGTAAACCTTGAGCCAATACCTTTTGCACTGCCTTTTCAATACGATCAGCCTCAGCAGGCATGCCTAATGAATAACGCAACATCATTGCAGCAGACAAAATCGTTGCCAATGGGTTGGCGATACCCTTACCAGCAATATCTGGCGCAGAACCATGGCTTGGCTCATATAAGCCCTTATTGTTCTTGTCCAAAGAAGCAGATGGCAACATGCCAATAGAACCAGTCAACATAGCTGCCTCATCAGACAAGATGTCACCAAACAGATTGCCGGTCACCACCACATCAAAGGCCTTAGGCGCCTTGACCAATTGCATCGCTGCGTTATCCACATACATATGGGATAACTCAACATCTGGGTAGTCCTTGGACACTCGAATCATCACTTCACGCCAAAGCTGTGAAGTCTCCAAAACGTTTGCCTTATCTACGCTGCAAACTTTCTTGCCACGCTTGCGTGCCGCTTCAAATGCAACGCGACCAATGCGCTCTACCTCAGGCTCGCTGTAATGCATGGTGTCAAAGCCTTCGCGCGCACCTTTAAATAAAGGTAACTCTGAAGTACGAATGCCGCGTGGCTGACCGAAATATATATCGCCATTGAGCTCACGCACAATCAAAATATCCAAGCCGCCAATGATTTCTGGCTTGAGACTTGATGCAGCTGTAAGTTCTGGGTAGCAAATGGCAGGCCTGAAGTTAGCAAACAACTCGAGGTGTTTACGTAAACCCAAGATGGCTTGTTCAGGTCGCAGTTCGCGAGCAAGGGTGTCGTACTTCCAATCACCTACCGCGCCAAACAAAATGGCATCTGCTTTTTTAGCAAGCTCTAAGGTGGCTGGCGGCAAAGGATGCCCAGCGACATCATAAGCTGCTCCACCTACAGGAGCTTCTTCTAAATCAAACTTAGGACCAAGCGCTTGAAGCACTCGAACAGCTTGAGCAACGATTTCCGGGCCGATACCATCGCCCGGTAGAACTGCAATTTTCATGAAAGACCTTTAAATCAACGAAATTACGGCAATTGTGTCGCAAGCCAAGGCATTTTTAGGATGCGCTCGGCTTCATAAGCCTTGATTTTATCTGCATGTTGCAGGGTTAGGCCAATATCGTCTAAGCCGTTAAGAAGGCAATACTTCCTAAAGGGGGCCACTTCGAAGCTATAAGCAGTGCCATCAGGTGCAATAACCTGCTGCGCTGCTAGATCAATTGTTAATTGATAGCCATTAAATGCTTGGGTTTCATTAAAAAGATGATCCACCTGCATTTCAGTCAAAACAATCGGCAAAACACCGTTTTTGAAGCAGTTGTTGTAGAAGATATCTGCAAAGCTAGGGGCAATCACGGCTCTAAAGCCAAATTGATCCAAGGCCCAAGGAGCATGCTCACGAGAGCTGCCACAACCAAAGTTTTTACGAGCCAGCAAGATACCGGCCCCTTTGTAGCGCACTTGATTGAGTACAAAGTCTGGATTGATGGGGCGTGTACTGCAATCTTGACCAGGCTCACCATGATCTAGGTAACGCCATTCATCAAACAGGTTTTGACCAAAGCCAGTCTTCTTAATGGATTTCAGAAACTGCTTCGGAATAATGGCATCGGTATCCACGTTCTCGCGATTAAGCGGAGCAACTAAACCTTTGTATACCGTAAATTTTTCCATGATTCGACTTTTACTCTATTTGCTCTAATGATTTACTTCACAGGAGTAACGACAACGTCCTTACCCTTAGTCTGAGATTGATTGTTTTGTGTGTTGCTTGATCCGCCCATGGAGGTTCCCATGTTCTGCAAGTCTTTACCAACACCTTCCATGGTGCTGCTACAAGCAGAAATGATGAGGCCCGCTAGACCAACGATAGCTAACCTGGCAATAAGAGAGATAGATGAAAACTTCATGCTTGATTACCTCTATGAAATCTTACGAACGTCAACAAAGTGACCTTCAATTGCTGCAGCAGCTGCCATTGCAGGACTGACTAAATGTGTGCGCCCGCCATTACCTTGACGACCTTCGAAGTTACGATTCGATGTTGATGCGCAACGCTCTCCAGGCTCCAAGCGATCAGCATTCATCGCCAAGCACATAGAGCAACCAGGTTCACGCCATTCAAAACCGGCGGCCTTGAAAATACGGTCCAGACCTTCACGCTCGGCTTGCGCCTTTACCAAACCAGAACCAGGAACAACTAAAGCCAACTTCACATTAGCGGCAACTTTCTTACCCAAACGATCAACCACCTTAGCGGCAGCGCGCATATCTTCAATACGGCTATTGGTGCATGAGCCGATAAACACTTTATCCACAGAAATACTGCTCAGTGGAGTGTTCGGGGTGAGGTTCATGTACTCCAAAGCACGCTCCATTGCTGAGCGCTTGTTTGGATCACGTTCTTTTTCTGGATCGGGAACACGATCACTGATAGCCAGCACCATTTCTGGTGAAGTACCCCAGGTCACTTGCGGCGCAATCTCTTCCGCACGCAGCTCCACTACAGCATCAAACTTCGCATCTGGATCTGAATGCAAGGTTCTCCAATACTGCAAGGCTTGCAACATCGCCGGGCCCTTAGGTGCGTATGGGCGACCTTGAATATATTCAATCGTTGTTTCATCTACAGCAACTAAACCAGCGCGGGCACCAGCTTCAATCGCCATATTACAAATAGTCATGCGACCTTCCATAGAAAGGTTGCGAATCGCTTCGCCAGCAAACTCAATGGTGTAGCCCGTGCCACCAGCAGTACCAATCTTGCCGATCACTGCTAATACGATGTCTTTAGCAGTAGATCCTGGCTGCAATCGACCATCAACACGCACTAGCATATTCTTACTCTTCTTCATGAGCAAGGTTTGGGTTGCCAATACGTGCTCGACCTCAGAAGTGCCGATACCAAATGCCAAAGCACCAAAGGCGCCATGCGTACTGGTATGAGAGTCACCGCATACTACAGTCATGCCAGGCAAAGTAGCGCCCTGCTCAGGCCCAATGACATGCACAATCCCTTGGCGGGTATCGTTCATTTTGTATTGAGTAATGCCAAAGGCATCGCAGTTTTGATCCAGGGTATCGACTTGCAACTTGGATATCGGGTCAGTGATACCTTCAGAGCGATCAGTCGTTGGTACGTTGTGATCAGAAACTGCCAAATTAGCGGAGATGCGCCAAACTGGACGGCCAGCCAAATTCAAACCTTCAAATGCCTGAGGACTAGTTACCTCATGAAGCAACTGACGATCGATATAAATGGTGGCTGTGCCATCTTCTTCAGAGTAAACAACGTGGTCATCCCACAATTTGTCATAAAGCGTACGAGACATGAGAGACCTTAAATACCTTATTTACGAACTGAGATGTTCGGAACCTTGCGAGTTGTTTCGCCAACGTATAACTGACGTGGACGACCAATTTTGTACTCAGGATCAGTAATCATTTCTTCCCACTGAGCAATCCAACCTACTGTTCTTGCCAAGGCAAAAATACAGGTGAACATTTCTGTTGGGATACCTAAAGCACGTTGCACGATGCCTGAATAGAAGTCTACGTTTGGATAGAGCTTACGGCTCACAAAATAGTCATCTTCCAAGGCAATCTTCTCGAGAGTCATTGCCAACTTGAACAATGGATCATCTTGCAGGCCGAGCTCATTCAATACCTCGTAGCAAGTTTCACGCATCAACTTTGCACGTGGGTCAAAGTTTTTGTATACACGGTGACCAAAGCCCATCAAGCGAACGCTTGAGTTCTTATCTTTTACTTGAGCGATGAAATCATGAATCTTATCTACGCCGCCATTAGCTTGAATTTCATTCAACATTTGCAAGCAGGCTTCGTTTGCACCACCGTGTGCTGGACCCCAGAGGCAAGCAATACCCGCAGAGATAGCGGCAAATGGATTTGTACCAGACGAACCGCACAAACGCACTGTAGAAGTAGAAGCGTTTTGCTCATGATCTGCATGCAATGTGAAGATGCGATCCAAAGCACGAACCAACACTGGGTTTACTTTGTACTCTTCACATGGTGTTGCAAACATCATGCGCATAAAGTTAGCGGTGTATGACAACGAGTTATCTGGATAGATAAATGGCTGACCTACAGAATATTTATAAGCCATCGCGACCAAAGTTGGCATCTTCGCAATCAAACGAATCTGTGCTACTTCGCGTGCTTTAGGCTGACTGTAATCAATCGCATCATGGTAGAACGCAGCCATTGCACCAACCAAGCCTGTTAATACCGACATTGGATGCGCATCGCGGCGGAAACCGCGCAAGAAGAATTGCATTTGCTCATGAACCATTGTGTGGTGCATGACCATTTCATCAAAAGCTTTCTTCTCAGTGGCATTTGGCAATTCGCCATTGATCAGGAGGTAACAAACTTCCAAGAAGTCACAGTTATTTGCCAAATCTTCAATTGGGTAACCGCGATAGAGCAACTCACCCTTATCGCCATCGATATAGGTAATTTTGCTATTGCATGACGCAGTAGATAAGAAGCCTGAATCGTAAGTGAACTTTCCAGTCTGACCATAAAGCTTACGAATGTCGATTACATCAGGACCCACTGTCCCTTTATAAATTGGCAGATCAATATCTGGTGTTCCATCCGAAAACGAGAGTTTTGCCTTGATGTCCGATTCAATCATTTCTAATCCTTAGTCATTCAAAAATATGATTAATACACTATTCAATCATGCGTCCTTACTGCTACTGCACCAAAATGCTGAATTACTTCTCTCTCAGCCTTTGTAAAACTATCTTGAAAGAGTCTGTTTGCATCTCTTTCTCCAGGCTGGCTACAGAATCTTTACGACCTATCAATAAATCCATTAAATCGTTGTCATCTAAAGCTAATAACCGGCTTAAAACTGTTCCATCTTCTACGTTTAATTGAGAGCCATATCGCTCAAAGAAACGTTGCAGAATTAAATCGTTCTCTAGCAAGCCCCTACGAGCATCACTCTTTAGACGATATAACTCCGCATTTCCGAGGATCATACTGCCCTACGAACCATCAACTCCTTGATCTTGCCAATTGCCTTCGTTGGGTTCAAGTGCTTAGGACAGACGTCTACGCAATTCATAATGGTGTGGCAACGGAATAAACGGTACGGATCTTCCAAGTTATCCAAACGCTGATTAGTATCTTCATCACGGCTATCCGCAATAAAGCGATAGGCCTGTAACAAACCAGCTGGGCCCACAAACTTATCAGGATTCCACCAGAAAGATGGGCATGAAGTTGAGCATGATGCGCATAGGATGCACTCATATAAACCGTTCAACTCTTCACGCTCTTCTGGACTCTGGAGGCGCTCTTTTTCTGGAGCTGGATTGTCATTAACTAAGTAAGGCTTGATAGACAAATACTGCTTGAAGAACAAAGTCATATCGACGATCAAATCACGCACTACTGGCAAGCCAGGCAATGGGCGCAATGTGATGACCTTAGGCAAGGTCAACATATTGGTCAAACAAGCTAAGCCATTTTTACCGTTGATGTTCATCGCATCTGAACCGCACACACCTTCACGGCATGAGCGACGATAAGAAATCGTTTCGTCTTGCTTCTTCAAAGAAATCAAAGCGTCCAACAACATACGCTCACCAGTGAGTTCTAACTCATAACGTTGCATGCGTGGAGCAGCATCGACATCTGGATCGTAGCGGTAAATTTCGAATATACGGATATCACTCATTTTCTATTTCTCTTCGCTTAGAAAGTACGTTCTTTAGGAGGGAAGGACTCTACAGTCAGAGGCTTTAATACAACCGGCTTGTAAGTCAAACGATTACCTTCGCTATACCAAAGGGTATGCTTCATCCAATTCTCATCATCGCGCTCTTGGTGGTCATCATGAGAATGTGCACCACGGCTTTCTTTACGGGCTGCCGCAGAAATCATCGTTGCATTTGCAGTTTCGACTAAGTTAGCCACTTCCAAAGCTTCAATACGTGCTGTATTGAAAATCTCGGACTTGTCCTTAACCCATAAGTGCTTAGCGCGCTCTGTCAATTTAGCCATTTGACGAACACCCTCGTCCATCAGCTCTTGATTGCGGAATACACCAGCATATTTCTGCATGCACTTACGAATATCGTTTGCAACGTCTTGAGCATATTCACCAGAAGTCGAATTGTCCAAGGCAGCAATACGTGCCAAGGTTTGCTCACCAGCATTTGCAGGTAACGGTTTAAATTCGCGATCCTTAAGATTCAAACCAACAATATGGTTACCAGCCGCGCGACCGAATACCAAAAGGTCGAGTAATGAGTTGGTACCTAAGCGGTTCGCACCGTGTACGGATACACATGAACACTCACCAATCGCATACAAACCATTGACGATTTCATTGTGGATGCCATTAGCTGGAACAACCACTTGACCATTGATGTTCGTTGGAATACCGCCCATCTGATAGTGAATCGTAGGCACTACTGGAATTGGCTCCTTAGTAACGTCCACGTTTGCAAAGTTAATACCGATTTCATAAACAGAAGGCAAACGCTTCATGATGGTCTCGGCACCAATGTGTGTCAGATCGAGCACAACATAGTCACCGTTAGGACCGCAACCGCGCCCTTCTTTAATTTCTTGGTCCATACAGCGGGATACGAAATCGCGTGGCGCCAAATCTTTATATGTTGGCGCATAACGTTCCATGAAACGCTCGCCATCTTTGTTACGCAAGATGCCACCTTCACCGCGGCAACCTTCTGTCAACAACACACCTGCACCGGCTACGCCAGTTGGGTGGAATTGCCAGAACTCCATATCTTCCAATGGAATTCCTGCGCGGGCTGCTAGGCCCATACCGTCACCAGTGTTAATAAACGCGTTTGTAGATGCATCCCAAATACGGCCCGCACCACCGGTTGCCAACATCACAATTTTGGCTTCCAAAATATATACCTGGCCTGTTTCCATTTCGAGAGCAGTAACGCCAACAACATCGCCCGCATCATCACGAATCAAATCGAGCGCCAACCATTCAACAAAGAAATTTGTTTTAGCGCGCACATTGCGTTGATACAAGGTATGCAACATTGCGTGACCAGTACGGTCAGCTGCAGCACAAGCGCGCTGTACTGGCTTCTCACCATAGTTTGCTGTGTGGCCACCAAATGGACGCTGATAAATCGTGCCATCTGGGTTACGGTCAAACGGCATACCAAAGTGCTCTAACTCATAAACGACTTTTGGAGCTTCACGACACATGAACTCGATCACGTCCTGGTCACCTAACCAGTCAGATCCCTTGATGGTGTCATAAAAGTGATAGTGCCAATTGTCTTCACTCATATTGCCCAATGAAGCGCCGATACCACCCTGCGCCGCAACCGTATGTGAACGTGTTGGGAATACCTTAGTTAGTACAGCAACATTCAAGCCGGCTTCAGCCAACTGTAATGATGCGCGCATACCGGAACCACCTGCCCCAATAATGACCGCATCAAAACGGCGGCGTGGCAATGATTTTTTAATTGCAGTCATCGAATTACACTTTCCACAAAATTTGAACGGCGTAGGCCGCACAGGCTACGAGATACAAAACAGTTAACACTTGGAGTGTTAAACGAATACTGACCGGCTTGATGTAGTCCATCCAGATATCACGAATGCCAATCCAGGCGTGATAGAACAAGCTGATGAACGCCAACAGCGTTAATAACTTCATGAATTGGTTACTGAACAAAGCAGACCAACCTTCGTAAGTAGCGCTGCCAGTAATGCAATAGTCCACCAACAAAACAATCGTAAATACCACCATCACAATCGCAGTAACGCGCTGAATGATCCATTCTTTAAGGCCGTAATGAGCGCCTACAACTAAGCGCTTTGGTCCAATTTGATAAATAGGCATGAAATTTCCTTAAATGATGTGCGTTTAGTACACGCCGAATAATTTGAGACCCACTACAGCAGTCAAAGCCAAGCCAAGGAACAAAACAACAATGGCTGAACGATTTGCCTCAGACTTCTCTACGCCAATTTCTAAATCGAGCAAGAGGTAACGGATACCAGCACAGAAGTGGTGCAAGAAGCTCCAAATCAAACCAAGGCAAATAATCTTGACTAAAACATTGCCAGTGAAAGCTTGGAATTTTTGGTGGCTCAACTCGGATGCAAGACTTTGATCGAAGAGATACAAAATAAATGGCAACAAGAGGAACATCGCCGCCCCGCTAATGCGGTGAAGAATTGACACTTTACCGGCCCAAGGAAGGCGGTATTTAATCAACTGGGCAAGACCAATATTTCGGTAAACCGGTCTATCTTTTTTTACGTTTTGCTGTGAATCAACCATGGGTAATCTCTATCTTTAGGTGGAGGTTCATTGTGGTTTTGTTGTATCGCAACATATTCTATTGGAAACCTTAAGTCTGGTGGGGATTTTTACGGGTTTATAGGGGTTTATTAGGGGTTTTAACGGATATGTTCGACAATGCACTTAGTTCAATTTGTTTTCATAATGCTGCTCTGAAGTGTCGTATCTAGCGTGACGAATTTCTACTGGTTTATTCCCGTAGGTGAAGGCCACCCGCTCCACAGAAAGGAGCGGCGCGCCAACTTCCAGGTGTAGATGTTTTGCCAGTATTTCATCGGCAGCCACAGCCTTAATTTTTTCTTCAGCACGCACCATGTGAGTGGCATATTGCCCCTCATAAAAGGCATACATGGGACCGTGCCAAGCATTGAGAACCTCAAGGTCTAAACCCTTAAAACGAGTACCAGGCAGAAATATCTCTTCAAAAACAATGGGTTTGCCCGCAAAACTCTGAATCCTGTCGATATGAATAATCGGGTCGCCTGCCTTTAATTTAAGCAATTCGGCCACGTAAGCGCTGGCTTTGGTCTTTTCACAGGTCAAAAATTGGTTGGTCAAGTGAAATTTTTCACCAGAATCCGGGGCTAAGCGTAAAAAACGATATTGCCAGTCGTCCTCTTGGTGAGTGGCAACAAAAGTGCCCTTACCTTGGCGGCGAACCAGTAAATTTTGGGCGGCCAGTTCATCAATGGCCTTGCGTACGGTGCCTTGACTCACGGCATAACGGGCTGCGAGCTCCATTTCACTGGGGATAGCCATCCCCGGAAGCCATTCCGAAGCTTGCAAACTAGCCAAAATCATTGCCTTTATCTGTTCATACAGAGGGCTAAATGAGGCAATAGGCAAATTCACATCAGACAAATTAACTCCAGGCCACGTCAATTGGATAAAATTCTAGGTAATTCTAGTCTTATATAAGACATCATTGACAGTGTAAAGCTAAAGTCCCTACACTTGAATGGATAATAGAAAAGTTTTCATTAATTAACCCCCTCAACCTTCTTCTGGAGTTTTCAGTAATGGCAAAAGCCCCAATGCGTGTCGCTGTAACCGGTGCAGCCGGTCAAATCGGATATTCCCTTTTATTCCGTATCGCCAATGGCGACCTGTTAGGCAAAGATCAGCCCGTCATTTTGCAATTGCTTGAGATTCCTGATGAAAAAGCTCAAAAAGCCTTAACTGGCGTCATGATGGAATTGGAAGACTGCGCATTCCCACTATTGGCGGGCATGACAGCGCACTCCGATCCAATGACTGCATTTAAAGACATCGACGTTGCTCTCTTGGTTGGCGCACGCCCACGTGGTCCTGGCATGGAGCGCAAAGATTTACTCTCTGCTAACGCACAAATTTTCACAGCTCAAGGCAAAGCATTAAATGCAGTTGCCAAGAAGACTGTCAAAGTATTGGTTGTTGGTAACCCAGCAAACACCAATGCTTACATCGCCATGAAATCTGCCCCAGATATTCCTGCGAAGAATTTCACAGCTATGTTGCGCCTTGATCACAACCGCGCCCTCTCACAATTGGCTAGCAAGTTGAACAAGCCGGTTGCTGATATTGAGAAATTGGTTGTATGGGGTAACCACAGCCCAACAATGTACCCAGACTATCGCTTCGCAACAATCGATGGCAAGTCAGTTAAAGACTCCATCAATGATGCAGCCTGGAACAAAGATGTATTTATTCCGACCGTTGGTAAGCGTGGCGCAGCCATCATTGAAGCGCGTGGCCTCTCTTCTGCAGCTTCTGCAGCAAATGCGGCGATTGATCACATTCATGATTGGGTGCTCGGCACTAACGGTAAGTGGGTAACAATGGGTATTCCTTCTAAAGGCGAATACGACATTCCTGCTGAAGTGATTTATGGCTTCCCAGTAGTTTGCGAAAACGGCGAATACAAAATGATCGAAGGCTTAGAGATCGATGCATTCTCCCGTGAGCGCATGACCCACACCTTAAATGAATTACTCGAAGAGCAGGCTGGCGTTAAGCACTTGCTCTCATAAGGAAAACTAGATGAAGAAAAACCTTCTCGCCATTAGCTTTGCTGTTACCAGCCTTTTTGGTACTGCAAACGCTTACGCCAATGAAGAAGTATTTACATGGACCTGCCAAGAAAGCAAGCAGTTTAAAACTGCTGGCACTACTGAAAAGATCCGCTTAACTTGGGAATCCAAAACGTATGATTTGGATCGCCAAACTTCATTGCCGGGCAGCCTTCGTTACAAAAACACCAACTCTGGTTACGACCTAGTGGTATTGGGTAACAAAGCAATGTTGTTCAACATTAAAGCAGGTGTACGTCTTGCCGATTTCTGCCAAACAGCAGATATGAAGTCCGGCAAGTTGCCACACTTGTTTGCTGGCGCGGAACCATTTGTGCAGAATTAATTTCTCACACTGCATCAAATAAAAAAGCCGAGATTTCTCGGCTTTTTTATTGCTAATTTCTTTGCTTATCTAGTGAAATAAAGGCTGCTGTGATGGCGCGTCATCTGGCATCTCAGCGTGGACTGCCTCACCTGAGCGATCTGGAAATAAAGGCGCGCCACAGTCATCGCAGAGCTCGGGCTCAAATAGCATCGCATGACGGAATACATCCTCCACCCCCGCATCATGCAAGGCGTCACATATCTTCTTAATTGGACTCTCATCATCTGAGAGGTCATTCAAAGCGTCACTTGCCACACTTTCTCGGTCATACAGTGGCCAGATCACTCCATACATCACCTCGGACGACCCTTTTGCACTGAAAGAAATTCGGTACTCATCTGCCTGCTCTTCACCAAAGGCGCCGACCACACAAGATAAGCCAGCCGGCAGAATGCCCAAGGTGCTTTCCAGGAAATTGACTGCTGCGCGAATACTTAAAGGCCTCACATGCTTGTCAGCTAAACGGCAGTTTGTGAAATACGCCTCTGGCAAGAGAAGTTCAAACTCGCAACCAGGCAATAAAGATGCAATTGGCTTTTGCATGGCAGTTTGCCAACCAATCAAGCTCACACCCCGCTCCTGGCGAGCTGGTGGCTCAGCCTGCCAACGGAAAATAGGTGATCCGCTCGGCGCACTTAAGGCGGCAATAATAAAACGTGGATCCGCTAAGACGGCAATCGTTTCCGACATATCGCGCAGCTCTAGCTTGGCGTCTTTTCCAGAGATCGCAGCAGTCGCCAATGCTTCAGTCAGTATGCGCGTCTGACAATGCGAATGCGGCATTTGATCAATACTGTAAAGCCATGGAACGATGGCTATGCGCGTATCCGTTGAAGCGATAGCGCTATGTAAAGCCTGAGCTGTTGACTCAATGATATTGACCGGCAATGGCCCCGAAGGAATTTGGTAACGAGTATGAGCGACGATAGGCATTGCTAGCAACAACACATCCCACTCTTGCCCCTCATGCTCAACCCTCAATGACTCAGCCAATGTTTCAGCAATATCGGCAAGTACTTCAAAGGCTACTGTATTGATGCGAAAGGTTTGATCAAGGGCGGCATCAATTACATTTTGATTTTGACTTTTGAGCAAGCGCAGTAAGCGCACGTTCAGACGCTCTTCCCAAAAGCGATCCTCGATTTGACTACCGGATGCCGCCAAAGAAATGGCGTCAGCCACCATCTTCTCCACTTCTGGAGAATTACGTTGCGATGCTTTGGTGCGATGCACGGCCATTATTTTCTTTCTGCCCGTCTAAAAATGGGTTTGTCTGGTTTGGACTCTGCTGCATAGTATTTATAACCATCCAAATTGAAACCTTTTAAATCCACCGGATCGGTAATACGATTCTCCACAACATATCTAGCCATTAAGCCACGAGCACGCTTGGCATAAAAAGAAATAATCTTGTACTTGCCGTCCTTGGCATCCTGAAACACCGGGGAAATGACCTGGCAATCCAATTCTTTAGGTTGGAGTACCTTGAAATACTCTTCTGAAGCCAGGTTAAGTAGTACTGGCTTCTTTTGCTTCTCAAGAACCTTCTTAATGGAATCGGTTACGCGACTCCCCCAAAATGCATAGAGATCCTTACCCCTAGCGTTTTTGAATGCGGTACCCATTTCCAAGCGATAAGACTGCATGAGGTCCAAAGGCTTTAATGCACCATATAGACCGGACAAAATCCGTATGTGATCCTGCGCAAAGTCTACCGCTTTAACATTCAGCGTTTTGACGTCAAAACCATCGTAGACGTCCCCATCAAAGGCGTAGATTGCCGGTTTACTATTTTCTTCAGTGAATTTCTTAGACCAATCCCGATAGCGACCGACATTCAATGTGGCCAACTGATCAGATAAACCCATCAATTTGGCGATGTCTTGCGGCGCTAACTTCTTAAGATCAGCAATGAGTTTGGCTGATTCTGAGACAAACTCGGGCAAGGTAGGTGCCTTGACCTTGACGGGGGTCTTGTAATCCAAGGATTTAGCAGGTGAAAGAACGATCAGCATGGCACAATTTGTTTATGTATTTTTACCATTCTAGCGACTACCGGATATATCCGCTTTAAAAGACCGATCACCGCCCCTACACTCATGAGCCCGCTAGAGACCCCCTCTTTTCCAAGCCGCCTACCCAAGGTTGGGACCACGATCTTTACTGTCATGTCTGCTCTAGCTGCGGAGCATCAAGCAATTAATCTTGGACAGGGTTTTCCGGACTTTCCGTGCGACAGAAAACTGATTGCCGACGTGAATGCCGCTATGTTGGCAGATCACAATCAATACCCTCCTATGGCTGGAGTTGCGGAGCTTCGCAATGGCATTAGCAAAAAGATTAATATTTTATATAGCCACCACTACGACCCCGATACTGAAATCACGATTACTGCAGGTGGCACGCAAGCTATTTTTACAGCCATACTTTCTTGTGTTGGTCCTGGCGATGAAGTCATCATCATCGAACCTGCTTTCGACTGCTACCGCCCTGCAATAGATTTAGCTGGGGGTAAAACGATTGCAATTTCATTACAGGTTGTACGCGATGAATCAGGGCAAGCCGCTTCATATCAAATTCCGTGGGATTTATTGGCAAATGCTATCAATCCCAAGACGCGACTCATTTTGATTAACACCCCCCATAATCCAACTGGCATGGTGTGGGATAAATCAGACCTTGATCGCCTGGCCGCATTAGTTCGCAATACTTCCGCCTTAATTCTGAGCGATGAAGTCTATGAACATATGGTCTATGACGGCGCCCAGCACCATAGCATCGCCTCTCATCCAGAGTTAGCAGCTAGAAGCTTTCTAGTTTCTAGCTTTGGTAAGACCTATCACGTCACCGGCTGGAAAGTGGGTTATGTAGCTGCGCCATCTGCACTTACTAAAGAGTTCCGTAAGGTACATCAGTTCAATGTATTTGCCGTCAATACCCCTATGCAATATGGCTTAGCCACTTATCTTGTAGATGAAAGCCATTATTTAAATCTTCCCGCCTTTTATCAAGCTAAGCGAGATTTTTTTAGGGCTGGCTTAAGTAAAACCAAATTTAAAATGCTTCCCAGCCCGGGTAGTTATTTTCAATGCGCTGATTACTCCGCGCTTGGAATCCCTCAGGCCAAATTGAATGAGGCTGATTTTTGCAAATGGCTTACTAGTGAAGTTGGAGTAGCCGCTATTCCAGTTTCTGCTTTTTATGAACAACCCACAGAGTCTGGTGTCATTCGTTTTTGTTTTGCAAAGCAAGAACAAACACTCGCAACTGCGTTACAGCGCTTACAAAATTTATAGAGGAAAAAAATGGCAACCCCAAAATCAAATGAGGTGATTGATGTTTACAGTTGGCCAACCCCAAATGGCCACAAGGTTCATATCATGCTTGAAGAATGCGGCTACCGCCTAGGTCGCGATTGGATTGCCCATCCGATTGATATTGGCGCCGGCGATCAATTTACGCCTGAGTTCCTCAAGATTAGCCCTAACAATAAGATTCCAGCAATAGTTGACCCTTATGGTCCAGACGGAAAACCGATCAATGTCTTTGAGTCTGGCGCCATTCTTCTCTATTTAGCCGGCAAGACTGGTAAGTTCTTGCCCCAAAGCACCCGCGGCAAGTACGAAGTGCTGCAGTGGTTGATGTTCCAAATGGGCGGTCTTGGCCCCATGCTTGGGCAAAACCACCACTTCCGACTCTACGCACCTGAGAAAATTGAATACGCTATTAATCGTTACACCAATGAAGCAAAACGTATCTATGGAGTACTGGATGGTCAACTGAAAGATAATCCTTATATCGCAGGTAAAACCTATTCCATTGCTGATATTGCGATTTATCCATGGACTCGCAATTGGAAAAATCAAGGGATTGAAATCAATGATTACCCGCATTTCAAAAAGTGGTTTGAGAAGATAGGTGCGCGTCCAGCAGTACAGCGTGGCTGTGAAGTATTAACAGCATTACGTAAACCCTTGCACGATGACAAGGCTAGAGAGCAGTTATTTGGTTCCACCCAGTATCAAAAGAGGAAATAAGATGAGCATTCAATCAGTAGGCATCATTGGTGCCGGTACCATGGGTAACGGCATTGCACAGGTATGTGCAGTTGCTGGACTTGATGTGGTGATGGTTGATATTAATGAGGCAGCTGTGCAACGTGGCCTTGAGCAAATTAGTAAAAGCTTAGATCGCCTCGTCAAAAAGGAAATACTTACGGCTGAAGCAAAAGATTCTGCGCTCAAACGTATTAAAGGCAGCACCTCTTATGCGGACTTCAAAGGCCTGGGACTGGTTATTGAAGCGGCGACTGAGAACCAGGCAACTAAAGAAAAGATTCTCAAGCAAGTTGATGAGATAGTTGGTAAAGACACAATCATTGCAACTAATACATCTTCATTGTCGATCACCAAACTTGCAGCGCTAGATTCCAACCCTGCGCGCTTTATTGGCATGCATTTCTTTAATCCACCTCCCCTGATGGCCCTGGTGGAAGTGATCCGCGGCCTGCAAACCAGTGATGCAACTCATGCTGCCATTATTGAAATGGCTAAGCGTATTGGCAAAGAGCCGATTACTGTTAAAAACTCACCGGGCTTTGTAGTGAATCGCATTTTGCTCCCGATGATTAATGAGGCTTTCTTTGTTTTATCTGAAGGTCTTGCTAGCCCAGAAGATATTGATGCTGGCATGAAGTTAGGTTGCAATCAACCGATTGGACCGTTAGCTTTAGCAGACCTCATTGGATTAGATACTTGCTTAGCAGTGATGGAAGTGTATTTTGAAAACTTCAGCGACTCTAAATACCGCCCTTGCCCACTACTTCGTGAAATGGTTGCCGCTGGATACCTAGGTCGTAAAACAGGTCGCGGCGTTTACACCTACGAAAAATAACTTCTTCATTCCCCACTAACGAAATATCTCCCATCTTGAACCCCATCCCACCCTTAGTACGTAAACTTGGCTATGCTGGTCTTATTCCATTTATTGGGCTAGCCCTCATGGTGCAATTGGCGCCAACACCACTGAATTATTTAAGCGCCGAATCTCTAGCCGGCTATGGCGCTGTGATTACCTCCTTTATGGGGGCATTGCATTGGGGTGCCAACTTACATCTTTTAGGTAAAGCACCTGCTGGTGACCGCTGGGAAGACCGTAATGCATGGATCTGGGGCGTCATCCCTGCTTTGGTTGCTTGGTTAGCGCTTCATATTTATATTCCAGTGGGCCTGCTTATCCTAGCCTCCACTCTGATCATTCAGCGCAATATTGATCAGAATACCTATCAATATTATTTTGCCGATGAAGCTACCCGCTCTGCCTTTATGACGATGCGCAATCGCTTGACCTATGTTGCAGCAGCCTGCCTCACCTGGGCATCCTTAGTCATTCTCTTTATTCAAGCATGATCAATGAGTAGTCTTTTTGATAGCGCCCCGCCTCCACCTTTAGCAGAAGCACTGCGCCCAAAAACGATTGAAGAAGTCATTGGGCAAGCGCATCTATTGGCTAGCGGTAAACCACTCAATCTGGCATTTGCCTCCGGTAAGCCTCACTCAATGATTTTGTGGGGGCCTCCAGGTGTTGGTAAAACGACGCTGGCACGTCTCTCCGCTAAAGCATTTGATCGCGAATTTATAGCAATCTCAGCAGTCTTAGCTGGCGTTAAAGAAATTCGGGAATCGATTGAGCAAGCCCAGCAAAACATGGCTCAATACGGCAAGCAAACGATTTTGTTTGTCGATGAGATCCATCGCTTTAATAAAAGCCAGCAAGACGCCCTGCTACCCCATGTAGAGTCAGGATTATTCACCTTTATTGGCGCCACTACCGAGAACCCATCATTTGAAGTGAACTCTGCGCTCCTGTCGCGCGCTCAGGTTTATGTCTTAAAGTCACTCACCCCTGAAGAGTTGAAATTACTCTTTGATCGAGCCCATCAGCATGCGATGCCAGAGGTGCGATTTGAATCAGCAGCAATCGATACCCTCATCTCGAATGCCGATGGTGATGCACGACGTCTTCTCAACTTAGTAGAGCAAGTACGCAATGCGGTGCTAACGCCAAATGTAGAAGTCAATATCGTTAATCAGCAATTTATTGAAAATGCGCTGAGCGCACAAGCACGACGTTTTGACAAAGGTGGCGATCACTTCTACGATCAAATATCGGCACTACATAAATCCGTTCGTGGATCCAATCCCGATGCGGCCTTGTACTGGTTTTGCCGCATGCTCGATGGCGGTGCCGATCCCCGTTACTTAGCCAGACGCATCATTCGGATGGCCTGGGAAGATATTGGCCTGGCCGATCCAAGAGCAATGCAATTGGCTAATGATGCAGCGCAGACCTACGAAAGACTGGGATCCCCTGAGGGTGAGTTGGCTCTTGGGCAAGCGGTGGTTTATCTAGCTGTAGCCTCAAAGAGCAATGCAAGCTACAACGCTTTTAATGCCGCTCGTGCTTATGTAGCAAATGACCAATCCAAAGCTGTCCCCAATCATCTACGCAATGCACCTACCAAGTTGATGAAGGAGCTTGGTCATGGTAAAGAATATCGCTATGCCCATGACGAGCCTCATGGCTATGCCGCTGGTGAAAGTTATCTACCAGATGGCATGAAAGAGCCGCATTGGTATGAGCCAGTTGAGCGTGGCCTAGAGTCACAGATCAAAGAAAAGCTGGCGTTCTTGAAAAAGCTCGATGAAGAACACAAGAAGAAATAAGGTGATATGAGCACAAAGATTGCAGCCACTTTTTATTACGACATTGTTTCGCCGTTTGCTTATCTTTATATCAAACAACGGCAGCGTCTTGAAGGCAAGTTAGATATCAAGCCTGTTCCGATTTTGTTGGGTGGCCTACTCAGAGCTTCTGAAAATAAGGGGCCGGGAGAGGTTGCAGCAAAACGCCCACATACCTATCAGTTTTGCGTGTGGCAGGCAGAGAAGTTAGGTATTCCTTTTCGCTTTCCAGAACATCACCCATTTATGACGGTTGCTGCGCAACGCCTTCTGGTTGAACAGAATGCCAACTGGGCCATGGTTGAACGTGCCTTTGAATATGTTTGGGTGGAAGGCAAAGACCCCAATCTATCTTGGCCAGACTTTTGTAGCTACCTAGGACTTCCCGCAGACAAGCCTAAACCTGAAAATCCAGAAGTAAAGGCAAAGCTGATTGCCGATACCAATCAAGCAAAAGCTGATGGCGCCTTTGGGGTCCCCGCCTTGATAGTGAATCAACATTGTTTTTGGGGCCTTGACACCATCGACTGGACGCTAGATTACCTTGCAAGGCCTGGCATGTTTGCAGAGGCATCCTATGCTTATGCCGGAAACGTTCCTAACGGGCTAGGCTGAAGATTCATTTAACCCTCCAGGGGGTCTTGGGCAATACAATCAAATAGAAGCTATTTTTATCTTATTTAAGGAGTTCTTATGCGTAAGCTATTTGCCGCCCTTGTTGTTGCTGTTTCTTGTTTTGCTACTCAAGCAGCAGTTGCGGGCCCTAAGGTTGAATTTAAAACTACGATGGGTAACTTCGTCGTTGAATTGGATGATGTGAAGGCACCCAAGAGTACTGCCAACTTTTTAAACTACGTCAAGAGTGGTTTCTATAACGGTACTATTTTTCATCGCGTGATTGATGGCTTCATGATTCAGGGTGGCGGCTTTACACCGGATTTGATTCAAAAGCCCACTGACGCCCCAGTAGTCTCCGAAGCACAAAATGGCTTGAAGAATAATGTGTATACGATTGCGATGGCTCGTACCTCCGATCCCGATTCTGCAACATCACAGTTTTTTATTAATGTGAAAGACAATGCGGCACTAGACTACCCTAATGCGATGGGCAATGGCTATACCGTGTTTGGCAAAGTGATCTCTGGCACACAAACCATAGATGCCATTCGCAAGGTACCAACGATGGTTGCTCCAGCCCCACGCATGGGCAGAATGTCCGACGTTCCTACCAAGACTGTCATCATTGAATCTGCAACGATTCTGAAATAAGTAGAAGTTGCAAGGTAAGCTGCGATGATTTTGCTCGATGATGCGCAAAGCACCGCGGCCTTACCTACTAGCCGCCAATATGAAAATGCATTGCACTACTGGTGTGTTGTCCCAAGCGGCGATCATGTAGTAGATTTAACCGCTACACAGCAGTGTCTTACTGAAATTTCCGCCTCTCTTGCTAAGGACGAATTTGTTGTTGCTGCCTTTGCTTATGAATTGGGTAGACAAATTCATAATCTACCTGAGCGAGTCAAAAGCTCGGGTAGTCATCACCCACTTATCGAGGCTTGGTCTTTTGCCGAATTCAAAAAACTGTCCAAGCAGGATGTCGATCACTGCATTGCTCAAAAACAAGCCTCATTGGATCGCCCCCAAGTAAGCGCTGGAGCAATGGATGTGCAGGAATCCTTAAATGAGGAACAATTTACTGCCGACATTGAGGCGATACAGGAATATATACGTAGCGGCGATACCTACCAGGTTAATCACACCTATCGAATCACAGGCAAGACTTATGGTGCTCCGCTTGCCTTATATAACCGTTTAAGAGATCGCCAACCTGGACGTTTTGGCGCCTTTATCGAGCATGACGGCAACTTTTTACTGTCGCAATCACCTGAACTGTTTATTGCGCGAGAAGGCAATACTGTAAAAGCCATGCCAATGAAAGGTACTGCAAGCGCCCTATCCACTGTTGCGAGTGCCTTATCGGATGACCCCAAGAATCAAGCTGAGAATGTCATGATCGTTGACTTGCTTCGCAATGATCTCAGTCGCATCTCTCTTCCGGGTACAGTAATAGTGCCGAATCTATTTGAGGTGGCAAGACATGGTGATGTTTTGCAAATGACTTCAACTGTGCAAGGTCAGATCAAACCTGAAATTTCTCTATTTGATATTTTCAAAGCCGTATTTCCATGCGGCTCCGTTACAGGGGCTCCAAAAAAACGCAGCATGGAGATTATTCAAGAACTAGAGCCCGAAGATCGTGGCTATTATTGTGGCGCTTTAGGTTGGCTTGACCCCAACGGTAATTTTGCCTTTAGTGTTCCCATCCGCACCGTAGAAATCAGACAAGATCGCGACTCTCATGCATCAAGCTTCACTCTGGGTGTTGGCGCTGGAATCACGAATGACTCAGTTGCAGACCAAGAATGGCAAGAGTGTCGAATTAAATCCGCATTCCTTATGGATTTACCCAGCGCTACCGGTTTATTTGAAACCATTGCGGTTGTTAATGGCGAGCCCCAGAAATTGCATGCTCACTTACATCGTCTATCTGAGTCTGCCGCAGCTTTAAGAATCCCTTTTCAACTTGAGACTGCAAAGAGCGTGCTCTTAAGCACTTGCGCATCACTTGATAAAAATTTGTCATATCGATTAAGGCTTGATCTCTCAACTGCTGGTGAGTTATTGGTTACATCTGCTGCAGTGGATTTGATCAATGACCCAGTCAAAATATTCTGGGCTAAAGATATTCTGCCGGGTGATACAACGATGTTTTCTGGGGACGCTTTACTGCGTCACAAAATTAGTAATCGATCTCTTTATGACCAAGCGTGGCAAGAGGCTGTGAAGCTAGGTGGATTTGACGCTCTGTTTGTAAATGAACAAGGTTTTGTTACCGAGGGCGGAAGGACTAGCCTTTTTGTCAAACCTCACGGCAGCTCTGAATGGCTCACGCCACCAGTGACGGCAGGACTCTTACCCGGGGTAATGCGTGCCGCCCTGCTTGCCGACCCATCCATGAATGCCCGCGAAGCCAACCTGACTATTAATGATGTTTCAATAGCAGATGAGATTATGCTTAGTAATGCACTACGCGGTGCCATCAAAGCCCATTTTTAGAAAGTCAGCATGAAGTATTGCTCTAACTGCGCCTCTGTATTAACCATCAAGATTCCAGCGGATGACTCTCGTGAACGTCATGTCTGTGAAGCATGTGGCAGCATTCATTATCAAAATCCGCGTAACGTAGTTGGAAGCATTCCGGTATACGGCAAGCAAGTTCTCTTATGTCGTCGTGCCATCGAACCTCGTCATGGCTTTTGGACTTTACCTGCGGGCTTTATGGAGTTGGGTGAAAGTACTAGCCATGGTGCTGCACGCGAGACTCTTGAGGAAGCTGGTGCTGCAGTAGAGGTTGGGCCACTCTATTCCCTGCTGAATGTGCCCCACGCAGAACAGGTGCACCTATTTTATTTGGCTACGATGACAACACCAGCATTTTCTGCCGGCGAAGAGAGTCTGGAGGTGGCGCTCTTTCATGAGCATGAGATTCCCTGGGGTGAATTAGCCTTCCCTACCGTCAAGCAAACACTCGAATGGTTCTTTGCGGACCGTACTGCCGGCAACTTAGACGCTGGCAGGGAATTTCATGTGCGTAGTCGTGACGTCTTGCCATCCGAACGAATTTGAGTCAACATGGGGCAGATAGCTTGGCTAGGGCCCAACGACCCTTTCCCAAATCCACTACTTGAGGCAGATCCTGACCCCAGCGTTCCTGGACTCATTGCAGTTAGTGAGCAGATATACCCAGGGCAACTAGCTCGCGCTTATCAACAAGGTATTTTTCCCTGGTACTCGGACAACCAACCCATTCTCTGGTGGTCGCCGGATCCCCGAATGGTATTAAAGCCTAACGCGTTTAAATGCAGTGAATCTTTGCAAAAGAATATTCGCCTCTTTTGCCAAAACACGCAATCACAGATATTGGTAGATGATGATTTTGGTGCGGTCATACGCTCATGCGCCACGAGCACTCGTAAAGATCAGGACGGCACTTGGATTACCCATGAAATTATTGATGCCTACACTGCACTTCACGAAGAAGGTAATGCTCACAGCATTGCCGTAATAGAGGATGGCCAACTTACTGGCGGACTCTATTGCGTTGCCTTTGGGAGTATGGTGTTTGGTGAGTCTATGTTTAGTCGCAAGACGAATGCATCCAAAATTGCCTTAGCTGCCCTGAGCGCATGGTGCTTGGTGAATGAAGTCCAAATGATCGACTGCCAGCAAGAAACAGCCCACCTACTGTCTTTGGGCGCTACCCCAATACCTAGGAAGGTCTTTTTAGAGCAACTGCAAACATCCTTAAATCAAACTAAGATTGAGAAATCCTGGATTTTTGATAAAGCAATTTTGCATCACTGGTTATGACACAGCTTAAAGAACTTCCCCTAACTACGCTGCAGTTCTATGCAACTGCTCCATATGCTTGTAGCTACCTGCCCAATAAGACAGCTCGCTCACAAGTGGCAACGCCATCTCATCTGATTCATGCGGATGTGTATAACGATTTACTCAATGCTGGATTTCGACGCAGTGGTTTGTACACCTATCGTCCATATTGCGACGAATGCAAAGCCTGCATTTCTTCCCGTATTTTAGTAAATCAATTTGTACCCTCTCGTAGCCAGCGCCGCGCCCAGAAAAAACATTCCGATCTACAGGCCTCTGTTCTCAATCTAGGTTACCAAGAGGAACACTACCAACTCTATCAACGTTATCAAGCTGAGCGGCACGCGGGTGGTGATATGGATAGCGATGATCAAGATCAATACATGCAGTTCTTATTACAAAGCCGGGTGAACTCTCGTATTGTGGAGTTTCGGGATGGGCCACATGATCCACATCCCGGTCGACTGCGCATGGTTAGCATGATCGATATTTTGGAACAGGGCATCTCCTCTGTTTATACCTTTTACGACACTACAAGCCCTACAGCAAGTTATGGCAGCTATAGCATTCTGTGGCAGATTGAACAAGCGCGCATATTGAGCTTGCCATACCTTTACCTTGGCTACTACATCAAGGAAAGTGGCAAGATGTCGTATAAGGTGAAATATCAACCAATGGAAGGCTTGATTGACGATCATTGGCAGCAACTCTCTGAGTCATAATATCTACCCATGATCGATCGTTACTCTCTTCTCCGCCCCTGGCTATTTTGCATAGACCCAGAAAAGGCACACAACCTCACCTTAAGCAATCTGGATCGCGCCCAGCGCTGGGGTTTATTGGAGCGCTTGGTTAGCAAGCCGATGAACGATCCACAAACACTCTGCGGCATTGATTTTCCTAATCCGGTTGGATTAGCTGCAGGCTTGGATAAAGATGGAAAGCATATCGATGCACTGGCCGCGCTGGGGTTTGGATTTTTAGAGATTGGTACTGTCACCCCGCGTCCACAGCCTGGCAATCCTAAGCCGCGCATGTTTCGCTTGCCTGAAGCTCAGGCCATTATCAATCGCATGGGCTTTAATAATGATGGCGTTGATGCCTGTGTAGCTAGAGTGCGTCGCTCACAGTTTTGGCAAAGTGGTGGCGTACTAGGTTTAAATATTGGCAAGAACGCCAGCACACCGATTGAAGAGGCTTCTCGCGATTACATCCTTGCGATGGAAGCCGTTTATGAAATCTCTTCCTACATCACCGTCAACATCTCCTCCCCAAATACCAAAAATCTGCGTGCCTTACAGGGCGAGGAGATGCTCCGCGAATTATTGGGAAATCTAGATGAAGCCAGAAAACGCTTAAGCGATCGCTATGGCGTTCGTAAACCACTCTTCTTGAAAATTGCACCAGATCTTGATCATGGTGATATCAATCTCATTGCCGATCTTCTGCTGGAGTTTGGTATTGATGCAGTGATTGCCACCAACACAACCATCTCTCGAGACGCGGTCATGGGAATGGAGTTTGGCGAAGAAACTGGCGGCTTATCTGGTGCTCCTGTGCGTAATGCGTCCAATATCGTCATCAAAGCTTTAAAAGTGAGATTGGGCAATCAATTACCCATCATTGGTGTGGGCGGCATCATGAGCGGTGCGGATGCCCGTGAAAAGATCATGGCAGGCGCCAGCTTAGTCCAACTCTATAGCGGCCTGATTTATCGAGGTCCAGACTTAGTCAATGAGTGCGTTGCCGCCTTAAGACAACCTTAATCCCCTTTCTTTCCTACAAAACAGGGTGATTTTTGAGTGCTGACTTTATAAAATGAGATTTCATAATATGCAATTTCGTCCGAAATCGCTACAATAAGCCTATGAACTCCAGCAAAATCATCAAAACCCCAAAAGCTACCGGCGAGGTTGGCAAGACAGCCATCCAGGTAGTGGAACGGATGATGAATTTGCTAGACGCTCTAGCAGAGCAAGAAGAATCTAGTAGCTTGAAGAACCTTGCAGAAAGCACAAGCCTTCACCCCTCCACAGCACACCGAATTTTGAATGACCTCGTTGCCTGCCGATTGGTTGAGCGTGGCGATGGAGGCACCTATCGCCTTGGCTTAAAACTATTAGAGCTGGGTAATTTAGTGAAGGCACGCTTATCCGTACGTGAGGCCGCTCAACTACCAATGCGCACCCTCCATAAGCTCACTGGTGAAACAGTCAACCTATCAGTACGTCAAGGCGATGAAATCGTCTATGTTGATCGTGCATATAGCGAACGCTCAGGCATGCAGGTAGTGCGTGCGATTGGAGGTCGCGCGCCCTTGCATCTAACCTCAGTTGGAAAACTTTTCCTCGCGAGCGACGATCCTGGACAGGTACGTGCTTATGTCACGCGCACAGGTTTATCGGGCCACACTCGTAACAGCATTACTGAGTTAAGCAAACTCGAAACGGAACTCAATCACGTTCGTAAAGTGGGTAGCGCTCGCGATGACGAAGAACTAGAGCTGGGCGTGAGCTGTTTAGCTGCAGCCATTCTGGATGACACTGGAAAATTGGTTGCCGGCCTCTCTTTGAGCGCCCCAACGGATCGCATACAAGCTGATTGGCTTCGCGCGTTACAAGAAACTGCCCTACAGATATCCAAAGGCATGGGCTTTAAACCCAAGTCTGCCGAGCCAGGCTCAGCAGCTTAATTAAACAGTTACATCAAGCGACGAATAGGTTGCGCGCCAGATGGCATGCGCTCATACCAATCGCGTACCCGTACTGCATCCGCAAAACGCGATTGCGTTCCTACAGAATCCAAGAAGACCAACAGCAATGGCGTGTTGTTGACTCTCGCCTGCATGACTAAACATCGACCCGCAGCGTTAATGAAGCCAGTCTTCTGCAGTCCAATATCCATATCCCCAGAGCGCACCAAACGGTTTGTGTTCAAAAACTTTTGCGGACGATTTGCGATCACCATGGTTAAATCCGGCCAAGTTGAGAACTCACGAATGGTTTTGTATTGATAGGCGGCACTTAGCATCCGCGTGAGATCTTCAGCTGAGGCAACGTTCTCACTAGTCAGTCCAGTGGGATCCTCAAAATGAGAATGTTCCATACCGAGATCTTTTGCCTTACGGTTCATAGCAGCAACAAATGCTGGCAGTCCGCCTGGATAGTTTCTGGCTAGGGTATATGCAGCACGGTTCTCAGAGGACATCAAGGCCAAATGCAGCGCATCTTCACGAGTAAGTGAAGTGCCCTCAGCCAAACGAGAATGCCGATAAATATGCGCATCTTCAGCATTAATAACGATGACATCATCCATTGGCAATTTTGCATCGAGCGTCACCATAGCCGTCATGAGTTTAGTGATGGAAGCAATGGGCAAACTAACGGAAGGATTCTTCTCGTAATAGACTTCCTTCGTATCTTGATTGACCACCATCACTACGGTAGATTTAAGATTGAGCTCATCACGTTGACCACGTAAACCCAATGCAGTTGCTAATGATGGAGGTCCCGCAACTACGGGTGCGGATGATCTAGTAACGGTAACGCGAACAGTCTTGGCTCTTTTAGGCGACTTAGTCACCACTTTTGTTGACTTTGCTTGCTTCTGCTTATCTTTTGTTGAAGCCTGCACTGGTGCATTACCCAACACTCCAAGCGAAAAGAGCAATGCAATGACTAGGGGCCAAAATCGGTTCAAACACATCCCAAAATACCTTCCAAAACTTTCAACATACGGAATGATAATTAATTTCCTAAGACAAAGCGGTTTTATTCGCCCTAATCAAGGTAATTTATTCCACCAAATGATTGCCCTACTCGGCAATCGTCGCTACTGTATTGGTCTGACGGGCATTGACCAATACAACGCCAGTCATCGTCAAACACAAACCTATTGCCATCAACAATGTAAAAGGCTCATCAAATAAGAGCCAGGCCATTGCAGCAGTTGTCGGCGGTACTAAATAGAGAAAGCTAGTGACTTTAGTGGCGGCCCCCTTACGAATCATCATAAAGAGCAAGCTAATCGATCCAATTGACAAGGGAAAGATGGCCCAAAGCAAGGCACCAATGACAGATGGGTTCCAAACCATCACACCAGATTCAAAGAAATACATACAAAAAAAGCACAGTACTGCTGATACTCCAAACTGAATAGAGGATCCGGCACGCAGGTCAAATACAGGACAGAATTTCTTCTGATACAGCGTGCCAAAGGTTATGGAGAGAAGTGCAATAAATGCCAAAACATAACTAGCAAATGGAATGTGGTTAAAACCAATCTTCTCGGCAACCACCAACGCAACTCCAGCAAACCCGAATCCCAGCCCTATCCATTGACGCGAGCTCACCTTCTCAGAAATCCAAGCAGCAAACCAGGCGGTAATGATGGGTTGTAGACCAACAATAATGGCCACTAAACCTGCCGTCATTCCTAGGCGCACGGCAAACCATACTCCCAGCAAATAACCAAACTGCAGCAAGATGCCAGCAATGGCAATATGCTTGATTTGCGACCAACTGGGCCAGGCGATTCTCCAAACCAGACTGAGCGCTGCCATGGCCGCTAGAACCCCTGCAAAACGCCAAAACAAAAAGGTGGCTGGCTCCACATATGGCATTGCCAAACGCGCAATTACAAAGCCGGTACTCCAAATAAGGACAAATATCGGTGCAATGGCGTTATCAAGCGAAAGCTTCATGGGTAACTTACTGAAAATATTGAGATTTTTTACTGAATCCCCAATTTTAGGCTCTTTTCTTATTTAGACTACCTATGTCCCCGATATTGGTCTTATGCTGCAACGCAATATATATATGCCACACAATGGTGCAAAGAGAGTACATTAGGCAAAAGTCCAAGATCAAAATAAAGTAATTAGCTAAACAGAAAGAGATGCAGATGAACTTAACGCCAGAACAAATTGCAGCAGCACAAAAAGCAAACTTAGAGACCTTGAGTGGATTAACTAATCAAGCATTGCAAAGCATTGAAAAGTTAGTTGAACTCAATATGCACATTGCCAAACAAAGCTTGAGCGATAGCATGAATAGCGCCAAGAAAGCACTGGAAGTGAAAGACATTCAACAGTTGCTAGCCCATCAAGCTGAAGCAGTGCAACCAATGGCAGAAAAAATTATGGCCTACAGCCGTCATTTATACGAGTTGGCACACGAGACACAAAATAGCTTCACACAATCCGCTGAAAAAGAATTTCAAGCAGGCCAAAAGAAAATCAATTCTTTAGTAGAAGAGTGGACACAAAATGCGCCGGCAGGATCAGATGCAGCCGTACAAGTAATGAAGCAAGCGATTGCTTCTGCAAACAATGTATTTGAGACTAGCCAGAAGGCAGTCAAGCATGCAGTTGAAGTTGCGCAAACTAACCTAAGCGGTGCAACAGAAACAGTATTGAAAACTGCAGATAAAGCTAGCAAAGCGACAAAGAAGAAATAATTCGCAGTGAGTTCTCTCGAATGCAAAAGCCCTGGTTATACGGGGCTTTTTTGTATCCGTTCGATGACTTCATTTATCCTCTAACAAAAATATACTTCGCTCAGCGCACTTTTATATGCTTCACATGACCAAAAGTCTCAATAGAGACGAGTTACTGTCCCTCGCCAAGTCTTTTGACTCAAAAGACAAATGCCCTGACTGTCAGTCACTGAGCTGTGAGGGCTGGGAAAGCATCCCGGGTGGTTTCATGACAAATTCTCTGGAGTGCGTTGGAACCCTGAGGGTCGAAGATGCTCCGGAATGCTGGGAAGAAGATCTCCCCAAGGGAATGACTATCTGGTCTAAGAATGCCCCTATTTCAACCCCCTTCCATCCATACAATAAATCTGACGTATATGAATGCAAGCATTGTGGGGCTAAATATCTTCGATATACGGAATGCGGAGGCTACTATGTGGATGAGCGTATTCGTGAGCTCAATCCGAAACTGATTTTATAGAATCTGTTTTTATGGATGGTGAAATGCAAAAGCCCCGATTGCTCGGGGCTTTTTTGTTCGTCAAGCGCTACTTAAGATTTCTTTTTCACTGGCGGCAAATCAGTGCAATGTCCGTGGGCTGCCTCAGCCGCAAGACCTACTGACTCTCCAAGCGTTGGGTGCGGATGAATTGTTTTACCAATATCCACTGCATCAGCACCCATCTCAATAGCCAAGCACACTTCACCAATGAGATCACCAGCATGTGTACCGACAATGCCGCCACCAATAATGCGATGAGTGGTGGCATCAAAAATGAGTTTTGTGAAACCTTCATCCCGACCATTGGCGATCGCACGTCCACTCGCTGCCCATGGAAATAAGCCCTTCTCATAAGCAATTCCTTGAGCCTTACACTGCTCTTCCGTCAAACCAGCCCAAGCTACTTCTGGATCGGTATAGGCAACTGATGGAATTTGCTTCGCATCGAAGTAGGATTTTTCACCAGCAGCAGCTTCAGCAGCAACGTGACCTTCATGCACTGCCTTATGTGCCAGCATGGGTTGTCCAACCAGGTCACCAATTGCAAAAATATTGGAGACGTTGGTACGCATTTGTTTGTCAACAGGAATAAAGCCGCGTTCATCCACCTGCACACCTGCTTTACCGGCATCAATCTTTTTGCCATTCGGAGTACGTCCTACCGCAACCAATACCAAGTCATAAGTTTGTGGTTCAGCCGGTGTGTTCTCACTCTCGAAAGAAACTTGAATTCCGTCAGGCTTTACTTCTGCTTTAGCAGCTCTGGTCTTTAGCATGATTTTTTCAAAGCGTCCGGCATTGAACTTCTCCCAGACTTTTTCTAAATCACGATCGGCGCCGGCCATCAAGCCATCCATCATCTCGGCGATATCAATGCGCGAGCCTAGCGTGCTGTAAACAGTCGCCATCTCTAAACCGATAATACCGCCACCTATAACGAGCATGCGCCTTGGAATGCTCTTCAGCAGCAATGCGCCAGTACTATCCACAATGCGTGGATCTTCTGGTAAGAAAGGCAATTTCACTGGCTGGCTACCAGCAGCAATAATCGCCTTCTGAAAACGCACTACTTCTTTTTTACCAGTGAGATCCTGGCCAGTGCCATCAGTTAACTCAACTTCGACATGGTTTGCATCCAAGAATTTGCCTAGGCCACGCACTACTTTTACTTTACGAGCCTTTGCCATACCAGCAAGGCCGCCAGTCAACTTCGCGATGACGGATTCTTTATAACCCCGTAATTGATCAATCTCAATCTTCGGCGCGCCAAAAGTAATGCCGTGCTTAGCCATGGTTTTGACTTCGTCCATGACTGAGGTGGTGTGCAGCAATGCTTTAGATGGAATACATCCAACGTTCAAGCAAACACCACCCAAAGTTGGATAGCGCTCTACCAAAACGGTATTCATACCCAAGTCGGCACTACGAAACGCTGCGCTATAACCACCAGGGCCAGCACCAAGCACCAACACTTCACACTCATGATCAACCTTACCGCTGTACTGACCTGCTACTGGAGCAGGGGCAATAGCAGCAGGTGCAGCTGGTGCGGCAGGTTTTGCTGCTGGAGCGAGTTGAGACGCAGGAGCAACACCACTAGCCTCAATCTCCACAATCACAGCGCCCTTACTTACTTTATCTCCAGGCTTGACTGCAATACTGGTAACAGTACCTGCAGTATCGGCTGGGATTTCCATGGTTGCTTTATCGGATTCAAGAACTAATAGCGGTTGTTCTTTTTCAATCACGTCACCAACTTTAACCAGCACTTCAATCACAGGCACATCTGAGTAATCGCCAATATCTGGAACGAGGATCGTTTGCTTAGTCATAGATCCCCCTTACAGACTAGCGCGACGGAAGTCGGCCAAGAGCTGAGCAATATACACATTGAAACGGGTAGCTAAAGCACCATCAATTACACGGTGATCTGCTGAGAGAGACAATGGGCAAATGAGGCGTGGCACAAATTGCTTACCATCCCACACTGGCTTCATAGCCGCTTTGCTCACACCCATAATGGCAACTTCAGGAGCATTGACGATTGGTGAAAAATACGTTCCACCGATACCACCCAATGATGAGATCGTGAAGCTAGCGCCTTGCATTTGGTCTGGCTTTAATTTGCCATCACGAGCAAGAGCCGCCAAGTCTGAGGTTTCTTTAGCTAACTCAAAGATGCCCTTCTTATCGACATCTTTAATGACTGGCACAACTAATCCAGTTGGAGTATCGGCTGCAAATCCAATATTGAAATATTTCTTCAAAATCAGATCATCGCCATCCAAAGAGCTATTGAACTCTGGATATTTTTTCAGGGCAGCGACCGCAGCCTTCATTAAGAAAGCGAGCATCGTAATCTTGACGCCCTTCTTCTCATTCTCTTTGTTAGTAAGAACGCGGAATGCTTCTAAATCAGTAATGTCAGCATCTTCGTGATAAGTCACGGCTGGAATCATTACCCAGTTGCGACCTAAATTGGCTGCAGTGAGTTTTTTAATACGATTGAGTGGTTGGCGCTCGATCTCACCAAACTTTGTGAAATCAACCTTCGGCCAAGGAATCAGATTCAAACCACCTAAGCTGCCGCCACTAGAAGCAGCGGCAGGACTACCCGCACCACCACTCATAGCCGCCTTCACAAATGCTTGGACGTCTTCTTGGGTAATACGGCCTTTAGGGCCTGATCCTTTAACTTGCGCAATAGTAACGCCAAGCTCACGTGCAAACTTACGCACCGATGGACTTGCATGACTTACTGCGGCATCAACTGGCGGAGGAGTATTGCTAATTGGGGGAGGCGCTGGTGCACGTGCAATCGGCGGCTCTACAGTTTTAGTTGCTGGTGCGGCAGGTGCAGGTGCAAGAGTGGGTGCGGGAGCAATTACAGAGCCAGAAGCTCCACCTTCTAAGATCACCACGACCGAACCTTCAGAAAGGTTATCGCCCACCTTCACTTTGACTTCTTTGACGATGCCAGAGTGTGATGAAGGAACGTCCATGGTGGCCTTGTCAGACTCCAGGACCACGATGGATTGTTCTTTCTCAACTTTGTCACCAGGCTTAACCAAGACTTCAATGACTGGTACATCTTTATAGTCACCGATATCTGGGACTTTGATTTCAATTATTTGACTCATAGTATTTATCTCTTATCAAACCGTCATTGGGTTTGGTTTAGTGGCGTCGATGTTGTACTTCTTAATTGCCTCAGCCAACTTAGAGCGATCAAGCTGACCGGAATCAACCAAAGATCTCAAGGCAGTCAGAACGACCCAGCGACGATCTACTTCAAAGAAGTCACGGAGTTTTTCACGAGTATCAGAGCGACCGAAGCCATCAGTACCCAACACTTCATAACGGCGGCCCATGTGCTGGATTGCTGGACGAATTTGCTCGGCAAATAAACGAACATAGTCAGTAGCCGCAACGATTGGGCCGGAAGTGTCTTTTAAGCACTTCTCTACATGAGAGAGCGCTGGTGTGGCACTTGGGTTCAATAGATTGCTACGGTGAACCGCAGTCCAATCACGACCTAGTTCAGTAAAGCTTGGGCAACCCCACAAATCTGAAGCAATACCCCAGTCCTTATGAAGGATCTCTGCCGCTTCAATCACCTCACGGAAGATCGTTCCTGAGCCTAAGAGTTGTACGCGTAGTTTTGCCTTGTCATCACCAACGGACTTAAGCTTATACATACCCTTGATGATGTCTTTCTCCGCACCCTTGGGCATTCCTGGGTGTGAATAGTTTTCATTCATCAAAGTAACGTAGTAATACACATCTTCCTGAACTTCCAACATACGACGCATACCATCCTGAATCACTACAGCCAATTCAAATGAGAAGGTTGGGTCATAGCTGATGCAGTTTGGTACCGCACCACTCCAAAGATGACTATGGCCGTCTTCGTGCTGTAAGCCCTCGCCATTCAAGGTGGTTCTTCCGGCTGTACCACCGAGCAAGAAACCACGGCTACGCATATCCCCTGCAGCCCAAGCTAAATCACCGATACGCTGGAAACCAAACATCGAATAGAAGATGTAGAAAGGCAACATGGGTACACCATGTGTAGAGTAAGAAGTTGCGGCAGCGATCCAATCGCACATACCACCCGCCTCATTAATACCCTCTTGCAGAATTTGGCCTGTCTTGTCCTCTTTGTAGAACATCAATTGATCGTGATCTTCTGGCGTGTAGAGCTGGCCTAATTGATTCCAAATTCCTAATTGGCGGAACATGCCTTCCATACCAAAGGTACGGGACTCGTCCGGAACAATCGGTACCACCCGCTTACCTAAAACCTTATCGCGCACTACTGTATTAAGTATGCGCACGAATGCCATGGTTGTAGAGATCTCACGACCTTCAGTAGTGGCCTCAAGTAATGGCGCAAATACTTCTAATGCAGGAACTGGCAAGCTCTCCGCTTTAGTGCGACGTTGCGGCAAGTAACCACCTAACTCTTGACGACGCGCCTTCATGTAATCCAACTCAGGGCTACCTTCGGCAAATTTCACCAAAGGCATTTCGTCTAACTCTTCATCTTTGACGGGAATCTCAAAACGATCACGGAAACGACGCACGTCGTCATCGTTCATCTTCTTCGCTTGGTGAGCAATGTTCATCGCCTCACCTGAACCACCCATGCCATAACCTTTAATAGTGTGAGCTAGGATCACGGTAGGTTGATTCTTATGGTTTACCGCTGCATGAAATGCTGCATAAACTTTATGTGGATCATGGCCACCACGATTCAGTTGCCAAATTTCATCATCACTCCAGTCGCTTACTAACGCTTTTAATTCTGGAGTATTGAAAACGATCTCACGAACGTAGGCGCCATTCTTGGACTTCATGGTCTGGTACTGGCCATCGACGATCTCGCCAAGGCGTTGCATCAAAATCCCTTTTTTGTCGCGCGCAAAGAGAGCATCCCACTGACCGCCCCACACAACCTTAATCACATTCCAGCTTGCGCCGCGGAACTCACCCTCGAGCTCTTGAATGATGCTGCCGTTGCCGCGCACTGGTCCGTCTAGGCGCTGCAAATTACAGTTGATAACGAATATGAGGTTGTCGAGTTTTTCACGACCAGCCATACCAATCGCACCCAATGATTCTGGTTCGTCGGTTTCGCCATCACCCAAGAATGCCCAAACCTTACGACCTTGCTCCTGAATGAAGCCGCGGTCTGTGAGGTACTTCATAAAACGTGCTTGGTAAATGGCCATGATTGGGCCTAAGCCCATCGATACCGTTGGGAACTGCCAGAAATCCGGCATCAACCAAGGATGTGGATAGCTAGAGATACCTTTGCCGCCAACTTCTTGGCGGAAGTTATTCAGTTGACCCTCTTCGAGACGACCCAACATATAAGCACGCGCATAAACACCTGGCGCGGAGTGACCTTGCACAAATATTAAATCTCCGCCATGCTCAGGAGATGGTGCATGCCAGAAATGGTTAAAGCCAACGTCATATAAAGTAGCCGCTGACTGGAATGAAGAAATGTGTCCGCCAACATTTGTGTCTTTATTCGCACGCAAAACCATCGCCATTGCATTCCAGCGAGTGTATGAACGAATGCGATGTTCCACATTTTGATCGCCAGGCAATCGCGCTTGATTTTCAACGGGAATAGTATTGATGTAAGGAGTCTCAGCATGAAATGGCTGCACCACTCCGTTTACGCGAGCATGAGAAATTTGTTGATCGATGAGATAGGCAGCTCTCTCAGGGCCCTCGTTACGAATAACGCCATCGAGCGCTTGTAACCATTCTTGAGTCTCACCTGGATCCGCATCCTGGGTGCTCTGTTTACCTAATACTTGGTCTGGAACTGCTGCCATTTTCTGTCTCCATTGAATAGTGCTTAATTTGTCATTAACTCTATAGGCAATATTCTAGGAAGGTATATGGGTGTAAACAAGCAATTTTCCACATAATGATAGTATTTCTCATAATGCGGTATTTTATTGCGGTGCAAATAAGAAGCCAAATAGTGGGCAGAATTGGCTATATAAACAGGCAAGTAAGGCAAAATGCTCTGTATTCATGAGAAAAACAGCATTTTCCAGCCTAATCCTCAGCCCCTTCAGGTGGCTCCGCAAAATACGCGGATTCAGGATTGTTTACACCCCTCTTTTGGCCATTGTTCTGTTTACAGCAGTCATGGGCATTATTTTGGGAACGCTGCATTTACAAGAGAAAAACCAACAGGAAGCGGCTTTATTTAGAGAGCTTTCTTTTGCCAAACAGCGCATTCAATCGCGTTTTGCCAGCAACCTCGATGCACTAACAACCATTAATCGAGAAGTGGCTGCAAGTGAAGATCAAGCTAAGCTAAGGCAAATTGCGCGCGAGCAATCAGAGGATCTTGTTTTAAATAATCATGAGATCGTCAAAATCATTTGGCTTAACAATGAAAATCAGCGGCAATGGTCCGCACCGGCTGAAAGCAACAAATCAGATTGGATTAGCAAAACTCAAAATGATCAATTGGTTAATTCCAGTCTTGCATCAACTATTGAGTTGAGTCGAGTAACCAGTCGAGCAGCCTTCAGTCAGTTTGTTTCCTTAAATCTACCGGGTGACGCACCAATCGCGACGGATAGAAAAATCGTTTTATGGCAAGTGGTGCCCAATATTGTTGGCGGAGAAGTGGTTGGCTTCTTGGCAGCCCTCTATACCACTCAAGGGATATTGGATATCCTACCCAGCGAACTGAAATCCCACTACCGCTTTACCTTGCTCACCGACAATGAAAGAGTGTTAGGCATCTCTTCAGATAGAGATACCCCTAAGAGGGCGTTTAGCAATCAGACGAGCTTAGACATTGGGGTCTTAAGTCCAAACATTAATTTACGCATTGATACCTATCCTCCACCAACCAATCTCACGTTTAGGATGTTGATTGGTGTCGTGCTGGGATTAAGCGCATTCGTAGTTTGGAGTCTGTGGTCCGTACTAAAGCAAATGCAAGTTCGCCAAGAGGCTGAAGCAAGTCTGCGCAAAGAAACGAGCTTTCGCAATGCCATGGAAGACTCTGCCCCCGTGGGTATTCGTGCGCACGATATGCAAAAGCGCATTACTTATGTAAATAGAGCTTTTTGCGAAATGACGGGCTGGACATCCGAAGAGTTAATAGGTCTCACTCCACCCTTTCCATTTTGGCCTGATGGCCGAAGGGATGAGCTTATTGAGAAAATGAATCGGGCAATGAAATCCGAGATCAGCGATGTGATGAGGGTCGGCATCGAAGGGGTGGTCTTAAAAAAAGATGGCACCTTAATACAGACGCGTACCTTTATTGCTCCTCTTATAAATGAAAAAGGGAAGCAGACTGGTTGGGTTACCTCCTTAATTGATATTTCTGAACCTAAGAAGATTCGTGAAGAATTAGCTGCCTCTCAAGATCGCTTTACCACCGTTCTAGAAAGTCTAGACGCCGCTGTGTCAGTGGTCTCGCTGGAGACTAACGCCCTGCTATTTGCTAATCGTTTTTATAGGGAGCGCTTTGGAGACAACTCTAAAGGTCACTTCCAATTAGCGGGCAGCGATACAACCAACATGACAATGCGAGCTATCGCAGAGGATCTTGAGGATTCCCCCCCAGGAATTCCAACGCCATTTTTGTATCAAGAGTCCGAGTCAGAAGAAGTTCAGCTAGGCGATGTCAATAATCAATGGTTTGAAGTTAGACGTCGTTACATCCCTTGGGTAGATGGGCATCTTGCGCAGCTATTGATTGCCACCGACATTACCGCTCGTAAAGAAGCGGATGATTTAGCTCTACAGCAACAAGAACGTATGCAGTTCACCAGTCGTCTCACCACAATGGGTGAAATGGCATCCTCTTTAGCTCACGAACTAAATCAACCTCTTTCAGCCATATCCAACTACTGCATGGGTGTTGCTAAGCGTTTAGATGGGCATCTAGACCCTGCCCTGACCAAAGAAATTTTGCCGGCTCTAGAAAAAGCCTCTGACCAAGCCCATCGTGCCGGCACTATCATTCAGCGCATTCGGGGTTTTGTAAAACGCAGTGAGCCTCAACGTAAAGCTGCGAACATTGTCGAAATTATTAATGATGCTGTTGGTTTGGTTGAAATTGAAGCCCACCGCCATCGCTTAGTCATTGCGTCGGAAATTGCCGAAAATCTGCCTGTAGTAGACCTGGATCCAGTGCTGATCCTGCAGGTTGTTGTCAATCTATTGAAAAATGCACTGGATAGCGTCCGTGAGGCTTACCCCCTTTCCTCCCGTTGGTCAGCGCCGCCGGTTCGGATTAGCGCTGATTTAGACACCAGCATCTTCCCCGCCATGCTCAGAATCCAGGTCACCGATGCTGGGGGCGGTATCTCGGAAAACGTTCTGGAACGCATATTTGAGCCGTTTTTCAGCACAAAGTCTGATGGAATGGGTATGGGGCTCAATATTTGCCGCTCCATTATTGAATCTCACCATGGCAGACTTTGGGCTACCAATGTTCAAGACTCAGAACAAACCAAGCTGGCTGGCTGCACCTTTACAATACTTCTACCGTTGGAATCCCCTGGAACCAAGGGTGCTGTTTAACTTCGAATTTAAAGATTTACCTCGCGAGAACTGATATGAACTTAAGCGCTACTGCAAAACCAAACCAAGCTGAAGTTGTCTATGTAGTTGATGATGACGAAGCAGTAAGAGATTCGCTTACTTGGCTATTAGAAAGTAATGGCTATGTTGTACGTTGCCATGCAAGCGCAGAACGTTTCTTACAGTCATTGCAAAGCACCGATAAATCCACCATTTCTTGCGCCATTCTAGATGTGCGCATGCCTGGCATGTCAGGCCTTGAATTGCAGGAGCGCTTAACTAGCGAAAACCTGCCCATGCCAGTTGCTTTTATTACTGGTCACGGCGATGTATCGATGGCTGTCTCCACCATGAAGCGTGGTGCAGTGGATTTCATTGAAAAGCCTTTTAAAGAAAATGATCTGTGTGGTTTAGTGGATCGCATGCTTGCTAAAGCGCGCATCGATTATTCACAAGCCAGTCAACGCAAAATTACCCAGAGCTTACTCAGCAAGTTAACTGGTCGTGAGCGTCAAGTTCTTGAGCGCATTGTTGCAGGCCGCTTGAATAAACAAATTGCTGATGACCTCGGCATCTCAATTAAGACTGTTGAAGCACACCGCGCCAACATCATGGAGAAGCTCAACGTCAATACGGTAGCAGACCTGCTCCGCCTGGCCTTATCTGACCCACAACCTAATTAATCACTGGGATTTTCTATGCCAGCTCAATTATTAGACGGAAACGCCCTTTCCAAAAAACTACGCACTGAAATTGCTGCACGCGGCGCCATTGTTACTGCCAAAGGCACTAGACCAGGTTTGGCGGTTATTGTGGTTGGTGACAACCCCGCCAGCGCGGTATATGTGCGCAATAAAGTAAAAGCCTGTGAAGATGTTGGCTTTCATTCTGTTTTAGAGCGCTATTCTGTAGAACTTGGCGAAGAAGAATTACTCGCTCGTATTGCCACACTGAATGCAGATCCGGTGATTCATGGCATCTTGGTGCAATTACCATTGCCAGAACATATCGCTTCTGAGAGAGTGTTAGAAGCGATTGCCCCAGAAAAGGATGTCGATGGCTTTCACGTGGCAAATGCTGGTGCCTTGATGGTTGGTCAACCAGAATTCAAACCTTGCACGCCTTATGGCTGCATGAAGATTCTTGAAAGCATTGAGTACCCTATCCGCGGTGCTCGCGCTGTTATTGTGGGCGCCTCTAATATTGTGGGCAAGCCAATGGCTATGCTTTTATTACAAGCCGGTGCAACCGTCACCATCTGTAATAGCAAAACGCGTGACCTTGCTCATCACACAAAAGATGCCGATATTTTGGTGGTTGCCACTGGCAAACCTAAAATGATTACTGGTGATATGGTGAAAAATGGCGCCGTTGTCATCGACGTAGGTATTAATCGCCTACCTGATGGCAAGCTCTGCGGCGACGTGGATTTTGATACTGCCAAGTATGTTGCCGGCTGGATTACCCCGGTTCCAGGTGGTGTAGGCCCGATGACCATCACCATGCTCTTAATGAATACCTTAGAAGCAGCTGAAAAAGCCGCCAAGCACTAAGGAATTACTGGGACTTTTGGCAAAATTGCCCTCAGTCCATTAAGCTAGAGGGATGACTACATCCCTCTCCAGCCCTCTCCCAGCAGAATTACAAAATAACCCTTTAGTGACTTTTGGTCGTGGCATTGCAGCTTACTCAGAAGTGAAGCCTGAGCATATTGCACCTGCGATTGAGTATTTGCTCAAGCATGCACAAGATGCAGTAGATATAGCAGTCAATCCAAGCACTCCATCGACTTGGGACGCCTTGGCTGAGCCCCTAGAAGATGCTACTGAGTTTTTTGGTAGGTCATGGGGGGTGATCTCTCATCTTAATAGCGTTGCTGATACCCCGAAGTTGCGCGCCGCCTATGGCGAGATGCTACCTAAGGTCACTGCCTTCTTTTCGAGTCTTGGGCAAAATTTAGAGCTCTACAAAAAGTTTAAAGAACTCAGCAAAGCTCCTGACTTTACAAAACTGAGTACTGCGCAGAAGAAAGTGATTGAAAACTCTTTACGAGACTTTCGTCTGGGTGGAGCTGAGTTGAGTGATGCAGACAAGCCGCGCTTTGCTCAAATTCAAGATGAGCAAGCAAGCTTAGGTAAAGCCTTTTCAGATCATGTTCTAGATGCTACTGATGGTTTTATTCATCTCATCACTGATAAAGTTGATTTGGTAGGTTTGCCTGAGGACGCTATTGAAGCTGCTGCAGATACTGCCCAGCAGAAGAACCTCCAGGGTTGGGCCTTTACTCTACACTTCCCCTCTTATTACCCCGTTATGCAGTATTCAGAAAATCGGGCGCTGCGTCGCTTGATGTACGAGGCCTATGTCACGCGAGCTTCAGAGCTTGCGCCTCAATACGCCAAGGGTAAATTGGATTGGGACAACGCTCAGAATATGCTTGACCAATTACGACAGCGCGACGAAGAAGCGCGTATGCTGGGTTTCAAAAACTATGCCGCCCTAAGTTTGGCTCCGAAGATGGCTAGCAGTGTTGATGAGGTTGACTCATTCCTGACCAACTTTGCACAGAAAGCAAAACCATTTGCATTAAAGGATTGGCAAGAGCTATCTGATTTTGCCAAGACAGAGCTATCTATTGTTGATGGATTGGAGCCGTGGGATGTTGCTTTTGCCTCCGAAAGATTGAAGCAAGAACGCTATTCCTTTTCAGAGAATGAGCTCAAGCAATACTTCCCTCTGCCTAAAGTATTAGATGGGCTCTTCCAAGTCATTCAGACTTTGTTTGGCGTGAAGATTGAATCGGCAGATTTACCCACTTGGCATACTGACGTGCAATCCTTCTCGGTTAAGAACGCCAAGAGCAATATCGTGGCTTATTTTTACCTAGACCCCTATGCTCGCCCTGGCAAGCGAGGCGGCGCCTGGATGGACGACGCACGCGGCCGAAGGGTCTTGCCTAATGGTGAAATTCAAGTACCCGTTGCGTACTTAGTTTGCAACTTTGCACCGCCAGTCAAGGTAGAGGGAGTTTTACGTCAACCTACCATTACTCACGATGATGTCATCACCCTCTTCCATGAGAGCGGCCATGGTTTGCACCACCTACTAACTCAAGTTAGCGCTTTAGGCGTTTCAGGCATCAATGGGGTTGAGTGGGATGCGGTAGAGTTACCAAGCCAGTTTATGGAAAACTTCTGCTGGGAATGGGAGGTATTGGAAAAAATGACAGCGCATGCCGAGACTGGTAAGTCTCTTCCACGAGAATTATTCGAGAAGATCCTCGCCGCCAAGAATTTCCAGAATGGTTATATGACGCTGCGTCAGATCGTCATGTCTCTCACCGACTGGCGCTTACATGCGAGCTTTGATGCGAAGAATGCTCAAGGTCACGCAGTATTAGACCTATCCAGAGCGATTGCCGATCAATTTAACGTCATTCCACAACCAGCCATCTCTCGTTGGATCAACACCTTTAGCCACATCTTTGCTGGCGGCTATGCAGCAGGCTATTACAGCTACAAGTGGGCAGAAGTGTTATCAGCTGATGTCTACTCTGCCTTTGAAGAAGCGGCAAAGCTCACTGGCAGCGTCCTTGATGAAAAGACTGGCACTCGTTACCGAGAAGAGATTTTAGAGGTTGGCGGTAGTCGCCCTGCTGCTGAATCCTTTAAAGCCTTTAGAGGTAGAGAGCCTAGTATCGATGCCCTGCTAAGACACGGTGGACTCGCTTAACAACGAGTTTCATAGTGTCAATCTTTAAATAACCAATTTATAAGCATTCAATGAGCCTCTTCACTACTGAATTACTAATTTTAATTGTCGCAACAACGCTGATAACAGCTGGCGTTGCTTATGCAATTTACTGGACACTGAATGATTCGCCTATTTCGCGATGGCTCCATGATTCAGATGCAGTAGTGCCTTCCTTTCTTTCCATTACCTCCTTTATTTTCGGCCTTGCAATCTCCACCCTAGCGAGCTACTCATTTGAACATCATCAATCAGCCATCTCAAATGTCATAACCGAATCAAATGCAGTCGAAACCATAGTAAGCACAGCGACAGTACTTCCTGCGAAAGATCAGGTAAAAATAATCTCAGGAATGAAAAACTATCTGGCCGCAGTCATCGAAAAAGAATGGCCTGCCATGGAAAGTAGAGATGCCAGTAAGCGTGGAATTTCAACGCCAGAATTTTTAGCTTTAAATAAAATCATCAGTGACATCGCCTATCAGCCCAATCAAAGTAGCGGTATAGAAAGTCAGCTCCTGTCAGCCATTGGAACCATCCGCCATGACCGGCAAGTTAGACAATCACTGGCATACGATAACGATAGCCTTAAAAAATGGCCATCGATTCCAGTTTTCTCATTCCTACTACTGTTATCAGTAGGTATAGTCCATCTGGAAAGCATTAAAGCAATGAAAGTATCTTTATCTATAGCTTCATTGTGTATTGTCACTGCAGTGATATTTTTATTTATCGCCGTATCGCCCTACCGTGGCTGGAACCCAGTAGAGCCCCGTAAACTCCAAGAATCATTGCAGATGCTAGACAACCTGAAGACGAATTAAGCAATCTACCTCTAGGCTCCACTTTTATAACAGTAGCATCAATTAGATTTGAGAGATAAGTTAAAAGCCACTCAATTGAACTGACCCCCAAAAGTTGGACAGTTTAGTTAGGTTAGCACGAGGGATTGAGTTCGGTAATTTACCGGGCTCAGTCCCTTTAGTTTTTGCTTAATTCGATCATGGTTGTAGTAGTGGATATATTC
>NZ_JACVPB010000004.1 GCF_018882085.1 Polynucleobacter sp. AP-Reno-20A-A9 | reverse complement strand
AGTGCTTAGCCATGAACTGGTTTCATAGTAGAGTGCATGCCAAGGTAATTATTGAGCAATGGCGTAGGCACTACAATTTAATCAGGCCACACTCAAGTTTGGATTATCAAACCCCAACAGAGTTTGTCGCTGGATGGCAAAAGGAATTAATAACGGGAGCCAGAGTTTCTAGATGAAATTGGTCCGATAAAACCAGACAGGTCAGGTTATTGACTTGAGTAACTTGATGGATTGGTTTGATAGTGGAACACGATGCTCTTTTTTGGTTTTTGTATGAGTTGCTGGAATATTCCATACTTTAGATTCAAAGTCTATTTCAGACCATTCAGCCTCCCTGACTGAACCAGAACGGACTGCAGTATGAATCAAAAACTCAAGAGCCTTAGCACTTATGCTTTTATTCTTGCGAAGGTGGATCATAAACTCACCTACATTTACGTATGGAACAGCAGGGTGGTGATTCTTAGTTTGTATCTTCGATGGCGATGGTAGCTGTGTATCAAGAAATCCATCCCAGCTTGCTGGGTTCATCCCTTTTCTATACTCATTGACGATGCAGTAGTCGAAGACCGTTTTTAATCTACCCTGCAGTCTTTGTGCCGTAGGAGTTTTCACTCTCCAAAGATCGCCTAGCTTTTCTCCAGCCTCACTTTTTACATCCTGAGTTAGGACATCCAATATATTTCTCATTGATATATCTTCAACCAGCATATTGCCAATAATTGGGTATGCATAAGTCTGGAGAGTCGATGACCATTGCTTACGGTGTTTATCGCTTGTATAGACCGCTGAATGTGCATCCATATATGCTTCTGCACATTCTTTGAACGTTTTATTCTTTGCCAGACTTGCCATCAGGGAGCTTTTAATCTCCTTACGTTGGACTCTGGGGTCAATACCTTGACGTATTGCATCTAACATCCTCTTAGCTGCTTCCCTAGCTTCTGCAAGTGAAACCTGTGGATATGAGCCAAGTCCAAGAGGAACTCTCTTTGACCCTATGTGTGTTCTTAGTACCCAAGATTTAGGCATAGGACTATCTGAGTCCTTATTCTGAGGCTCTCTAATTTGGAGGTTCAAACCGCTTACTCCCCCAACAGCATGCCAGCCAACAGCTTTAAGCTTATTAACGGCAAGGGCAGACATGGGCATTACGATCTTTGGCATTGCTAAGTTCCTATATGGTCAGGGTGTATACCAACCTACATACCTAAAAGTATGATATTTGATTATACGGAATAAGACTGCCTGATGCTAATATAGGCTTTAAGACCAAGTAATAAATGGCTTTCTGAGACTATTTGATATTGTGTAAGATTCTATTATGGCGGTCACCTCTTCCGCCAAGTTACATGTGAAAAAGCCCAGCAACTACTTGCTGGGCTTTTTGTCTTTTCAGCTACTGGAAAAGAATTACTTCATTTTTTGATTACTTCTTAGCTGCTGGTGCAGTTACCACTGCAGCAATTGCTTCTGTGTAAACCACTTTTACTTGATCGTTTACAGCGATATCTTTCATTAAGTCAGGATTCTGAACCTTAACCTTGATGATGTTTCCTTGTGGACCCTTCAAAGAAACGATATTTTTAGCTGCATCAATCGCTTCAACATTGGCGGTTGCAGTAACGGTATTGGTCGTGATCATCCCTGGCTTGTCACCTTGTGGGGCAGTTGTAGTACTAGTGCTAACTTGTTCGCTAGTTGTGCCTGGATTTTTTACCTTAACCAACTCAATAGCTACCGCAAGTTCATAGACAACGTCAACATGATCACCCACTTTAATTTCTGCAAAGTTCTTTACTTCAGGACCAGCAACAATGGAGGTTTCGCCATCTTTGTTCTTGAGGGTAACTGTGCGAGTCGCTGCATCAATTTTAGTTACTTCACCATCATAGATAAGTGCGGATTCTTGAGCGGCCACACCAGCAATAGGCGCTTTTGGTTTGGTGAGGAATAAGTAGCCGCCAACTGCGATTGCAGCAATGACAACAGCAATGATAATTTTTTTCATAATGGTTGGATCCTTAAGGTGTTAAAAGTGCGTCACCGCTGAGTGGTGACGCGGAAACAAGTAAATACTAGCAATTCAGTATTTGTAGCTATTGTATTGCCCATATTAGAAGCTGGCAGCTAAGCCAATAGAGGTTCCGTGCACATTTTGACCAAATTGGTAGCGAAACACCACTCTGATGCGAGTAAAGACAGGATCAGATGCGCTGCGATCCAATTCAATACCAGTACCTACGGAGGAGAGGGAGTTAAACCCCAAGGCTCCTCGTAAGTCGCCCAGGAATTCGGTATGTGCCACTTCAAACACAGCTCTTAAAGGTCTATCTAGCAGTGTGATCGGCGTCGGAATGCGACTTCTAGCCCAAAGTGCCAGACTTTGCGAATCAGCTGAACCTTGCACTGCAGTGGAGGTATCAAATGTTTGTACTGGAATATTGGTATAGCGTAACTCCACGTCAATCTCTTGATCGGGTTGGTAGTTCTCATAGTCCAGCATGACCGAGCCACCCAAACCATAGGAATTCATACGGCCGCCATTGAGGAATTGTAGGTCAATACCTTTTTGATTCTGAAGAACCCTAGAAGCAATCGAAAGATCGCTCTCTAAATGCCCCAGCATGACATTGGCAATAGGGCGGAAACGCAATTCATTGGTAATTGGAAAATCCCAACCAATACCGCCGGTGCCTGTGATGCTGTTCCAATGAACCGGTACTGTAACGGATGTATTGGCGATTCCATCACTAAACGTTGGGTTGTAACGATTAACCGCTAAGGTCCCCTCTAAATAAAGAGGAAAGTTTGCGCTAATTCGATCACCGCCTCCTAGAGAAATCATTTGCAAGTCGGAGTTATCGCCACCATTGTTGCGGATCGACAACGATCCTGTTGTCACATCCGGTGTGAGTGAATAACCCGTAATCGTCATAAAAGCATCAGCGCGCTTTTTGAGGTAGTTGTTAGCAGCGTTATAAAAAGCCGATTGGGCATGAGCAAAGCTAATCCCAGCGACTAATAGGGTGGCAAAGAAAAGGAGCTGGGATCTACTAAAAAGCCGCATGACACGCATTTTAGCGAATCAATACGGCGGATGTACCATAGCAAATATGAAGCTGCTCATTTCTATCTACTTCTTTATTCTGGCCGTCATTCAGATGGGCCTATTTTTTGGAATCTATCACTATTACCGCTCTCAGAACCTCCTGAGACCCAGTTTGTATTGGATGTCATCCCTGCTAGTGAATGTGGTGGGGTTATTTATTTTCGGGGCAGGGATCATTACCCTTCAAAATATTGCAAACCCAGAATTTAATTTCACCGTTGCCAATACCTTCTTTTTTGTAGCAACGATGCTGCAAGCATTATTTTGTCAGTCACTCAATCATGAAGTTTCTAAACGAGTAAAGATAGTTTCCTCAGTTTCAGTCCTCATTTTTATTGCCGTATTTGATTCCATGCGTCTATATGGATCTTTTGAAAGTCGTACTGCGGTAATGGCAGGGCTTGCTAGTATTTTTTATTGCTGGCAAATATATGAGCTAGGCAAGAAGAGAAAATCTTCCCCATCTAAGCAATTGGTTTATATGCAATATGCCAATTTTGCTGAAATGTTTTTTGCTTTAGGGCGATTCGTCATCATGGTTGCCTCGGCATTTACCATTCGCCAAGTTGATCAGATTCCGCAACTGCTGATCCTGTTTACCATTTCCCAACTTGTGATGAATACCCTATCCTACATTGCAATTGGGGGTTATTGGGCTGAACAAATCACCATTGCCAACATCAATGCAACCAATGAAAGTCAATCTACTAAAGCGCTATTACAGGAGCGAGAAATCTTAATTGCTTCACTGCTAAAGGCCAATAAGACCGCTAGTACTGGTGCTTTGTCGGCCTCTATTGCACATGAGCTTAATCAGCCCTTGGGTGCTTCTAGTTTAAATATTCAATTTTTGCAAAAGAAACTAATAGAGGGAGAACTAAATCCTAGCTTACAGAGAGAAGTTTTGGATTCTTTGTTGGCAGACAATCAGCGTGCAGCAAGTATTATCCGCTCCCTTAGAGCGGTATTCGCTGATGAAAAGATGGTATCTACTAAGGTTGACCTTGCTGAATTAATTAATTTAGTACTTACCATTGCTCGCCCAGAAATTGTTAAGCAGAATATTCGGATGGTTCTCAAGTTAGAGGAAAACTTATTTATCACTGCTAATAAGGGAGAGCTTCAACAAGTCCTATTGAATTTAGTGAACAACGCAATTGATGCATTGAAGTCGATTGAAAATTTAAATAAATTAATCACGATTCGAGGCCGGCATAGTAGTGCTGGCGTTCAAATATCGATCGCAGACACAGGCTCAGGAATTGATGAAGATGTGCAGGGACACATGTTTGAGCTACTTTCAACTACCAAGGGTTCCGGTATGGGAATTGGTCTTTGGTTATGTAAGCATATTGTGATGAGGCACGGTGGATCTATCTGGTTTGAGTCATTTCCTGGCAAAGGAACCACTTTTTTTGTTGGCTTACCGGTTATTGCATTCTATGCAATCTAATTTCCTGAATAGCCTAATATATTAGCTATAGGGCTAATTGCCATTGACTAGCTCAAACTTATCATTGAAGTAATCAAAATACTTTTTTACTTTGGGCTTTTATGAAAATCAAACTCACACAGTTTTCGGTAGCGGCCACATTAATGACCGCTGGGTTGGCGATTGCGGCAGGAGGTGGTGGTGTGGTGGCGGATCCTGGCGCTATGCAGGGGAAGCATTTCGATCCAAAGGGTAAGGCGCCATCAAGCTATACGGTTGAGCTGCAAAATGGATTGCGGAAGACGCTGCCTTTCGAAGATAAGCGTGATTTTGAGGAATCTAAAAAGGGCTTCATAGCGGCCCCGCCTTATAAAACAATCATGGCAGATGCCGGCAACGTTGCCTGGGATATGGGTAGCTATGAATTTCTCCTGCAGGGCAAAGACTTTGATAGCGTGCATCCTTCATTGCAACGTCAAGCTATCCTCAATATGGGCTATGGTTTATATGAAGTTGTGCCTGGAAAAATTTATCAAGTACGCGGCTTTGACTTAGCCAACATTAGCTTTATCAAGACGAATACTGGTTGGATTGTTTTCGATCCATTAACTGCCAAAGAAACAGCTCGTGCTGCACTAGAGCTTGTTAATGATAAGCTTGGTAAACGCCCAGTTGTAGCTGTCGTGTATTCGCATTCGCATGGCGATCACTTTGGTGGTGTGCGTGGTGTAGTCGATGAGGAAGATGTGAAGAGCGGCAAAGTCAAGATCATTGCGCCAGCAGGTTTTATGGATCATGCGATTGCGGAAAACGTCTATGCAGGTAATGCCATGACTCGTAGAATGTACTTCCAGTACGGCGTGTTATTGCCCCGTAGCCCATTTGGTCACGTGGATCAATCCATTGGTAAAAATACCGCTGCTGGTAATTTAGGTCTGATCGAGCCTAATGTCTATATCAACCAACCTTATGAAAAAATGACGGTTGATGGCGTTGAAATGGAATTCCAAAACACTCCGGGCACTGAAGCTCCTGCGGAGATGAATACTTATTTCCCACAATTCAAAGCATTCTGGGCAGCAGAAAATATCACTGGCACCATACATAATATCTACACCTTACGTGGCGCCTTAGTTCGCGACTCACTGGCATGGTCTAAAAATATTAATAACGCTTTATATCGATATGGCAATGAGAGTGAGGTGATGTTTGCGTCACATACCTGGCCACGCTGGAGTAATGAGCGCATACAAGAGGTGATGCGTACTCAACGAGATAGTTATGCCCATCTTCATAACGAAGTGCTCCATTTAGCAAACAATGGCGTCACTATTAATGAAATCCAGAATGTATATAAACAGCCTGAGAGTCTGAAGAGGCAATGGGCAGCTCATAGCTATCATGGTTCCGAAGAGCACAATAGTCGTGCCGTGATAAATCGTTATCTGGGTTATTGGGACGTTAACCCAGCAACACTAGCGCCACTATCCCCAAAAGATTCGGCACCACTGTATGTGGAGATGATGGGTGGCTCGGCCAAGATCATGGCTAAGGGCAAAGAGCTCTATAAGCAGGGCAAATACCGTGAAGCTATGGAAATTGTTAACAAGTTGGTTTATGCGCAACCGAACAATACGGCCGCCAAAGACTTGCTGGCAGATATTTTTGAGCAGATTGGCTACCAAAAAGAAAGTCCAAGTATGCGCAATAGCTTCTTGGGGGCCGCTTATGAACTACGCCATGGCATGCCTTCAGGGGCATCACCGAAATCCAATGGTCCAGACATGATTAAAGGCATGACAACCGAACTCTGGCTCAATGCTTTGGCTATCAGCATGGACAGTAAGAAAGCGGCGGACATGAACTTTGTAATCAATCTCTCTACACCTGACAATGGTGAAAAATTTGTGATTGAGATGAGTAATTCTGCTTTGACCAACATTAAAGGTCAGCAGGCCAAGAATCCAAATCTGACCATCACATTAAATCGCAGTGATCTTGAGCAGGTGATGGGTGGACAGACGACGTTTGAAAAGTTGCTAGCTGAAGGTAAGGTGAAGTTCGATGGTGATCGCAAATCATTCGATCAACTCAAAAGCACCTTGACGGTCTTTGTGCCTGATTTTGAACTCATGCCAGGCACTAAAGGTAAGGCAACCCCTAAGACAGCCGCTCCAGCCAAAGATCCATTCTCGGCGCAAGAGATGGCTATTACTGCTGGCGAGTAACCAGGGCAACTAAGGTAATTAGGCTCATCTAAAACTAACAAGGACTCTGCGGAGTCCTTGTTAATTATCTTTTTACTTAATCATTATGTTTATTAAGCTGCAAACTAAGGTGCAAAGGCACCACCCGCTTCAAGAGACTTCAGTTCATCACCAGCAATGCCAAGCTCAGCTAAAAGCTCGCTGGTATGTTCACCCAACAAAGGAGGGTGGCGATACACCTGTTGTGGCGTGCCATTCATTTTGACGGCAAAACCAATATTAGGCACCTTGCCTTCAATGGGATGATCAATCTCCATCCGCATCTTACGATGACGGCCATGCTCGCTATCGAATGCCTCTGGATAGGTGTTGATGGGGCCTGCAGGGATGCCTGCGGTCAATAAGGTGTCTACCCATTCATCCGCAGTTTTGGAGACAAACGTTTTCTCAAGCTCAGAAGCTAGCTCTAAGCGATTGCCTAAGCGCAGTGGATTTGTTTTGAAGCGGGCATCTTCAAATAATTCAGGACGCTCAATCTTGTCGCACAGCAACTTCCACAGTTTTTGATTTGTAGCACCCATGACAAAGTAACCATCAGCAGCTTTCATGGCTTGGTAGGGGGCGCTCATATGATTGGCTGTGCCAAGCTTGTAGGGCTCAACTCCAGTACCCCAGTATTGAGCGGTATCCCAAATGGAGAATGCCAAAGCGGAATCAAAGAGTGAGGCATCAATAAACTGACCTTCACCCGTTTTGGTTTTGCCAATATATGCCGACAATATTCCATATACAGCAAAAAGTGCGCAGCCAATATCAGCTACCGGAACGCCAGCTTTAACGGGAGGGCCATCTGGATAGCCTGTGACGCTCATGACACCAGACATCGCTTGAGCCATGAGATCAAAACCAGGGCGATCTGCCCATGGACCAGTTTGGCCAAACCCAGAAATGCTGGCATAGACCAAACCAGGATTGATATCTTTTAAAGAGGCGTAATCGATTCCTAGTTTTTTCATCACCCCAGGGCGATAGTTCTCTACCAAAATATCAGCGGTTTTGACCAACTCAAAGAATACTTTCTTACCGGCCTCGGTTTTGAGATTCAAGGTGAGACTACGTTTATTGCGGTTCATGTTCAGAAAGCCCATACTGTCTGAACCCTTCATCTTGAAACCCATTGCGCCACGAGTCTGATCGCCTGTGCCCGGAGGCTCGATTTTGATAACATCCGCACCTAAGTCCGCCAACAGCATGCAGCAGTAAGGGCCGGCCATGACCTGGCTGACGTCAAGCACGCGTACTCCTGAGAGGGGTAATGGTCTTGATCCATCATCCGCACCATTTAAAGCGTCATTTATAGGTGTTTTCGTCATTGTCTCGTTTGTTCTTATATGTTTAGAATTAGCCTCTAATAGTATCAAACACAATAAAAACAATTTTGGAGACTTTATGTTGCTTAAATCGCCTCAGTGGGCTGTTCGTAGTTTGCTCGCAATCACGCTAGCCACGAGTTCTTTCTTTGCTTTAGGACAACAGTCTTACCCAACTAAACCAATTCGACTCATCGTGGGTTTTGCGCCTGGTGGCGGTACCGACATTGTTGCTCGAGCCCTTGCTCCAAAAATGGGTGAGATTCTGGGTCAAAGTGTGATTGTGGAAAATAAATCTGGTGCAGCGGGCACGATTGCAGCCGATCAGGTTTCCAAGGCGAATCCGGATGGCTACACTTTGCTGGTAGGCCACTCTAACTCCAATGCGATTGCGCCATTTGTGCTGACTAACGTTCAATACAATCCTGCAACGGATTTCACACCTATTACTTATTTGGGATATGTGCCGAACGTTTTAGTAGTGAAGGCTTCATTGCCTGTGAACTCGGTATCACAATTAATCTCCCTTGCTAAAGCAAATCCAGGTCAGATGACTTATGGTTCGTCTGGTATTGGCAGTACTCAACACTTAGCAGGTGCTTTGTTTGCCAAGATTGCTGGCATTCAGTTAAACCATGTGCCCTATAAAGGTAGCGGTCAGGCCATCATTGATTTGCTAGGTGGTCAAATTACGATGAACTTTGATACCTTGCCGCCGAACTTGCAGCAAATTAAAGACGGCAGCTTGAAGGCTTTGGCAATCTCCACCCCAAAACGATTATCTATTCTTCCAAACGTACCTACGTTTAACGAAGTGGGTATTACAGGATTTGACGTCACTAACTGGTACTCCATCATGGGTCCAAAGGGTATGGATCCAGCAGTAGTGAACAAGATTGACCAAGCTGTTAAAGCCGCCATGGCTGATCCACAAATTAAAAAGACACTTGATTCTCAGGGCTTACAGCCTGAGGGGCCGGCAACACCGGCTGCATTTAGTTTGTTCTTGGCTGGCGAACTGGCTAAATACCAGCGTTTAGTAAAGAGTCTGAATATTAAGGCTGAATAAACTCTCTATGAGTGATTCCGAAAAAGGGGGCAATGTTGCTCAAGTCGTTTTAGAGACGCAGGGTAACATTGCCTACATTACTTTTGATCATGTTGCAGCTCGCAACGCAATGACAGTAGGGATGTATCAAAGTCTGAAGTCGATCTGTGAAGATATTGCCAAGAATCCAAAGATACGTGTAGCTATCTTGCGCGGCGCTGGCGGCAAGTCTTTTATATCTGGTAGCGATATAGCGCAATTTGCTAGCTTTAAACATGGTCACGATGGCATTCGCTATGAAGAGGGTATTGATGATTACCTAGGTCCGCTTGCCACCTTGCCCATCCCAACAATTGCCGTTATCGATGCTATGGCTGTTGGGGGCGGATTAGCAATAGCCAGTTGCTGTGATTTCCGAATCTCAACTCCAGATGCAAAGTTTGGCGTACCTATAGCCAAAACACTTGGCAACTGTTTATCTGCTGCAAATGTTACATGGCTAGTTGCTCATCTAGGAATCAACATTGTTAAGCGGATGCTGCTTCTTGCGGAGATGATTCCTGCAAAGGAGTTACTCCAACAAGGATATCTTTTAGCAACATACGAGCAAGAGCAGCTAGGTCAAGAGGCTGTCAATCTCGCAGAGCGACTGAGTCAGTTAGCTCCCATTACACAAAAATCTAGCAAGCTGGTATTGGCGAGATTAATTAAAAACAATCTGCCCGACTGTAGTGACCTCATCAGTGAAACCTATGGCAGCAATGATTTCCAAAGCGGAGTTGCTTCATTCTTAAAGGGTGAGCCACCTATTTGGACGGGTAGCTAGCGCTCAACGCATAGCGGCTAAAACGGTTTAATCCAAAAACATTTCTTGCAGATTATTCAGGTAGCGCATACCTAATGGAGTGGCTTTTAGCTGACTAGGATTCTCATCCAGCAATTGCTTATTACTAGCTTCAGCTAAGCCTTTACTAATCACGTTTAAAGGCAGACCAGTTCTCTCGCTGAAAGTATTGGTAGCAACGCCATCTGTCAGTCTTAGGGTATTGAGCATGAATTCGAAAGGCAGATCCTTAGCTTCAAGAACCCGAGATTCAATTAACGCATTTCCCTTGGACTCCATTGCTTGCATATAACTTTCTGGATGGCGTTCCCTTACTTGGCGAGTAATTTTGTCTGGAAAAGAAATCTTTCCATGAGCGCCTGCACCAATGCCCATGTAATCACCAAAGCGCCAGTAGTTCAGATTGTGTTTGCACTCTTGGTTTTTCTGCGCGTAGGCAGAGACTTCATAACGTTTGTAGCCTGCCTTGGTGAGTAAATCTAAATTCTGCTCAAAGATGGCATCCACTTCATCATCGCTAGGTAATTGCGGAGGAAAGTTTGCAAAGTAGGTATTCGGTTCCAACGTGAGATTGTAGAAAGACAGATGGGGCGTTTTAAAAGAAAGGGCCGTCTCAATATCTGCCTTGGCTAAATCTAATGTCTGCTTTGGGAGCCCGTACATCAAATCCAGATTCACCGATTTGAAGTGTTTCAGGGCAATTGCTATTGCGCGCTTGGCTTCCTCGCCATTGTGTATACGTCCCAAGGCTTTGAGCTGTTCATCCTGAAAGCTCTGAACTCCGATCGACACACGATTAATCCCTGCCTTTGCAAATCCTGCAAATTTATCGGCTTCGATTGATCCTGGGTTTGCTTCCATCGTAATTTCAGCATCGGGCTCAAGATTTACTCGAGCGCGGATAGCGCAAAGTAATTGATCCATGCCTTCGGCTGATAGCAGGCTTGGCGTTCCCCCACCAATAAAGATGCTATGGACCTGACGCCCCCAAATATTAGGTAATTCAGTTTCTAGGTCAGCAATCAGTGCATTGATATAGCGCTGCTCCTCAAAGCCCGCCTTAGTAATACCTTCTTTAATTTGATGTGAATTGAAATCGCAATAGGGGCATTTCTTTTCACACCAAGGAAAATGAATATACAAAGCCAATGGAGGCAATGCAGTCAGCGTTACTTTGTTGGTGCTGGAATTAAGCACGGCTTTTGAGTTGTGCAATCAATTCACGTAGCGCTTGACCCCGGTGACTGATTGAATTCTTTTTTTCTGGCTCTAGCTCAGCAGCGGTGCATTTTTGATCCGGCAAAAAGAAATAGGGGTCATACCCAAAACCATTGCCTCCAGCAGCTTCATCAACAATCTGCCCATACCAACGTGTTTGCACAATAATGGGTTCAGGATCATTTGCGCTATTCACGAAAACCAATGCGCACACATAATGGGCACCTCGATCTACCTGATCTTTTAAATCTTGAATGAGTTTTCGATTGTTCGCAGCATCATCACCTTGCTCACCAGCAAAGCGAGCCGACAAAACGCCTGGCTGGCCATTTAAAGCATGGGCACAAATTCCGGAGTCATCGGCTAAGGCAGGTAGGCCTGATGCGGCGCTTGCGTGTCTTGCTTTAGCAAGAGCGTTCTCCACAAAAGTGAAGTGTGGTTCTTCTGCTGAAGGAATGCCTAATTCACCTTGAGGAATTACTTGAAAGTTCAGTGGCGCTAAAAGCGCCTGAAACTCTTTTACCTTGCCGGCATTGTTAGACGCGAGAACGAGCTTTTGCATGTCGATCTTTACTTCAATGCATCATTTTGCATTTGAGTGAGCTCTTGAATACCTTGCTCAGCCAAGTCCAGAAGTGCATTCAGTTCTGCTCTAGAAAAGGCTGCGCCTTCAGCGGTACCTTGAACTTCAATCATTCCGCCTTTACCGGTCATAACAACATTCATATCGGTATCGCAAGAAGAGTCTTCCGGATAATCTAAATCTAGCACTGGAACGCCTTGGTAGATGCCCACAGAAATCGCAGCTACGCTATCGATGATTGGATCATTACTCAGGGCGCCACTTTTGAGAAGTTGATTGACCGCATCACGAGCAGCAACATAAGCACCAGTAATTGAAGCCGTACGTGTGCCGCCATCCGCTTGCAGCACATCGCAATCAAGATGAATTGTTCTTTCACCTAAAACTTTTAAATCAAAGACGCTGCGCATAGCGCGACCAATGAGGCGCTGAATTTCTTGGGTGCGACCAGATTGCTTGCCTCGAGCAGCTTCCCGATCGCTGCGAGTATGGGTAGAGCGGGGCAGCATGCCGTATTCAGCAGTAACCCAGCCTTCGCCAGAACCCTTTTTGTGAGGAGGTACTTTTTCGAGGATGCTGGCAGTACACAGAACCTTGGTATCCCCAAAAGCGATCAATACCGAGCCTTCTGCATGCTTGGTAAAAGCTCTAGAGATGGTTACCGGACGCAAATCGGTTGGCTTACGGCCGCTAGGGCGGGCAATATTGGCTGGGTTTGCTGTACTCATGGGAAGGGGGTCCTGTGGGGTTGGGGTCTGGATCGGGTCTAGTTCAATAATGAATCTACAATGTCCATATGATATCGAGCATGACTGGTTATGGCAGCGCTTCTCGCCAAGTCTCCCTAGGGGCTGGTGTAGTTGCAGATCTGCAGGTGGAATGTCGGGCTGTCAACAGCCGCTTTCTGGATCTTGGATTTCGTCTTCCGGACGAATGTCGCGGGGCTGAGCCTGCCTTACGAGAAATGGCTACTCAAAGCCTATCCCGTGGAAAAGTCGAGTTTAGAGCGGCATGGCGGGTCAATAGCGCAGCAGCAGGTGCCGCTAAAAGCAATCCTCATGCCCTGGGTGCCATTAGTCGGGATCGTCTTGATGCCTTGTATACCCTTCAAGAAAAAGCCCAAGAAGCTTTCCCAAAAGCCCAAGAATTGAGTATTGCCGAAGTATTGCGTTGGCCTGGCATTGTTTCTGAGCCTCGTGGCGAAGAAGATAGCTGGATCACTGCCACGATCGAGGCTGGGCGCGCAGCTCTAGCAGCTCTCATGGAGAGTCGTCATGCAGAAGGCAAGGCCTTGGTTAGCGTTCTCACCAGTATTACCGGCAAGATGCGTGACATCGTTAAAGTGATTGAGCCTAAGGTGCCTGAGTATGTAGCTCAGTATCAAGAGAAGCTTACAGAGCGCCTTGCTGAAGCGCTTGCTGCACAAGAACAAGCCAAGGCAGGTGCCGAACTGATGGAGCGTATTCGTCAAGAGGTGGTGCTGTATGCAGTGCGCATTGACGTCGCTGAAGAGTTCGCGCGCCTAAAAACTCATCTTCAGGCGGTAGATACTGCGCTTGCAGGCAAAGGACCTGTTGGTAAACGTTTAGATTTTTTGATGCAAGAACTCAATCGCGAAGCCAATACCTTAAGTTCTAAGTCCGTATCAGAAGAGTGCACTCAAGCAGCTCTTGAGCTCAAGTTGTTCATTGAGCAAATGCGTGAGCAAGTTCAAAACCTCGAGTAATCCTTATTAACGATTTATGACTAACGCTAATACGACACCATCCTATCAAGGCAGCATGTTGATGATTGTTGCGCCCTCGGGCGCAGGAAAATCCTCTTTGGTAAATGCATTGCTGAAGGATGAATCTGGACTGAAGTTATCTTTATCAACCACTACGCGTGCACCACGACCTGGCGAAGTGGATGGCAAGGATTACCGCTTTCTGGCAAAAGAAGATTTTCTGCAGGAGCGTGATAAGGGTCATTTTCTAGAATGGGCCGAAGTTCATGGCCATTTTTATGGCACTTCAAAGCTTTGGATTGAATCTCAAATGCAAGCGGGCAGTGACGTCATGTTGGAGATTGATTGGCAGGGTGCTCAACAAATTCGAAAGTTAGTTCCCTCTGTGCAATGGATCTTCATCTTCCCGCCATCGATAGAGGCCTTAGAAGAGCGTCTGCGTAAGCGCGGCCAGGATGATGAAGCAACGATTCAACGTCGCTTGGCGGCTGCTCATGTAGAGCTTCTGCATGCCCATGAGGCGGATTACATCGTCGTGAATGATTCATTTGAGCAGGCCCTGGTAGATTTAAAGCATATCTTGGCCTCCAGCCGTCTTCGCTCTGGCCCCAGTATGGCTAGAAATCCAGCACTTTTGAAGCGTCTCGGGGTCTAATCAGTTATCCTATAGGTATTGAAGCTAAATTAAGTGAGTCCAGCATGGCCCGTATTACTGTAGAAGATTGCCTTAAAACTATTCCAAACCGTTTCGAATTGGTTTTGGCTGCGACATATCGTGCTCGCCAATTAGTACAAGGTCACTCCCCACGTGTTGAGTCCAGAGATAAAGCTACCGTAGTTGCATTGCGTGAAGTAGCTGCTGGTGTGACTGACCGTGACATGTTGACCAAAGTACCACTGTAATTAAGGAGTTCCGGTGTGGAGCTCCCTTTAGGACTAGTTAAAACATCGGAAAAAGTAGGGAGCATCTCGTCTAGGGATGCTTCGCTTGATCCTGCTCAAGCACAGTTGTTAGACGCGATTTCCGACATCCCAGTTCAAAGCGGTAAAAAATCTATTATTGCGAGTTTGTTGGCGCAATCAAGTCGCCATTTGTTCGGCCCGACATCGGCACCCATTCTTCCTCTTAAGCATCAAGTAGTTTCTATTGAGGGATTGCTGTCAAAGCTTTCCTATCTGAAGCCTGAAGAGATTGCACAAGTCAAAAAGGCATTTCAGTTTTCTGATGCCGCTCATTTGGGTCAATACCGTCATAGCGGCGAACCATACATTACCCATCCAGTTGCAGTGGCTGAGTTGTGCGCAACATGGCGCTTAGATGCGCCATCCATCATGGCCGCATTGATGCATGATGTAATTGAAGATACCGGTTGCACTAAGGCGGATTTGGTTGAAAAGTTCGGCAATAAGGTGGCGGAGTTGGTTGAGGGCTTAACCAAACTCGATAAATTAGAATTTCAGAGTCATGCAGAGGCGCAAGCAGAGAGCTTCCGCAAAATGTTCATGGCAATGGCGCGAGATGTACGCGTTATCTTGGTTAAGCTGGCTGACCGCACCCACAATATGCGCACCCTAGATGCCGTACCTATGGAGAAGCGTCGTCGAGTAGCCACTGAAACCATTGAAATCTACGCACCAATCGCTCACCGTCTTGGCTTGAATGTGATTTACCGTGATTTACAAGATCTTAGTTTCCGTTACTCCATGCCAATGCGTTTTCGGGTCATTGAGGGCGCTGTAAAGCGGGCGCGCGGCAATCGTAAGGAAATGGTTGAGAAGATTTTGCAAGCTTCTCGTATGGCCTTTGCTAAAGCGAATTTAGAGGTTGATCTGCGTGGTCGAGAAAAGACGCTCTTTAGCATCTATACCAAGATGCGTTCCAAGCATTTAAGCTTTTCTCAGGTGTTAGATGTTTATGCTTTTCGCGTTACCGTACATTCAATTGATGAATGCTATCGCGCACTCGGTATTTTGCATTCTTTATACAAGCCCATGCCGGGGAAATTTAAGGATTACATTGCGATTCCTAAATTAAATGGCTATCAGTCCTTGCACACCACTTTATTGGGCCCTTCGGGCGTGCCGGTAGAGTTTCAAATTCGTACAACGGAAATGCACGCGGTTGCTGAAGCCGGTGTAGCAGCGCACTGGGCTTATAAAGACGGCTCCCCTGATATGAGTGACGTACAAAACCGGGCTCACCAGTGGCTACAGTCCTTAATTGATATTCAGGATAGTAGCGGTGACTCTCAAGAATTCTTAGAGCACGTCAAAATTGATTTGTTCCCGGACGCTGTTTATGTGTTTACCCCGACTGGACAGATTAGGGCTTTACCACGAGGCGCAACCGCTTTAGATTTTGCTTACTCAATACATAGTGATCTGGGCAATACCTGCGTAGCCGTCAAAATCAACGGTTTGCAATTGCCTTTGCGCAGCGAGCTGAAGAATAGTGACATTGTCGAGGTCATTACGTCAGCAAGCTCACAACCCAATCCAGGTTGGCTTGCATTTGTACGGACTGGTAAAGCTCGCGCTTCAATACGACATTCGCTTAAAACCAAGCATTACTCTGAATCTCTGCAGTTGGGCGAACGTCTTTTAGCAAATGCATTACGCCAGCAGGCTGTTGATGCAGCTTTGTTAAGCCCAGAGATTTGGGAAAAGCTAACACATTGGACTGGCGACAAAACCCGCGAAGAGGCTTGTGTCAATATTGCCCTGGGTAGACGCTCTCCACAGGAGCTTGCAATTCGTCTCAAGATTTTGATTGATGATGAGGGTGGAGCGGAGCAAATGCGCTTGGGTGTTGCTGATTGGGTCTCACCAAACCAAGAGTTGTCTCATCAGCATCAACGTCAAGCCATCTTGGTTGATGGACGTGAGGGTAATTCGATTCATTTCCAAACTTGCTGCCATCCTATTCCAGGTGACAACATCATTGGTTATCTTGGAAAGGGCGAGGGATTACAAGTGCACACCAACGATTGTCCTGTGGCATTGCGCATGCTCTCCAAGGACAGTGATAAATGGGTCGAGGTTGAGTGGGGTAAAGAGCTGAATCGTGAGTTTGAATTGGATCTAGCGATCGACACACGCCAGGGTAAGGGTGTTTTGGCTAGGGTGGCGAGCAGCGTTACATCTGCTGACTCCAACATCATGAATGTATCCATGGAAGATCGATTTAAAGAAGATTCAGTAACAATTCGCTTTACGATCCAGGTTTATGACCGCTTGCATCTTTCAAAGGTGATGCGCAGCTTGCGGGCTAATCCTGATGTCATGCGTGTGACACGTACCCGCGCCGTTTAAGTTTTATAGGTATTGAACTTCTAAGATTTCAATTTCAGCGGGGCCGGTGGGTGTTTGGATAAAAACACAGTCCCCGATCCGAGACTTAATTAAGGCCTTGGCTATTGGTGAAACCCAGCTGACATGCCCTTTATCCAGGTCAACCTCATCTACTCCCACTATTGTGATTACAGTCTCCTTGTTTGCTTCAGGACCCTCTAATGTTGCGTAGGTCACGGTTGCACCAAAGAACACCTGTTCAGCGTCATTTTCACCCGATTTACGAGCAGAATTATCGACAACCACGGCAAATTCTAGGCGTTTATTTAGGAAGCGGATCCGCCTATCAATCTCTCTTAAACGCTTTTTCCCGTAGATATAGTCCCCATTTTCCGACCGATCACCATTGCTCGCAGCCCAGTGAACAACCTTGACAACCTCCGGCCTATCAAGGTTTAAGAGCTGAAGGAGCTCGGTCTTGATACGTTCGTGACCAGCGGGGGTGATGTAGTTTTTCTCTTCCATGGCATAATTATGGCTGTTGCGGCTGTAGCTCAGCTGGATAGAGTACTTGGCTACGAACCAAGGGGTCGTGGGTTCAATTCCTGCCAGCCGCACCAACCTACATAAGGGCCTAGTTGAAGAACTGGGCCCTTTTCTCTTTTTAGGCTTTTCTCAGTGCATTCACAGAGATACCTTATAGTCTGCATATGAGCACTTCTGACACCATTTATGCCGTTTCTGACACCCCAGTGGCAGTTTGGTCGCAGATAGATGCCAATAACGCTAAGGTACTTCTGAGTGGCAATATCAATGTCTATTCCTTGGGTGGTGTTTGGACTCAAATCCGCAATGCTCAAGATGCCTGGTTGAAACAGGGCGATAGCAAAAGCAAGTCTCTGGCATTTGATGCATCCAAAGTTACTTTCTTAGATGGTGCTGGTATTGCATTTCTGATTGGGGTTGAAGAAGCGCAAACAACAGCGGGTGCAAAGTTCGATGTCGTTGGCTTAGATCCTCGCTATGAGCCGTTATTAGGCGAATTCAATCCGATCAGTAATTTATTTCCTGTTTCCGCTGTAAAACCCAAAAGAAGTTTTGTGGTCAGTACTGGAATGGCAACGCAAAATTTAATTGATGATGCTGCTGGATTAATTTCATTTACTGGCCATCTTGCAGCTGATTTAGCTTGGTCTATTCGTTACCCCAATCAAGTCCGCTGGGGTGATTTTGTTAACGCTGCAGTGCAGGCGGGTATAGCGGCATTGCCTATCGTTGGATTAGTCGCTTTTTTAATTGGCGTCATTCTCTCATTCCAAGCAGCTATCGGCATGCAGCAGTTTGGCGCAGTATCTTTTGTAGGCCCATTGGCGGCATTGGGCATTGTACGAGAAATGGGCCCACTGATTACCGCTATTTTGTTAGCGGGACGTTCCTCAGCTGCTTTTGCCGCCGAGATTGGCACGATGACCGTGAATAGCGAGGTAGATGCACTTGTTTCTGGTGGTCTAAGCCCCATTCGTTTTTTAGTCGTACCACGCGTCCTAGCGGGTATTTTAGTTGCGCCGATTTTGACTTTGTTTGCTGATATTGTCAGCATTTTTTCCTCAATGTTGACGATGTTGATCTACGGCATTCCTTTTGTGAACTTCTATAACGGCATGCTTTCTGCTGTGGATGTCGAAGATATTGGATCAGGTTTAATTAAGGCGACACTTTTTGGTGTTGTTGTTTCAGCAGTAGGTTGTCTACGCGGTATGCAAACCGGAAATGGTGCGGCTGCAGTTGGTATTTCAGCAACACGCGCAGTAGTCAGTAGCATTGTTTTGATTGTGTTGGTCGATGGTATTTTTGCCTTCATTTCCTATAAGACCGGTTTCTGATGGATACGCCAAACAAATCTCAATGCGCAATTGATGTTCAAAACCTCACTGTGGGTTATGGCACTAATGTCCTGATGCAGAATCTGAATTTCACAGTGAATTACGGTGAAATTTTTGTCATTCTAGGTGGTTCAGGTTGCGGCAAATCCAGTTTGTTAAAAAACCTATTCGGTCTTTATCAGCCCCTGTCTGGCGATGTTCTGATTGAAGGGCAAAATATCACCACCGCAGTTGGAGCAGAGCGCCAGAAGATCATGACAAGTTTTGGCGTGATGTATCAACAAGGCGCCTTATTTGGTTCGATGAACTTACTTGATAACGTGACTTTGTTTATGCAGGAATATACCCAGCTAACACAAACACAAATGGACTTATTAGCGCGCTGCAAGCTCGATCTAGTCGGTCTATTGCCGTATGAATCCTATATGCCCAGTGAAATTAGTGGCGGCATGCAAAAGAGGGCGGCGATTGCTCGTGCCATGGCACTTGACCCCAAAATATTATTCCTAGATGAACCATCGGCTGGCTTGGATCCCATTACTTCCGCTGATCTGGATAGCACGATTCAGGATCTATCAAAAAACTTAGGAATCACCTTTGTCATCGTATCCCATGAACTTGCCAGCATCTATGCGATTGCTGACAAGGTGATCATGTTAGACAAAGGCGCCAAAGGAATCATCGCAGAGGGCGATCCCAAAGTATTGCGTGATACAAGCAAAGATCCACGAGTGCATCAATTCTTCAATCGTATTATGAGCAAGGACGCAGCATGAGTAATAATTCAAACCCCAATTATTTTCGCTTAGGCGCTTTTGTGCTTGCTGCAATTGGCGTACTGATTACTGTGATTCTCATTTTTGGTGGAGGCAAATTCTTCCAAAAATCATTTATGGTTGAGACTTATATCAAGCAGTCTGTAACAGGCTTAGATGCAGGAGCGGCTGTACGGTTCCGCGGAGTTAAGATTGGTCAAGTAACCTCGATTGGCTTATCCGGCGATATCTACGAAAGGGATTTACCTTTTCATGATCGTCGCCAGTATGTGGTCGTCAGAATGCAAATTTTTGGTGACAAGGTGAATCCAGATCAAATCGGCGAGTTTGTAAAAAACAATTTACGCGCTCGCATAAAGTCGATGGGCATTACCGGGGTGAACTATGTTGAATTTGATTTTGTTGCTAATGCATCATCCACTCCGCCACTTCCTTTTTCTTGGAAGCCCGAGTATCCGGTAATCCCATCCCTACCAAATCAGGCCGATGAAATTATTTCTGGCATTCAGAACTTAATTGGCGCCTTAAACAATATGAATCTTGATGGCACACAGAAAAAATTGGATGCCTTGCTGGGCAATTTAAATGTGCTGATGGCGGGTGATGGCAAAGGCAATGAAGGCGTTATCGAATCTGTTAAGCAGCTAAACGTCATCATGGCTCGTATTGCTAAGGCAACTGACAAAGAGGAGCTTGGCGTTTTGATGCGTGAATTGGCGGCGGCAACGACTTCTTTGCGTCAGACTATTACGAGTGTGCAAGGAGACACCGTATTGACTATGGAAAATATTAAGCAGGCAAGCGAGAATTTAAATGAATTTAGCCGTATCGCAAGCCAATCCCCATCAAGCTTGATTTGGAGTGACCCACCAAAGAAAATTACACCCAATAGCAGTGCCGGTCAGTCTGGAGCCCAGAAATGATGAGGCGAATTTTATTAAGCTTTGCCATTATGGGATTGGTCTCTTGCACCTTGCCTACTAGACCACCCGTAGGGCCAACTACCTGGATGGTATCCCCAGATAGAACCGCTGCTCCGCGTCAAGCGCGCACAGATATTTGGTTAAAGATGGGTTCTGTATCGGTTACCCCGCCTTTTGATGGAAGATCTTTGGTCTATCGCACAGGCGATCAACGCTATGAAAAGGACTTTTATAACGTCTACGCGACTATTCCCGCCGAAATGATTGGCAATGCTGAACGCCAATGGATGAATAAGGCGAATATATTTTCCTCAACAGTCGGTCAAAGTAATAGCCTCTTTCCTTACTATTATTTGCAGGCAACAGTAGAAGAGTTTTATGGCGATTACCGCAAGCAACCTGAGGCGGTAGTGAGTGTAGAGTTTTTCTTGAGTGCCACCAATGCCGGCAAGGCGAATCCCTTGATTGGTGCAAATCGCTACACCAAGCGCGTTGCCCTCAAAGACAATACTCCTGAGGCTCTAGTCTTGGGTCTCCAAGAAGCACTCGCTCAGATCTTGAGTGAATACGAGAGCCAACTCTATAAATATGCAGGCAATTTACCAAAACCTTTAGGGCAGTAATTTTATGAAATCCACTCCAGTAAGCATGATCAAAATCGTTGGCGCAACATTACTGATTGCCGCAAGCTCTCTTGCCCCGCTGCACGCAGATACTTTCCCCAACAAACCCATTCGCCTAATTGTTCCATTTGCACCTGGCGGAAGCACAGACATCATTGCGCGTGCCGTTGGTGATGCCTTGGGACGTCAGTTGGGGCAACCGGTGATTGTTGAGAATAAAGCGGGTGGAGGCGGATCCATAGGCGCATTGGAAGTCATGCGATCACCGAAGGATGGCTACACCATTGGTATGGCTACCGTTTCTACTACTGCAGCCAATCCTGCGATTAACCCAAAGATTGGCTACGACCCTGTGACTGATTTCACGGCAATCAGCAATATTGCTGCGACACCGAACATCATTGCAGTAAATCCATCATTTCCCGCTAAGGATTTCAAAACTTTTATGCAGGTTTTGAAAGCGAATCCCGGTAAGTATTCTTATTCGAGCTCGGGTACTGGTGGTATTGGTCATCTGCAAACCGAACTCTTTAAAAGTTTGACTGGGGTATTTATTGTGCACATTCCTTATCGTGGAGCTGGCCCCGCCTTGGCTGATACTGTGGGTGGTCAAGTCTCTATGATCTTTGATAACTTGCCATCGTCCTTTCCTTTTATTAAAGACGGCAAGCTTGTGCCGATTGTTATCGCTGCACCTAAACGCTTGGCTCAATTGCCAAATGTGCCTACTTTTGCTGAAGTGGGTTTAGCGCCAGTTAATCGGATGGCTTATTACGGTCTTTTGGGTCCTGCAGGAATGCCAAAAGATATCGTTGATAAATATACGGCTGCACTACAAAAGGTGGTGACCGATCCTGCGGTGAAGAAGCGTATTGAAGATACGGGCTCTATCATCAATGTCAATGGTTCTGAAGCGTTTACAAAAGAAATTAAAGCCGAATACGCCGTCTACAAAGAGGTTGTTGCGAAGCAGAAATTACAGTTAGATTAAATATATAAAATTCAGTTTTTGGAGATGAGATGGACTTAGGATTAAAAGGTAAGGTTGCATTGGTCATGGCTTCGAGTCGTGGCTTGGGGCAGGCAATGGCGGTGTCATTGGCTAAAGAGGGTGTAAAGGTCGCTGTTACCGGTAGAAATGCGGAAGGCTTGAGTGAGTCCGTAAGATTGATAGAGGCTGCAGGTGGACAGGCATTGGCGCTCAATTGGGATCTATCGGATTCTTCCGTGATTGACGGCTTGGTCTCTAGAATTGAGAAAGAGCTTGGTCCGATTGATATTCTGATTAACAACACGGGTGGGCCACCTCCAACCCCGGCCGCTGGACAAGACCCAGCGCTCTGGCAAAAGAGCTTTAATGATATGGTGCTATCGCTCATTGCAATTACCGATCGCGTATTGCCTGGAATGCGCCAGCGTCAGTGGGGCCGCATTATTACCAGCACCACTTCAGGCGCCATTGCCCCTATCAAAAATTTAGCTATTTCCAATACCTTGCGTGCCGCACTACTTGGGTGGTCTAAAACATTGGCGGCAGAAGTTGCTGCAGAAGGTATTACAGTCAACATCATCATGCCTGGAAGGATTGCAACCGATCGTCTGCGTCAGTTAGATGAAGCGCGCGCAAAGCGAGAGGGCGCCAGCTATGAGGATGTAGTAAAGGCTAGCCTAAGACAGATTCCGATGGGTAGATATGGTGATCCTAAGGAGTATGGTGATGCAGCGGCATTTTTGGCTAGCCAAAACGCCTCGTTCATTACTGGAACCGTCATGCGTATTGATGGTGGACAAATTCAGGCAATTTGATTAAATCATTTTTTCACTTCTTGGGTGGTTTGAGACGCGATCTACGCTCAACTGAATTAGCTTGGCTGTTTGTTGCGTTAACACTTTCGGTAACAGCGCTCTCTAGCGTTAGTTTTTTGGCAGATCGAATGCAAAGAGCGTTTGCATTCGATGCTCGCCAACTTCTGGCCTCGGACTTGCTGATCGTCTCCGACCAGCCTTTGTCCAATCTATTTTTAGATGAGGCAAAGAGTAGGAGGCTACAGCTAGCTCAGACAATTGTATTTCCGAGCATGGCAACCGTGGGTTCGCACAGCAAGCTTGCCTCGCTTAAGGCTGTAAGCCCTCAATATCCATTGCGGGGTGCTTTGCGTGTTCAATCGACTGCCCAAGACAAGACATTCAGTGCTGGACCTGTCCAGGGATCTGTTTGGGTTGATCCTGCGATGTTGGCGAGTTTGCATGCGAAAGAAGGCGATTCAATTCAGCTTGGTCAAAAAGCCTTTGTGATTGGGGGAGTTCTGGAGCGAGAATTAGATCGTGGCGCAGGGTTCATGAACTTTGCACCCCGGGTGATGATGCCCATGTCTGATCTCAGTGACACTGGACTCATCGGACTTGGCAGCAGGGTAACTTATCGATTGTTATTGGCGGGCTCTGATGAGCAAATCCATTCGTATGGGGAGTGGGCAAGTCGATATATTGAATCCGAAGGTATCAAGGGCGTTCGGATTGAAACCCTCGAAAATGCCCAACCTCTGATGCGTAAAACGCTGGAGCGTGCAGATCGCTTTCTCTCCTTGATTGCTTTATTAACAGCGATGGTCGCTGCGGTTGCTATTGCTTTATCAGCTCATCGCTATACCCGCAAACAGGCAGATGCCTGCGCCGTCCTGAAGTGTCTTGGGGCGAGTTCGAGCATGATTCTCAGGCGACAAGGGCAGACTCTTTTAGGGCTTGGACTCATTGCTGCATTGATGGGCTCCATTTTGGGATACCTTGGACAGTATGTATTAACTGTTCTCTTGGGAAATTTGGTGTTAACTGAATTACCAGCCGTCTCTTTTTGGCCCGTGCTCTGGAGTGTATTGGTGGCTTGGTTCTTGTTGTTTGGTTTTGCAGGTCCGGCAATCTTCAGCTTAGTAAAGGTTGCCCCTATTCGATTGATCAGAAAAGAATTTGAAGGTATTGGCATTTCGACTATTTGGACTGCCGTATGTGGATTAGCTGCAGCAGTGATATTGATCATGCTTGCGGCACGCGATTGGAAACTAGCCTTATGGACTAGCCTTAGTTTCGGGGTTGCCATCCTCCTTTTTGCCTCCGTATCTTGGGGTATTTTGCGACTGCTTTCCAGGGTGCGCACTCAACGCTTTGCACTGGGCTTTGTCATTCTTGCCCAGGGGCGGAGGACTGGTCTTGCGGTGGTGCAAATTACAGCGCTAGGTATTGCTTTGATGGCGCTGTTATTGGTTTTGCTCTTACGGGCGGATTTTTTAAGCGCCTGGCAAGGCAATATACCCAGTGATGCACCTAATCGCTTCATGATTAATGTTCAAGCCGATCAAAAGCAGGGGCTTACGCAGTCACTGGAAAATGCAGGTGTTTCAGCTCCGCAGTTTTATCCAATGGTGCGTGGTCGCTTGATTGAAATTAATGGCAGAGACATTACGCCCAATGATTACTCAGAAGAAAATGCTAAGCGTTTAATTGATCGAGAGTTCAATTTATCTTATGCCAATCAATTGCCACCAGGCAATCAAATCCTTGCGGGCAAATGGATTGAAGGCGATACACCCCAGATCTCCATGGAAACTGGCATCGCTAAAACCTTGAAGCTGAAATTGGGCGATCAGTTAGTCTTTGAAGTTGCCGGAGAAAAAGTTGTTGCCCCAATTACCTCCATGCGAAAGCTTGACTGGGGTTCGATGCGCGTGAACTTTTTTGTCATCATGCCGCCTGCGCAGTTGCAATCATTACCGCAATCCTGGATTACTTCTTATTACCAATCACCCAAACAAGAATCCTTGGATTTTGAGTTGAGCCAAGCCTATCCGAATTTAACTATTGTGGATGTTTCAGCATCGCTGCAACAAATTCAGGAGGTATTGAATAAGCTTTCCTCCGTATTGGGATTGCTCTTAGCATTTACGATTGCTGCAGCGTTCTTGGTTTTAATGTCAGCAATAGCGGCTACTCAAGATGAGCGCTATAAAAATGCAGCTTTATTAAAAGCCTTAGGTGCCTCTCGAGCTACCCTGGCCAATATTGCAAATATTGAATTAGTGATGGTTGGCATGTTGGCTGGGCTGTTAGCGGGGCTAGCCTCTGGTGCCGCAGCTTGGGCTTTGGGCTATTTCGTGATGGAAATTCCATTTAACGCCTTTGGAGAGGCCTTATTAATGGGTATTGCATTTGGGGTCAGTGCTTGCCTTGCGTCTGGATATCGCTTCCAGAGGAGAATTCAGAAGGCTACTGCAGTGGAATGCCTGCGAGAGGCTTAAGACGCAGTTCTTAAGTTAGTGTAATGAGGTTTTTGGGTAACTCAACCAACCGTGTACCAGCCAATCGGTCTGGAAGACTTTGTCGATAGTGTAAATTTCTACGATCAACGTAAATGCTCAGTGGCCAAATGAGCAGTGCTACGGTAAATAGCATTTCAATGATTTGCCATTTCTCCAAATGAAAAGCCCACTGCAATATAACGCAAGGAATCAGCCAGAGGGAGCCGTAGACATAGCGCCAAAAAGCCTGTTGTTTAGTGAGATTGAAACCGCCGCCTCCAATAATGCGGACGCGCCAGGTTTGCATAGCCAGTGTTTGACCAGCTTTTGTCCAGTACCAAACAAAATAAATCCCCAGCACAGCGTAGAGATATAAAAATGTTAGCCAGCTAGGTAATGAGATGCCAAATAGTATTCCCAATCCAAGATTGGGAACTAAAAAAGTAAATGCGGTGACACCAAGTAATACGAGTTGCTCATAGAGGCAGCAAGAGACGCGGCGCCAAAATTGGGGTGATGGTAATGCGTTTAATTCAGCAGGTGTCATGAGACCGCTTAATAAGGGGAGCTTGCTTCCGCATTGGATCCAGCGCCCTCTGCTGGCGCAGGAGCGCTCGGAGCGATGATGGCGGCGGGGAGAGCGGCTTTAGGTGAAATAGGGTGCTGCTGAAGTGTTGGGGCATTAGCGGCAGTAGGTTTTTTCTTCGCCTCTGATTCAGCTAGTTTCTTCTTTTGATCATCGCTCAGCTTTTGGTAGGCATACCATGCCTCTGCCTTTTTCTCAGCAGGGAATTTCAGGCTGGTGAGGTAATTTTCTCTAGCAATGCGACGATCCTTTTGCGAAAGATTGGACCAGCTTGTCATGCGAGACTGAAGGCGCTCTTGATCTTGTGCGCTCATCTTGGGGTAGATGTTGGCAACCTGAATCCATTTTTTGCGACTATCAGGCAGCATGTAATCCCAGTCGCTTTCTAGCGGCGCGAGAATCTTTTGTTGTGTTGGCTTTAAGCCTTCCCAAGTGCCGTCTGGTTTTTTTTCAGGAATGGCAGCGGCTTTTCCATGGGGGGCGCTGGGCGTACCTTGCGCTAGTGATGTACCGGCTTGAGTCGCACAGAAAAATGCCACGAGCACTAGGCTGCAAGTTTTTTGCGATCTAGTTGTTAGTGACATCAAGTGGGTCGAGATTATTTACTTTGAACAGAATCAGATGCGCTATCAGATTCGGAGAGAGGGCCATTTTTAAGGAAGGCCATGAATCCGCTATCTGCATATGCATCAGGAGGTACATCATCGGACAAGAGGGCGGCATCCACTTCGGCGATGTCATTGATCCGAGAGTCATCTTGCCACTGAGCAATACCTATGAGACCAAAAACGAGAACCACTAAGGGTGCAATCCAACCAATGGTATCCCAGAGACCATTGGATCCAGAGGTCCAATTACGTGATGGGCCAGCCAAAACATGTTTCTGAAGACGTACTTTTTCAGGTTTTCTGACAGAAAGGGCTTTCATACGAGCTGCATAAAGCCGATCCTTAATATTTTGAGGAATGGTTTGAGTGCTTTGACGGAGCAGGGCAGCGCTAGCCTGGCCAAATTGGTCGACTTGAGACTGGGTAAATTGGTCATCAAAGTGTTTCACAGCGTAATTCCTTTTAATTTCAATGCTTTAGCTAAAGATTGGGTGGCTCTAGAGCAGTGGGTTTTGACGCTACCTTCACTACAACTCATAGCCTTGGCCGTCTCGGTAATGCTTAGCTCATCCCAATAACGCATCAGGAAGGCTTCTCGTTGACGTACAGGTAATTTAGATATTTCTGACTCCAAAGCCTGTAAAAGCTGACTTTTTTCTAGCTTCTGAGCCCCATCCTGGTGAATTTCACTGTCATCGGGGGCTGAAAGTGACTCCAAAGGGTCAAAATCATCGCCTTCATCGGTCTTTTTGCCCATATTGGAAAACAGGGTGACCCAGGTATTTCTGACCTTTTGGCGTCTAAACCAATCATGAATGCGGTTTTGCAGAATTCTGGTGAATACCAGGGGTAGTTCACCGGCAGGCCTATCACCATATTTTTCGGCTAATTTAATCATGGCATCTTGCACAATATCCATCGCAGCATCGTCATCACGCACGGCATAAACCGCTTGCTTGAAAGCACGCTGCTCGACGCTACTCAGAAAGTCAGATAGTTCTTGGGCTGATGCCATGCAATGGATTAGACCTGAATCTGTAAGAATTCAGCCATTTTAGGGGATTGTTATAGAATGTAGGGCTTACTACCTAGAATCTCATTCAAGAAGTGGTTTTTTCCGGTAGCAGCGCCGTTCGAACTCAGGCCAAAAGCAAGGGATAGAACAGACCAAACAATTTTTTGCCGAAAATTGCAAAGGACGAAAGAAAATGAATACAAGCAGCGCCGAATTTTTAGCTACTAAAGCTAACAAAGACTCAACAAATACAAATCTCGTAGAAGCCCCTCCAGAAATGATTGGTGCTGAAATGCTCGTGCATGCACTGCACAAAGAGGGCGTTGAATTTGTCTGGGGTTACCCAGGCGGATCCGTGCTCTTTATCTACGATGAAATTTTTAAACAAGATAAGTTTGAACATATTCTGGTTCGCCATGAGCAAGCAGCAGTTCATGCTGCTGATGGTTACGCGCGCGCAACCGGTAAGGTTGGTGTTGCGTTAGTTACCTCTGGTCCTGGCGTTACCAATGCGGTGACCGGTATCGCAACTGCTTATACCGACTCCATCCCGTTGGTGATCATCAGCGGTAATGTTCCAACTTACGCGATTGGTGAAGATGCTTTCCAGGAGGCAGATACCGTTGGCATCACGCGTCCGGTGGTGAAGCACAACTTCTTAGTAAAAGATGTGAAAGATCTTCCGTTGGTATTGAAGAAGGCTTTCCATATTGCGCAGACAGGACGTCCTGGTCCTGTGTTGATTGATATTCCTAAAGACGTATCTGCTGCTAAAGGGCCATTTGTTTATCCAGAGACTTTGGAAATGCGCTCTTACAACCCTGTTGTAAAGGGGCATAGCGGTCAGATTCGTAAAGCTGTAGCGTTATTGCAAGAGGCAGAGCGTCCATACATCTATACCGGTGGTGGCGTGATTCTGTCGGATGCCGCTCCTGAGCTTAAGGAGTTTGCTGACCTACTGGGCTATCCCGTTACCAATACCTTGATGGGCTTGGGCGGTTTCCCCGGAACAAGTCCTCAGTTCTTGGGCATGCTTGGTATGCACGGAACCTACGAAGCCAATATGGCAATGCAGCACAGTGACGTGTTGATTGCTATTGGTGCGCGTTTTGATGACCGCGTCATTGGCAACACGCAACACTTTGCAAGTCACCCACGCAAGATCATCCATATTGATATCGATCCTTCAGTTATCTCTAAGCGTGTGAAGGTGGATGTTCCGATTGTTGGCAATCTCAAAGAAGTATTGGTAGAGATGACTGCGCAATTGAAAGCCGCTGGTCCACGTAAGAATGGCGACAAAGTTGCTGCTTGGTGGGATCAGATTAATGAGTGGCGCAAAAAAGATTGCTTGAAATACGACGAAGCCTCTCAAATTGTGAAGCCACAGTACGTGGTTCAAAAGTTGTGGGAGCTCACTGGTGGTGATGCATTCATCACATCTGACGTTGGTCAGCATCAAATGTGGGCTGCTCAGTTCTACAAGTTTGATCAGCCACGTCGTTGGATTAACTCAGGTGGCCTGGGTACTATGGGCGTAGGTTTACCTTATGCCATGGGTATCAAGAAAGCGTTTCCTGAGAAGGATGTATTTGCTATTACTGGCGAAGGCTCAATTCAGATGTGTATTCAGGAGCTTTCTACCTGTAAGCAATACAACACTCCTGTGAAGATTGTGTCTTTGAATAACCGTTATCTAGGTATGGTTCGCCAGTGGCAAGAGCTTACCTATAACAAACGTTATTCCAGCTCATACATGGATTCTTTGCCTGACTTTGTGAAGTTAGCAGAGGCATACGGTCACGTTGGTATGCGTATTGAGAAAAAATCCGATGTTGAGGGCGCGCTAAAAGAAGCAATTCGCTTAAAAGATCGTACGGTGTTTATGGATTTCCAGACTGACCCAGAGGAAAACGTTTGGCCTATGGTCCAAGCAGGCAAGGGTATTACTGAAATGCTTTTGGGTAGCGAGGATCTCTAATGCGACACATTATTTCTGTACTTATTGAGAACGAGCCGGGCGCCTTATCGCGTGTAGTGGGTTTATTTTCTGCGCGTGGTTACAACATTGATACTTTGAGTGTTGCGCCTACTGAAGACCCCTCTTTATCTCGCATGACGATCGTCACTTTTGGTTCTGATGATGTCATTGAGCAAATTACCAAGCACTTAAACCGTTTGGTTGAGGTGGTTAAGGTATTTGATTTAAGTGAAGGTCCGCATATTGAGCGCGAGCTCATGATGATTAAGGTGCGTGCGGTAGGCAAAGAACGTGAAGAACTCAAACGTACTACCGATATCTTCCGTGGTCGCATTATTGATGTGACTGACAAGAGTTACACCATCGAGTTAACAGGCGATGGTGCCAAGTTGGATGCCTTTATTGATTCGATCGATCGTGCATCGATTTTGGAAACCGTCCGTTCGGGTGGCTCTGGAATTGGTCGCGGTGAACGCATCCTCAAGGTTTAATTTTTTTTAACTGATTACTGCATTAATTACATTTTCAATACAAGGAAAGAGCATGAAAGTTTTTTACGATAAAGACGCTGATTTGTCCCTCATCAAGGGCAAGAAAGTCACCATCATTGGTTATGGTTCACAAGGTCACGCACACGCATTGAATCTAAAGGATTCAGGCTGTAACGTTACTGTTGGTTTGCGTAAAGATGGCGCTTCCTGGAGCAAGGCTGCGAATGCTGGCTTGACAGTAAAAGAAGTTGGTGAAGCAGTTAAAGACGCAGACGTGGTAATGATGCTCTTGCCCGATGAGCAAATTGCTGATGTTTACAGCAAAGAAGTTCATGGCAATATCAAACAAGGCGCTGCTTTGGCGTTTGCTCATGGATTTAACGTTCACTACGGTCAAGTGCAGCCACGTGCTGACTTAGATGTGATCATGATTGCCCCTAAAGCTCCTGGTCATACAGTTCGCGGCACATACGCTCAAGGTGGCGGTGTTCCTCATTTGATCGCTGTTTATCAAGATAAGTCTGGCTCTGCTCGTGATGTTGCTTTGTCATACGCAACTGCGAACGGCGGCGGTCGTGCTGGCATCATTGAGACTAACTTCCGCGAAGAAACTGAAACTGACTTGTTCGGTGAGCAGGCTGTTCTTTGTGGCGGCGCAGTTGAGTTGATCAAAGCTGGCTTTGAAACTTTAGTTGAAGCTGGATATGCTCCTGAAATGGCTTACTTCGAGTGCTTGCATGAGCTCAAGTTGATCGTTGACTTGATCTACGAAGGTGGTATTGCCAACATGAACTACTCTATCTCTAACAATGCTGAATACGGTGAGTATGTCACTGGTCCACGCGTCGTTACTGAAGATACTAAGAACGCAATGCGTCAGTGCTTGAAAGATATTCAGACTGGTGAATATGCAAAGAGCTTTATCTTGGAAAACAAAGCAGGCGCGCCTACTTTGATTTCACGTCGTCGTTTGAACGCAGAACATGACATCGAAGTAGTTGGTGCTAAATTACGCGCCATGATGCCTTGGATTGCTAAGAACAAGTTAGTTGACCAGACTAAGAACTAAGCTAAAAGCTAAGCATTTACCAATAGCAGTTCATTAAAAGGCTCAGAACAAAGATGATGTATCCACACCCCATTATTGCGAAAGAAGGTTGGCCGTATTTAGCGTTAGTGGGGGCGGTGACTTTGCTGGTTCACTATCTAGGCGGCATAGCCTGGTCATGGCCTCTTTGGATCATTTTTTTCTTTGTTCTGCAGTTCTTTCGTGACCCACAGCGCATTCCTGCTATGGGGCGCGATTTGGTTTTATCCCCGGCAGATGGTCGCATCGTTGTTGTAGAAAAAGCTAATGATCCGTATGCTGGTCGTGAAGCACTCAAAATCAGCGTATTCATGAATGTATTTAATGTGCACTCTAACCGTAGTGCTGTAAATGGCTTGGTGAAGGAGATTCAATACTTCCCTGGTAAGTTTGTGAATGCAGATTTAGATAAGGCATCTACCGAGAACGAGCGTAATGCCGTTGTAATTGATGCGAATGGTCAGGTGGTTACTTTGGTGCAGGTCGCCGGTTTAATTGCCCGCCGTATTCTTTGCTACATCCATGTTGGTGATCGCCTTAAAGCGGGAGAGCGCTATGGATTTATTCGTTTTGGTTCGAGGGTGGATGTCTATTTACCATTGACCGCAGAACCTCTGGTGAGCGTTGGCGATAAAGTATTTGCAACAAATACAGCCTTGGCGCGTTTGCCTGGTTTGGATTGATTCGAAATTTTATTCACTAGGATATTTTTTGACTACATTTCGCCGTCGCGGTCGTATCGACCGAAGCCGTCTCTCGAGCAGACGGACAATCTCTTCAGAAAATCAGTGGGCTGAAGACTTGGGTGATGGTATTGATTACGAAGTAGAAGAGCTGCATCCAGAAAAGCCCCGCTTGCGTAGCAAGGGTATTTACCTTCTTCCAAACGCTTTTACAACAGCCGCTTTATTTTGCGGCTTCTATGCCATTGTTAACGCAATGAACCATCAGTTCGAGATTGCAGCAATTGCGATTTTTGCCTCAATGGTTCTTGACGGTATGGACGGCCGTGTGGCGCGTATGACCAATACTCAGAGCGCGTTTGGCGAGCAATACGATTCTCTTGCTGATATGGTCTCATTTGGGGTTGCGCCTGCATTGGTAGCTTATGAGTGGGCTTTAAAAGATTTGGGTAAGTGGGGCTGGCTAGCAGCCTTTACTTATTGTGCTGGTGCTGCCTTGCGTTTGGCCCGCTTTAACGTAAATACTGGGATAGTAGACAAGAAGTTTTTTCAAGGCCTTCCGAGTCCTGCTGCAGGTGCTTTAATGGCTGGCTTTATTTGGTTGGCAGATGACAATAAGATTCCGGTTCGCGATACAGCTATCCCTTGGGTCACCTTCTTTATTGCCGTCTATGCTGGACTCACCATGGTCTCAAATGCCCGCTTTTACAGTGGGAAGGCTTTGGATGTCCGTTATCGAGTGCCGTTTGGCGTGATGGTTTTAATGATCTTGACCTTTGTCTTAATCTCCTCTAACCCGCCCTTAACCCTATTTGGTTTATTCGTGGTGTACTCCATCTCTGGCTATGTAATCTGGGCTTGGGAAAGACTGAGCGGCAAGCGTTTTAGCTAATCTGCCATTTTTGGAGTATATTAATTCTATGTTGATGAATTTCTCACCTTTAACTGGCCTCCTTCTGCTAGCACTAAGCCTAAAGCTTGGGGCGGGTAAGGCCTGAGTTAATGAGATAAAGAAGATTCATTAGCCACCACATACCAGCCCCAGCTAATTGCTGGGGTTTTTGTTTATATAAGATTGAGTTGTCTGAAGCAGTTCAGAAGTATTTAAAACCGGAGAGTAGTGATGAGCGACAAAGTAATCATTTTTGACACCACCTTGCGTGATGGCGAACAATCGCCTGGTGCATCCATGACTAAAGACGAAAAAGTACGCATTGCGCGTCAGTTAGAGCGTCTTAAGGTGGATGTTATCGAGGCGGGTTTTGCCGCCAGCTCTGAAGGCGACTTCCAAGCAATATCTGCAGTTGCTGCTGCCGTTAAGGATTCTATTATTTGCTCATTAGCCAGGGCGAATGACAAAGACATCACGCGAGCGGCCGATGCTTTACAAGCGGCAAACGCCAAACGTATTCATGCATTCTTGGCGACAAGTCCATTGCATATGGCCGTGAAATTACGCATGTCTCCAGAAGAAGTTTTGGAGCAGGCTAAACGCTCCATCCGTTTTGCGCGTAACTTAGCTGAAGATATTGAGTTTTCCGCTGAAGATGGTTATCGCTCAGAAATGGATTTCTTATGCAGAGTAGTTGAGGCGGTTATTAATGAAGGTGCCTCTACTATTAATATCCCCGATACCGTTGGTTATGCAACCCCTGAGTTGTATGGCGAGTTCATTAAAACCTTGCGAACTCGTGTTCCCAACTCTGATAAAGCGGTATGGTCAGTGCATTGTCATAACGACTTAGGTATGGCTGTTGCCAATTCCTTGGCAGGTGTGAAGATTGGTGGAGCACGTCAAATTGAATGCACCATTAATGGCTTAGGCGAGCGTGCAGGCAATACCGCTTTGGAAGAGATTGTGATGGCTTTGCGCACTCGCAAAGACTATTTCGATTTGGTGTGCGGCATTGATGCAACGCAAATTGTTCCCGCTTCCAAATTAGTCTCTCAGATCACAGGCTTTGTAGTTCAGCCTAACAAAGCGGTTGTTGGCGCTAATGCCTTTGCACATACCTCAGGCATTCATCAAGATGGTATTTTGAAGAACCGCGACACCTATGAAATCATGCGGGCTGAAGATGTGGGCTGGTCTGCCAATAAGATTGTTTTGGGTAAATTATCTGGCCGCAATGCCTTTAAACAGCGCTTGCAAGAATTAGGCATCACTGTTGAAGCTGAGGCTGATTTAAACGAAGCCTTCACTAGATTTAAAGCGTTAGCTGACCAAAAGTCTGAGATTTTTGATGAAGATATTATTGCCATCATGTCTGATTCTGCTGCAGCAGAAGAGGGTGAGCACTATAAATTTATTTCTTTAAGTCAGCATTCTGAAACTGGTGAGCGTCCCAAATCTCGCGTGACATTCCGCATGGGCGATAAGGAGATGAGTTCAGAGGCGGAGGGTAATGGCCCGGTAGATGCGAGCTTGAATGCGATTGAAGAAATTGCCAAGAGTGGGGCGGAGCAGTTGCTCTACTCAGTCAATGCCATTACCTCGGGAACGCAATCTCAAGGTGAGGTTACTGTACGCTTGGCAAAAGGCGGTCGTATTGTGAATGGCGTGGGTACTGACCCAGACATCATTGCCGCTTCAGCAAAAGCTTATTTATCTGCTTTAAATAAGTTGCATGATCCGAGCCAGGCTAAGCTCAATGCACAGATGACTCCTTAATTATTGGGTCATCTGCAAAGAGATTTACTTATTCAAGTCAGTATTTTTATAGTACTTGGTGCCTTTGCCGGTGATTTCAGCGGCTAGGCCGGAGTCTGTCAGTTGATACATTAAAACTCCAGGAGCAACCACGGTTGCATCTTGGTACGCGCCGCCATCTTTTTCATATTTTGCAGCGGCAGTGACTTGGCCGCCAAAAGTCCAGCCTGAATTAATAAAGTCATTCATGGCTGCTTCAGTTTCAAAGACAAAAATGTTCTGAAATGACTTAATTCCAAGACCCAGGCCAGCCTGAACCTCAGCCATATTCATGTAGATGGGTTTTTTGTTTGCTTTATTGATCACAACGCCACTACCACTACCACCTCCTGCAATCAGAATTTTCATGCCGAAGTTGCTGAAGGTCGCATAGCCAACTGACTTTTCAATGAGCTCCTTCGCTTTTGGCTGCGCCTCATAAAGTTGTTTCAGAATTGCCTGGCTTTTAATCAAAACGTCTTGGCGTTGCTCAGCAATCGTTTTATCTTGCCCAAAAAAGGATCCAAATTGGGCATAGGCCGGTTGGAAAAGTCCAAATCCGAGGCAGAGAAAAGTAATCAGTGGGCGATATAGTGAGGACATATTCTGTAAGTTATTGATTTATATTGGGAAAAGTATTTATTTAGCTAAATATTATCCTACAGCATAACAACATCTATGGGGTGATCCGGTAAATAGCAGCCGGCTCTGATACAATTCGAGGGCTTTGATTTGTAAAGCTTTTTTGGTTTTATTTTGTTAAACATGCACGACACGGATTGGGTGAAAGCTCAAGTGTTCGCAAGTAAGGAGTATTAAAAATGGCAGTTGCTGATATTAAAACGGCGGAAATCGTCAAAGAAAACGCGCGCAGCGCAAACGATACGGGTAGCCCTGAAGTTCAAGTTTCATTGCTCACAGCCCGCATCAATGAATTAACCCCCCATTTCAAGGCTAACGCTAAAGATCATCACAGCCGTCGTGGTTTGTTGAAGATGGTTTCACGTCGCCGTCGCCTCTTGGATTACCTCAAAGGCAAAGATTTGGATCGCTATCGCGCATTGATTGAGAAATTAGGTCTCCGTAAGTAATTCTTATTGGTATGCAATGCCATCTTTCTTAGGGCTGTTTCTTCGCGGAATCAGTCTTAAGCAGATGGCATGTTTTTTGGGCGCTTCAAGATTATTTGTGTAGGGGATTGTGTCATTCCAATGAGCTTCTGAAAGTTGATTCAGAGTCTCCCTGGAATGGCATCCCTTGTGATCTTAAATCGCTCCAGTGTTGTCGTGACACTGCTTTATCCCACGACAAGCGTAATGCTCATGTGAGCCTTACGTGAACAATTTGGAGAAGATCAGAATGACAATGTTTAAAAAAGCAGTAAAAAGTTTTCAATGGGGCAATCATCAGGTAACAATGGAAACAGGCGAGATCGCTCGTCAATCAGGTGGTGCCGTTATTATTAACGTAGATGACACAGTGGTCATGGGTACAGTGGTTGCGTCTAAGTCTGCAAAGCCAGGTCAGTCTTTTTTCCCGCTGACTGTTGATTACCTAGAAAAAACATACGCCGCAGGTAAGATTCCTGGTGGTTTCTTCCGTCGTGAAGGCCGTCCATCAGAAGGCGAGACATTGATCTCCCGTTTGATCGATCGCCCATTACGCCCACTGTTCCCAGAAGGCTTCTTGAACGAAGTTCAAGTAGTGGTACATGTGTTGTCCATCAACCCTGATGTTCCTTCTGATATTCCTGCTTTGATCGCTGCATCTGCAGCATTGGCTATTTCAGGCATCCCATTTGCTGGTCCAGTTGGCGCAGCACGTGTTGGTTACGCTAATGGTCAATATTTATTAAACCCAACTCGTACGGAGCAAGCTACTAGCGAAATGGATTTGATTGTTGCCGGTACGCAAGCTGCTGTATTGATGGTTGAGTCTGAAGCGAATCAACTTTCTGAAGAAATCATGTTGGGAGCAGTTGTATACGGTCATGACCAAATGCAAACAGCAATCAATGCAATTAATGAATTGGTTTCTGAGGCTGGCAAGCCAGAGTGGGATTGGACTGCTGCTCCTAAAGATGAGCCATTTATTGCTAAGGTTACTGCTTTGGCTGAAGCGCCATTGCGTGAGGCTTATCAGATTCGTCAAAAAGGCGCTCGTTCAGACAAGCTGAAAGAGATTACAAAAACAGTAGTTGCTAAGTTGCAAGAAGAGGGTGATGTTGATGCGGTTGCTGTTAACGACATCTTGTTTGAAATCGAAGCGAAGATTGTTCGTAGTCAGATTTTGAATGGCGAGCCACGTATTGATGGTCGTGATACACGCACTGTTCGCCCAATCGAGATTCGTAATGGCGTATTGCCACGTACACACGGTTCAGCATTGTTTACCCGTGGTGAGACGCAGGCTCTTGTTGTTGCTACTTTAGGTACTGCACGTGATGAGCAAATTATTGATGCGCTTGAAGGTGAATACCGCGATCGTTTTATGTTCCACTACAACATGCCTCCTTTCGCTACTGGCGAAACAGGTCGTGTAGGTAGCCCAAAGCGTCGTGAAATCGGTCATGGTCGTTTGGCCAAGCGCGCGTTGATTCCAGTATTGCCAAGTGCAGAAGATTTTGCATACAGCATCCGTGTGGTTTCAGAAATTACTGAGTCCAACGGCTCATCTTCAATGGCTTCTGTTTGCGGTGGCTGTTTGGCAATGATGGACGCTGGTGTTCCAGTTAAGGCACACGTTGCTGGTGTTGCAATGGGCTTGATCCTCGACGGTAATCGTTTTGCTGTCTTGACTGACATCTTGGGTGACGAAGATCACCTGGGCGATATGGACTTCAAGGTAGCAGGTACAGCTAACGGTATTACTGCGCTCCAGATGGATATTAAAGTTCAAGGTATTACTAAAGAAATTATGCAAGTTGCTTTAGCGCAAGCTAAAGAAGGTCGTTTGCATATCTTGAGCAAAATGCAAGAAGCAATGGGTTCAGTTCGTACAGAATTGTCAGCTCATGCTCCACGTATGGTTTCTTTCAAGATTCATCCAGACAAGATTCGTGAAGTTATTGGCAAGGGTGGTGCAACTATCCAGGCCTTGACCAAAGAAACTGGTTGCAGCATCGACATTAAGGATGACGGTACCGTAACGATTGCTTCTACTTCTGCTGAAGGTATGGCTGAAGCAAAAGCACGTATCGAAGGCATCACTGCTGAAGCTGAAGTAGGCAAGATCTACGAAGGCCCAGTTGTGAAGTTGCTCGAGTTTGGCGCTTTGGTCAATATTCTTCCTGGTAAAGATGGTCTCTTGCACATCTCTGAGATTTCTAATGAGCGTGTAAAAGAGGTAAAAGATTATTTGGCAGAAGGCCAAGTGGTTCGCGTGAAATTGTTGGCTGCTGACGAGCGTGGTCGTTTACGTTTGTCATTGAAGGCTGCAATGGCTGATGAAGGTGGCACGATTGCCCCTTTAGCTGGCGCTGCTGAAGTTGCTGTTGAGGCAACTCCCGCATCTGGCGAAACAGCTTAAGCAATTATCGGCAGGAGTATTTATGCGCGTTATTGAAATTAAGGAATTTGGTGCCCCAGAAATGCTGGTGCCAACTACTCGTCCTGATCCAGCGGCTCCCGCCGCTGGGACTGGCGAAATTTTGATCAAAGTTCTGGCAGCTGGAATTAATCGACCTGACGTTTTGCAGCGCAAGGGGCATTACCCAGTTCCAGCTGGCGCATCTGATATTCCTGGTCTTGAAGTTGCCGGTGAAATCGTTGGCGGTGATTTGGCTCATGCTGATAACGTGTTTGGCTTAAAGGTGGGCGATAAGGTCTGTGCACTCGTTCAAGGTGGCGGTTACGCTGACTTATGTACTGCGCCTGTAGCGCAGTGCTTGCCTTACCCCAAGGGGTTTACTGATCAAGAAGCAGCAGCCTTGCCTGAAACGTTTTATACCGTATGGAGCAATGTGTTCATGCGCGGTCAATTGGCCGAAGGCGAAACATTATTAGTTCAAGGTGGCTCCAGTGGCATCGGCGTGACTGCAATTCTGATCGCTAAAGCCTTAGGTCATAAAGTATTTGTAACTGCTGGTACGGATGAGAAATGTGCTGCATGTGTAGCACTGGGTGCTGATCTCGCTATCAATTACAAGACGCAAGACTTTGTAGAGGAAGTGAAGAAGGCCACTGATGGCAAAGGCGTCAATGTCATTCTCGATATGGTTACTGGTGCTTACGTGCAAAAAGAAATTGACTGTCTCGCCGATGATGGTCGCATTGTAATTATTGCAATCCAAGGTGGATCAAAGGCAGAGGTGAGTACCAATCAGATTCTGCGCCGTCGCTTAACGATTACAGGTTCAACACTACGTCCACGCCCAGTTTCTTTTAAGAAGCAAATTACCAAACAGCTTTTTGATAATGTTTGGCCTTTGCTCAACGCTGGCAAACTAAAGCCAGTCATCTATAAAACGTTTTCGCTAGATCAGGCAGCAGATGCTCATGCATTGATGGAGTCATCTGAGCACGTTGGCAAAATTGTTTTAACTGTTTAGAAATATTCATTACCCCTATGCGACCACTCATCGTTATCGGCAACTGGAAAATGAATGGCAGTCTTGCAAGTAATCAAGACTGGATCATGACCGTTGCTCGTGGCATGGAGAGTGGTATGCCATCAGGACGTAAATTCGCGGTCTGTCCGCCATTTCCGTATTTATCCCAATGTGCACAGTTAATTAAAGAGCATTCATTAGCTTTTTTGAATCTGGGTGCACAAGATGCATCAGCCCATAGTTCAGGCGCTTATACCGGTGAAGTTGCAGCATCCATGCTCAAAGAGCTTGGCTGCACTTATGTCATTGTTGGGCACTCTGAGCGTCGTCAAATGCATCAAGAGGTAGATGAGTCTGTAGCCGCTAAAGCCCTTGAGGTATTAGACAATGGCATGACTCCGGTAATTTGTGTGGGTGAGACTGCTGATGAAAGAAATTCAGGTAGGGCTGAAGAGATTGTTTGTGCTCAGGTTGCCAAGCAAGTAGGTGTTTTGCAAGATCGTCTCGCTGACTGCTTAATTGCTTATGAGCCAGTATGGGCAATCGGCACAGGCAAAGTTGCTAGCGCCCAGGTTGCACAAGATATGCATCACGCTATTCGCTTGCAATTGGCGGAATTTAATGAAGATGTTGCATCTCATGTTGGAATTTTGTACGGCGGCAGTGTCAAGCCTGACAATGCTGTTGAATTGTTTGCCATGCCAGATATTGATGGTGGGTTGGTTGGGGGAGCATCGTTGAATCCCCGTGACTTTTTAGCCATTTGTCAGGCATAGATTTTTTATTTGGAGATAAGTTGTGGAATTTTTTAAGACTTTATTGATCGTATTGCAGGTAATTTCAGCTTTGGCTGTCATTCTATTGGTGCTATTGCAGCAAGGTAAAGGCGCTGATATGGGCGCAGCCTTTGGCTCCGGCTCTTCTGGCAGCCTCTTTGGCGCTAGCGGTTCCGCTAATTTCCTGTCTCACGCAACCGCCATTTTTGCAGCTGTTTTCTTTATTTGTACATTAGGTATTACTTGGATTGGCAACAAAAAGGAAGTGAGTCCTGGAGTTCTCTCGGGAACTGTAGCGCCGGCAGCAACGTCAGCTGCTCCAGTAGCCCCAGCACAGGACCCAAGCAAACCAGCAGTTCCTAAGTAAAAAAGTAGGGCTTTACAGATTTTCTAGTCCAGATTTTGGGGTAGTGCACTTGTGCAATGCAGTAGAATTGACGGGTTTTGCAAGATGCCGACGTGGTGAAATTGGTAGACACGCTATCTTGAGGGGGTAGTGGCTTAGGCTGTGCGAGTTCGAGTCTCGCCGTCGGCACCAATAATGGGTATTGATATGCATTTTTTTGCTCTAAATCAATGTCCTATGTAGTGGAATAAGTAATAATTTGTTGTTTTTAGGATTTACCAGACAAACGAATCAGGGCTATTTTGAATCTCGCTAATTACTTTCCTGTTCTGCTTTTTATCCTCGTAGGTATTGGGGTGGGATTAGTCCCCATGTTCCTCGGAAAAATATTGGCTCCCTCAAAGCCTGACGCTGAAAAACTCTCTCCATATGAGTGTGGTTTTGAAGCGTTCGAAGATGCGCGTATGAAGTTTGACGTGCGTTACTACTTAATCGCCATTCTCTTCATCTTGTTTGACTTAGAAACTGCATTCCTATTTCCATGGGGTGTAGCACTACGCGACATTGGATGGCTTGGCTACGCCTCTATGGTGATCTTCCTTTTGGAATTCATTGTGGGATTTGTATATATCTGGAAAAAGGGCGCTCTCGACTGGGAGTGATAGATATGGCATTAGAAGGCGTACTTAAAGAAGGTTTTGTAACCACCACTGCTGATCAGCTAATTAACTGGACACGTAATGGCTCCTTATGGCCCATGACCTTTGGTCTGGCTTGTTGTGCTGTTGAGATGATGCATGCAGGCGCCTCCCGTTATGACTTGGATCGATTTGGCGTCGTATTTCGTCCTTCTCCACGTCAATCCGATTTGATGATTGTTGCAGGCACGCTATGCAACAAGATGGCTCCTGCATTGCGCAAGGTTTACGACCAAATGCCAGAACCACGCTGGGTAATTTCCATGGGTTCTTGTGCCAATGGTGGCGGCTATTACCATAATTCATATTCAGTGGTTCGCGGTTGTGACCGCATTGTTCCAGTGGACATTTATGTTCCTGGCTGCCCTCCAACTGCAGAGGCGCTGATCTACGGAATTATTCAGCTGCAATCTAAGATTGCTCGCACGAGCACGATTGCGAGGAAGGCTTAAGTTATGTCAGATCGTTTAATTCAGTTAGCAGCTAACTTAGAAAAAGTTTTAGGTAAGCGCGCTAAATCCATTCAGGTTGCATTGGGCGAAGTCACCGTTGTTGTTAATGCGAATACTTATTTTGAATCTGCAATGTTGTTACGTGATGATCCTTCGCTTGCTTTTGAGCAATTGATTGATTTATGCGGTGTCGATTACCAAGATTTTCGTGATGGAGCATGGAGCGGTCTGCGCTTTGGCGTTGTAAGTCATCTATTGTCTTTACAACATAACTGGCGTTTACGTGTTCGAGTATTTGCTCCAGACGATTCCTACCCAGTTGTTGCTTCACTAACGCCAGTTTGGGCTGCTGCCAATTGGTTTGAGCGTGAAGCTTTCGATCTTTACGGCATTCTGTTTGACGGTCATGATGACTTGCGTCGCATTCTTACTGACTATGGCTTTATTGGCCATCCTTTTAGAAAAGATTTCCCAATCAGCGGCAATGTGGAAATGCGTTACGACCCAGAGTTAAAGCGCGTTGTCTATCAGCCGGTTACGATTGAGGCTCGCGAAATTACTCCACGTATTGTTCGTGAAGAGCAGTATGGAGGTCCGGTTTAAGTCATGGCACAAATTAAGAACTACACCCTCAATTTTGGCCCCCAGCATCCTGCGGCTCACGGCGTATTACGCTTAGTACTTGAGCTCGATGGCGAGGTAATTCAGCGTGCCGATCCGCATATCGGTTTATTGCATCGCGCTACTGAGAAATTGGCTGAAACACGTACTTGGATTCAAAACGTTCCATATATGGATCGTTTAGATTACGTTTCTATGATGTCCAATGAGCATGCTTATGTCATGGCCATTGAAAAATTGCTGCAAGTCGATGTTCCATTGCGCGCTCAATACATTCGGGTGATTTACGACGAACTGACTCGACTGCTAAATCACTTGCTTTGGATTGGTTGCCATGGCTTAGACGTTGGTGCGATGGCAGTCTTCTTGTACGCATTCCGTGATCGCGAAGATATATTTGATATGTACGAGGCGGTATCTGGTGCGCGTATGCACGCTGCTTACTATCGTCCAGGTGGCGTTTATCGCGATTTGCCTGATCAGATGGCTCAGTACACCAAGAACAAGATTCGCAGTACATCTGCTATCAAGCGTTTGAATGAAAACCGTAGCGGTACATTACTGGACTTCATCGAGCAATTTACCAATGGCTTTGATGCCAATGTTGACGAGTATTGCAATCTCTTAACTGATAACCGTATTTGGAAGCAGCGTTTAGTCAATATCGGTATCGTGACTCCAGAGCGTGCATTGCAGCTTGGCTTCACTGGCCCAATGTTGCGTGGCTCTGGAATTGAGTGGGATTTGCGAAAGAAGCAGCCGTATGAAGTCTATGATCGCTTAGATTTTGATATTCCAGTAGGCGTCAATGGCGATTCATATGATCGTTATTTGGTGCGCATGGAAGAGATGCGTCAATCTAATCGCATTATCAAGCAGTGCGTAGCTTGGTTAAAAGCAAATCCAGGTCCTGTGATGAGCGATAACCACAAGGTTTCTCCTCCAAAGCGTGTGGATATGAAAACCAATATGGAAGAGTTGATTCACCATTTCAAACTATTCACCGAAGGAATTCACGTTCCTGATGGTGAGGCTTACTCCGCTGTTGAGCACCCTAAGGGCGAATTTGGTATTTACTTGATTTCTGATGGCGCCAACAAGCCATATCGCTTGAAGATTCGTGCGCCAGGCTTTGTGCATTTATCTGCAATGGATGAAATGTCACGCGGTCACATGTTGGCCGATGCAGTAACCATTATTGGTACCCAAGATATTGTGTTCGGGGAGATTGACCGCTAATTAGGCGTGCCATGGAATATTTAATGACTACCACTCTTCAACTTTCTGATAAAACACTAGCCGATATTCATCGCAATATCGCTAAGTATCCCGCTGAGCACAAGCAGTCTGCCGTGATGGCCTGTTTAATTGCTGCCCAAACTGAGGTGGGTTGGGTTTCCCCTGAAGTAATTGAAACGGTTGCCCAGATTTTAGAAATGCCAAGCATCGCTGTTGATGAAGTGGCTACTTTTTACAATATGTACAACACCAAGAAGATTGGTAAATACAAATTAGTGATCTGTACTAACTTGCCTTGTCAATTAACCCATGGTGAAACAGCTGCTTCGTACCTAAAAGAAACTCTAGGTATTAGCTACAACGAAACTACGTCTTGTGGAACCTTCACCTTGAAAGAAGGTGAGTGCATGGGTGCTTGTGGTGATTCACCGGTGATGTTGGTGAATGACAAGCGTATGTGCAGCTTTATGAGCAAAGAGAAGATTGATGCTTTGCTAAATGAATTACGTGCAGAAGGGAAAGCAGCATGACCAGCTTGCACGATCGCCATATCAAGCCTTTAATCCTCGCTGGGTTAAATGGGGATAACTGGCGTTTAAAGGATTACGAAAGTCGTGGTGGCTATCAACAATTACGTCGATTAATTAATGACAAAGTTTCTCCTGATGCCATCATTGCTGAATTAAAAGCATCTTCGTTGCGTGGTCGCGGAGGCGCAGGCTTCCCAACAGGTTTGAAGTGGAGCTTCATGCCACGTCAATTCCCGGGGCAAAAATATTTAGTTTGTAATAGTGACGAGGGTGAACCGGGTACTTTTAAAGACCGTGACATCATGCGCTATAACCCACACGCTTTGATCGAAGGCATGATCATTGGCGCTTACACCATGGGTATTACAGTTGGTTACAACTACATTCATGGTGAAATCTGGGAAGTGTATTCACGGTTTGAAGAAGCGCTTGAAGAGGCTCGCGCTGCTGGATATCTGGGTGACAAAATTTTAGGAAGCGACTTCTCCTTTCAATTGCATGCATCCCCAGGTTGGGGTGCTTACATTTGCGGTGAAGAAACAGCTTTGCTCGAATCTTTAGAAGGCAAAAAAGGTCAGCCACGCTTTAAGCCGCCATTCCCTGCAAGTTTTGGTTTGTATGGCAAACCAACTACGATTAACAACACCGAAACATTTGCCGCCGTGCCTTTTATTTTGGCAATTGGTGGTCAGGCGTATTTAGAGCTTGGCAAACCTAATAACGGTGGAACGAAGATTTACTCTGTCTCTGGTGATGTTGTACATCCAGGTAATTATGAAATTCCATTGGGTACTCCATTTGCAGAGCTTCTGAAGCTTGCTGGTGGTATGCGTGATGGCAAGGCTTTGAAGGCCGTGATTCCTGGCGGGTCTTCTGCACCAGTAATTCCTGGTGCTCAGATGATGGATCTAACCATGGATTACGACAGCATTGCAAAAGCAGGATCCATGCTGGGTTCTGGTGCTGTGATTGTGATGAATGAAACACGTTGTATGGTTCGCGCCTTGGAACGTTTGTCTTACTTCTACCACGAAGAATCATGTGGTCAGTGCACACCATGTCGTGAAGGTACTGGTTGGTTATGGCGCATTGTTCATCGCATTGAACATGGTGAAGGGCGTCCAGAGGATTTGGATTTGCTGAATGACGTAGCTGCCAATATTCAAGGTCGTACGATTTGCGCTTTAGGTGATGCAGCAGCAATGCCGGTACGTGGCATGTTGAAACATTACATGGATGAATTTGCGTATCACGTAGAACATAAGCGCTGCTTAGATTCTGCAAAACCTTTATAAAGATTTAGAGCACGGGATATCTAAAAGTGAGCATGGTAGAAATCGAATTAGATGGTAAGGCTGTAGAAGTTCCGCAAGGTTCGATGGTGATGCACGCCGCGAACAAGCTCGGCACCTACGTTCCTCACTTCTGCTATCACAAGAAGTTATCGATTGCGGCTAACTGCCGTATGTGTTTAGTTGAGGTGGAGAAGGCTCCTAAGCCATTGCCTGCGTGTGCGACTCCAGTGACTCAAGGTATGAAGGTGTTTACGCATTCTGCTAAAGCTGTAGAAGCTCAACGTTCTGTGATGGAGTTCCTCCTAATTAACCACCCATTGGATTGTCCAATTTGTGACCAAGGTGGCGAGTGCCAGTTACAAGACTTGGCGGTAGGCTATGGAAAATCCAATTCACGCTATGACGAAGAGAAGCGTGTTGTTTTCCACAAGAATGTTGGTCCATTGATCTCTATGCAAGAGATGACTCGTTGCATACACTGCACTCGTTGCGTACGTTTTGGGCAAGAAGTTGCCGGCGTGATGGAATTGGGTATGGTTAACCGGGGCGAGCATTCAGAGATCACCACCTTTGTTGGTCAGACTGTTGATTCAGAGTTGTCTGGAAACATGATTGATTTGTGTCCAGTAGGCGCTTTAACAAGCAAGCCATTCCGTTATGCGGCGCGTACTTGGGAATTAGGTCGCAAGCGTTCAGTTAGCCCTCACGATAGCTTGGGTGCGAATACTACTGTCCAGACTAAAGCCAACAAAGTCATGCGTGTAGTTGCCTTGGAAAATGAGGCGATTAATGAATGCTGGATTAGCGATCGTGATCGCTTCTCTTATGAAGGTTTAAATAGCTCTGATCGTGTCACTACGCCAATGGTGAAGCAGGGCGGCCAGTGGTTAGAAACAGATTGGCAGTCAGCCTTGGACTACGTGACTCACTCTCTGAAAACAATTTCAGCAGAAAGTGGTCCTGAGTCCATTGGCGCTTTAGCTCATCCAATATCCAGTACTGAGGAATTGCACCTCTTGCAAAAGATGGTTCGAGGCTTAGGTTCCAAGCAAGTTGAAACTCGTTTGCGCCAAACTGATGTGAAAGCGGCTGCAGCTGCTCCATGGTTGGGTATGCCAATTACGAAGATCAATGAATTAGATCGTGTATTGGTTGTAGGTAGCTTCTTGCGCAAAGACCAACCTATATTGGCTGCTCGTATTCGTACTGCCAGCAAGCGTGCCTTGCAAGTATTACGTATTGATGCAGGCGGCGATGACTGGTTGATACCAAGCAGCGGTATTTCTGCGGCTCCAAGCGCATGGTTGAATGCATTGAGTGAAGTTGCACTTGCTGTTGCAAAAGCAAAATCAGTAAGCGCGCCAGCAGGCACCGCCAACTTAGCAGTTTCCCCTGCGGCGCAGAAAATTGCCGATAGCTTGCTCTCTGGTGAGTCGACCGCTGTATTGCTTGGCTCTGCTGCTATTGCCCATCACCATGCTTCTGACTTACACGTCATTTCGCAATTTATCGCCGAGCAGACTGGTGCTACTTTAGGCTTCTTGCCTCTTGGTGGCAATGCAGTAGGGGCATCTTTAGTGAATGCAAACGGCGTTGGTGTTGAGTCAGTATTATCTGGCGAACGTCGTGCTGTCATTTTGATGAATATCGAGCCTGACTCTGATCTACCTAATCCAACGACAGCTCGTGCTGCATTGGCTAAAGCAAACACCGTTATCGCATTAAGTGCATATAAGAGCTCAGACTTGTTAGAAGTGGCCGATGTCATTCTGCCTATCTCTGCGTTCTCAGAAACTGTTTCAAGCTTTGTGAATTTAGAAGGAAGGGTTCAAACAGTTCAGCCTTCAGTGAAGCCTTTAGGTGATTCACGTCCGGCCTGGAGAGTATTGCGCGTACTAGGTGGGCTCTTAGGTTTGGATGGTTTCTTGTTTAATGCTCCCGAGGAAGTGCTGGGAGAGGCGTTGGATGATGGATATTGCAATCGCCTAAATAACAAAGCTTTAAGCTCTTCTGTTGCCAATGGAAATTTAGCGCCATTTAATGGTCTTGAGCGTTTGGCTGATGTCAATATTTATGCTGGCGACCAAATCGTACGTCGTTCTTCAGCTTTGCAATTAACGCGTGATGCTAAGCGCGGCAATCAGGTTGGATTAAATAAAAATACTTTCGCTGAATTAGGTCTAAAAGAAGGTGATGCAGTGCGCGTTACTCAGGGAAACCAATCAGTTGATATGCCAGCAATATTAGAAGCAAATTTAGCACTGGGTGCCGTTCGAATTTCTGCGGGTACCATGGCTAGCGCAAAATTGGGATCGATGTTTGGTCCAGTAACTATTAGTAAGGCATAAGGGACGAGATGGATAATTTCTTGAACCTCATTACCACTCAGGGTGAGGCTATTTTTGGCTCACTGTGGCCCTTAGTTTGGGCATTAGTGCGCATCGTGATCATCGTATTACCAATGTTTGGTTGTGTGGCTTACCTAACTCTCTGGGAAAGAAAGCTCATTGGCTGGATGCATATTCGACTTGGCCCAAATCGTGTTGGCCCCTTAGGTTTATTGCAGCCAATTGCTGATGCTTTAAAGCTCCTGATGAAGGAGATTATTGCTCCTGCTCAAGCAAGTAAAGTTTTGTACTTCATAGCACCAATCATGGTGATCATGCCCGCTTTTGCTGCTTGGGCTGTTATTCCATTTCAGGCTAAGATGATTCTGGCTGATGTAAACGCAGGCTTGTTATACATCATGGCTATTTCCTCTATTGGTGTTTATGGCGTTATCTTGGCCGGTTGGTCTTCTAACTCTAAATACCCATTCCTTGGCGCAATGCGCGCATCTGCGCAAATGATCTCTTATGAGATAGCAATGGGCTTTGCATTGGTAACGGTCTTGCTTACTTCTGGTTCATTAAACTTAAGTGCCATCGTTACCTCACAAGAGCAGGGTTACTTCGCCAATATGGGCCTCAATTTCCTTTCGTGGAATTGGTTGCCTTTATTGCCCATGTTCTTGATTTACTTTATCTCTGGTGTTGCTGAAACAAATCGCCATCCATTTGACGTAGTTGAGGGCGAATCTGAGATTGTTGCTGGCCACATGGTTGAGTATTCAGGCATGTCTTTTGCTATGTTCTTCTTGGCTGAGTATGCCAACATGATTTTGATTGCAGCTGTTGCATCAATTATGTTCTTGGGTGGCTGGTTGCCTATCGTTGATTTGCCAATCTTGCGCGATATTCCAGGGTTCTTCTGGTTGTTTGGCAAAACATTCTTCCTCTTGTCCTGCGTTATTTGGTTGCGTGCAACATTACCGCGCTATCGCTATGACCAAATCATGCGCTTAGGCTGGAAAATCTTTATTCCCATCTCCGTATTCTGGGTGGTTGTTATCGGCGCGTGGGTTGTCTCCCCATGGAATATTTGGAAATAAGTTGATAAATCATGTTTAAGAAAATTTCCCAATTCCTCGATAGCTTGATGCTGAGAGACATCTTGGTCGGCATGTCCATTACTGGACGCTACCTCTTCAAGCCAAAAATTACTGTTCAATATCCAGAAGAAAAGACACCGTTATCTAGTCGCTTTCGCGGATTGCATGCACTTCGTCGCTATGAAAATGGTGAAGAGCGTTGTATCGGTTGCAAGTTATGTGAGGCAGTATGCCCAGCTTATGCGATCACCATTGAAACTGCTGAGCGTGATGATGGTACTCGTCGCACTAGTCGTTATGATATTGACCTTACAAAATGTATTTTCTGCGGCTTCTGTGAAGAGGCCTGTCCAGTCGACGCTATTGTTGAAACAAATATTTTTGAATATTTCGGCGATAAGCGCGGCGATTTGTATTTCACTAAAGACATGCTTTTAGCTGTTGGTGATAAATATGAAAAAGATATCGCCGCTAACCGTGCAGCTGATGCACCTTACCGTTAATCGAATCGAGCTTAACTAATATGACATTCGATCCATCTACTTTATTTGCCATGTTTTTTTATGGCTTTGCAGGCTTATTGGTAATTTCTGCACTGCGTGTAATTACCGCCCGCAATCCAGTTCATGCAGCACTATTCTTGGTGCTGGCATTCTTTTGTGCATCTGGTCTTTGGATGTTGCTCAAGGCCGAATTTTTGAGCTTGGCCCTGATTTTGGTCTATGTTGGCGCAGTAATGGTCTTGTTCCTCTTCGTGGTGATGATGTTGGATTTAGATATTGAACATTTACGTCGCGATTTCAAAAAGTTTCTACCTGTTGCCTTCTTGATGGGTGCCGTCATTGTTCTTGAGTTATCGATTGTGATCATTCGTAGCTTTATTGGAACTAATGCGCCGGTGCAACCCATGCCAGAAGAGATGATGGCAAACAATACCCAAGCTTTGGGGATGTTGATCTTTGTGGATTATGTTTACGCCTTTGAAGTGGCTGGTGTGATCTTATTAGTAGCGATTATTGCCGCTGTAGCGTTGACATTGCGTAATCGCAAAGACTCTAAAACACAAAATATTCACGAGCAAGTGAATGTGGTTGCTGCAGATCGCATGCGCATCGTGAAAATGGATTCAGATATGGCTGCAAAGCAAGACGTAAGAGGGGAGAAGAAATGAATATCACTCTCGCTCATTATTTGGTGCTGGGTGCAATCTTATTCGCAACCAGTGTCATTGGGATTTTCCTAAATCGAAAGAATGTCATCGTGTTGCTGATGGCAATCGAATTGATGCTTCTCTCGGTGAACATGAACTTTGTGGCTTTCTCCCATTATTTGGGTGATATGGCTGGTCAAGTATTCGTATTCTTTATTTTGACTGTGGCAGCTGCTGAAGCGGCTATCGGCTTGGCAATTTTAGTTGTGCTCTTCCGTAAGGTAGACACCATTAACGCCGATGATCTTGACCACCTAAAAGGCTAGTCATGCAATTGACCTTAAACATTCCTGTACTCTGCGCTATTCCTTTGGCGCCACTAGTCGGCTCCATCATTGCCGGTTTCTTTGGTACCAAATTAGGCGGCAACCGAATTGGCCATGGTGCCAGTCAGTTTGTGACTATTTTGGGTGTAACCATTGCTTTCGTGCTTTCTTGCAATGTACTAGTTCAGGTGATGGATGGCTTTTATTTCAATGGTACCGTTTACCATTGGATGCAATTAGGCGAACTCAATTTAGATATCGGCTTCTTAATCGACCCCTTAACGGCAACGATGATGTGTGTGGTGACATTTGTGTCATTGATGGTTCATATCTACACCATCGGCTACATGCATGGCGAGGAGGGCTATAACCGCTTCTTCTCCTATATTTCTTTATTCACCTTCGCTATGTTGATGTTGGTGATGAGTAATAACCTATTGCAACTTTTCTTTGGCTGGGAAGCAGTGGGTGTGGTTTCTTATTTATTGATTGGCTTTTATTTTGAGCGCCAGTCTGCAGTGTTTGCCAACATGAAGGCTTTCTTAGTTAACCGCGTCGGTGACTTTGGCTTCATCTTGGGCATCGGTATTCTGTTGGCTAGTACTGGCTCGATGCAATATGACGTGATCTTTTCTCAAAATTCTGCTTTAGCAGCCCAGACATTGCCTGGGACAAGCTGGAATTTGATGACAGTTGCTTGCATCTGTTTATTCATCGGTGCAATGGGTAAGTCTGCTCAATTCCCATTGCATGTCTGGTTGCCAGACTCAATGGAAGGCCCAACACCAATCTCTGCATTGATTCATGCTGCAACCATGGTTACTGCTGGTATTTTCATGGTGTCTCGTATGTCACCGCTGTTTGAGCTTTCAGATGTAGCTTTGAGCTTTATCTTGGTGATTGGCTCAATCACAGCGCTCTTTATGGGCTTCCTTGGCATCGTGCAAAACGATATCAAGCGTGTGGTGGCTTATTCAACCCTATCTCAGTTGGGTTATATGACTGTTGCATTAGGTGTTTCAGCTTATCCAGTAGCCATCTTCCATTTGATGACTCACGCCTTCTTTAAGGCGTTGCTATTCCTTGCTGCAGGTAGCGTGATTCTTGGCATGCATCACGAACAAGATATGCGCAAGATGGGTGGCCTGTGGAAATACATGCCAATTACTTGCTTGATGATGTTGTTGGGTAATCTGGCTCTGGTTGGAACCCCATTCTTTTCGGGCTTTTACTCAAAAGACTCCATTATTGAAGCGGTGGCCGCGAGTCATATCCCTGGTTCAGGCTTTGCCTACTTTGCAGTCATGGCTAGTGTATTCGTCACGGCTCTGTATTCATTCCGCTTGTATTTCTACGTATTCCACGGTAAAGCACGCTGGGGTCACGGGGATTCACATACCCACGATCATCATCATGATCATGCGGAGCAGGGCGATGATCACGCACGCCATGGTTTAGCTCCAGGTCAAAAGCCTCATGAATCACCATTCGTAGTGACATTGCCATTGATTCTTTTGGCGATCCCTTCTGTCATCATTGGTTTCTACACAATCTCACCCTTGTTATTCGGAACTTACTTTGGCGATTCCATCTTTATTGACTTAGCCCGCCATCCGGTAATGAAAGAGTTGGAAGATGAGTTCCATGGTCCAGTTGCGATGGCCATTCATGCATTCACATCGCCAGTACTATTGCTGGTAGTTCTTGGTGTGTTAACTGCTGCGATTGGTTACCTCTGGGCACCTAAATTGCCGGCAAAAGTTGCTCAAACATTTGCGCCAATCAAGAAATTATTTGATAACAAGTATTACCTCGATGAAATTAACCAAGCAGTGTTTGCTAAAGGTCTTATTTGGATTGGCAGATTCTTATGGCATCGCGGTGATCAAAAGATTATCGATGGTTTCTTCGTTAATGGCAGTGCGCATGCAGTTGGGCGCTTTGCCGGAGTAATTCGTCATTTGCAATCCGGTTATCTATACCACTATGCCTTCGCAATGATTGCGGGCTTGGCGGTATTGTTAGCTTGGGTTTTATATGCTTACCTGCCTTTTGTTCGCTAGGCCTTTGTTACTTAAGTAGCCACTATGATTCTTTCTTACGCCATTTGGACCCCGATTGTCTTTGGACTCATTATTTTGTTTTATGGGTCTGAAAGATCAACTGCTGGCGTACGCTGGTTGACTCTAATTGGAGCTGTTCTCAGCTTTATAGCAACTCTTCCATTGTTAGTTAACTTTGATATCGCTAACTCTGGAATGCAGTTTGTCGAAAAGATCAGCTGGATTCCACGTTACGACATTAACTACCACCTGGGTATTGACGGCATTTCCGTTTGGTTCATTGTTCTAACAGCGTTCATCAACATCATTGTGGTGATTGCAGCTTGGGAGGTGATTCAAACTAAGGTATCGCAATATATGGCCTCATTCATGATCCTTTCTGGATTGATGATCGGCGTATTTTGTGCTCTTGATGCATTGCTGTTCTACGTCTTCTTTGAGGCGACGTTAATACCGATGTACATCATCATTGGCGTATGGGGCGGCCATAACCGTATTTATGCGGCATTCAAATTCTTCTTGTATACCTTGCTTGGCTCCTTACTTACATTGATTGCCATGCTGTACTTGTACAACGTGACCAATACTTTTGATATCTTGGCTTGGCAAAATGCTCGCTTAGATATTGTTGAGCAGATCCTATTGTTTGCGGCATTCTTTATGGCATTTGCTGTAAAGGTTCCGATGTGGCCATTGCACACTTGGTTGCCAGATGTACACGTTGAGGCGCCAACGGGTGGCTCAGTAGTCTTGGCTGCCATTATGTTGAAATTGGGTGCCTACGGATTCCTTCGCTTCTCTTTACCAATCGCGCCAGATGCAAGCCAATATTTAGGTCCATTCGTCATCTTCTTGTCTTTGGTAGCAGTAATTTATGTAGGTGCAGTTGCGCTTGTCCAAAAGGACATGAAAAAGTTGGTTGCCTATTCTTCTGTGGCTCACATGGGATTTGTTACCTTAGGCTTCTTCCTCTTTAGCCCACTGGGTATTGAGGGCGGAATTGTGCAGATGATTTCACACGGTTTTGTAGCCGGCGCTATGTTCTTGTCCATTGGCGTTCTATACGACCGCATGCATACACGTCAGATAGCTGATTACGGTGGCGTAGTTCATCGCATGCCTGCATTTACTGCATTTGCCGTATTAATGGCGATGGCTAACTGCGGTTTACCAGCTACCTCAGGCTTTGTTGGTGAATTCATGGTGATTTTGGCGGCCGTTGATTATGACTTTGTCATTGGCATCCTGGCTGCTACAGCATTGATCTTGGGTGCCGCTTATTCCTTATGGATGGTGAAGCGCGTATTTTTCGGCACCGTTAACAATGCTCACGTTGAAGAGTTGAAGGATTTGAATTGCCGAGAATATTTCTTGATGGCAGTTTTATCTATCTGTGTAATTGGTATGGGTGTCTATCCAAAGCCATTTACCGACATCATTCATCCTGCTGTAATTAATCTGTTGCAGCATGTCGCTGTCAGCAAACTCTGAGTAAGTACAAATGCAAGCATTCGACCTATACGCTATCCTGCCGGAACTTGTTTTACTCGTAGCAACCTGCTTGTTGTTGGTTGCTAGCGTTTTTGTTCCCGAAAGAGTGACATCAACACCTGGTGTTGAGCAAGACATCTTCCACACTCCGCGCGGAGTTGGCTTTGTGTACTTTTTCTCACTCATCCTATTGGCCTATCTTATTTTTGCATTTATTGGACGCATGGGCGATCCAGCACTAGTTGCAATGAATGGATTATTTCAGTCTGACCCATTATCAAACTTGCTCAAGGCATGTTCATGTATTGCCGTTTTGGTGAGTTTGATTTATTCCAAGCAATATTTGATGGATCGCGCTTTATTTCGCCCTGATTTCATCGTATTAGCTTTGCTTGCCTTGCTCGGCCAATTCGTATTGATCTCTGGCGCAAATCTACTGACTCTATATCTAGGTTTGGAGCTAATGGCTTTGCCTACTTATGCTTTGGTTGCTATGCGCCATAGCAGCGAGAAGAGTGTTGAAGCTGGTATTAAGTACTTTATCTTGGGTGCATTAGCATCAGGTTTTTTGCTCTACGGTATGTCGATGCTTTACGGCGTCACCGGATCACTCGACCTCATCGAGATCTTCAAAACGGTTGCGGACCCACGTCTAAATCATTTGGTGATGGCTTTTGGTTTGGTGTTTATTGTTGCTGGTTTGGCCTTTAAGTTAGGTGTAGTGCCGTTTCACATGTGGGTACCTGATGTTTATCAAGGCGCACCAACTGCGGTGACTTTGATGATTGCTGCGGCTCCAAAGTTGGCTGCATTTGCATTGTTATTCCGCTTATTGGTAAACACATTATTGCCTTTGCTAGGCGACTGGCAACCGATGCTCGTCTTGCTCGCAGTTCTATCATTGGTTGTTGGTAACGTGACTGCGATTGCCCAGACCAATATCAAACGCATGTTGGCTTATTCTGCAATTGCTCAAATGGGCTTTGTACTCTTGGGCATGCTGTCTGTTTTTGATGATCATGCATTTAGTGCAGCGATGTTCTACGCCATTACTTATGTTTTGACCACACTAGGCACCTTTGGTCTATTGATGGCATTGTCGCGCAAGGGTTATGACTGCGAAACTTTAGATGGGTTAAAGGGTCTTAATAAGAAACATCCATGGTTCGCTTTTATTGGCCTTGTCATGATGTTCTCCTTGGCCGGCATTCCACCAACCGTTGGTTTTGCTGCTAAGTTAGGTGTTTTGGAAGCGTTGGTGGATGCGCAGCATACTTTCTTGGCTGTAATTGCGGTGATCGCTTCTTTGATCGGCGCGTTCTACTACCTCAGGGTTGTTAAGGTAATGTACTTTGATGAGCCGGAGCATGAGATTACAGTTTCTGGTTCTGGCTTTGCCAAAGGGCTCTTGAGTCTTAATAGCATTTTGGTTCTGGTTATTGGTATTGTTCCTGCAGGCCTAATGAGTCTTTGCTTGGATGCAATGCGCCGTACCTTGCTGGGTTCCTAATACGATCAATACTCTACAAAAGGCTCCGTAAGGGGCCTTTATTGTTTTAGTTGCCATCAAAATGACATTCAATTTAATTAAGCTGATTTAATTATCTATAGACGGAAACTTACCAAAACCCATGACTGAAAAATCATTCGAAGATCTACCTACTGGCGATAAACATTTACGTGAGGAGCGTCTTTCAGGTGAAGATGTTTATGGTGGAATCTTCTTAAAGATGAAGCGTGATAAGGTCTCATTGCCTGACGGAGAAGAGGCAATACGAGAATATTTAACGCATCCGGGTGCGGTAGCCATTGTTGCAATATTGGATGATGGCAGAGTTCTTCTGGAGCGCCAATATCGTTACCCCATTGCTAAAACGTGTATAGAAATTCCTGCGGGTAAATTAGACCCTAATGAAGACCGCTTGGTTTGTGCGCGGCGAGAGCTCGAGGAAGAGACTGGCTATACGGCAAAAAAATGGAGCTTCATTCGCCGCATTCATCCAGTGATTTCGTATTCAACAGAGTTCATCGATATCTATCTGGCTGAAGGTCTAATCCCAGGTAAAAGCCATCTTGATGATGAAGAGTTTTTGGATGTCTTTGCCGCCCCATTGGAGCAATTAATAGGCTGGGTTGAGGATGGCGAGATTACGGACGTCAAAACCACGATAGCTACCTACTGGTTAGATCGTTATCGTAGCGGTTTAGTAAACCCGCATCCAATCGAATAGGGGATATTCAAACCCGATTAAAATAGGGGTATTGAATTTATCGTTTTTGCCCTTATATACGTTTTATGAAAGTCTATAACTTAGCCTGCCCCCTTGAACATCGTTTTGAAGGGTGGTTTACCTCAGAAGAAGATTGTCTTGCTCAGCAAGACAATGGGATGCTTGCGTGTCCCGTATGCGACAGTACTGAAATTACTCGCATGCCCTCAGCCCCACATATTGGTAAATCATCCTCTACTGAGCTAGCTATCCCCAAGACAGAATCTGAAAGTTTGAGTGGTGGTGTTGTTGCCTTAACCGGTAGCGATCATTCTCACCTTGAAGCTCAAGTACAAGCCGCCTTTTTGAAGGGCATGAGAGAGTTAATGGGTCGCTCAGAGGATGTTGGTAATTCTTTTGCTGATGAGGCCAGAAAAATTCACTACAAAGAATCTCCTGAGAGAAGTATTCGTGGACAAACTACTTTCGATGAGGCTGAAGCCTTAAGAGAGGAGGGCATTGATGTACTCTCGATGCCAATGATTCCCGCTCTTAAAAACACACTCCAGTAAATTTTCAATGTAAACCTGGTAAATAAAAAAGCGATCCGAAGATCGCTTTTTCGCTAATGACTGCCCAATATCACTTAGAGGTAGGCATTACAAACTCTGCCCCTTTAGCAATACTCTCAGGCCAGCGCTGCATTACGCTCTTTTGCTTAGTATAGAAACGCACACCTTCTTTGCCGTACGCATGCATATCGCCAAAGATGGATTTTTTCCAACCACCGAAGCCGTGCCATGCCATCGGAACTGGAATAGGTACGTTAATACCGACCATGCCTACTTGTACGCGACGGGCAAACTCACGTGCAATATTGCCATCGCTTGTGAAGCAGGCTACACCATTACCAAATTCGCAAGAGTTCACTAAGTTCAGGGCATCTGTAAAGTTAGCAACACGCAAGCAGGATAGAACTGGTCCAAAGATTTCTTCTAGGTAAATCTTCATATCTGGAGTGACATTGTCAAACAATGTGCCGCCGATAAAGAATCCATTCTCGTTGCCGGGAACTTTGAGTCCGCGGCCATCAACAAGAAGTTTTGCGCCAGAAGCTACGCCAGCCTCAATATAGCCGGTGATGCGCTCTAAGGCAGCTTTAGTAACAATAGGACCCATCTCAGCATCGAGCTCCATGCCGTTTTTAACTTTTAGCGTCTTGGTGCGCTCGATCAGCTTTGGCATGATCTTCTCAGCCACATCACCAACCAATACCGCTACTGAAATCGCCATACAGCGTTCGCCAGCAGAGCCGTACGCGGCGCCAACCAGAGCATCAATTGCTTTGTCAATATCGGCATCAGGCATGATCACCATGTGGTTCTTGGCCCCGCCTAAAGCTTGGGAGCGCTTACCAAAGTGAGAGCAACGCTCATAGATGTAATTAGCGATTGGAGTGGAGCCTACAAAACTCACAGCTTTGACATCTGGATTTTCAATTAAGGCATCAACCGCTTCTTTGTCGCCTTGAACAACGTTGAATACACCGTCAGGCAGGCCAGCTTCCTTGAGGAGTTTAGCCATAAACAATGAAGCAGAAGGGTCTGTAGGGCTAGGTTTGAGGATGAACGTATTGCCGCAAGCAATTGCAACGGGGAACATCCACATTGGCACCATGACTGGGAAGTTAAATGGCGTAATACCGGCGACTACGCCCAAAGGCTGACGCATAACCCAGTTATCAATGCCAGTCGATACTTGCTCTGTATAGTCACCCTTGAGCAGCTCAGGAATGCCGGTAGCAAATTCCACAATCTCAATCCCGCGTGTCACTTCGCCTTGAGCATCGGTAAATACCTTGCCGTGTTCAGCTGTAATAATGGCAGCTAACTCATCGCGATGAGCGTTTAACAATTCAAGATATTTGAACATGATGCGTGCACGGCGCAGTGGGGAGGTTTGACTCCATGACACAAAGGCAGCCTGGGCATTAGCTACAACTTCATCAACCTCTTTGCGGCTAGCAAGTGCAACGCGACGAGCTACGATCCCTTTGGTTGGGTTGTAAACATCGGCAAAGCGACCGTCTTTAGGGTTAATTACATTGCCGCCAACAAAGTGGCCAATATCTTCTTTTGATTCAAAGGCTTGAGGTGCGTTCATAATCTCTTGTAGTGAGTATTCTTAAGGTTTTTGGTAAAAAAGGCCGCTTGGCTAATTAGCCTGCACGACTTCTCTGTCTCGTTTATTCTGCTTTTTAAGTATTCTATCGCTTTACGGCAATTTTCGTATTTTTTTGACCTATTTTTGGGCTTTTCAAGGCATTTTATGAGTCTTTTATTTTCAAGCTACACCCTCAATTCCCCAAAGGGGCCTCTAGAGCTGGCAAACCGCATTGTGGTTGCCCCTATGTGTCAGTATTCGGCCAATAACGGCGAGGCAACTGACTGGCACCTCATGCACTGGGGAAATTTACTCAATAGCGGAGCAGCACTTTTCATTATTGAGGCCACCGGGGTGAGCCCAGAGGCCCGCATTACGCCTGCTTGTCTAGGGCTTTGGGATGATCGTACTGAATCAGCCTTGAAGGACAAATTGGGCCGTGCGCGTGAACTGGCTCCAGCGGTACCTGTTTTTATTCAGCTAGCCCATGCAGGGCGCAAAGCTTCTAGCGCAACCCCCTGGGATGGTGGGCAGCTTCTATCAATTGATCAAGGTGGATGGGAAACTCTAGCGCCTTCAGCGATCCCTCAGTTAGATGGAGAGCGTTTACCTCATGAGTTAAGTAAAACTGAATTAAAAAAACTGATCGATGATTTTGTGTCATCAGCAAAGCGTGCTGCGCGCAGTGGAATTGATGGTATCGAGTTACATGGAGCTCACGGCTACTTGTTGCACCAATTTTTATCTCCTATCGCCAATCAACGCACTGATGAATACGGTGGCTCATTTGAAAACCGCATACGTTTTCCATTGGAGCTATTCGCAGCTGTTAGAGCGGCATACCAAGGTGTACTCGGCATCCGTATTTCAGCTTGTGACTGGATAGAGGGTGGCTGGACCCCGGAAGAGACTGCGAACTTTGCTAAACAGCTAAAACCCATGGGCTGTGATTTTGTTCATATTTCTTCTGGTGGCATTTCTCCAAAACAAAAGATTGCGATTGGTCCAAATTATCAGGTGTCATTTGCCAAAATCGTTAAAGAGCAATCTGGTTTGCCAACCATGACGGTGGGCTTGATCACGGAACCCCAGCAAGCTGAAGATATTTTGCAGGCGGGTGATGCAGATCTGATAGCTCTAGCAAGAGCTTTTTTATATAAGCCTCGCTGGGGATGGGAAGCCGCTGCTGCTTTGGGTGGCACTGTTACAGCAAATGAGCGCTATTGGCGTTGTTTGCCTCGTGAAGCACAAGCTGTCTTTGGCGATGTCAAAGTAGGGCAGCGATAACCATTCAAATTAGTTGGAGAAATTAATGAAAAAATATTCAGTGATTCGTAGTACGTTTGTCATTTTAGGTTTTGGGATTTCATGTTTAGCTCTGGCTCAATCCTTTCCAGATCGCCCAATTACATTAGTTGTACCCAATCCTCCTGGTGGACTGGTTGATACCTCAGCACGTCTATTGAGCGAACCATTGACGCGCGTGATTGGCCAACCAGTGATTGTTGATAACAAGCCAGGAGCAAGCGGTAATACAGCCTATCAATATGTTGCTAAAGCCAAACCAGATGGCTATACATTATTGATTTCCTATTCCGGATACCACGTTGGTAACCCTGCCTTATTCGATAAGCTTCCCTGGGATCCAATTAAAGATTTCTCTCCAATAGCCTTGCTTACTGTGTCTACCAATGTCATTGCAGTACATCCATCAGTGCCAGTAAATAATTTGAAAGAATTCATTGCGTACGCAAAGGCGAATCCAGGTAAATTAAATTACGCCTCACAAGGCAATGGCTCCGTGTCACATATTGGTACGGAGATCTTTAAGCAAACTACGGGTGTAGATATGGTGCATGTTCCATACAAAGGATCTGGCCCAGCGATTCAGGATGTCTTGGCGGGGCAGGTGCAGGTATTTATTAGCACACCGCCTTCAGTCATGCAGCACGTTCAGAGTGGAAAACTCAAGGGGCTTGCTGTCACCGGTAAAAATCGCCACCCTGGTATGCCAAACGTACCAACTACCGCCGAGGCTGGTTTACCGTCGTTTCAATTGGAATCATGGGTGGCTCTCTATGCGCCAGCTGGAACACCTGCGCCAGTGGTTACAAAGCTCACCAATTCTGTAAAGCAGGGTTTGGCTTTGCCTGAAATTAAAGAGCGTGCAGATGCAGCCGGCGTTGAGCTTCGTTACTTGGGGCCAAACCAAACTGATGCACTAGTTAAGAAAGAACTTCCTTTCTGGGCCAAGGCAATTAAAGCGTCAAACATTACTCTGGATTAAGAGTTTGGTTATGCCTGGTCTCGTAAGGTGGGATCAGGCAACGCCAATGTAAATGCTCTGGCAGCGCTCAATAAGAAATGATCTTTACCTGGGCCTGCAATGAGCTGTACTCCTACTGGCAAGCCATTGGGGCCAGTGCCTACATTGATGTTGATGCAGGGCAAGCCCAGAAGGGTCCAGGCCCTAGAAAAAACAGGGTCTCCTGTGCCATCTTTAATGTTGGGAGCCTCGCCATTTGCGCTTGGAGCAATCATGATGTCAATCTCATTATTGAATAAGTCTTCAATAGCCGCTCTTGATTTATCGGCAAGCATTAAATCTCTTGCATATTGCTCATAGCTAATTTCAGCTCCTTCACTAAGTTGCTTCAAAAGTTGTGGGCTAAGTTTTTTTGCATAATGCACTCGTTCAAAAGTAAAGCTGCGTGACATTTCAGAAATCATGATGCGAGTCTGAGCTTGGGTGAGGCCATCGCATGCCTTGGGTAGCTTTTGATCGCTGACCGCACCCTTAGAAATTGCCTCAGCAGCATGCCGTGCGGTTGCAAGAGCTGTAGCAGTTTCCTTTTGAGCAAAAGGCCAGCTTGATGTCTTGCAAATGGCAATGCGGGGTTTGTTTTGCAAAGCTTCTATCTTTGCAAGGCGATGATCACCGCTCATGGCTGCAACACCAAGCCCCACATCTTCTACTGTTCTACCAAAACAACCCATGGTGTCGAGAGTGATGGAAAGACTTTTAATCCCCGCGATGCTCACTTTGCCATGGCTTGGTTTAAAGCCAACAAGACCACAAAAAGAGGCGGGGCGAATGATTGAGCCAGCGGTTTGGCTGCCAGTTGCCAGTGGAACCATAAAATCTGCAACTGCTGCAGCGGAACCACTGGAAGAGCCGCCCGGGGTGTGCTTTGGGTTATGAGGATTCGTCGTTAATCCGCTCTTAAATGTTGCAAATTCTGTTGTGACGGTTTTGCCTAAAATAATGGCACCTGATTGACGCATGAGGGCGACCGCCACAGCATCGGCAGCTGGATAGTGATTGGCGTAAATAGGTGAGCCATAGGATGTCGGGAGGTCGTAAGTATCAAATAGATCCTTAACCCCGACTGGAAGGCCATGCAATAATCCCTGAAAGGCACCCTTATCAAGCTGTTTGGCCCGGGATAAGGCATCTTCCTTGCCGAGACTTGCCCAGGCCTTAACAATGCTCTCTTTTTGCCCTATGCGGTCTAGGCAGGAAAGGAGTAAATCAGTTGCTTTAATTTCTCTCCTGGAGAGGGCTTTGATGGCTTGGGTAGCGCTAAGGCTTTCTAGATCTTTCATAGCCCCATTCTACTTACGGTGGCGTATGATCGCAATTGATGATTTTTGTTCCAGAATTTCAATAGAAGACAAGTTAAATGAAGCAACATACAGTCCGTGAGGCCTGGTTAGAGGATGCTGTAAGGCATCTTGAGCCGGTCTTTTCAAAAGCAGGTTATGCCATCCCTCCTGTGAGGGTTTCATGCGGATTCCCAGCCTCCAGCAGCCCAAGAACCACTCTAGGTCAATGCTGGCCGCGTGAGCGCTCGGGTGGCGGTGTGAATGAGATATTCATATCTCCCAAATTGGATGAGCCCGTCCAACTCTTAGATACCCTGGTTCATGAACTCTGCCATGCGGTGGATGATTGTTTTAGCGGCCATGGCGAAGACTTCAAGGGCATTGCTCAAACTGTGGGGCTTGAAGGTCCGGCCAGAATGGCGCATGCCACTGAAGAGCTCACTGTAAAGCTAATGATGATCAGCCAGGAGCTAGGTCCATATCCACACCAAGCGATTGTTTTCCCGCCCCCAAGACCTAGTAATGCCAGTCGAAGCAAGGCTAAATGCGGTCAATGTGGCTATGAGGTGACTCTGCTCAAGAAATGGGCCAGTTATGGAGCTCCAATTTGCCCCAAGGACAATATTCGGATGTTAGAGGCCGAGCCAGAGACAATCGAAAATACTACTGATTACGATAGCGAATCAGTTGAAAAAGGTAGTAAGAAGGCGCCAGATGAAATCCGTCGCGCTATAAGCTAGTTATTTGTAAAATCAATCTTCACCAAAAATAAAACGAGACACATTATTTATGAACGCTAAGAAAATATTTAAGAACCCTAAGATTGCTGTTATTCCTGGAGATGGCATTGGCAAAGAAGTCATGCCAGAAGGCGTACGCGCGCTAGAAGCAGCCAATCGCAAGTTTAATCTCGGTATGCAATTCGATCATTTTGATTTTGCAAGCTGTGATTACTACCTCAAGCATGGCAAGATGATGCCGGATGATTGGTTCGATATTCTCATGAAATACGACGCGATCTTCTTTGGTGCAGTCGGTATGCCCGACATTCTGCCCGATCACGTTTCACTGTGGGGAAGCTTAATTCAATTCCGCCGCGGCTTTGATCAGTACGTCAATTTACGTCCAGTACGTTTATTACCAGGCGTGCCTTGCCCACTGGCTAATCGCAAGCCGGGTGACATTGATTTCTTTGTAGTGCGTGAAAACACCGAGGGAGAGTACTCTAGCGTTGGTGGGAAGATGTTCCCTGATACGGATCGTGAGATCGTAATTCAAGAATCTGTTTTCACAAGACAGGGCGTTGATAGAATTTTGCAATATGCATTTGACTTGGCGCAAAGCCGCCCTAAGAAGCATTTAACCTCAGCAACCAAATCAAATGGTATTGCCATCACCATGCCTTATTGGGATGAGCGTGTTGAAGCGATGTCCAAAAAATTTGCCGATGTAAGGGCTGATAAATACCATATCGATATTTTGGCGGCTCACTTTGTTATGAATCCAGATCGCTTTGACGTTGTGGTGGCGAGCAATTTATTTGGAGATATTCTCTCTGACTTGGGTCCTGCGTGCACCGGCACCATTGCTGTAGCGCCATCTGGCAGCATCAATCCTGAAGGTAAATTCCCGTCCTTGTTTGAGCCTGTGCACGGATCAGCCCCGGATATCTTTGGAAAAATGATCGCCAATCCTATTGGTCAGATTTGGAGTGGGGCAATGATGTTAGATCACCTTGGCTACCCTGAAGCTGGCAAAGCGATATTCACTGCTATTGAAAAAGTATTGGCATCTGGCCCAGGAAATGCACCGCTTACACCTGATCTTGGTGGCACTGCGAAGACGGATGATTTAGGCAAGGCGATTGCTGCAGCAATCTAATTACTAATCCAGCAATTAACTAGTAGCGTTTAAAGGGCTCCAGACGGGGTCCTTTTTACTTGCCTTTGCAATTTCAGCCAAGATTTTTTCATGGCATTCGAGGTCATCGTTTGATGCCGAGAGCACCATGAGATTAGTTGGTAAAGCTTTGGTATGACCAGTAGAGTCTGAGTCGACCGTGTAATCAATCAAATCAATCGAGAGGTCTTCTTGACCCCTGGTCATCGCTACGTAGACTTCAGCAAGCAACTGGGCATCTAATAACGCGCCGTGCAAAGTACGATGTTTGTTGCTGATTGAAAAACGCTCACATAGCGCATCTAAGGAGTTGCGCTTTCCTGGAAACATCTGGCGTGCGTCGAGCAGAGTATCGGTAACCTTGGATGCCAGATTTCGGAAGGGCGGGCGCTTTAGTAGAGCAAACTCATTATCTAAAAATCCTAAGTCAAAGGCTGCGTTGTGAATCACAATTTCAGCACCATCGACAAACTCAATTAACTGTTCAACAATATTTGCAAAGATCGGCTTATCCGATAAAAACTCTCTAGAAAGTCCATGGACTGCAAATGCCCCTGCATCAATATCACGTTCAGGATTAATGTAGTAGTGGAATGTTCTATCGGTTAGGCGACGACCAACCATCTCAACACAGCCAATTTCTATAATGCGATCGCCAGTTGCTGGATTTAAGCCTGTCGTTTCAGTATCGAGAATAACTTTACGCATTAGGTACCTTCTAGGACGGCGGGTGGAATATCCATAGGACCAGTGCCTGCGTACTTATCAAGATAGAGATAAATCACAGGCGTAATGATCAGCGTTACAAACTGAGAAAAAATGAGACCACCAGCAACGCTGATGCCTAAAGGTTGCCGGAGTTCTGCTCCGGCGCCTAAACCGAAAGCAATGGGTAGGGCGCCCATGAGCGCTGCAAAGGTAGTCATCATGATGGGACGGAAACGCAAGATGCAGGCTTCACGAATAGCCTTTTCTGGACTCATGCCTTGATTGCGTTGCGCATCCAAGGCAAAGTCGATCATTAGAATCGCATTCTTCTTGACAATACCAATCAATAGCAAAATACCAATGGAAGCAACAATAGTCAGTTCAAAACCAAAAATACGCAAGGCTAAAATCGCACCAATCGCAGCAGAAGGTAAGCCCGCCAAAATGGTGAGTGGATGGATGTAGCTCTCATAAAGAACTCCAAGAAGAATGTAAATAACTCCTAGCGCCGATAGAATCAAGATCAGCTGTCCAGATTGATTACTTTTAAATACCGCAGCATCACCGCCGTAGCTGGTAATGATCGAAGATGGCAAATCTATGGCTTTGGTAAAGGATTCAATTTGTTTAGTTGCATCACCCAAGAAAACATCTGGAGCCAAGTTAAACGAAAGTGTTACTGCCGGAATTTGACCTTGATGGTTGACTGCTGTTGGGCCAACCGTGCGCGTATAACTCGCAAGGCTTGATAGCGGAATTAGTTTGTCAGTTGCACGACCGCGTACAAAGATTTTATTCAAATCAGACTCATATTGACGATCTTCAACGGCGCCTTCAAGAATGACGTAATAAGTATTTACCGGGGTATAAATGGTTGAGACCTGCTTTTCTCCATACGTAGAGTAAAGTGCTGAACGGATATCCGCAACGCTGACGCCAGCACTTGCGGCCTTTTCTCTATCAATATTAATTTTAACGTTCAGACCCTTCATTTGAGAGTCGCTTGTTACGTCCCTGAACATCGGATCGGCACGCATTTTCTGCATAAGCTTATCGGCCCACTCATTTACACCTTCAAAGCCAACGCTTTGCAAGGTAAATTGATAACGACTTTTACTACTCTTGCCGCCAAGCTGTAAGTTCTGTACTGGGCGCATATAGACTTGAAGGCCTGGAATTTCTTTGAACTTAGTTCGCAAGCCCTCCATAATCTTCGCCATTTTGGCGCGATCACTTTTGGGTTTGAGAATAATAAAAATCCTGCCAGTGTTATAACCGGAGCTTGCGCCGCCGCCGATCACAGAAATAGAACTGGCCACATTGGGGTCGGTGTTAACGAGCTCAGCAGCTTGATCCTGCAAAGCAAGCATGGCTCTAAAAGAGATATCTTCAGAAGCTTCTGTAGTAGCCAAAATTTGACCAATATCTTCTTCTGGAAAAAAACCTTTAGGGCTGCTGATGAAGAGAGCCACCGTAATGACAAAGGTAGAAAGGGCGCCCCACAAAATCACTTTACGGTTCTTCAGGGCTAGATCTAGGTAGTGAATATAAGTCCTAAGCATCCAATCAAAGAGGCGATCGAATTTTTTATTGATCGCATACTCTTTGGCATGCTGCCCTGGTTTTGGTAAGAATCGACTACAGAGCATTGGCACCACAGTGAGCGATACAACGGCAGATACCAAAATAGACAAAGAGACCACTACGGCAAATTCTCTGAAGAGAAGTCCGATCGGACCTGCCATAAAGAAGAGAGGAATAAATACTGCTACCAAGGAGATGGAGATGGAGATGATGGTGAAACCAACCTCCTTACTTCCCTTGAGTGAGGCCTTGAGCGGATCCATGCCTTGCTCGACATAGCGCATGATATTTTCAAGCACAACGATGGCGTCGTCCACAACCAGTCCCACCGCCAATGTAATACCTAAAAGAGAAATGTTGTCCAGGCTGTAACCCATAAAATACAGCAGAAAAAATGCACCAATGAGTGAGATTGGAAGACTGATAGATGGGATTACAGTTGCGGATATATGTTTTAAGAAAAGGAAGATCACTAGGATCACCAGCAAGACTGTTAATGCCAGTGTGAAATTAACATCATGAATTGCTTCAATGATCGAAAGGGAGCGATCATTCAAAAGTTGCAGTTTGATTGACTCAGGCATTTGCTTTTGCAATTGAGGCAATAAATCTTTAACCGACTTCACTACTTCAACCGTATTAGCGCTTGGCTGCCTTAGAACTGCAACTGCAATAGAGCGTTCGCCATTAGAGCTAGCAAGTGTTTTGACGTCCTCATAGCTTTCAATTACATCTGCTACATCTTTTAGGTAGATTGGTAAGCCATTTTTTTGACTCACAATCAAGTTGGCAAATTCTTCCGGTCTGACTAGCTGAGGATTGGCATAGATGGTGATTGCTTGACGTGGTCCATCCAATACTCCAACTGGGCTATTAGAGTTTGCTTTATTCACCGCCAGGGCAATGTCATCTACAGTCAGGTTTCGATTGGCAAGCGCATCTGGATGAACGCGGATTCGAACGGCGTAGCGTTTAGCGCCGTATACCAATACCTGGGCAACGCCACTAATTGTGGATAGATTTGGTGAAACAAGATTTTCTGCGTACTGATTGATATCTGAAAGGCTGATTGAGGGTGAGCTCATACGCACAACCAGTACCGGTGTATCTGCCGGATTAATCTTGCGATAAGAAGGGGGCACCGTCATCTCTATCGGAAGACGCTTTTGGGCTCGCAGTAATGCGGCTTGTACATCGACGGCTGCCTTATCAATATCTCTGTCGTTATTAAATTCAAGGGTAATACTGGTGCTGCCTAATGAGTTTGTAGAGCTGATGACATTAATGCCATCAATCGTCGAGAACTCTTTTTCGAGGGGTAGCGCAACTGCGGATGCCATGTTTTCCGGAGAAGCGCCTGGCAGGGAAGCGCTTACAGAGATAACCGGAGTGTTGAAGCTTGGAAGTGCGGCTACGGGAATTTTGACGTAAGCAACTGCACCAGCTATGACGGTGGCTACAGAGAGCAATACCGTCATTACCGGACGCCGAATACATAATTCGGAAAGTGTCATTTCTTATCTGGGGCCGAAGGAGTTGCAGGGGCAGCTGCACTGGCGTTTGCTGGAGCTGCAGGCGTTAAATTCTTGGCTTCACGCACTTTGCTGCCAGGGCGTAGGTTTTGCTTGCCTTCAACCACCACTCTATCGCCAGACTCAATGCCGGTTACTACTGTTGAGCCTAAGTACTCGTAAACCACTTTAATCGGTTTAGATGAAGCCTTGCCATCCTTATCAACGACATAAACCATTTTCCCGCGGGCGTTAATAACTACTGCTTGCGAAGGAATCGCCAAAGCATCCTTCAGGGTATTCGCTACCAAAGATACGCGGGCAAACTGGCCGGGCAACAAGGTTTTGTCGTCATTGGGAATCTGTGCTTTGACACGGACTGCCGCGATCGATGGATCCACTTGGTTATCAATCACCAAGACTTTTCCTTCATATGTCTTTTTGCCGCTATCACCAACAGCTACTTTGACAGTCATGGCTTCTCCATCAAGCTGATTCTCTAGCATGATTGGAATATCTTTTTCGGGAATAACAAATTGCACATTGATTGGATTCAATTGCGTAATAGTGACCATAGAACCTACGCTTGAAGTGGCAGTAGAACTGGTCGCAGTTGAAACGATGTTGCTGGCCTGAACAAGCGATCCCGGAAACACGTTCACGATTCCTGCGCGACCATCAATCGGAGACTTAATGTAATCAAAGGACAATTGCACTTCAGCGGAACGCGCTGCAGCTTGGGCGGACTTGGCATTGGCTAAAGTTGTTTCTAAAGCGGCTTTAGAAATAAAGTTCTTAGCAACAAGCTCTTTTGCTCTGAGGTATTGCTTTTGCGCATCATCGGCAAGGGCTTTGAGTTTTTCGTAGTTCGCCTTGTCGTTGCGGTCGTCTAAAGTAAAGAGTAAATCACCGGCTTTGACCTCTTGCCCGTCTTTAACTTCGATCTTAGCAACAGTATTGGTAACCATTGGACGAATATCAACAATGCTGCTGGAAACTATTGTGCCGGTAGCCTCAATAATGAGTGGTACATCTTTCTTCTCAACTACAACTGAGGTAATCGTTACTGGACCACCCGATTTTTCGGAAGCAGGGAAGAAATAATCGTAAGCCTTAGATCCCGCATAAAGAATAATCAGCGCCAATAAAATGCGCCACTTAAATTTCACTACAAATGATTTAACTGTTGCGAAGTCCAGCTGCTTAAGCTGATTTAATCGGGGGGAGTGTTGTTGCCAAAGTGCGCATAAGCGGGCTTTGCCACTGTTCTTATATTGCACGAGTTTGGCAACAGCCTTGTCGAGTGAAGATTCTATTTTTGACACAGTCTCGTTTTTCTAGGTTTTATGTGGGTTTTATGCTGTTTCTAAGCTATCTAGAGCAGGATCATTCTCTCATAAGATGGTTGAAAAGGAGGCTGTTGAGATGTATTTGCCCTATGGCAAAAAGTCCTCAACACCCTTATTGGCGAGCTGATCTGCTAGCTCATTTCCGGGGTGTCCATTATGTCCTCTAACCCAGTGCCAGGAGATCTCATGGCCAGGGAGTAGGGTATCGAGCTCCTGCCAGAGATCCGCATTTTTCACCGGATCCTTGCTAGCCGTCTTCCAGCCGCGTTTTTTCCAGCCTTCAAGCCATTCGGTAACCCCCTTTTGGACATATTGGGAATCTGTCCATAACTCAACAGTACTGCGTTGTTTGAGGGCTTTTAAGGCAAAAATAACCGCACAAATTTCCATGCGGTTGTTGGTTGTGAGCTTTTCGCCCCCATGAATATGCTTTTCGTGGCCTCCAGACCGCAAAACAGCCCCCCAACCCCCGGGTCCAGGATTGCCTTTGCAAGCGCCATCGGTGTAGATCACGATATGAGGGTGGTGGGGATGGGGTTTGGAATGCGGCATGGCAATAATTTACTTGTTATTGCCGCATTTGAGGTTTTTTTGAATATTGCTTCTCTCGGCGGCAGGACTCAACTGCTTTATGGCGGGTATGCGGACAAGTGATGCCGGGCCAATGAGTCGCACTCCTTGCTGGCGTTTAATAGCGGAAACTAAAAATACTGCCCCAAATATTGGCCACCAACGGTTCCCCATTTTCTCCAGAAAATTCATCTTGCCCATCACGGATTCGCCTTGCAAAGGGAATTTATAGCAACCAAAGTGACCGCGATCTAAAGAAAAGTTAAGCAACTCCAACCAATCTTTTATGCGGATGAGGCTAATAAATTGACCGTCTCTAGGTAGGTAGGGGGTTCCAATCAGTCTGCTTAGATATTGTCTAGCTCCCCACAGGCTTGCAGGGTTAAAGCCGGAAATAATTAAACGACCTTCGGGCCTAAGTACTCGATCGACTTCTCGCAATATTTGATGGGGGTCTGTAGCAAACTCCAAAACATGCGGCAGAACTATGAGATCTAGACTTTCGCTGGCAAAAGGGAGTTCTGTCGAGTCACCTTCAATTAAATGCCAGTTGAAATTTGCAGCATGAATGCGACTATCGTTAGAGTGAATCAGGATGGCATGTAAAGGCATCCGATTCTCACTTAGCGTGTTTATTTGAGGTAGGCCTATTTGCACCGCATGAAAGCCAAAGACATCAGCAACAATTTGGTCAAAACACCTCTGCTCCCATGCTAGTACGTAACGTCCAGGTGGGGATTGGAGCCATTTTTCCCATGAGCTCCAGGGAGGTGCAAGTGTCTGAGAGGGGATGGGTGGGGTTGGTATCATCGGTCTATGGATAAGAATACTTTATTGCAGGTTTGGCCCATTCCGGCTTTTGATGATAACTATATCTGGTGCATCCACAATGGCAGCTCTGCTTTAGTGGTGGATCCAGGTGACTCAGCGCCAGTTTTGGAGTATCTGAGGTTAAATCATTTGACCCTCAAAGGCATTCTCATTACCCACCACCATGCAGACCACACAGGCGGCATTCTGAACTTATTGCAAAGCTTAGGTGCAGATTTGCCTGTTTATGGCCCTGTAGGGGATAACATCCCAGGTCGTACTAATGTCGTCATGCAGGATGATAAGTTTGAAATTGCCGCTCCCCGCATTAGCCTTAAAGTGCTAGAGGTGCCCGGTCACACATTAAGTCACATTGCCTATTTTGCAAACATGCAAGCAAACGTTGTTGAGCCAATGCTGTTCTGTGGGGATACTTTATTTGCCTCTGGCTGCGGAAGATTGTTCGAAGGTACGCCAACTCAAATGACTGAGTCGCTTGGTAAGTTCGCTTCATTGCCAAAAAATACTTTGGTGTATTGCACTCATGAGTACACCTTATCGAATATTCGCTTTGCTTTAGCCGTAGAGCCCAACAATCTCAATCTGCTCTCATGGGCAGAGCAGGCTAAATCTCTTCGAGAGCAGGGTTTGCCAACTCTTCCAACGACTATTGGACAAGAGCTACAAGTGAATCCATTCATGCGCTGTGATCAAGCGGAAGTAATTGCGATGGCCAAAGAGGTATCAGGGCAGACATCACTGCCAACATCTGCGCATGTCTTGGCAGTCATTCGCGGCTGGAAAGATCACTTTTAATGCGGATGATGTACGCAGTAGTAGTGATTACTGCTTTGTTGAGTGGTTGCGCTAGCACGGGCGATTGGTCTTCCGACACGCCAACCAAAGCGAACTCAAAAGCATCTAAAGCTGCTCGAGTAAACCTCAAAAATCAATCCGTTAGCAAGGTTTATGCACCTTCTGACAATTTATGGCTACGTATTCGTGATGGCTATCAGATGGAGCCTATGAATACTCCTCTGGAGATTGAGCAGGTTCGTTGGTTGGCTGCAAGACCGGACTACGTGAATCGCTCAATGACGCGTTCTTCACGCTATTTGTTTTATATCGTGCAGGAAGTGAATGCGCGTAATATGCCTACCGAAATTGCACTGCTGCCATTTGTTGAGAGTGCTTTTGTAACCAATGCAAAGTCGAGCGCAAAGGCGGTAGGTTTATGGCAATTTATGCCCGCCACAGGCAAAGACTTTCGGCTTACGCAAAACGTATTTAGAGATGAGCGACGAGATGTTGTCCAGTCTACTGACGCAGCTTTAGATTACTTGCAACGTTTAAATAATCAATTTGGTAGTTGGGAATTAGCGCTGGCAGCCTATAACTGGGGTGCGGGTAATATTTCTAAGGCACAGAAACGCAATGCAGCCGCTGGATTGCCAACGGATTACGAAAGTTTGACTCTGCCGCGTGAAACACGCAATTACGTCCCCAAGTTGATGGCATATCGACAAATTGTGTTGGATCCACAGGCATATGGAATTGTTCTACCCGAGTTAGAAAATCACCCATACTTTGTTGCGGTTGAGGTGGGTAGTGATATTGACGTTGCTCTCGTCATTAAGTTGGCTGAAATACCAACAGATGAATTTCATAGTTTGAATCCATCTTTTAATAAGCCGGTTATTTTGAGTAATGCTAACCAACAAATTCTGCTGCCATTTGCGCATGCGGAGATCTTTCAGGATAACCTGAAGCAATACACTAAATCCCTTTCTTCATGGACTGCCGTTCAGGTGTCTAAGACAGAAAGCGTTGATCAGGCAGCTAAAACTTTAGGCGTAGATGTGGATACGCTTCGCGAGGTTAATGGCATACCAAAGGGAATGCGCATCCGGGCAGGCTCAACCGTATTAATCCCCAAAACTAGTCGTAGGCCAGGGGATGTTTCAACTGCCATGGCAGAAAATGCCAGTCTCAGCTTAGAAAAGCCAGCTCCGCCTGCGCCTAAGTGCCCCAAACCTGCTAAGGGAGCAAAAAGCGCTAAATCAACAAAATGTGTTGCGCCTACCAATTCCAAGACGGCGGATAAAGGTACATCTAAGGGTAATTCTTCTGGAAAAAATGCTGCATCTCAGCATAAATCCGCATCGACAGGGCTTGCAAAATCTGCGAAAAATGGTAGTTCGCCTACCTTGGCCAGCAGCAACACTAGCAAGGGGGTGAATAAAAGCCAGTAATTTGAGTAACTTTTTTAAGAGATCAGGTTGACCATGTCCTACAAAGCACATCACGAACGCTCAATTAAAGACCCAGATGGATTTTGGGGTGAGCAAGCGCAACTAATTCATTGGGAAAAACCTTTCGACAAAGTTCTGAATTACAACAACCCTCCATTTGCTAAATGGTTCGAGGGTGGCTTAACGAATCTTTGCTACAACGCTGTTGATCGTCATCTAAAAGATCGCCCAGATCAAATCGCCCTCGTTGCTGTTTCCACGGAAACCAATCAAGAGAAGGCGTATACATTTAAAGAGCTTTACGAAGAAGTCAATCGTATAGCTGCAATTTATAAAGCAAATGGCGTTAAAAAGGGTGATCGCGTTCTCATCTATATGCCAATGATTGCCGAAGCTTGTTTCGCAATGCTTGCCTGCGCTCGGATTGGTGCGATTCATTCTGTAGTGTTTGGCGGCTTTGCATCACACAGCTTGGCATCTCGTATTGATGATGCCAAACCAAAACTCATTGTTACTGCAGAAGCAGGTGCTCGTGGCGGTAAAGCGGTCCCATATAAGCCCTTGCTAGATGAAGCTATTACTTTGGCCGAATACAAGCCAGAAAAAGTCTTAATTGTGAATCGTGGTTTAACTGAATTCACCACCGTAGCTGGTCGCGATTTAGATTACGCCGGCGAACGTGAAAAACATTTGAAAGATGTTGTGCCTATTGAGTGGGTTGATGCAACCCATCCTTCTTATATTTTGTACACCTCCGGCACAACTGGAAAGCCCAAAGGTGTTCAGCGTGACACAGGTGGTTACGCAGTGGCCCTCGCTGCTTCTATGAAACATATCTTTACCGGCAATGCGGGTGAAACGATGTTCTGTACCTCTGACATTGGTTGGGTTGTTGGACATAGCTACATTATTTATGCGCCATTGCTATCTGGTATGGCTACGATCATGTACGAGGGCACTCCCTTGCGTCCTGACGCAGGCATTTGGTGGGAGCTAGTAGATAAGTACAAAGTATCAGTCATGTTTTCTGCGCCAACTGCTGTTCGTGTTCTTAAGAAGCAAGATCCTGCATTTTTAACGAAATATGATCTCTCAAAATTACGCGCCTTGTTTTTGGCGGGTGAGCCGTTGGATGAGCCAACAGCAAGTTGGATTCATGGCGCAATTAATAAGCCAATTGTGGATAACTACTGGCAAACGGAAACGGGTTGGCCAATGCTTGCAATTCAGCGTGGCGTAGAGGTTATGCCGCATAAATTTGGATCCCCTGGCGTGCCTTCATTTGGTTACAACATGAAATTGCTAGACGATGCCACCTCTGAAGAGCTGGGTCCAGATCAGAAGGGTGTCATTGCTATTGAAGGCCCATTGCCCCCAGGTTGCATGCAAACTATTTGGGGGGATGACAAGCGCTTTGTCAGCACTTACTGGGAAACGATTCCGGGTAAAACGATTTACTCCACTTTTGACTGGGGCATCAAAGACAAAGATGGTTACTTCTTCATCTTAGGCCGTACGGATGATGTAATCAACGTTGCTGGACATCGCCTCGGTACTCGTGAGATTGAAGAAAGCATTTCCAGTCATCCGAACGTTTCAGAAGTTGCTGTGGTTGGCATTGAGGACAAACTGAAGGGTCAGGCCGCCATTGCATTTGTGATTCCAAAGGATGCCTCCAATACTGTCACTTTGGAGGCCGAGTGTATGAAGACGGTAGATACAACTCTGGGCGCTATTGCTCGCCCTGGACGTGTTTATATCGTTACAGCTCTACCGAAGACGCGTTCAGGCAAAATTGTTCGTCGCGCACTCCAGGCTGTTGCTGAAGGTCGGGACCCCGGTGATATCAGCACGATGGATGACCAGTCTGTTTTAGCTCAAATCAAGACCATCATTGAGCAGAGTGCTAAGGCATGAAAACTCCCAATTTTGGATAAATTGCTCCTCAAGCCATTAGGCTAGGGGAGTTTTTTACCCTCCAGCCCCTATTCGGCCGCAAATCCAAGGGTTTACGAGCAAAAATGTTATGATTACAGGGTTCGAAACTTAATAAATACCCTAGCGCTTAAAGACACTCACCACCCGCAAAAACATCCCCGGGCTAGTCTTTTTTGGGGGTTTTGAGCGTCGGATGGAGCAGGGACTGGAGATGGTTTGTCACCCTTGCTTCCTTCTTTTCCCCCAGCCGTGTTGGCCTTAGCCGACGGCACAATATTTCCCGGTTTTAGCATTGGCGCCCCTGGCGAAACTACTGGCGAAGTCGTATTTAATACTGCATTAACTGGATATCAAGAGATCATTACTGATCCCAGTTACTCCCGTCAAATTGTTACATTGACCTATCCTCATATCGGTAATGTGGGTGTTAATGCCCAAGATGCGGAATCGGATCAAATTCATGCTGCTGGCCTGGTTATCAAAGACCTGCCAAAGCGTGTATCTAATTTTCGCTCAGAAGGTTCTTTAGATGACTACCTCACTAAAGCCGGTATCTTGGGGATTGCTGGTATAGATACACGCAAGCTCACCAGAATTCTGCGTGACAAGGGTGCCCAATCGGGTGCAATTGTTGCTGGCAAAGTTGGCGATAGCTATGAAGCTTTAGGCACGAAGGCGCTTGAACTTGCTAAAGCTTTCCCTGGCATGTCAGGCTTAGATCTTGCTAAGGTGGTTACCACTAAGAAAGCATATGAGTGGCGTGAAGCTGAGTGGGATCTCCATGGACCAAACGGTAAGCCTGCTTACAGATCACTAGACACCAGCAAGCCGGTTAAAAAAGTAGTTGCTTATGACCTCGGTGTGAAACGCAATATTTTGCGTATGCTGACTGAGCGTGGCTGTCAATTAACCGTGGTGCCGGCACAAACTAGCGCAGCAGAAGTTCTGGCTATGAACCCTGATGGCGTGTTCTTCTCAAATGGTCCTGGCGATCCTGGTCCATGTGACTACGCTATCGCTGCCGCTAAAGAAATTATTGAAAAAGGTGTTCCAACCTTTGGTATCTGTTTAGGCCAACAAATCATGGGCCTTGCGGCTGGTGCCAAGACATTGAAGATGAAGTTCGGTCACCATGGCGCCAATCATCCTGTGAAAGATTTAGATACAGGCCGCGTTGCCATTACCTCTCAGAACCATGGTTTTGCAGTTGATGCCAATACATTACCAAGCAATATTCGCGTAACCCACGTGTCTTTATTTGATGGATCCTTGCAGGGTTTGGCATGGAATGACAAGCCAGCACTTTGTTTCCAAGGGCATCCTGAGGCCTCACCAGGCCCTCATGACATTGCTTATTTATTTGATCGTTTTGTGGAGCTAATGAATGCTACCAAGAAGGAGGGCAAATAATGCCTAAGCGTAGCGATATTAAGAGCATCCTAATTATTGGTGCTGGTCCAATTGTGATTGGCCAGGCCTGTGAGTTTGACTACTCTGGAGCGCAAGCCTGTAAGGCACTGCGTGACGAAGGCTACAAGGTTATTTTGGTCAACAGCAATCCTGCAACCATCATGACTGACCCAGAGATGGCCGATGTAACTTATATCGAGCCGATTACCTGGGAAGTTGTTGAGCGCATTATTGCCACTGAAAAGCCAGATGCAATTTTGCCAACCATGGGTGGCCAGACTGCACTGAACTGTGCATTAGATCTTCACCGTCATGGTGTCCTAGAGAAATATGGTTGTGAGCTAATTGGCGCCTCACCAGAAGCAATTGATAAGGCAGAAGATCGTCAGAAATTTAAAGAGGCGATGACCAAAATTGGTCTGGGCTCTGCGAAGTCTGGCATTGCGCACTCCATGGATGAGGCGCATGAAGTTCAGCAGCAAATTCAGAGGGAAACTGGCAGCTTAGGTTTCCCAGTAGTGATTCGTCCTTCATTCACCATGGGTGGATCGGGCGGCGGTATTGCTTATAACCGTGAAGAATTTGAAGAAATTTGTAAACGTGGTCTCGATTTATCCCCAACGCGTGAGCTCTTAATCGAAGAGTCTCTCTTGGGTTGGAAAGAATTTGAGATGGAAGTCGTACGCGATCGCAATGACAACTGCATCATTGTTTGCTCGATTGAAAATTTAGATCCAATGGGTGTTCATACCGGTGACTCAATTACCGTAGCGCCTGCGCAAACTTTGACGGATAAAGAGTATCAAATCATGCGTAATGCATCGATTGCTGTTCTGAGGGAAGTTGGTGTTGATACTGGTGGATCTAACGTGCAGTTCTCGATTAATCCAATTGATGGTCGCATGATCGTTATTGAAATGAATCCAAGGGTTTCACGCTCATCAGCATTGGCATCAAAGGCTACGGGTTTCCCCATTGCAAAGATTGCGGCTAAATTGGCGGTTGGTTACATCTTGGATGAACTCAAGAATGACATTACTGGTGGCGCTACACCAGCATCATTTGAGCCTTCAATTGACTACGTTGTTACCAAGATTCCACGCTTTGCATTTGAGAAATTCCCACAGGCTGATTCCCGCTTAACAACGCAGATGAAGTCAGTTGGTGAAGTGATGGCTATTGGCCGCACTTTTCAAGAATCATTCCAGAAAGCGCTTCGCGGTTTAGAGGTTGGCGTCGATGGTTTGGATGAAATATCCACGGATCTTGATGACATCATCAATGAGATTAATGAGCCGGGACCGGATCGTATTTGGTATTTGGCAGACGCATTCCGCATGGGAATGGGTCTTGATGAGATTTACTCTGAAACGAAGGTTGATCCTTGGTTCTTGGAGCAAATTGAAGAGCTCATCACCATTGAAGCTGAGCTTAAGCAGCGCAAGATCGACAGTCTTACAGCACCAGAGTTGCGCTTTATAAAGCAAAAAGGGTTCTCTGATCGCCGCTTAGCGAAACTATTAAAGGTTGATGCTGCATCTGTTCGTGCAGCGCGCCATCGATTAAAGGTAGTTCCTGTCTATAAGCGTGTTGATACCTGTGCAGCTGAATTCTCAACCAATACTGCTTACCTGTATTCAACCTATGAAGCAGAGCATGGTGAGTGCGAATCACAGCCGACCAATAAAGAAAAGATTATGGTCTTAGGCGGTGGCCCAAACCGTATTGGTCAAGGTATTGAGTTTGACTATTGCTGTGTACATGCTGCCTTAGCAATGCGCGAGGATGGCTACGAAACCATCATGGTGAACTGCAACCCTGAAACCGTTTCTACCGACTACGACACATCAGATCGCTTGTACTTTGAGCCGCTGACTCTTGAAGATGTATTGGAGATTGTTGCTAAAGAGAAGCCAAAGGGCGTTATCGTTCAGTACGGTGGCCAAACACCTTTAAAATTGGCTCTAGATCTTGAGCGTAATGGCGTGCCAATCATTGGCACTTCACCAGACATGATTGACGCTGCAGAAGACCGCGAGCGCTTCCAAAAGCTGCTTCAGGATCTCGGTTTACGTCAACCGCCTAATCGTACGGCACGTACTGAAGAAGAGGCTCTTAAGCTAGCAGAGGAAATTGGTTACCCATTGGTGGTTCGTCCTTCCTATGTCTTGGGTGGTCGTGCAATGGAAATCGTTCATGACGGTCGTGACCTTGAGCGCTACATGCGTGAAGCCGTGAAGGTATCCCACGATTCTCCTGTACTGCTTGACCGCTTCTTAAATGATGCTATCGAGTGTGACGTGGATTGCATCAGCGATGGTACGGACGTATTTATCGGTGGCGTCATGGAGCATATCGAGCAAGCCGGCGTTCACTCTGGAGACTCAGCCTGCTCATTGCCCCCATACTCATTATCTGATGCGACGGTTGCGGAGATTAAACGTCAAACTGCAGCGATGGCCAAAGGTTTGAATGTGGTTGGTTTGATGAACGTCCAGTTTGCAATTCAGAATGTCGATGGCAAAGATGTGATCTATGTTCTCGAGGTTAATCCCCGAGCATCTCGAACTGTGCCCTTTGTATCTAAGGCTACTGGCTTACAACTTGCAAAAATTGCAGCCCGTTGTATGGTTGGTCAGACTCTAGAGCAGCAGGGTATTAAGACTGAAGTGAAGCCACCATACTTCTCAGTAAAAGAGGCTGTATTCCCATTCAATAAGTTCCCAGGTATTGATCCAATTCTTGGGCCAGAGATGCGCTCCACTGGTGAGGTAATGGGTGTTGGCAAGACTTTTGGCGAGGCTTTATTTAAATCACAACTGGGTGCTGGCATTAAGCTACCAAAGAGTGGAACAGTTCTGTTGACTGTCAAAGATAGCGACAAGCCAAAGGCGATTGAAGTTGCTAAGTTATTACATCAACTGGGCTTTCCGATGGTTGCAACCAAAGGTACTGCAGCAGCAATTGAAGCTGCGGGCTTACCAGTTAAGGTGGTCAATAAAGTGAAGGATGGGCGTCCACATATCGTGGATTTCATCAAGAATGGCGAGATTTCACTTGTATTTACTACTGTGGATGAAACTCGGACTGCAATTGCTGACTCTAGATCCATCCGCACAAGTGCTCAAGCCAATGGCGTTACGTATTACACGACTATTAGTGCTGCACGAGCAGTAATGGATGGTTTATTGGCCTCTGAAAATGGTCGACTTGATTCGCTCGAGGTTTATTCCTTACAAAGCTTACATCGGGAGCTCATTTAATCTAAAATTAACTTTTATTGGCGCGATTTTGCGCAAGAATTTAAGTTAGGTTAGTTTCATGAGCACAATTCCGATCACCAAGCGCGGTGCAGAACTTCTCAAAGAGGAGCTGCACCGTCTTAAACACGTAGAACGTCCTTCCGTTATTAATGCCATCTCAGAAGCGCGCGCTCAAGGCGATCTTTCTGAGAATGCTGAATACGATGCTGCTAAAGAAAAACAGGGCTTCATTGAAGGTCGCATTCAAGAGTTGGAGGGCAAGCTGTCAGCCGCTCAAATTATTGACCCCGCCACATTAGATATTGCTGGCCGCATAGTATTTGGTGCTACCGTTGACTTAGAGGACCTTGAAGACGGTACTAAGCTCACGTATCAGATTGTTGGGGATGATGAGGCTGACATTGCCGTTAAGAAAATTTCCATCAGTTCGCCGATTGCTCGTGCATTAATTGGCAAAGAAGAGGGCGATGTGGTGGCCGTACAAGCGCCGGGCGGTAATCGTGAAGTTGAAATTTTGGCGGTACGCTACATCTAATGCCCGTAGCCCTCTCTCAAAGATTATTCAGTCTTATTGCTGGACTTTGGGTGGGTAGCTTTATTACTGTCGGATTTTTAGTTGTACCTGTTTTATTTACAAGTCTAGGCGACAGACAAGTTGCTGGTATGGTTGCCGCAAGTTTATTTAAAGTGACCGCGTATCTTGGTGTTGTCATCAGTGCCTTCTTAATGATGATTGCAAGCCGCCTTGTAAAGAAGGGTAATGACCGTTTCCGCATCACTCGCTGGATATTACTAGGAATGCTTGCTTGTGCAGTTTGCGCAGCATTTATCATTATTCCTTGGATGAACTCACTAAGGGATCAGGCTCTCTATTCAGGTCTGTCAGTTCGCGAGTCTACTAATGCCTCATTATTTGCACGCCTACATGGCGTTTCCAGCACAATCTTTATGATTCAAGCGGTATTCGGTCTTGCCTTAGTTTGGCGGACAACAAAAAACGCCGACTAGCGGCGTTTCTCTATTTCACTTGCTTTGATTAGGAGCCAAGTGATTTTTTCTTAGTGCTACTCATTCTGGCTTTACGCTTCTTAATTGGTGCCGGTGCGGCAACTGCTTTTCTGTAACCAGGAGATGACCAACCAATTTTGGATTCCGCTGCTTCAGAACGCAATACCCGTTTCTTAGGTGTTGCCGATTTCACTGCTGCAGCTCTTGCAAATGGTGCTGCATTTGAAGCTGAGCGACGATCAGATCTTTCAGAGGTGCTTGTACGAACACCAGCTTTTGCTGGAGCACGATTTGGCTGGCGTTTTGTACGAGGAGCTTGCAAAGATTTTTTAGTTTGCTTACTTGATCTACCTAGATTGCTAAATGCCTCATCCACCACATCTTTTGGTTTCCACAACACGAGCAATTTACCAATATGCTGAACTGGAGCGGCACCAAGTTTGTCGCAGAGCTCTTCATAAATAGCAACACGAGCTTCACGCTCATCACCAAAAACTCGGATCTTAATTAACCCGTGGTGATTGATAGCTAATTTAGCTTCTTTGATTACAGCAGGTGTTAAACCGTCGCCACCAATCATGACAACAGGACTTAAGTCGTGCGCATCAGCTTTGAGGGATTTACGTTGTGCAGGGGTAATGGTAAGTGCAGTCATGGGGATTATGATAGAGCATTGAGGGTCAAAAATGCCTATTTAGCTTGAATTTGCCTGTATTTTGATCGATTCCTTTTGCTTTAGAGAGCAGAAACCAGGAAAATAGACGGCGAAAGTGGGTAAGTTGTGGCAAAGAATAAATTTAATAAAAGTTGGTTGCAGGATCATTTAACTGATCCCTATGTGAAGATGGCCCAGAAAGAGGGTTATCGCGCTAGAGCGGTTTATAAGCTCAGTGAAATAGATGAGCAAGATCACCTCATCAAAGCGGGTATGGCCATTGTGGACCTAGGGAGCGCTCCTGGGAGTTGGTCTCAGTACGTTCGCAATCGCCTCACCGAGCTTGGTAAAAGTAATCCCAAAATAGAATCTGGCAAGCCTGATGGTCAAATCATCGCTATTGATATTTTGCCAATGGAAGATATTGCTGATGTGAGCTTTATTCAGGGTGACTTTAGGGAGGATGAGGGGCTTGCTGCTTTAGAGGCGCTCTTGCCAAAGAGTGCTGGAGGCAAGGTGGATTTGGTTCTATCGGATATGGCGCCAAATCTTTCAGGAGTAGGCGTAGCTGATGCGGCCAGAATGGCTTTTTTGGCAGAGATAGCGCTAGACTTTGCTACCGCCCATCTAAAACCTGAAGGTGCACTTTTGATTAAGTGCTTTAACGGTAGTGGCTATAGCCAAATAGTGGAATCCTTTAAAAAGATCTTCAAAACGGTTGCTTCCCGCAAACCAAAGGCATCAAGGGCTAAGTCTTCAGAAATCTTCTTATTGGGTAGAAACCTAAAGCAACCAAAGTAAGTAGCAAATATGCCTAATAACCCCCCAAATTAGAGGGGGTTTATTAAATAAATATGCCATTAGCCCTTGAAAAAGGGTGGTAGTAGAATGAAATACTTAGGAAGCAAATCGCTTTAACTCCTGGATCAATCCAGAAAAGGACTCATTTTGAACAGCAATATGTTCCAAAAAATCGGTGTGTGGCTCATTGTGGGCTTGGTGCTTTTCACTGTTTTTAAACAGTTTGATAAGCCTAGGGACCAAACTCAGGTGACGTATTCCCAATTCATGGATGACGCCAAAGCCGGCAAAGTAAAGCGTGTAGATGTACAAGGTCGTACATTGCAAGTAACACCTGCTGATGGCAATAAATACTCCATCATCTCTCCAGGTGATATCTGGATGGTGGGCGACCTCATGAAGTATGGTGTCCAGGTTACTGGTAAAGCTGATGACGAACCAAACATGTTGGTTTCTGCTTTGTACTATCTTGGACCCACCTTGCTCATTATTGGTTTTTGGTTTTTCATGATGCGTCAAATGCAAGGTGGCGGTAAGGGTGGTGCATTCTCTTTTGGTAAGTCTAAAGCGCGTTTAATTGACGAGAACAGCAACACAGTCACCTTTGCTGATGTCGCTGGTTGCGATGAGGCAAAAGAAGAAGTCTTTGAGATTGTCGATTTCTTAAAAGATCCGCAAAAGTTTCAAAAGCTTGGTGGTCGCATTCCGCATGGTGTATTGCTCGTTGGGCCTCCAGGTACTGGTAAGACCCTTTTAGCCCGTGCAATCGCAGGCGAAGCAAAGGTTCCTTTCTTCTCGATCTCTGGTTCTGACTTTGTGGAGATGTTCGTTGGTGTTGGCGCATCACGTGTGCGTGACATGTTCGAAAACGCCAAGAAAAACTCTCCTTGCATCATCTTTATTGATGAGATTGATGCTGTTGGTCGTCACCGCGGTGCCGGCATGGGTGGCGGTAATGATGAACGTGAACAAACGCTCAACCAAATGCTCGTGGAGATGGATGGTTTTGAAAGTAATAGTGGCGTTATCGTTGTCGCTGCCACCAACCGCTCCGATGTATTAGACAAGGCTTTATTGCGTCCAGGACGCTTCGACCGTCAAGTGCACGTTGGTTTGCCAGACATTCGTGGTCGCGAGCAAATTTTGCAAGTGCATATGCGCAAAGTTCCGATTGATCCCGATGTTAATGCTGCTGTTTTGGCTCGCGGCACTCCCGGTTTTTCAGGAGCGGATTTGGCGAACTTGGTAAATGAGTCTGCGCTGTTTGCGGCTCGTCGTAATAAGCGTGCAGTGGATATGAAAGACTTTGAAGACGCTAAAGACAAGATCTATATGGGTCCTGAGCGCAAGTCGGCTGTTATGCGTGAAGAAGAGCGTCGTAATACTGCTTATCATGAGTCCGGTCATGCTGTTGTAGCTAAGGTTTTACCTAAAGCAGACCCCGTTCATAAAGTTACCATCATGCCGCGAGGCATGGCTCTAGGTGTGACTTGGCAGTTGCCGGAATTTGATCGTGTGAACTTATACAAAGATCGCATGATGGAGGAGTTGGCTATTTTGTTTGGTGGCCGTGCCGCTGAAGAGGTATTCCTGCATTCATCCAGTACGGGCGCCTCAAATGACTTTGAGCGCGCTACGAAGATGGCGCGTGATATGGTGACTCGTTATGGCATGAGTGATAGCTTGGGCACGATGGTTTATGTTGATACTGAGTCAGAAAGTATTTTTGGCCGGAACAGCACTAAAACAGTATCTGAGCTTACTCAACAAAAAGTAGATGCAGAAATTCGTACTTTGATTGATAGTCAATATGCTTTAGCTAGATCAATCTTGGAGCAAAACCGAGATAAGGTTGAAGCAATGGTTGCGGCTTTGCTTGAATGGGAAACCATTGATGCGGAACAGATCAATGACATTATGGAAGGTCGCCCACCACGGGCCCCTAAGCCGCCTCCAGCTACTCAGTTTGGTAATTCTGCTGGTACCCCTGGTCCTGCGACTGGCAGCGCTCCAGCCACTGCTTAACTATTCTATAAGCCGCAGTCTTTGATGCATTGTCAAAGCCTTCATGAGATGCCCACAACTTGGCGTTGTGGGCGTTTTCTTTTTGATTTCAGCAAACGCAAGCGCCCGATAGTGATGGGTATTCTGAATGCAACCCCAGACTCCTTTTCTGATGGCGGTAAATTCAGAAGCTCTAAGGATGCTATTGCACAAGCAGGGTTGATGATTCAAAACGGAGTTGATCTTATTGACATTGGCGGTGAATCAACCCGTCCAGGTGCTGAGCCAGTTGAGTTACAAGAAGAGTTGGATAGAGTTCTACCGGTAATTGAGGCGCTTAGAGATTGCGGCGTACCTTTATCGATAGATACCTATAAAGCAGAAACAATGCGCCAAGCATTGCATGTTGGCGTAGATTGTGTAAATGATATTTGGGCTCTAAGACAAGCGGATGCATTAGAGGCTGTGATGGAAAGTCGAGACTGCGGCATTGTATTGATGCACATGCAACGTGATCCCTTAACAATGCAATTTAACCCTGAATATCATGACGTCATTACAGAGGTAAAAAGATTTCTAATGAATAGGGCGGAGCTCCTCATTTCCAAAGGCATTAGCGAGGAACGGATTGCTATTGATCCAGGTTTTGGCTTTGGCAAGAGTTTGGAGCATAACCTCAAGATGTTGGCAAACTTTGACGACTTCAGCACTTTAGGCTTTCCAGTTTTGGCGGGGATTTCGCGTAAATCGATGATCGGCAAAATTACTGGAAAAGACACTAACGATCGAGTTGCCCCAAGCGTTGCCGCAGCAATTATGGCCGCCGATCGTGGCGCTCAAATAGTCCGGGTTCATGATGTTGCCCAGACTGTTGATGCCCTGAAGCTTTGGGAGGCTATAAATACTTAGTTAATTATCTAAGTTTTATAATTAAATACATGAAAAAACAATACTTTGGCACTGACGGTATTCGAGGTGAAGTGGGGCTGTTCCCGATCGTTCCGGAGTTTATGACTCGCCTCGGCTATGCTGCTGGCAAAGTATTAACACGTGATGCCAGGCCGGGTGAACGTTGCAAAATTCTCATCGGCAAAGACACTCGGGTATCAGGATATTTATTGGAAGCTGCCTTAGAGGCTGGTTTTGCTGCCGCAGGTGTTGACGTCATGCTCTGTGGTCCTATTCCAACCCCTGGCGTTGCATACCTCACTAAGGCATTGCGTTTGTCTGCTGGCTTAGTGATCTCAGCCTCTCACAATCCCTATCAAGATAACGGCATCAAGTTCTTCTCTGCTAAAGGCGATAAGTTATCTGATGAATTTGAGCTGGCTATTGAAGCTGAATTAGAAAAGCCCATGGGTTGCGTAAATTCAAAAGAGCTTGGCAAGGCTTTTCGTTTGGATGATGCTGCAGGGCGTTATATTGAGTTTTGTAAATCTACATTTCCTGGCGAGCTTAATCTCAGGGGATTGAAGCTTGTGGTGGATTGCGCCAATGGTGCTGCATATCACACAGCCCCCCATGTTTTCCATGAGTTAGGTGCTGAAGTGATCTCCATCGGCGTTAGCCCTGACGGTCGCAATATCAATGATGGTTGTGGAGCGACAGCTCCTGCCGCCTTAATTACAAAAGTTAAGGAAGTAAAGGCAGATTTAGGTATTGCACTTGATGGTGATGCCGATCGCTTGCAAATGGTAGATGCCTCTGGTCGTCTATTTAATGGTGATGAACTTCTATATGTATTGGCAAAAGATCGTTTAGATCGTGGCCAGCAGATTGGTGGAGCTGTGGGCACTCTAATGACTAATCTTGCTGTTGAAAACGCCATCAAAGAACTGGGCATCGGTTTTGAGCGCGCGAATGTAGGCGATCGTTATGTATTGGAACTACTAAAACAGAATGGGTGGATTATCGGTGGCGAAGGTTCGGGACACTTGCTTTGCCTTGACCAGCACTCCACAGGTGATGGCACGATTGCGGCGCTTCAAGTGTTGGCAGCGATGAGTCAAAACAAAAAAAGTCTTGCGCAATTATTGGATGCCGTCACAGTATTCCCGCAGGTGCTTTTAAATGTGAGATACAAGTCCGGTTATGACTGGAAGACGGATGAGAAGCTAAAAAATCAAATTACCAAGGTTGAGATTGAACTCCAAAATATTGGTAGGGTTCTGATACGTGCCTCTGGCACTGAACCTCTATTGCGTGTCATGGTTGAAACTCAGAATGGTGAAGTTGCTTTGAAGGCTGCCAAGAGCATTGCCGATTTAGTCCCAACTGCTTAGCGTATTCTTAAAAGGCAGCCCTAACACCAACCATCAAACTTCTTCCTGGTTGTGGAGCATATAGCCTTACTGCCATCGGTGAAGTTGCGTAGCGTATCTCTTCATTTAAGAGATTCTTCAACATCAAATAGCCAGTCCAATTTACTTTTCCAATGCGCTCTGTATAGGAAAGATTGGCATTCACCAGGTTGTAACTTGGGGTTGGGCCAATTTCCCAGCTAGCCAATTTATTTTGTTGGTAGCTGTAAATATAGGTGGCACTTGTTAACCAGCCGTTACGTTGGTAAGCTAATTCAGTTCCTAAACGAGGAGCTGGCTGCAGAGGTAGATTGCCTCCTGCGGTGAATGTTCCTTGCGATACATCCCCAAATAATCTACCTCCAATGCCGGTTTCATTCCAGTTATAACTAAGCTCCGCTTCCGCGCCTTGAATGGATGCATTGGCTTGAGAGGCTTGAACCACGGAAAAGTTTTCATTAGCTTGGCTGTAGGCCCCAGTGTAGTAGCCATAAATGTAGTTGCTAAACTGGTTTCTATAGATGCTGGCCTTGCTTCGGATCAACCCTAAGCTTTTCTGAAAGCTTAGCTCTAGATTATGCGAAGTTTCGGTGCTTAAATTTGCATTTCCGATATCGAATGTTGCAGTTGAATCATGCGGACCATAAGAGTAAAGCTCTTGTGCAGAAGGGGCTCTTTGAGATACTGTATAAGCAAGACCTAGGCCGTATCCTCTAGCAACATCCAACATTCCTCCGGCTGAGTAGGACATCAAATTAAATTGTCTACTCTGCAAAGATGGGGGGGCATAAGAGGTGGGAATAAATTCTTGGCTATTTGCGCTTGGGAACTGCGTCCCTGAATTCGGATTTTGAGTAGCATAGCTATAACGAGCCCCAAGACTTGTTTTTAAGGGGCCGTAGCGCCCTTCTTCAACCAGGAAGAGTGCGGATGAATTTGATTTTGTCTGCGGCACAATGGCGTAATTATTGGTGGATAAATCAGTGGCATTGAGGGTTGCGCCGATAATTTGCGCACCTAATATGCCCTTAGATCCAAGTAATTCTGTGTGCGCCAACTCTAGCCTTGCCTCGGTAGCAGTGTTGTTCCATTGTGTAGAAGCAACTCCATTATTCGTAAATTCTGTATGTTGATAATTGGTATTGGCCGCACTAATTTTGACCGAACTAAAACCATCAAATGGATCATTGGTTTGGTGAGCAAAATCATAACGATTCTGAGACTGCTGAATAAAACCACCTTCTGAAGTAGGAATTCCATAGTTATGATTCATGCGCTCCAAAGAGATGCCTGTATATCCATCTGTGCGAACATAGCTTGCACCAAGACCCATACTATTTTCATTGCTGAAAGAGAAAGGTAGTTTGCCGCTATAAGGAGTATTTACTGGCTGACCAGGATTAATGGACCAATTGGCATTTGGTCCACTTTGTTCTGCGAACTCTGGAATGCGATAGTTGTTGGAATTACTAATCGCTGAATCAAAATGGAGCGCTAAAGGCCCAGCAGGTGCATCTAATTCAATATTGGCAGTTTTACCTTGGTTCACGGTTTCATAGCTGGTATTGATTGCGCCTGAAATGGTGTCGGGCATTGCAGTAACGATGCGGTCATTCACAACGTTTACTAATCCACCGCTTGAGCCGGATCCATAAAGCAGGGCAGAGGCACCGCGCAAGATTTCAATCTGATGGGTATTTTGCATTGGGCTGGCAACCGCATGATCTGGAGAGATGCTAGAAACATCTCCAACCGATAAACCATTCTGCAAGATTTGTACCCGCGCACCATCCAAGCCACGTATAACGGGTCTTGACGATCCCGCTCCATAACCTGTCGCAGAGAAACCTAACTCATTGGCAAGTGTCGCTCCTAGCGTTCCAGAAAGTTTGTTTTGAAGTTCATCTCCTGCCAATACTTTATTTGGAGATAAGAATCCTTGGCCGCCTTCACGCACTCCAGTGACATTAAGCTGGGGCAAGGTTTCCGCTTGGCTCTGAGACAAAGCGGTGTGCATTGGCAAGCAATAGGCCAACACCAATAATGAAGTGTAAATAAATTGTTTGTAGCGGGAAATCATATTCATCCAAATTCACCAAAACATGGTGAGTGATTAAAACGGGGGCGCAATGCAGCGCTATTGTTTTAAAGGATGAAAGCTGGGGGAGCGCGTGAGTAGTATGAGTTGCCAGCAAAACTTCTTAACGAAGGATTGTTTGAATTCTGTAGATCTAGGGTGCTTACTGGAGTTACTTCGGCATTGGCGTGACTGCTGGGCACAAATCCTGCAAGAGAAAGCGCATCAAACAAATGACAAACATCAGAGCTGTGATTAAAACTCTTTTCAATATTTGTGGAGGCATTGGCTTTGGCGACTTGATTTTTGATACCGGCGTGAGAGATGCTGTGTGAGAGGCCTACCCAGTGGGTGCCTAGCAAGCAAAATACCAGTACTGCCGCAGTAAATGCAGCATGAATCTGCTTCTTAAATTTGCTTGAAAAATAGGCAACCATGGGACGAATCTTACAGGATTTGCCTTGAATGGCGCTCTCGGTGTAGAATATCGATTCCGTCGGAGTGTAGCGCAGCCTGGTAGCGCACCTGCTTTGGGAGCAGGGGGTCCAAGGTTCGAATCCTTGTACTCCGACCACTTTCCCTTATTGTTCTAGATATACCCAGCATATAACTGCCCATAGCTCAGCTGGATAGAGCAACGCCCTTCTAAGGCGTAGGTCGCACGTTCGAATCGTGCTGGGCAGGCCAAACTCTTTCTCTTGTTTAATGCCGTTCTAGGATTGTTTCAGGCTGTTCTATTGGCTTGATTGTGGGGTGTCATGCCTTGGGCTTTGCTGGCGTTTGGGTAGCCTTGAGTCTAGCGTAGGCGATCCTAAGGACTATGTGCGACCCTGCGACTGGGTGATTTTGATGGAATTTTGACCCTAACGATTTAGTGTCGGTTCGACCCGACTATCGAGTGTCACTTATCGCGACGGTCGGGCGGCTTTTATCAGGTGTTATGCGGACATTGAAAAATCCGAAATAGGGCAGATAGGGTGGCAGAGAACGGCCATTAGGAGTCCGTTAGTCAGTTATGTGTTTAATTGATAGCTCTCGCTTCGGATTTTGATTCAAGGTGATGTAATAAATGAACTCTGCAGCAGATTTATATAGGTCCTTATCATGTTGAGATTTTAGTAAATCTACCGATACTGATCCATCTGAATTTACTTCGCTTTTAAAAAAATAAATTGAGAACCCATTTTGAATGGAAAATTCAAATAAGCTTGGACTTATGTACCTAAACTTTTTTCCATCTGAGTAATCAACTGAGCAGACGCATAAATTGCCCTTTGTCATTGAATCCCTGAGGCGTATAAAGGAAAATAAGTCGCTCGGAATTACCTCAATATTTCCGCTTGGGCCTGAACGCGTCAATGTATCCCTGATTGATTCATCCGAAGAAATAATAGATATTTTTCGATTAAATTGAGCCATGATGCTAGGCAAAAATGCAAAGCCCGTATGTACGCCGCAAATAGTGGCCGAACCATTTAGCCGACCAAGCTCTTCAAATATTTTTTTATTGGAAAGGTGAATTATTGGATATGAATCAAAACCTTGCCGCCTAATGATTTGGATAATTAGGAGTAGTAATAGCTCATTTTTCGTTAACTGTGTATCGCAAAAAAGATTGCCATTTGGTAGAAGTTGGTGAGCCTCTAGATTATTGCCAACTAATTTCCAGGTCGCCGAAAATAACTCTCCTCTAGCGGGAGTGGGGTTAGTTGAGAGTGCGCTACTTACTGCAGTCTCAATTATTGCAATAAGGGAGGAAAAGCCTTGGTAAGGATCCATGGGGCGATAAATTACAGGGGTTTTAAATTATTCAGTAAGTCGCCTAGTGTGGATTTATCAGTCAAGCGATCTATATCTATAGTTAACTTACATGAATCTTCAAGTGCAACAGATAGGCTAATTAATTGCAATGAGTCAATTCCTAATTCTGAGATAGATTTCATAAGCGCACCACAAGCTGGAATGCTGATCACTTGGGCTTGATCCACAATTTTTAAAAGCAAATTTTGATCAATACTTTCTTCTAATGACATTTTTATCTTAAGGTAAATGTTAAGTTAAAGTCTCTGGTGTATTTTACTGCGGCTATTTTTGGGTGACGCTCCACAAATAAAGACCATTCAGCAAAAAAAGAGTTGATAACTGCTGTTGAAATCACTTGGCCAATGCAAGTATGAGCGCCTTTTCCAAAAGAAAAGGAGTTATTAATGTTGGCTAGATTCTTTGCATCCATATATCTATGTACTAAGGTTGGACAAACATAGATCTCCTGGTTCTTTGATATCGTAAGATTGCCTATTGAGAAATTCTCCAGCGCTCTTCGTCCTATAAAATTTACAGCAGCCGCTTCTCTAAGCAGACTTTTTTGTTTCCAAGTTCCGCGGGATGCTGGCTCCTTCGTTAGCCCATACATCAGCGTTCCTTCAAGTGCTTCAAAGCCTGCAACGATAATTGCTAAAAGTATCCAAACCTCAGAGAGATCTCTCCCTTGATGCAACATAGTTTTTTCTAGATACTCTTTGAGCGCTCTTAATCTATCCTCAACGTCAATAACCTTGGCTAGCGGATGAGTCAAAAAGAAAAGCTTTGGCGGTAAAGATGGGATCTCGCTGACACTAACGCCTAAGTCTGTGGCTAAAATAGTACGAAAAATTCCTGCAATATAGTTCGCTACCAATTTAATTGGATTAATTTCTTCATCACCCGGGACTAATGAAAAAAACTCGGACGTAAAGCTTGGGAGCCAGTTTTGTAAATTTTCTTCAATTAGCTTATATTTTTTGGAAAAAGTCTTTCTCGACTGTGAATGTTCATCCCCATGAAGAAGCACGGGCGAGCACATAAAGATGGCGTCAATTGTTGGAAGGTTTTGATTGGATAGTTGAAGTAATTTTTTATAGTACTCGATGAAATTGGTTGGGGCGACCTTATCTGACTTGAGTAATGCAATGGATAGATCTTTGCCGTACACCAAAATTGCAGGGTGAGTAGACTTATCGAGCATTACCCACTCTTGACTCATGTCTAGTGATTCAGGGTGGTTAATAAATTGTCTAAGTCGCAGTAAGTAAGACATGTATTCGTGTATTAATTTAAAGGCTTTTATATATTAAAACTTCATTCACCAATTCTTCGACTGACTTATTCTTTGTAAATAATTCAATTTCTGGATTGCTGGGTATTTCATAGGGCGCATCTATACCTGTAAAGTTTTTAATCTCACCTTTAAGCGCCTTGGCGTAAAGCCCCTTAGGATCTCTTTGAATGCAAGTCTCAAGAGGGGTATTTATAAAAACCTCTAAAAATTGCCTTTCCTGAAAAAGCTGTCGCGCCTTTAGTCGATCCTGAGCATAAGGTGAAATCAATGCCACAATCACTACGTCTCCCTCGTCTAAGAGTGATTTGGCCAGCGCAGCTGTACGGCGCATGTTTTCTATACGATCTTCTTTACTAAAGCCAAGGTCTTTACATAGAGTAGCTCGAAGGACATCGCCATCCAAAATACTTACTGGGATATTTTTAGATTGCAATGCTTGTTCCAATCCTTTCGCAATAGTGGATTTTCCGGCACCTGAGAGTCCAGTCAGCCAAATGACTGTAGGCTTGGAACTGAGTAAATTTGCAGCCATGTGGGTTTATGCGCCTAAAAATCGAGAATTGAGGTACTTTTTATTGGTATTATTACCCTTAAAGCTTATACGACATTGGGCATACTTTGCATAACAATAAAACAATTCACTTTATCTCAGGGCTACCTCGCTCCGGCTCCACTCTGCTCGCTGCTCTTTTAAATCAAAATCCGCAGTTTCAAGCCAATATGAGTGGCCCGGTAGCGGGCATGGTTGGAGCTCTCTTAGAAAACATGAGCGGCAAGAATGAGTACTCTGTTTTTATTGAGGATGTTCAGCGTGAGCGAATTATCCGTTCTGTGATTGAGGGTTACTACGCTGATAGTAAAGCAGATGTTATTTTCGATACTAGTCGCGCTTGGTGTGCTCGCATGCCACTTCTCAATACCCTTTATCCAGCATTCAAAGTCATTGCTTGTGTCCGTAATATGCCTTGGATTATTGATAGCATAGAGCGCTTAGTGCAGCGTAACGTATTTCAGCCTTCATCTATTTTTAATTATCTAAGTGGTGGCACTGTCTACTCTCGCGCTGATGGAGTCGCTGGTGGAGATGGCATGGTAGGTTATGCGTATAACGCGCTGAAAGAGGCCTACTTTGGAGACTATGCAGCCAACCGATTAATGTTGGTTCAGTATGAATCATTGGTCAAAGATCCCCAAAAAACATTGGCTGCTGTTTATGACTTTATTGGACAGCCACTATATAAACATGACTTCAATAATGTCGAATTTGATGCGTCTGAGTTTGATAAAAAGGCTGGTACACCTGGATTGCATGAGGTGAGAAGAAATGTTGCTCAAAATGAGCGAACTAGTATTTTGCCGCCTGATTTATTTAAGCGATTTGAAAATGATGCCTTTTGGAAAAATCAGACAGTTCGCCGTAGTGGCATCACTATTGCCTAAAAAGCATTCAACACATTAAAAGCTTCCCATGAATAAAACGTATCGCCTAATATTTAATAAATCACTTGGAGTGATGCAAGTTGTCTCAGAGTTAGCTAGATCAAGAGGTAAAAAAGCAGCTGGCAGATCATTTTCTTCCAAAAAGAAGAGTGTTGCAGTTTCAATTCCATTCTCAATTAGGGCTATTCCCTTAGCCCTAGCAATTGGTTTTGCATTTATCTCGCCTCCAGTCATGTCCCAGGCCGCAAATGGAACAGCGGCAATTGGTGTCAACCCAGGCGTGGGTGGACCTGGGGTTATGGGCGCGGGTAGTGGTGGCAACGCGGGATACTTCAACGGTTTTGCTGGCGGTGGCGGTGGTGCAGGTGGTAGCTTGGGTAATGGCTCTGGGGGTGCTGGCGGAGCCGGCAATGGTGGAAATAGTGCTGGAGGGGCTGGTGGTTCTGCGGGTGTTGGTGGAGCAAATAGTCTGGGTGCCAATGGTGGCATAGGCAGTTTTTCACCTTCGTTGTCAGCTCAAGGCGGTGGAGGCGGCGGCGGTGCTGGTTTTGTTGGAAGTGTTATTTCAGGAAATATTACAGGAGGTAGCGGGGGTTCCGCCTCCGCACCTGACGCGGCTGGTGCAACTCAAGTTGGAGCAGGGGGTGGAGGTGGCGTTGGGCTCTTAATTATTGGAACCCCAACCTTAATCAATGCCTACAACATCGTTGGAGGAGCGGGAGGTAATGGTGGGATTATAAGGTTAGGACTCTCTGGAGCCGGCGGTGTTGGTGTAGATGGGAGCGGTTTTACTCTAACAAATAGCGGAAGCATTACTGGTGGCGCCGGTGGCGCAGGTGTAGCTGGTGCTGCCGGAGTTTATGGCAGCAATTTCACATTAATTAATAGTCAGAGTGGGGTCATAACCGGGGGCGCTGGTAGTTATGGAGCTCAGCTGGGGCCAATACGTGGTGCAGACGCAATTGGGGGTAATGGTTTTTCACTATTAAATAGCGGAAGCATTACTGGTGGGCTTGGTGCTGGTTATGGAGTTGGTGGGTCCGGTGTATCAGGCACTAATTTCACATTGACAAACTATGGAACGGGAAATATCAACGGTACTTTTGGGGGCGCAGGCGTAAATGGAAATAACTTTACATTAACCAATAGTGGAAATATTACCGGGGGTGCTCCCAACTCGCATGCTGGCGCAGGTATTTACGGAAGCAGCTTTACAGTTACCAATAGCGGAAACGTGTTCGGTGGCGCTGCTCAAAATAATGCCACCGGTGGCGCTGGTATTTTTGGCTCGAGCTTTACGGTGGTAAATAATTTAGGCGGAGATATTGCTGGCGGCGTTGGTGCTGATGGGTCTAGCGGAGCCTTTGGCGGTTCCCAGGGTGGCGCGGGCATTAGCGGGGCAACAATTACGGTAAGCAATAACTTAGGCGGCATCATTGCTGGTGGTGCAGGCGGTCTTGGGGCGAGTGGTTACAACGGCGGTGACGGCGGGTTTGGATTATCAGTTACTGGCGGCACTTCAAACAATATTTCCAATCATGGAAGCATTAATGGTGGTGCAGGAGGTTATAACCAAAGTAGCACGGGGGGTGCAGGCGGTATTGGCGTATCCATTCTTTCAGGCAGCAGCGCATCAGCTATTAGCAATTCTGGCTCAATTGTTGGCGGTACAGGCGGAACATCTTTTAGCAGCCTAGGCGGTAATGGTGGGATTGGTTTGAGTGGCTCCAATTTCTCATTAACAAATTATTCTGGCGGATCTATTTTAGGAGGCTCTGGTGCCATTTCCTTGGGTGGAAGTGGCAGCGGTAATGGCGGTGTAGCCCTTAGTGGTAGTAGTTTTACGTTGATAAATTCCGGGGGTATCACCGGTGGGGGTGGCGGCAATGGTAGCAGCAATGTGACTGGAAATCCTTCTGCCTCTCAAATAACAACTGCTGGCTATGGTGCGGCTAGCATATCTATTTCTGGAGCGGGTGCAGTCATCTCCAATGCTGGCTCGATTACTGGTGGTGCAGGTGGTGCTGGATACCAAGATCTTTATCTACGTAGCTGGGGTGCAGCCGGCGGTGTTGGTATTGGTATTTCTGGATCGGGAACCACATCCATAGCCAATAGTGGCTTAATTACTGGCGGCGCTGGTGGTGCTGGACACAATGCATTTTCTGGTGGAGGAGTTGGCGGAACTGCGGGCGCTGGTGTATCTGTTGCAGGATCAGGAAGTACGACCATAAACAACAATAGCGGAGGCTCCATTACTGGTGGCGCTGGTGGTGGGGCATACTTTCAGGGCGGAAGTGGTGCTGGAGTTGCCATAGACGGAAATGGAACAACAACCATTACTAATAGAGGCAGCATCACTGGTGGGGCCGGTTACTCTGGTGGAGCGGGAATCAATATTGGATCTGGTGCAGGTGGATCGATCAATATTATCAATCAAGGCATTATTTCCTCTGGCGCCTCTACACGTGCACGGCCAGCTGCAAATATTGTTAATAATTCATCTTCACTCACATCCTTTACGCTCTCAAATGCACAGTCAGACCTCACTTTCTCTGGTAGCCTCCCTAAAAACTACAACATTATTCTTGGGACTAACGCCAATACTTACGGCAAGTTAGCTGCTTCCTCCGTAACTAATTGGGATGGCGGTACTGGTACAACTAACTTCGGAATTTATAGTGGACTGGTTAAGTCATCAAGCTACTTGAATGTAATTTCTGGGGTGGATGCAGGCTTGCTTACATCGTCGAGTTTTACAGGGACCTATGGCGGGTATCTCTATAATTTAGTGCTAGAGGCTGGAACTGCTGGGACTACCAATATGTGGGATTTGCTATTCCCCTCATATGTTGCCTCTAGTAACATCGTTACTAATTCTGGAAATTATTTGAGCGATGTAGGCAATACATTAAATCCCGTCTTTGCAGGCGGAACTTTAACTTTGCTCAATGGCGATAACTCTAACCAAGCTTTTGCAGTCAATTCTAGTGGCGGCACAATTACCTCACCATCTGGTGGCTCAGCCACTTTATCTGGTGTGTTCTCGGGCCCTGGTGCAATGACTTTCAACGGTACTGGCACTACGTATATGAATGGCGTTAATACATATACCGGTGGCACCACAGTAGCAGGCGGCACTTTAAGTGTTGGCTCTTCAGAAGCAAACAATACAGCACGGTTAGCGGGCGATGTAACGGTGCAAGCTGCAGGTACTTTAGCTGGTCACGGCGGTGTTGGTGGAAACGTAACTAATAGCGGCAGAGTAGCTCCTGGCGGCTCTATTGGAACCTTGAGCGTTGCTGGTAACTATGTGCAAACAGCGGGTGGTACTTTATCCACCTCTATTACGCCAACAGCGAATAGCGTTTTAGCGGTTGCAGGAACAGCAAGTCTTGCTGGTGGTTTTGTGATTGATGCCACTAGTGGCACTTATACCAAGAGGACCTACACGGTTCTGACTTCATCTGGATTGACTGGCAAGTTCTCTGGCCTCACTGGCAATCTGGCCAGCTATAGCACTTTGAACTCAGCGCTATCATATGACCTTAATAATGCCTACCTCACCTTGAGTGCCGGTACAGTCGATACGCAACAATCCTTAGTCAATACCGCTGCTGTTTTGCAAGGCATCTACACACTACAAAACTCCGTATTAGCCAATAGCTTTGCTTATGACTGTAATGTCTTTGGCGCTAATGATGTGTGCGTTTCTGTTGGTGGACGCAATACCGCTGTGCAATCAGAAGGAATTAACAATACGAGCGGCTTATTAATTGCAGCGTATCGCCCCCATGCTAATTACCGAATTGGTGCGTACGCAGATCAAAACCTTTCTACCAATAGCCCTGGTGGCACAGTCAAATTAGGGAATAACTCCCCGTTGATCGGCCTCTTTAGCGCTTGGAATGAGCGCTTGGATGGTACCGGTACAGAGGTGAAGGTCTCTGCTGCTTATGGGCAAAAGAATACAACTGTGACCCGTTCTGTGGTTGGAACATCAGATCCTGGTACTGGCTCGTCTAATTTGATAAGCCAAGGTGCTCAGATACAAGCCAAGTATGGTTTTGCAGTCCTGCCAGAGGTAATTGTTAGCCCGTATGTTGGCATGCGTTATACCCAAAACAACATGGGTGGCTACACCGAAGGTGCATCTTCAACAGTGACCGCGCCCCTGACTTACTCAGCACTCAATACCAATGCCACTACCGCATTAGCAGGACTAGGTGCTTCATACCGCTTTATTCCTAAAGCAACGGTATACGCTAGTGCTGGTGTCGAGACTGATACCAATACTGCTAATGGTACTTACTCTGCTACTGGAGTAACTGGATTAACTCCAATCAACTTTAATGCTAATCCCGTTAAAACCAGACCTACCGCTACTATTGGGGCTTATTACGATGTAGAGAAGAACCAACGTGTAGGTATCAATGGCATCTATCGCCAAGAGCCATTCCAAGCAGTATCGACAACTACGGTGATGGCGACTTATACGATTGGCTTATAAGGAAGTTCATTTAGACTTAAACAAGAACCTGCTGCGGCAGGTTTTTTGTTGCCCCGAACGGCAATTGTGGGTCGTTTTGAGCCTGTCGTCAATAAGTAGTGTGATGGCTGCTTTGTGATTAGCAACAGCCCATCGCGGCCCTGATGCTGTAGTGTCGGTTTAACCGACAGTAAATAATTCAGGTCGTCCAAACCTAAATCTGAAATTAAGCTTGCAAGTGTCGCGTAACGAGACACTTGTTATGAATAATTTATCGCTATTATTTTCCACTGTTATCACTGACGATGAGCCTATCAAACTCCTTGATGGCGCCGTCACCCTCTATAAAAGACACAATAGCCACCAATGGCAATGCCGTTTTAAGTTATCTACTGGCTCTTGGCATTCGGCCAGCACTGGATCTGATCAAGTAGCTGAAGCCACCACCCAAGCAATTGCCATATATGAAACCGTTAAGGTCAAGCTAGCCAGTGATCTAGCCATTAAGTCCAAGACCTTTCGTCAATTAGCCAATCAAGAGCTGGCTATGGCTGCCCGAGTAGTCCAAGCCAATCCCAATAAGCGTACCCATGTTGACTACATTCATATCTATACCAAGTACTTAATCCCATTCTTTGGTAATTTCCAAATCAATGACATTACCCAAGAGTTAGTGGATGACTATGTGGCTTGGCGAATCTCCAAGATGGGTAAGAATCCTAAAACTTACACACAAAGGCGCCATTCTGGTCTATATAAGCGTGTAATAGAGCGAGCCAGGGATCAGGGATTAATTCACCGACATCGAACCATTCCATTGTTGGAGGTTGCTGCCGATAGGGCAGAGATCAGGCCAGCCTTTAGCCACCAAGAGATCAATTACTTGCTGGAATACATGCGGGACTGGGAGCGTTTTGGCCGCAATCAACGTAGTAATCACATGAGAAGGCTGTGCAGGGTCTATGTGGAGTTCTTGTTAGGAACAGGCATTAGACAAGGAACGGAGAGCATGCCAATTCGCTGGAAGGCCCTGCAGTGGCATTGGATTGGGGAGCAGCGTTACCTAAGAATTTGGGTATCAGGCAAAACGGGCCCTAGATACCTAATAGCAAGACATTTTGTGATCGAGGCTTTAGAGCGTTTAATTGCTTGGCAGGCATTGCCTTATAAGAACCTAGAGGCGGTGATTGAGGCCAAATTGGATAAGAAAGTATTTGTATTTCCCGAAGGGGATGCTCCGCATAGTCTAGATAGTGTATTTGAGCGGCTAATGCTTGAATCTAATTTATTAAAGGATGCTACTGGTAAGAATAGAACCTTGTATAGCCTGCGACATACCTACGCTACATTTAGATTGGCAGATGGTATTGATATTCACACATTGGCAAAACAAATGGGTACTAGCGTAGGGATGATTGAACGTCATTATTCAAAATTAACACCAATGATGAGTGCGGAAAGATTGGCAGGGGCAATCATGTAGTGTCGGTTTTACCCGACGCTACATATCACTTAACTGCATGCTTTAAGGGTAATTAAGTGAGTCTCATGCTTTTCTCTCACCTCTTGGTTAACGCTCATCACGATATCTGAAAAAATGCTTCGAGCTGATCCTCTACCAGCCTGAACCACTTGATCTAATACATCATCAGGCGGTGCTAGTAGACCTGCATTTTCATAAACACGACGCAAAATTGGTCGCCAATCATTAATTGGTGGAACATTCATATCAATCAAAATTGATCGATTCTGAATGCCTTTATCAATTTGATCTAAGTTATTGCTAGTCATGATGAATATGACGTCTTTACGATTCATGATTGATTTGAAGCCTGCTTGCGCTGCTGGGGTTAAGACATCAACCTCATCCATGATGATGTAATGCAGACCACTACTATTAAATGACATATAAGTGGTTCTATTTTGAATCGATTGAGTTAATTGAGCGCCATTCTGACCTTGTGCGCAGGCAAAATAATCTGAATTAGGATCTTCTGTATCAACGATAGATCCAGCATTCATTGCTGCACAAGCAGGATTGACTTTGGCCGTTTCAATTAAGCCTGGCAATAAGTTGGCCAGAGTAGTTTTACCAGTTCCGTATAAACCATATAGAACAATCCCACAAATACCGTTAGCTGGAATAGGCAGACTTAAATCAAGTATGGATTCAAGCTTAAATCGACTATTAGGTTGTAAAGCAAAATCATCTAAACATCCGGGTGCTTGTATGACAATAGAGGGTGGTCTAGGGTTATGCATCGCAATCTCCTTAAAATAATGAAATGATTGCTGGATTTATCTTAGGGAGTAAATACCAGCAATCAGATAGCAAACAACAAGTTCAAGCGGCTTTGAGTTTTGCTTGGGCTGCTAAACGCTCATCTTCAATTGCTTTAGCCTCATCAGATAGTTTCTGTGCTTTTTCTTTTTCAGCGCCAACACTGGAGCAAGCTGCTAACGCTGATTTAACTGCTGTTCCACTTTGGATGACTCTGCGGATTGCAAAACTGCCGTCATCTTCTCGTGTTGCTAGCAATACAACGCCTTCCTCTAGCTGCTCATTTGAAAATGACGCATTAAGAGAATCACTTTGTACCTTCGCTAGTATTTCGCCATCGAGTACGGTACGCCCTAATTCCACCTTCTGAGCAATCGATTTGCCTTTGCTATTAGCAGAGCGTCTAACTTCCTCAACGCCACCTTTTTCACGGAAATATTTTGGTAGATCAAGTACGCTCACTCTCTCAGCCATTGCTGCCTTCATAGCTGTGCTATAGGCATTAACCCTACGACGATCAACACCAAATACACATTTCACGATCTTAGTGATTAGTGGCGAGCTGTCGCTGAACTTGTATTCATGGGTCTTGATGTAGTTCGCTAGACCTTTTTTAAGGCTTTTGGCAATACTGTCTGAGCCTTGCATTGTGTTGTTTAAGGCGTAACAATGCTGCAATATTCCATACAAGACATCATTTGCACTAGAAAGCTCATTACTTTCCCAGTTTTTGCGATATTCAGCTAGGCGATCAATAGAGTCGCCAATGGCTTTTTCTGGATTGCTGCCTGTTAATAAATTGCCAATTCCCACTGCAAAAGGGTTGGCATTCGTTTTTTCAGCGTTAGGGGCGCTAACGCCTGATTCGACTACAGTAGTTTCACTCATGGATTTTCTCCTGAAATTGTTAAAAATGTGATGGTGAATTCCATTCACAATCTGATTTCACTTCAGCATCCCTGTAGTGAATACATACAAAATTTAGAATTAAAAAAAGTAGGTAAATTTAGGCTGGAGATATCCGCATGGGCGGAAAACTTTGTGCGGAGCAGCAAGACTGTCATCAGGAGATGGCGAGGCTTTTCTTTAACTTTTTACGTATAAGTCCTAGCTATACCGCCGCTAGCAAGTATGTGAGACCAAAACGATTAACTAAGAAAATGAGTCTTGATAATCGTAAGATCTTAGATTGTTACTCCAAGTACGGTTGTGTCTTAGATTGTCCATTTACGACTTGGTTTGAAGGTCATAAGAAGCAGCTGATGGATTCGTCTCCTCCAGTAATTGAAATTATTAAAGGCAAAGACAGGTTTTTTGTTTGTGATGACGACGTATTGCTAAAGCTTTGTAGCGATCAAGACCCCCCATCAATATCCCAACTGGTTAATGCTTTATCGCAAATTTGGCCAAATACTCAAATCAAGCAAATTCATAGTCAAGTACTTAAAGGCGCTAAATTAAAGAATATGTGGAAAGATTTACTCCTAATCTACACCATGGCTTTAAATCCCGATACTGAGCTCTGGAGGGCTGGGGCAATGGCAATGCTAGTAGATCGCTTTATCGGGAGGTTAGACCCATTGGCAGCAAGGCACAAAAGTGGGGATGATCATATGCGGCGCCATATGACCTTAATGGTCATGAGGCACAAGGAAAGCGCTTTAAATATCTCAGAGCAGGCTGCACTTGGTATATTCCCACAACAAGAATTAGGTAAAAGCTTTCAAACCCGCTTTAATTTTGAAGATGAAAATTTTGCTAGCCGATTATTTTCATTAGGTAATCACGAGTTTGACTGCGCAAAAGATCGAGTATTGCAATTGACTAGGCATGCCTGTTAGAGTCGGTTTTACCCGACTGCCATTTAAATTAGCTCGACAGCATTCCTCTTTTGCTCATCATTGACATCGATATATCTCTGAGTCACTGCAATCGATCTATGACCTGCAAGGCTGGCTAAGATTCGAACACCAATCCCTTTATTAGCGAGGGTAGTAATAAAGAATTTTCTTCCTGAATGGCTGCTGCCACCGCTAATGCCAACATTCTTATAAAGCTGATAGAACCACACACATAAGCCATTAGCACTAAATCCCAAACGATGATCTGTATGAAAGAGGGGGATGTCAGCTTCTTTTATGTATCTTGTTGTTAAGTAGTTGGCCAATTCAGTCTGTAAACGCTGTGAGACAAATACAGTCCTAGGGTGCTTACCCTTGGTTTGTGATGCCGATAGGCGGATTTCATTTTTAATAGTCCCATCGAGATTTAATACATCGCCCATTTTCAAGCTGGCAATTTCGGCAACGCGAAGTCCACCAAGAAAGCTTGTAAGTATTAACGCTCTATCGCGCAAGGCATATTTTTTGCTGCTGACGTAATTAAGAACTAGATCTAGTTCTGTTTGAGATAGTGTTTTTGCTTGTGCCATTTAATTCTCCTTAGATAAATAAAAAGTCTGTATTTAGTATGTTTTCTAAGTCTTAAAAGGTCGACCGAAATTTGTTTATTTGGCCATCAAAAAATATCTTCCAAGAATCAATGACTTACAAGGCAGGTTAAGAAAAGTACAATTTTCTTAACCACCTTTCATTACTAGTATTTATCCAAAATAGCGTAGTGATCGTGGCGAAAATCCCACGAATTACTGTTAGTAGCTCAAATTAGCCCTATGCGCTGTTTTTAGTAATGCCAGCTACTCAGTATTGCGAGGCTGATAGATCTTTGCGTATAGGGCTGATTTGAGGTGAATCTTGTATGGATTTATGGCGTGATTTAGTTCAAATCCACATTGGTTGCTATAAACACTGGCTTATTGGCGCCGGTGCTTTTACATAAATGTACATCTAGCGTCCAGGAATCCTTGGTGTTGTTTACTAAATCCTCAATCTCTACATGCAGCTCCCTAGTTTCGGGGGAGTAGATGCTAAATCCATCAACACCTTGCTTTGTCTTAGTGAGTGGATCGTAATGTTGGATCCAAGACATTAAAACACCAGCTTGTCCTGCAATGCCAGCATCACTAAGTTTTCGAACAGTCGCCATCTGCTGATCTGTTTTGGCAGTATTTTCCCAGTTACTGTATTCAAAGTAATCAACTAGGTATTTTTGATTTGGGCTACCTAGCTCTACTGAGCCATTAAACATCGCTCTTCTAAATAAGCCTTTACCGAAGGTGGTATTAAATTTCTCATTCATAAATCCTCTAACCGCAATTTCTCTCATATCGCTCTCCTTTTTTCAAATTGATTGAGTTCTCGTTGCGAGCTGTTGCTTTCGTAGCTTGGTTGCTAGAGGAGTAGATCCAAAAAGATGTTGCTTTGAGTTCAGTTGCAGATCTCAAAGAGATAGTCACTAAGTCGTGTTGCTAGCCAGAGTTACTCATTTGCCACTCGAGTAACTAGTAACTCACTACCAGTAACTTCTTTATCCATTTGCGACCGTACTTTGAAACACAGCAACTCGCAAAAGTATTTAGCTCTTGTTAAGAAAACCCATTAATTTCTGGCTCAAAATTAGTCAAAATAAAAAAGAGGTTGTCCAATTCATTATTCCGAAAATAAATTGAAATAGCTCTTTCATTTATAGGAGGAAATATGAGCGCATTGACCGCATTAAAACTAGTGGCTCTCAAGAAGCCGGTTCATCAACCAGCAATTGTGATTCGGAGGAACAAGCTTTCGAGTCGATTATGGGAGCAGATCCAGTTGGCTAAAGGGCAGATGTCAGGAACGCCTTTTGTACTAATGAAGTTTCGCAGTATTAAAGATAAGGAGACGGGGGTTCGTAAGCAAGTAGAAGTTCCAAAACGTATTAAGCCGTGGTGGTTTCAAACAGAGGAGGGCAAAGTCTGCGTTTCCATTAGATATGGCAGCTGGATTATTGAGCTAGCCAAAGGCAAGCCCAGTATTCAAGTCGATAGTGGTGATGACTTGGTTAAAGCTCTAGAGACGGTGAAGATTGCTGTAGAAGCAGGGGATTTAGATGCCCAGATTGAAAATGCTAGTGGCTCATTAAAAGCAGGATTTCGCAAGTAAGCTGGGTGGATGTCGTGCTTAGCGCGGCACCATCCCTAGCCAGCTAAATACTTGTATGAGCAAATATCAAGCCTATGTCAGGATTAAGGGTCAGTTAGTTAATACTGCTGTCTTTGCTGATAACCCCATCCATGCCAGATTAATCCTGCAATACCAATTCGGAATGGATAGCCTAGCTAGCAGCCCATCAGTTGTTACCCATGAAAGCAGGGGGTATCAAATGATTGATGAGGTTATCTCTGCTATTAAGGCTAAGCCCCCACAAACTCCAGAGCAGGCTAGGGTGGCTAGCTTACAAAATCAGAAGGACGCTGCCAGCAAAGCATTAAAGCTTGAGCGTAATCGACAAAAGATTAAACGAGCCCAACAGCAAATTTCAGTAGCTAGCTCAAAAATATAGCTGCGCAGTTTTTAACGCCATCCGAGATCTCGACCCCCACCAGTTTTAATCTAACACCCCCATGACCATACTTTGTTAGAAACCATGCCAAATCGTGGTGGTTTTGATGAATTATTTGCTAATTAAATTTCAAAGCTCGTGGGGATGAGAGGTATAGCAAAAATGGTTTGCCAATGCTCGTTGTGGCATATAAACTTATTAAAAGCTTTTTAGGGGCTTTTCTGTCAGCGCTTGGCTTTTATTTTTTCTAGGATTCTTATCTGCCCCAATTGCTAGATTGGTTTTTTTTAAGAATTTAATTAAATCGACCTGAAAAGAAATTTATGCCATTACCAATTGAGCAAAGAACAAAGTTTTTTGTTTTTGTCATTGAGTCACCATCGGCTCCAGATCTCTATCATAGGAGAAGTGAAGGGGATGTAATAAGTCAGGCTGTAGGACTAAATGGCATTCATTGCGTGGTTAAAACCGCAATATCTCTCGAGGCATTTAATGCCTGTCTTAAAGTTGGCATTTCTGAGGAAATGCAAAAATTCCCTGGATTTATGCCGTTGTTACATATAAGTGCCCATGGAAATAGTGATGGGATCCAGTTATCAGATGGATACATGATGACTTGGGTAGAGCTCAAGGAATATCTAAGGCCAATTAATCAAGCTCTCGGAGGTTCCTTAATAGTGTGCATGTCTAGTTGTGAAGGCTATTCAGGAATAAGAATGGTAATGGACAAGAATGCAATTGATCATCCTTACTTTGCCCTAATTGGATGTAGTAAAAAGCCAACTTGGGGTGAGACCGCTGTAGCGTATGCAACTTTTTACCATCAACTTAGTAGAGGCGAATTTATTAATGATGCGACAGAGGCTATGAGAATTGCCTCTGGCAACAGATGTTTCTTCTTAGAGCATTCAGAAAACACCCACAAAACGTTTGTGGAGTTTTTAAGCAGCCGAGAATCTCAGGACGCGATAGAGAATCTTGAGAAGATTGTTGAGAACGAAAGTCCTGAAAATAAAAATTTATTAAAGAATTTACTAAATTCAAGCTCAAACATCTCGTAATAATAAACATCTAGACCAAGGAGTTTGTGAATGTCGCTTCCCCCGATTCTTGATGATCTCATTCGATACTGTCAGGTCAAAGGCTTTCCATTGGAGAAAGTTACTGAATTTGTAGATCAGTGGGAGTGTAGTAATGACCCAGGCTCTTTGGTGGCTATCCCCATCCCTTGTCCAGAGTGCTTTATGAAGAATGTTCAAGAATCAAAAGGGCTGTATCAGCTAGGGTTGGATGAATCTGAGCAGCAATATATGAAATGCCATACCTGCAATATAAAAATTCCAATCACTGATGAGGACGATATTTAGATCGTCTCAATTGTTATGCAGCCGTTACGCTGTAGTGTCGGTTTGACCGACTCTACATATGTGGATGCCAGACACCAACCAGAGAATTCCACCCGACGCCAATGATCCCGGTGCGTATCGAACACCTGATCTTGTAAGGCTCAAACCATTGTCTAAGCTATTGATTTATATCATTTTTCCAGCTTCTAAGGCGTAGGTCGCACGTTCGAATCGTGCTGGGCAGGCCAAATATTCTCCGTTTCTACAATTGCTCCCATATCCGCATCCTTTTATAGTTATCTTTTGCCTGCGTTGTCTTAGAATGATTCGATGAATACCCATTTAATGAAGACTTATGCCTATTTAATTTGCTCAGCCTTAATTCTTTGCTCATGCTCCACTGCTAAGCTAGAAGCGCGTCTTGAAGCCAATCCACAATGTAAAGATGTTGTGAATCCCAAAACAGGTGCTTTGATGCCTTGCCCTGGTTCGGATAAAGCTTTCTATAGAGAGGTAGGTTTAGCCCCGGCAAAGCCTGCTCCTGCTGCAAGTAGTCCAGCCACCTTATCCACTACAGCACCAGCAAATACAGCGACTTCATCTCAAGCCCCATTTAATGCTGCTACGCCCGCACTCGCAAGCCCACCTCAGGCAGCCCCTTCCCAGGTTGACTGCAAACCACAGATTCATAAAAAGACTGGCGGAACATTGCCTTGCCCAGCTCCGGACTAAATTGATCTAGGTATGATGTTCTTTATTAATAACAGGCTTACAAACAACTTAACCAATCACTTGGAATCGCAATGAAAAAAATGAATGTCTTGTTAGTTTCTTTTGCTACAGCAATTACTTTGGCTGCATGTAGTAATGCACCTAAACTGGCAACAGAATCTATGCCTAGATCAGGCTTTTTGCCTGACTACAATCTTTTGGTCCCAATGGCAACTGGTGATAAAGATGTCCGAATTTGGAGATACCGTATTTCAGGCGTAAATCCTGGTTCATATACAGCGGTAATTTTGGATCCGATTTATTTAAATCAAAGTGCAACTAAGGATGTCAGTCTTGATGTAATTAATAAAGCAAAGTCTGCACTACAAGCATCTATGGTTGAGGCTGTTAATGCTCGCGGTACCATCAAGATAGTTAACAAGCCCGGTCCTGGGGTTGCACGTATTTCAGTTGGCATTACTGGTGCAGAAAGCTCTACAGATAGTTTGCAGCCATGGAATTTCACTCCGATTGGCTTGGCTATGAATGCTGCCGCTTATGCTGGTGGTGTGAATTCTAAAACCCCAGCACTTTTGGTGGAGAGCAAAATTACTGATAGCCAATCAAAGCAATTATTAGGCGAAGGCTTGATAACTGTGCAGGGCGAGTCATTTAGAACAAACTCAGGTTCAGCAGACTCTTTTGTAGCAATGGCCAAGAAAGTGGTTCGCACCGCTATGGAAACATCAGCTAACCCTATGCCAACTGGCCAATAAGCAAGCCATGAAATTACTTTCTAAATTGTTAGCATCGATTGTTGTGTGCTCGTTTGCCTCTGTTCCGCTTGTTGTAATGGCTGATGATGCTTCGCGTGACAAAGAAATCGCTGAACGTTTTGCCAAATGCGACGTCAATCATGATGGTAAGTTAATTAGAGAAGAGGCTAATGGTTGCATGCCTCGCATCTATAGCAACTTTAGCTATATTGATTCTATGAATAAAGGCTATGTCACTGTGGCTGAAATTCAGGCTATGGCTAATAGGTAATGTTGAAATTACATGAGCCTCTTACGAGGCTCTTTTCTATTGGGTGAATGATGTCTGTATCTTTTCCTAGTTTTGAAGCCAAAACTTTTATCACCAACTCTAAAGACGGTCCTATTGAGATCTCTTATCTTATTGGCGGCAACGGACCTCCAATGTTATTGCTGCATGGCTTTCCGCAAACGAAGGCAATTTGGAGTCAGGTGGCGCCAGAATTAGCAAAAAACTTTACGGTAGTTGCTGCTGATTTGAGGGGGTATGGTGCGTCATCAAAACCTCATGGCATATCTGATCATTCCACATACTCAAAACGCTCTATGGCAGCGGATCAACATGCATTGATGGCAAGTTTGGGTTTCGATCAATTCTTTTTACTTGGGCACGATAGGGGCGGCAGGGTTTCTCATCGATTGGCAATGGACTTTCCAGAATGTGTCTTGCGATTAATGGTGTTGGATATTTCCCCAACATTAACTATGTATGACAACACTACGATGGAATTTGCCAAAGGGTATTGGCATTGGTTTTTCTTGATTCAACCAGAGCCAGTTCCAGAAACCTTGATTGGCGCCAATCCTGAGTATTGGTTAAAGAATCATATGGGCCGTCATGCCGGTACAGGAATATTTTCCCCAGATCGATGGACGGAATATTTGGCTGGTGCCAGTCATCCGGAAAGTATGCATGCGATGTGTGAAGATTACCGAGCCGCCGCTACCATTGATCTTGTTCATGACCGAGAAGATCGCTCTGCAGGCAAGAAACTGAAGATGCCGCTCAAGGTCTTATGGGGAGAGCATGGTTTAGTAAATAAATGTTTCAAGCCAATAGATGACTGGAAAGAGGTGGCTATAGAAGTCTCTGGAAAGGCGGTACCCAGTGGGCACTATATCCCCGAGGAGATTCCCGACCAATTGCTGTCAGAAGCTAAAGAGTTCTTTGGCTAAGCAATCAAATAAACACGTTATAAAACAAAAACCCTAAATAAATCAATTATTTAGGGTTTTTAAACAATCACTCAGGGTGAAAATTATTGCTTGCCATGAAGCTGATGGTTCGTTCGAAGCCAAGGATACGGATATAGCGCCAAGCAATATCACGATATTTGCTGTCCAAATAGCCGATGGCTACCTCAGGCGTCCTTTTGGACAAATCGATCTCTTGAATTGCGCGGGCCCAACGTTTGAGTCTTGTTGACATATTTGCCACCTCCATGCCTATACAACGCATGGAAAAGGGGGTGGGATGACAAGAATTACAAAATATTTATCAAAAAAGCAGCCCAATCTCTTAAATGGATACCACTTTATGGGGATTGAGGATGTTTTGGGGATCCAAAGCTCTTTTAAGGGTCTTCATGAGTTCGTGGGCCACTTCTCCTTTATGAGCCCTTAACCCATCCAATTTAAGCTGCCCAACCCCGTGTTCTGCAGAAATAGAGCCATTGCAGCGTTCAACCTGGGCATATACCAGCTCATGAATTGGCTTTTCATTGATTTCGTTAAAGACTTTAGGGTCTTCATCCAGGGGCGGGGCAATGTTGTAGTGCAGGTTTCCATCGCCTAAATGGCCAAAATTGATGATTCTGATACCGGGGAACTTTGACCTCATCAAAGCATCGGTGTCTCGAATGAAGTGATCAAGTGAGGATAGGGGAATGGTGATGTCATGTTTAAGGTTTGCACCTTCCTCAGCTTGCGCGAGCGTGATGTGTTCTCGCATATGCCAAAACGCATTGGCTTGGCTTAAGTTGCTGGCAATCACTGCGTCGCTAATGAGCTCGGATTCAAATGCCTCCTGCAAAATAGTTTCTAGAAGTTGCCTTACATGATCTTCACTCTCATGATCAGACAATTCAATCAGCACGGTAAATGGTGGTTTACCTTGCAGGGGATTTGCCATCTGTGGAAAGTGCTTTTCATTTAACTCCAAGGACTCTTGCGTCATCATTTCAAATCCGGTAAGCAAGGAGGTTGCCCGTTTTTGAAAGAGATTTAAAAGTGCAATAGAAGAAGCAATGGTTTCGCATGCAACTAAGGTAGTCCATTGAGAAATTGGCAGCGGATACAACTTCATTACTGCGGCGGTAATAATGCCTAGAGTGCCTTCAGACCCGACAAATAAATCGCGCAAATCATAACCAGTGTTGTCTTTTCGTAATCCTTTTATGCCATTCCAAATGTCACCTTTAGCTGTGACTACTTCGAGACCCAGGCAAAGGTCGCGCGCATTGCCGTAGCGGAGTACATTGGTTCCACCAGCATTGGTTGCCAAGTTACCACCAATCATGCAGCTACCTTCAGCCCCCAGACTTAACGGAAATAAAAACCCCTGTTCGGCAGCTTTTTCCTGGATGGTTTGCAAGATGCATCCAGCTTCAAGAGTAATTGTCTGGTTTGCAATATCGATTTCACGAATTTGATTCATGCGCTTGAAATTAAGGATGACCTGTTTGCCGCTATTGTCGGGTGTGGCACCACCACAAAAGCCGGTATGACCACCCTGGGGAACAATAGAAACTTGACTTGCGGCACAGAGCTTGACGATATTTGCTACATCAGCAGTATTACCAGGTAAAAGAACTGCAAGCGCTTTTCCTGTAAAGCGTTTACGCCAATCTGTTAAGTAGGGTGCTTTATCCTCATCTTGAGTCAGAATATATTTTTGCTCAAGTGCGGTAGATAGTTTATTGATAAAGTTTTGCATCTTTACTCTGCCGCAGCTTTCTTCAAAGCCTTGGCTTCTTTTTTGATGGGCTTTAGATACATAAGTAAACAAACAAAGCCGATAGTCGAGAGAATGGTTTCTAGAAGCGCAAGCCAAAAGTTGGCTCCTGTCTCAAGAATTCGAACTAAACCTTCGGTTATGTAAATCAATATCAGCATTGAGGCCCACTGCATTGTGTAAACCTTACCTTTCCAAATTCCAGGAATGGCAAATAGCAAAGGTATACCCTTCAGAATTAACCATGATCCACCGGGCCTTAGGGGGGATGCGAACCACTCCCAACAGACACACAAAATAAATAAATCAATAAAAGCAGCTGCTGCTATTAATTGGTACGGGTTTTTGGCGCGAATCTTTTTAATCATGATGAATGCTAAATGCATTACCTTTTATTTTGATAAAGCATTAATGCGGTCTCGGCTAGACGTTTGCCTTGCGCCTTTGCTAAGCGCTGCTCTTCAGCACTGATAGGCGCACGTGCATCAGCGTGAGCAAGATGGGTAACTCCATAAGGACTGCCACCTGTATTTGAAGACATGAGGTCGGGTTCGCTATAAGGAATGCCCATTAGCATCATGCCGTGATGCAGTAGTGGAATCATCATTGTTAAGAGGGTACTTTCTTGACCGCCATGCATACTACCGGTGCTTGTAAAGACGCAGGCTGGCTTGCCAATCAGGGCGCCATTCAGCCACTCAGAAGAGCTACCATCCCAAAAATATTTCATCGGCGCTGCCATATTGCCGAAGCGGGTCGGAGACCCCAAGGCAAGACCAATGCACTCCTGTAGGTCAGAATATTCAACATAAGGGGCGCCATCCTGGGGTACCGCTGCCTCTGTTGCCTCACAAACGGCAGATATGGCAGGAACCGTTCTCAAGCGGGCATTTGCCCCCGGAACGCTTTCAATACCCTCGGCGATCAGGCGCGCTAGATCCTTGGTTGCACCATAACGGGAGTAGTACAAAACTAAAATATCGTGTTGGCTCATATTGATCTCTTATGATACGGCGATGCGCCTTATTCGTAACCCCCAATTATGGCTCTCTCTTGCTAAAGAGATCTGGGAGCGTAATCGCGGTCAAAATTTGAAGCAAATTGCGGCCAGCTTAGCATTTACAACGACTTTATCCATGGTGCCCATGGTGACCATCGCGACCATGTTAATAGGCCAGCTCCCAAGCGTTATCCAGGTTAAAAATAGCTTTAGGTCCTGGCTTTTGGATACCTATATGCCGGGCGGCATTAATCAACAGGTATTTATTTACTTAGATCAATTTTCATCCCAAGCAAAAGGTCTTACCTATGTGGGCTTGGCGGGGCTGATCATTACGACAATCATGACCTTGGCGGTGATAGAGGGCGCCTTCAATCAAATATTCAAGGTCACTGCAAGACGTCCTTTATATAAAAAAATTGTGATTTATAGTGCGGCAACTATCTTAGGTCCGATACTGCTTGGCGTTGGCATTTATTTGAGTGGCGTTTTATTTAGCGCTTCGGAAGGGTGGATCAGCGCAGTATCGTTTGGCTTTCAATTGGTGGCTGCGATTACCCCTATCCTTTTGGCCATTCTGGTCTATACGGTGCTCTATAAAATTCTTCCCTATGCCAAGATTTTGTGGCGGGACGCCTTTGCGGGAGCTTTCGTAGCAGCGCTTGCCTTTGAGTTGATGAAATTTGGGTTCGCCATTTTCTTGGGTAATACAGCCTTCTATAAGACGGTATATGGGGCTTTTGCGATCTTTCCTCTAGGTTTAACGTGGATCTATATGACCTGGTGGATTACCTTAACCGGCGCGGTATTGGTGGCCAATTTGCCGGATATTCGAAGCGGCGTCATTAGGGTTATTCGTTACTAAAAGGTATGCCTAGGCTCTTGATTCAAAGAGGCCTTGAGTCTATATTGGGGTTATAAATACATTGTTTTTGGAGACCAAATGAAAGTACGTGACATATTACGCGTCAAGGGAAGCACCCTTTTTACAGTTGCCCCTGATACAGCTCTGCAAACAGCAGTGCTAGTAATGAGCGAGCACGATATTGGTTCTTTAGTCGTAATGGAATATGACAAGCTAGTTGGTATTCTGACTTTTCGAGAAGTTATTGCCGCTTTAGCTAAGCATCACGGAAAGCTTGAAGGTCTACAAGTGAGTTCCGTAATGAATCAAATGCCCTTGACATGCAATATGGAAACCGAGATTGATGAAGTCCGTCGCATGATGTTGGTGGACCACGCCCGCTATTTGCCTGTAGTCGACCAAAAGATGTTGATGGGCGTTATTTCTTTCTACGACGTAGCAAAATCAGTGGTGGAAGCTCAAGACTTCGAAAATACGATGCTCAAGGCCTATATTCGTGATTGGCCGGAAGATACTGAAAAAGCAGCTTCCTAAGCGCTTCTAACCATCATTTTCCGACAAATGACATAATGACGGTATGTCTGGAAATACTTTAGGTCTTCTTTTTACTGTCACCACTTTTGGTGAATCCCACGGTCCCGCAATCGGAGCTGTTGTTGATGGTTGCCCGCCGGGAATGAGTCTTTCCGAGGTGGACATACAGCGGGACTTGGATCGCCGCAAGCCAGGTACGTCAAGGCACGTTACCCAGCGCAAAGAAGAAGATAAGGTTGAGATCCTATCTGGTGTATTTGAGGGCAAGACAACAGGTACGCCAATTGCGCTATTGATTCGCAATACAGACCAACGCAGTCAAGACTATGGCGACATTTTGCAGACCTTCAGGCCTGGCCATGCAGATTATGCGTATCAAAATAAATATGGGATTCGTGATCCACGTGGTGGTGGTCGTTCATCGGCTCGCTTAACAGCGCCCGTTGTTGCAGCGGCAGCGATTGCAAAAAAATGGATGCATGAGAAATATGGCACTGAGTTCTATGGCTATATGAGTCAATTGGGTGAACTTGAAATTCCTTTTAAAGATGCCACTCAGATTGATCAGAACCCATTTTTTGCAGCTAATTCTGAAATCATCACTCAGCTTGAGGGCTATATGGATGAGCTGCGCAAAGCAGGGGACTCCTGCGGTGCACGTATCGAAGTTCGAGCTCGCAATGTTCCAGCGGGCTTGGGAGAGCCTTTGTTTGATAAATTGGATGCTGATATTGCACACGCCATGATGGGCATCAATGCAGTGAAAGGTGTTGAGATTGGTGCTGGCTTTAAGTCAGTAGCTCAACGCGGTAGCGAGCATGGGGATGAACTTCATCCTGATGGCTTTGCGACTAATAATTCAGGCGGCACTTTAGGCGGTATCAGTAGCGGCCAGGATTTGCGTATTTCCATCGCAATCAAACCAACTTCAAGCATCATGAGTCCGAAGCAGTCCATTGATTTAGATGGAAAGCCGATTACAGTACAGACTAAGGGCAGACATGATCCTTGTGTTGGCATTCGCGCAACACCAATTGCTGAAGCAATGTTGGCGCTTGTATTAATGGATCACGCTCTTCGCCATCGTGCCCAGTGTGCCGATGTTTCAGAAGTTGCATCTATTCCTGCCTCACAACCCGGCTCATTTCGCGACTAATTGGCTTACTAGATGACACCTTCGCTTCGCTGGGCCTTCGGGTCCTTTTTCTTTTTATATTTCGCTTATGTTGGATTGGTCTCTCCATACGCTAGCCTGTTCTTTTTGGAGAGAGGCTTCAGTGTTATAGAAATTGCTGCATTGATGTCTATGCTGCAGATCACTCGCATTGTTGGCCCATTTTCTTGGGGTTGGTTATCAGACTACCTTTCTAATCGCATTAGCATTATTCGATTCTGCGCATGTCTTGCGGCGGTTGTTTTCTTATGCATCAATTTCTTGCATAGCTATATCGGGTTTTTTATTTGGATGTTTGTTTTACACACCATTTTGAGCAGCTTGATGCCACTTGGTGAGTCAGCCACTATTCATGCCCTATACAAAGACAATTCCTTTGACAAACGTTATGGACGTTTGCGTCTGTGGGGTTCTATCGGCTTTATTGCCATGGTCCTTGCTGCAGGTGAACTATTTCAGCGCATGAGTATTGGGCTTTATCCAATTGTAGGCACCGTTGTTTTGCTTGCTCTAGCCTTAATCACTTTTTGTCTGCGCGAGCCCAAAATGGATCGTCGCAAAATGGTAAAAGGGGAGTTATTGGTAGTCCTCTTTAACCCAGACGTTCGGTGGTTTTTGGTGTCGGGATTTTTTATGATCTTTGCGCACGCGGCTCTTTATGTCTTCTATTCTCTTTACCTTTCAAACCTTGGCTACAATAAATTTCAAATTGGTCTCTTTTGGGCTCTAGGTGTTTTTGCTGAAGTGGTTTTCTTTTACTTTCAAAGCAAGGTATTGAGCAGATTAGATGCCGAGGTAATCCTGCAGGCTGCTTTTGGAATTGGCGTTGTCAGATTTGCCTTAATAGCCTTCCTCCCAATTACTTCTGTTTTGATTGTGGCGCAATTAATGCATGCTGGCACTTTCGCCGCGCACCATAGCGCAGCTAACAAAATGCTGCAACGCTGGTTCACGGGACCGGTACAGGCTAGAGGCCAGGCTTTGATGGCCACCATTTCATATGGCCTAGGCGGATCTCTCGGGGGGTTGTGTGCTGGCTGGATATGGGAGGCATCTCAACCAAGAGATGTGTTCGTAATGTCCGCATTTGCATGCGGATTGGCGGGTATGGCAATCCAAAAACTCAGACCACGACGTTACCCCGCCAGATAAAACGATTTAACTTTTATTGAATCTTTGCTTTAGCGCGCAGTTTCTGCATCATTTCTGAGAATTTAGCTTTTTGCCAGTTCTTATCAGAGATGATCATCTGTTTCAATTGAGCCTTCATTTCTTCAAAGCTTGGGGCCTGAATATCACGAGAATCGATCACCTTGATAATGTGCCAACCAAACTGTGATTTCACAGGCTTATCAGTAATTTGGCCATTTTTGAGCTGAACCATTGCTTTAGAAAACTCTGGTACCAATGCTTTATCGCTGACCCATCCAAGATCGCCACCATTTTTAGCTGAACCTGGATCGAGTGACTTTGCCTTGGCGATATCTTCAAAATTAGCACCGGCCTTAAGCTGCGCAGTAATTACTTTGGCATCCGCCTCTTTTTCCACCAAGATATGTTCTACGTGATATTCCTTGCCAGTGTATTGCGCCTTTGCTGATTCATAAGCAGCCTTCAGATCAGCTTCAGCAACACCTTCCTTCTCAACATAATCCTCGAATACGGCGCCTACTAAAACTCCCATGCGCGCTTGCTCTAATTGCTCACGTACCATTTCATTCTGAATGACGCCACGCTTGTCCGCTTCCTGCAAAACCAATTCACGCGTGACTAACATCTCACGAGCTTGATCGCGCACTTGTGGGTTGTCGGGCTGACCTGAACGTTGCACCAGCTTATCTAATTGAGCCTTAGGAATCGCTTTGCCATTCACAATGACTGCATTTTGTGCAATTGCATTAGCGGAAAAAAGAGCGGCGCCAAGAAGGCTGATTGAGAGTAATTGACGTTTATTGAACATGATTTTGGTAATTAAATAAAAGGGGATAGAGTTATTCTAAAGTAGCTCTAGATGGCAACTTCGTCTGGGGCTAGAGCGGTAATGGTCAAAGCATGAATTTCCTTGGGTATATGGCGATTCAAGGCTGCGTAAATAGCCCTGTGGCGGGCAACCAGACCCAAACCTCGAAACTCTGGAGCAATGATTTCCAGTCGAAAATGACCGCCGCCACTAGCTGCGCCTGCATGTCCAGCATGAAGATGACTTTCATCTTCAATCTTTAAGACTTGAACCTGAAAAGCCTTGCGCAGATCTGCATCGAAAGCGGCAATGCGTTGTTGGTTAATGTTCATTCGCTGGGGTGCTCCATATGTTTGGAGAGCCATACTCCTTGAAGGATGACAAAAGCTAATAGAAGGCCAGTGCTACCGAATAATTTAAAGTTAACCCAAGTTTCTTCTGAGTACTCAAAAGCAATATAAAGATTGAGTGCGCCCATGATGAGGAAGAAAATAGCCCACGCCATATTAAGTCTATGCCAAACCGAATGCGCAGATCCTGCTTTGAGCGTCACCTGTTTTCCCATCAAAACCTGTATCCAATTCTTTTGAAAAAATTGAGCACTGATGAATAGGGCTCCAGAAAAGAGCCAATAAAGAGCTGTCGGCTTTAGTTGAATAAATGTTTTGTCATGCAAGAAGATCGTTAGGCTACCAAAAACAACAATCATGACCAGGCTTACCCATTGCATAGCATCGATCTTGCGATGACGGTAATAGACCCAAAGAATCTGTCCGATAGTAGCAACCATGGCTACGATGGTCGCCGTGTATATGTCACCAAGCTTAAAGGCAACAAAAAAGAGAATGATGGGGAATAGATCGAATAAAAATTTCATAACGAGATTATCCAGCTATTTACCGGTTACTCAGTTTTTGTAGGTATAGCGTTCATACCTGGCTCAAAACTCAGGGATGCGGAGTTAATGCAGTACCGCAAACCGGTTGGCATTGGACCATCTTCAAATACATGCCCTAAATGGGCATCGCAGTTTGCACAGCGGACTTCGGTACGAATCATGCCGTGAGTGGTATCTCGAATTTCCTTAATTGAGTTTGGAACTTCTGGCGCGTTGTAGCTCGGCCAACCGCAACCAGCATCAAACTTGGACTCCGATAAAAAGAGTGGTGTGCCACAGCAAACACATTGATAGCGACCCTTGTCCCAGTGATCCCAATATTTGCCAGTAAAAGGGCGTTCAGTAGCAGACTCTCTAGTGACTCGATATTCAATATCACTTAACAATTGCTTATATTCTTGATCCGTTTTTTTCATGTTGACTCCGAAAATATATTTACTTGCATTTATGATGAACAGCTGACTTCGACTGCATTCAAGTTGGGGGGCGGTGCCAGTGAATAAGCGTCATATTCTGACTGCTCATCAAAGGGCCTGCTTAAAATTTCGAGCAGTTTTGAAACTTCTGAAAAATCCTTCTTCTGTGCCTGTTCAATAGCAAACTGTGCGAGATGATTCCGAAGTATGTATTTAGGATTTGCTTGATTCATTGCTAGCTGGCGCTCCGAGTCAATGCTAGATTCATTCTGCAAGCGAGCAACATAATCAGTAAGCCAGATATCAATTGCTTCACGGTCAATAAAATCATCTCTTGATGAAAACGTCGATATAGGCAGCTTTGAGTTGAGCTTTCCAAGATTGCGAAAGAAGCTCGTGAAGTCCACCTTTGAATCATGCATAGCCTGTATCAGCCTCTCAATCAAGGCAACATCTCCATCTTTTTCTGCTGAGAAGCCCAATTTCTTGCGAAATAAAGATTGCCATGTTTGTGCATAAGTTATCGGGAACTCTTCAAGAGCTAAACGCAATAGATCTTGCGCTTCTTTTTCGCTGTGACGAAGCTCAAGTAGTGGAATCATCGAGCTAGCTAAACATGCCATATTCCAATGCATAATTTGCGGTTGACGATGATAAGCATAACGACCGCTTTGATCGCTATGATTGCAAATATGATCAATCTGAAATTGATCTAAAAATCCAAAGGGGCCATAGTCAATAGTTAATCCAAGTACACTAATATTGTCGCTATTGAGAACGCCATGACAAAAGCCAACAGACTGCCATTGAGCTACTAATTTCGCATTACGTTTGCAAATTCTTTTGAAAAGATCTAAGTAGGGTTCATCAGCCTGTAAAGATTCTGGGTAATGAATTTCCATCAGGGAATCAGCGAGCTCTTTTAGCCTTGCATGGCTTTGGAGTGAGGCGTAATGCTCAAAGTGGCCCACCCGTATAAAACTTGGCGCCAATCGAGCACATACTGCTGCAGTTTCCATAGTTTCTCTTCTTATGGGCAAATCCGAGCCAACAATCGATAGCGCTCTCGTAGTTGGAATACCAAGTGCATGCATTGCCTCGCTACACAAAAATTCTCTAATAGATGATCGCAGTACAGCTCGCCCATCACCCATGCGAGAAAATCGCGTTTTACCGGCACCTTTGAGTTGTAATTCTTGCCCAGCAATATCACCCAACAATATTGCGCGTCCGTCACCTAGTTGACCAGCCCATACACCAAATTGATGTCCGCTATAGGCTGTAGATATGGGATTTGGAAATTGATGGCAAGCTGTGTGGAGCTGATTTCCAGACAATACCTCTAGCCATGTCTTGTCTGCCGGTAGATTATTGGCATCCAGATCAATCCCCACCAATTTGGCCGAGGAAGGTGAAAATGCAACCCAGTATGGATTGGGTATAGGAGTTGGGAGGGTTGCTTGGCAGGCATCATCGCCGCGTAAAGAAAAGGCCATAGGGCTATTCTAGGTGGATTTACTAAATCACGTACATGCCTCTAAAATTGAATTATGAATAAACATGTCCAAATTAATCCGCAGACCCAATTGGCTCATTTAGGGGAAGAATTGAACGTTCCCTTTTTAAAGCTTTTGGGGGTTCGTTGTTTAAGCGCCGAAATGGGTAAGGGGGAGATTTTGCTTGCCCTTAAGCCTGAGCATAACAACACCTGGGAAGTTGCTCATGGAGGCGTTTTGTTAACGCTGATGGATGTGGCAATGGCTGTTGCAGCACGCTCTGGTGATCCCGGTGATCGGAGTGTGGTGACAATTGAAATGAAGAATAATTTTATGCAAGCCGCAACAGGTGTATTAAGAGTGAAGGCTGATACTGTTCGCAGAACAGCTACCATGGCCTTTTGTGAAGCCAAGCTTTATAACGACCAAGGTGAAATTTGCTGCATGTCTACAGGCACCTTCAAGTATTTGAAGCGTTTAGCAACCCGGAATGCAGATGGTGATCGGGTTGTGAATGATGACGGTCGCTCTGAATAATGCTAAACGGATAAATTAGAATCCGATGCTGAGCTAAGAGCGCCTGTTACAACGTCATGACCCACAGTTCCTGAGGCATCAAAGCGACGTTCTACCATCTCAAACTGACCGTCTTTCCGCACCCTCAAAACTGTGCTTGAACGCGTTCCATAGGAGGGGGTTTTAATAAATGCCGGGGAGAGTGCCTTTTCCCACTCGCGACTAACCCCTGTGCTGGGAAGCTCGTTATCACTGGCTTGATGGGTATCAGCCAATAGCTTTAAATACGGATCCGCATTTTTGAGTTGGCCTTGATCCATAGCCAAAGCCTGTGCAAACGCAGCTACACGATGGTTTACTTTGGGCCACGGTGTATCCAACATGGCATTAGAAAGGCCATAGACCCCGGGCTCTAAAGTTTGCCGTGGAAAAACTTTACGCGGACGAATGCTTTGCCCCATCATCATGCGGTTGCTAACCCAATGCATTTCTGCGCTGGCTGGGTCGCTTAAATCCGCCATTAAAAGATTGAAACCGTTGTATTGATGAAAGCGTTTTGCATTGTCTTGAATAAATTCAGAGGGGCGTTCATTGCCGGTGAGATACATCAAGGATAGTTCGCCACGCGTTCTGGAATCGGGATTTTTTTCGCTAGGTGCCCGAACGTTTGTTAAGGCTGCGAATTTTCCAGTCTTTGTAAATCCAAGCCATGTACCAGGACTGCCTAATACATCAGCCCGATCTCTACCCGCCAAAACATGGGGATGTTCAGACCACCACGAGACACCATCGGTGTTGCGCTCATAAAACTCATCACGATTCGCAGCCACTACCAGGGAATATTCTGGATGAGAATTCCAGGCAAAGAGAATGAGACACATAGTAAGTATTAAATTTCGAGCAAAGGGTAGGGCAATAAATCTATTTTTAACACAGGTCCCTCGGTGCTACCGAGATGAATTTCCCCAATTTCAAGCGCTTCTAGCTTGCATTCGATTTGTAGATCTATGCGCTCTCCGTTCTCTGGGGTGCGTGATGATAAAACCACCATTCCCGCAGGCTGGGAGGGATCATTAGAGTGGAAAAGTTCAGCGCCCGGTACGGCTAATTCTTCATTTGGAGTATTGATGAGTAGATGGGCGATTTGGAGTCGGCGTTTAATGGCGCCACGGTATTGACTTCGCGCAACGATTTCTTGGCCTGGATAGCATCCCTTTTTAAAATCAACGCCAGCCACAGATTCAAAATTAATCATTTGAGGTACAAATTGCTCTTGGGTGGCTTGAACAATTCTGGGGATAGCACTTAAGACCTCAAGCTCATTCCATGCTTCAAGCTTATCGTTCGAATCGTGCGCGCTCGATTGCTTGTCAACTGGGGTGGCCAATAAAAGACGAGCAACCGATCGATTATTTGTGTAAACATCGGGCATACGTAAAGCGATGGCGCTCGGATCAAACTTGAAATCAACAATCTGCTCTTCAGAGCCGTAAAGTCCAGAAACAGTCCAATCAGCAGAAACATCGATTACTTTTACCCTGGAGCGTAAAACAAACATGGATAAACGTTTTGCAGTACTTGCGGCAATATCTTTTGAAATAAATAAAGCAAAGCGATCTTCGGCATCCTCGCTAGATGGAAACAATCCAAGCCAGGCGCTTGCAAGCAGCCTCCCTTTTGGGCTGCAATAACCTATTAAACGAGTAGCCGCCGAACCCTTAGCGATATGTCCAGGCAAAATGCGAGCCAGCCCTAAAACCGAGTTTGTTAATTGATTTTGTAAAAAACTAGCAGCATCTGCTCCCTCAACCAGGATTAATCCCCACTGCGGCAAATTGCAGGGTAGGGAAGTGGGGTTATTTAGCCAGTTTTGCTCAATTTGGGGGGTATTTATCATGACCCTTTTATCATAGCCTGATGAGCAGAAAAATTCAGAGCAGATCTCTATTTATTAAGAAAAACTCAAAAGATCGAGGCCTAAAGTATTGTTTGACCTTTTTAGCACTATTTTTAGGACTAACTTACGGCGGCATTTTCTTATTGCCAGCGGTGCCCAATATTCCCAATGTTGATAGCGCTCCCGTTTACAAAGTGAAGATTAATCCAAATTCCAGCCTTTCTAGTATTGCGGGTCAGTTGAGTGAGCAAGGCTTATCAATTAATCAATTCACCATACAGCTTGGGGCTAGAAGTCTTTTCGTGGGATCAAAACTAAAGCCAGGCACCTATATGCTTCCAGTTGGAGGAAGTCTGGGCAAAATATTGCTGCAAATTGCTCGTGGTGATCGAGTAAGGGAGAGTATTGCAATTATTCCGGGCATGACTATTTGGCAATTGCGGAGTGTTATCGATGCGCACCCAGCCCTCATCCATCAAACAAAGGGGATGAGTAATAAAGAGCTTCTACAGGCTCTTAATCTTAGCTACCCTAGCGATGAAGGCCTCTTTCTTCCTGATACATATATATTTGATCCAGATGAACTGGATTTAAATATCTACCGTAGATCGGCGCAGGCCATGCAAAAGCAACTCAACCAGGCTTGGGGCCAAAAAGCATCTGGACTACCCCTAAAAACACCATATGAGCTATTAATACTTTCTTCAATTATTGAGAAGGAAACTGGTCGTATAAGCGATCGGGATATGATTTCTGCTGTATTTGAAAACCGTCTCAACAATGGAATGCCCCTTCAAACCGACCCCACGGTAATCTACGGAATAGGCCCTAAATTCGATGGAAATTTGCGGAAAGCAGATTTACGCAAAGACACTGCCTACAATACCTATATGCATAAAGGTCTACCCCCCAGCCCCATCGCGATGCCCAGCAAAGAGTCTATTTTGGCGGCTGCACATCCTGCTAAAAGTGGGGCCTTATTTTTTGTGGCAAAAGGTGATGGCAGTAGCCACTTTTCTCAAAGCTTAAAAGAGCATGAGTCAGCAGTAGATCGATATCAACGAAAAATTGCGCCTAGGACAGGCGCTAACTAAATTTATTTGACTATGACATCAGCACAAACCGGTTATTTTATTAGTTTCGAAGGTATCGACGGCGCAGGAAAGAGTACGCATGTTGATGCTTTTCGCAAACTGATGCAAGACCGCTACCCAAACAAAGAAGTAGTCATGACACGCGAGCCTGGTGGCACTGCTCTGGGTGAGCAATTGCGTAACCTGCTCTTAGATGCCCCCATGAATTTGGAGACCGAAGCATTATTAATGTTTGCTGCACGTCGTGAGCATATGGCACAAGTCATTGAGCCAGCTCTAGCCTCCGGAAAGATTGTTATTTCAGATCGCTTTACAGATGCCAGCTTTGCCTACCAAGGCGGTGGCCGTGGCTTGAGTTTGGCAAAGTTAAATGACTTAGAGCGTTGGGTTCAAGGCCGCCCTGATGGCTCCCTTTTGCAACCTAATTTAACCATCCTGTTTGACTTGCCAGGCGAGATCGCAGAGGCTCGCCGCTCAAAGGTTCGTGCCCCAGATAAATTTGAAAAGATGGATTTAGATTTTTTCGAAAGAGTTCGCCAGGAATACTTACGAAGAGCCAAAGAGGATTCGTCCCGCTTCCATCTGGTTGATGCCACCCAAACACCCGAAGCTATTTGGGATGGCCTGAAACTTATTCAGATTGCGCTTTAAGTGATGCAAAAGAATCAGATGGCGCCTTGGCTTCAGCCTCTATGGGAAAGCTTGGACTTTGCCAATTTCCCTAATGCGATTTTGTTGCATGGCCAGTCTGGAATCGGTAAGTTTGCATTTTCTGTTGAGCTTGCTAAGGCGCTTCTTTGTGAGAATTCAAATGCAGCAATAAAACCTTGTAATCAATGCGAGGCCTGCCACTGGTTCGATACTGGCAACCATCCGGACTTCATTTCCCTGGTTCCTGAAACACATCGAAAACTCATGCCTCATGCTGATTATGAGGCTGATGAATCCCCAAAAAGAGGTAAAGCCGCACGCGATGATGATGGTGATTCAGGCGAAAAAAAAGAGAAGAAAAATATCTCTATTGAAGAAACTCGCCATGCTATAGAAAATCTGTCTATTGGGTCACATCGTGGCGGCAATCGAGTGATATTAATTTACCCATTAGAAATGTTACGCACAGACTCAGCCAACACTTTATTAAAGTCCCTAGAAGAGCCTCCAGCAAATACCATCTTTATATTACTAGCCGATCGTGTAGATCGTGTATTGCCTACGATTCGATCACGCTGTCGACTTCTCGCCGCTCCACGCCCTGATCGAGCGCAAGGCTTAGCTTGGCTAAAAACTCAGCTGAATAAAATTGACGACCTAAAAGTAAATGATGTGGATGTTGAGACTATTTATGATGAGCAGGGCGGGGCGCCATTCTCAGTACTGAACTCACTGATTGCGAGACGCAACAAGGATGAGAAGGATGAGCTAACGATATCTATTCAGGCTTCACGCTATTTATTGCAATCGATGGCTCAAGGCGCGGTTATTAATTGGCTTGATACAGCTGAGAAGACGCACAAGGCGCAATACGGCTTTCTTTTGGCAAGCATGCAACGCTGGATTTCAGATCTACAGTCAGTAACCCAAGGGGGTGGGCCGCGTTATTACCCGAAGCACATAACAACGCTGCAGGGACTATCAAAAGCAGTGAACGTCCAAAGAATGCTCCAGTTCTGGAAGTCTCTGGTGCAGGCTCGCCGCCATGAGAATCACCCTCTGGCAAACCGCATCCAGTTGGAAGCATTGCTTTCCCAGTACCAACAGATTTTTGGCTCATAAATTAAGTCTGGGCAGTCTAAAATAAGTCATGTTTATAGACTCCCATTGCCACCTCGATTTCCCCGAATTTCAATCCCGTTTGCCTGAAGTTTTGATTAATATGCAGTCGGCAAAAGTGAGTCACGCTTTGTGCGTATCCGTCGATTTACCCGACTTTCCCAATGTATTGAAACTAGCGCAGGACTATCCCAATCTCTATGCTTCTGTCGGCGTTCACCCTGACTACGAAGATACTCCTGAGCCAACCATTGAGTTTTTGGTGGAAACGGCTCTAAAGCACTCTAAGATCATTGCCATTGGAGAAACGGGGCTTGATTACTACCGTATGGGTGATCGTACTTATGAGTCCATGGAATGGCAGCGTGAGCGCTTTAGAACGCATATCAGAGCATCGATTGCATCCAAGAAGCCACTCATCATCCACACTCGATCAGCCTCTGAAGACACTATCAAAATCCTCAAAGAGGAGGGCGCCGAACAAATTGGCGGAGTAATGCATTGTTTTACAGAATCTTACGAAGTTGCAAAGGCGGCCATGGAAATGGGCTTTTTCATCTCTTTTTCAGGGATTGTGACCTTCAAAAGTGCAAAAGAGCTCCAGGAAACTTGTAAACAAGTACCTTTAGATCGAATGCTTATAGAAACAGACTCGCCTTATTTAGCGCCGATACCATATCGCGGTAAAACAAATGAACCAGCATGGGTATCAAAAGTTGGTGAATTTGTTGCCGACCTTAAGGGTGTATCTATTGAAGATCTAGCAAAGCAAACCTCAAATAATTTTTATGAATGTTTTCAAATAGATAGGAATCACTCATGAGAATAAAAGTTAAATTAACAACACTTATTTTTGCTGTTGGAATGGGTTTCAGCTCCTTCGCCTGGGCCCAGTCAGAAGCTGAAATTACTGCTTTCACTAAAGCCGCTAAATTTAACGATGTCTCAACTGTGAGAACCTTGGTATCCAAAGGTGTTAGCCCGAATTCATTAGATGCTAAAGGTGAATTAATGCTTAATCTAGCAATTAAGGACAACTCTGAGGATGTCATTGCATTTCTGGTGGCTGATAAAGCTACCGACGTGGATATTTCCAATAAGTTTGGCGAAACACCACTGATGATTGCCTCCATTGAAGGCAATTTGCCCCTTGTAAAGATCCTAATGCAGCAAAGAAATGCGCAAATTAATCACATAGGCTGGACTCCTTTGCATTACGCATGCGCAAAAGGTCGTCTTGAGATTGCTCAATATTTAATCGCCAACGGAGCCATTGTTGACGCTCTTAGTCCTGGCAATACAACGCCATTAATGATGGCGGTTCAGTCTGGCAACGAAGCATTAGTCAAGCTATTGCTCGATAAAGGAGCTGACCTCCAGGTACGTAATTCGCAAGGATTCTCAGCCATTGATATTGCATTAATTTATGAGAAGCCATGGATTGCCGAAGGCCTAAGTTCGCGCTGGCAGAAGCTTTATAAGCAGCCTTATTTAGTACCAAAGACCCTTGGACAGCCCAAATCCTAATATACCTATTTGCGTATAATCATTATTATGTCAAACAAGATATCTTTGTTAATTCCTACTCCTTACTCCCATGTCCATCAACTTTCTTCACGATCATAAGATCCCAGTTGTAGAGCTGTTTCAGAATGCTGATCTCCCTAGCTTCTACACACTCTTTTCCGAGATCAACACGGATATGGGAAATAGCCAGATCTGGATAGTATTAATCTTGTCCTGCCTAATGCTGACTTTTCATGGTTTAGCAGTATTGATGATTGCAGGCGCATTTCATTGGCTAGATCGCAAGCTTGAAAATAAGCGTATCTATGGCGCCAATTTTCTATCGTATTTCATAGCCATTCTTTTGATTATTGCCAGTCACTTTATAGAAATCATTGCTTGGGCCTATATATGTGTGGCCCTAAAGGTATTCACAACCAACCCCCAAACCTTTTATTTCGCTGGTGAAATGTATACAACAGTTGGATACGGGGATTACACGCTATCTGAGCACTGGAGAATCTTGCCAATCATCATCTCTTTTTCTGGAATTTTTGCGGTTTCCATGTCTGGAGCGGCTTTGTACTCGATGATGGGAGCTTTATTGGGCCGAAATAATCAAAACCCAAAGTCAGGCGTTGGCTTTTAGATCTACGGCCTCACTTCTATGGGGTTCTTTTGCTTAAAAATAAGCTCTATAACCCTGCCATTTGACTCTTGAGAGCGAATGCGTCCTGGGAGCCACTCAAGGTCTTTCGCAAGCCAGATGTCTACCTGGCGCTTGTAAGGGTCATTCTCACGCTGCATTAAGGCGTAATGACGATTTACAGACTTACCAAGGCTAGGTATATCTTCTGAAGTGGCTTCACCATAACTTTTAAAACTCCACATCTCTAAAGTGTTGTAGTCAACCACTGGAATTTGCCGAATAGATCCCTCCTCATCAATTTTGCTATCTCCATTTAATAATGAAGCTAGCTGGAACATCAGGCTAAAACGATCTTGGGTTCCAGGTAGTATTTCAGGGGTGAACTCAGGTTTCTCAGAAAAGAACATCTGCCCTTGCCCGCTTTCATTGCGATCAAAGCGAGAATAACGTGGAGGTTTTGTACCCCGTTGTGACCAATATAGGATTGGGGCTATTCCATAGGAATCCACCGAACCACGAGATTCAAAAACAAATGGCCCAACGAATGCATACGGGATATTGATATAGAGACGATAGTTATTGCCATCAACGATCCAATCGATCTCCCCAGTTTGATACTTTTGACCATCCACGTAAGAGTCGTAATAAATGATTCCTGACTCTGGTAGCTTGAAAGCAATGCCGGATTGATTGGTATCTCCGTCCTGCTGACCCACTTTTAATGAATTCAAATCTTCATTAGCATTGGTTACAGCACTTTTCTTTGGGATCTTTTTTGCCGTTTTTGTGATTTGAATTTTTTTCGGGGGGTCTGCTTTTAGCTCTGTCCTGATAATCAAATCTTCTGCGATTGGTGTTGGTTCAGAAAAAGAGATAAAAGGTAGCCCAAAAAATAGAACCAGATGCCCTACGACTGATAGCAGCAAAGCTGCAAGAATGATTCTGAGGGAATGTAACTTGGGGGGATGGAAAAAATTACACCGCCCTATTCTCAGGCTCAGAGCAGACTTTCGAGAAGACGGCTATTTTTAGGAAGATTAGCCGCAAGGAAGTCCATTTGGTCTACCAAGATATTGCGGCCTTTCAGAATCATGTCTTCATAAAGGCTGGGTAAATATGGCGTGTACATCAGGGACATGCCAGCTTGTTCTGGCGTCCGATTGCCTTTGCGTTGGTTGCAAGGTCTACAAGAGATGACTAAATTCATCCAGCTGTATTTACCGCCACGACTATTGGGGATGATATGTTCTGCTTCCGCTTGATTCTCATAAATAGCATCGCCGCAATATGCACATAGTCCGCGATCACGCTTGAAGAGTTTGTGTTTTGTAATTACGGGAACTACTTCAAAGAGGTTGATCTTGGCGCTTCCCCTAACCGCAATGATGGAGTGCAGCTCAATAACAGATAGTTTGCCAGTGGCTCTTGAGATGCCACCGCGCATTTGGAAAATGGGCTCACCTAAAGTCCACAAAACACTACTATCAGCGTATTGCTTCGTGGCCTCTTCTGCGCTAACCCAGCCCTGAGGAATTCCACCTGCGTCTAATTTCAAGATGCTCAGCACAAACTTTCCTTTCTAGACAGCGCAAATGAGCGGCACTCGTTTAGATCATCTTACAGAAGATGCGAGCGGCAATCAATCCGTTATTAAGAGATGAAATTTAGGACTTTGGGCAAATGGTCTTGGTAATCTGAAATACCGTGGTCACCACCCTCAAGCACCAACTGTTCGGCACCCCGATAGAAATCAACCATTTCTTGCCAATCTAAGAGCTCATCACCTTTTGCTGCAATTAGAAAATAGCGCGACGGATTGCTAATAGATTCAACCTGCAGCGCTTTAAGCTCATCAATATATTCTGGACGGAAATCGTAAGGCTCATCGGTATCGTATGAGGTCAGCATTCCGACATGCGAGGCCAACTCTTTTGGCGCTCTAACTGCCGGATTGAGAGCTATGGCTTTGCAAGCAAACTTCTCAGCTAAATAATTGGCGTAATAGCCTCCTAAAGAAGAGCCGATGACTACCAGGTGATCATGAGTTGATGCTTCAATGCACTTCACCACCATATCCATGCTGGCCTTTGGTGAAGGTAGTAACTGAGGGCAATACCACTCAATGGGATCATCCGGGGTAGATAAGGCCTTTACCGCCTCCCCCGTCAAGACCGCTTTACTCGATCGTGGGGAGGAGCGAAAACCATGCAAATAGACTACTAAAGTTGAAGGCATTTGCTTGGCTTATGCCTTTTGACCAATTTCAAAGTTTGCAAGCCTCTCTAGTGCGCGCACCATTGCTGAGTGATCCCAAGCTTTACCGCCATGAGCCGCACATGAATTAAATAATTCCTGTGCAGTTGCTGTATTGGGCAATGAAACACCCAGAGCTCTGGCGCTATTGAGTGCAAGATTCAAATCTTTTTGATGTAATTCAATTCTGAAACCTGGATCAAAAGTACGCTTGACCATTCTTTCGCCATGGACCTCCAAGATCTTAGAGCTTGCAAAACCACCCATTAAAGCCTGACGTACTTTTGCAGGGTCAGCTCCTGCTTTAGAGGCAAATAAGAGCGCTTCTGCCACAGCCTCAATATTCAAAGCAACAATGATTTGATTGGCGACCTTAGCAGTTTGGCCGTCTCCGTTTCCACCAACGAGATTAATATTTTTGCCCATCAGCTCAAATATGGGTTTCACTTTTTCAAAGACGTTCTCGTCTCCGCCAACCATGATGGAGAGGGTCGCATTTTTTGCACCAAGCTCACCGCCCGATACAGGAGCATCAAGATAATCACAGCCCAACGCATTTACTTTTTTGGCAAACTCTTTGGTGGAGATTGGGGAAATAGAGCTCATGTCCACAACGATCTTTCCTTTGGAGAGACCAGCAGCTATTCCCTTTTCGCCAAATAGAACCTTCTCCACATCAGGGGTATCTGGAACCATAGTGAAAATAATGTCGGCTTTGCTGGCAACTTCTTGAGGTGATGCACATTGCACCGCCGATGTGGAGGCTAAGCTTTCTGGCACCTTGCTACGAGTATTGATAAATACTTCATGCCCTGCATTAATTAAATGACCTGCCATAGGCGCACCCATGATTCCTAAACCAACAAATCCTAGTTTTAATTGCTTGCTCATACTGTCTCCGTATCGTTATTTATTTAGATTTTTCATCCAACCCAATCCTGCTTCAGTATTGGATGCTGGTTTGTATTCACAGCCAATCCAGCCTTGATACCCGATGTTATCGATGAACTGAAATAGATGTGGGTAATTAATCTCACCTGTGCCCGGCTCGTTTCTGCCTGGGTTATCCGCTAATTGAATATGGGCAATTTTAGAAAGATTGGCTTCAATAGTTTGGCAGAGCTCACCCTCCATGCGCTGAGCATGATAAATGTCATATTGAATGTATAGGTTATCCGAACCTACTTCATTCAGAATATCTAAAGCCTGTTGTGTTTTAGATAAATAAAAGCCTGGAATATCGAAAGTATTAATTGGCTCTATAAGAAGCTTGATATTGGCATTTTTTAGTTCAGAAGCCGCATAACGTAAGTTTGAAATAAATGTTTTTTTCAACAACTCTGCATCTGCACCAGCAGGAATTTTTCCAGCCAAACAATTTAACTGTTTAACGTCTAGCACTTTTGCATAATCAACTGCTTTCGCAACTCCGTCATGAAATTCTGCAACGCGATCTGGCAAACAGGCTATACCGCGCTCTCCAGCATCCCAATCGCCAGCCGGCAAATTATGAAGAACTAGCTTGAGATTATGTTGTTCAAGCTTTTGCTTAATATCTTCAGGCGAGAAAGCATAGGGAAAGAGAAATTCAACGGCCTGAAATCCAGACTTCGCTGCTATTTCAAACCGCTCCATAAATGGCACCTCATTAAATAGCATGGTGAGATTGGCGGCAAACTGTGGCATTTAAATTCCTTGTATACAAAAGAAGGTAAAACAATGTGATGTCAGATCTTAACAAAAGATAACCATTAAAGCCTCGCCATTGAATATCTGACCTTATGGCCCAATTTAGCTCTAAAAATAGGCTAATATTGAATTTAGTACCTTTTATATACGAGGAAAATAATGAATACTAAATATGCTCCGATTGCCTTACTAATTGCGACCCTTTTTGTTGGATCTTCTGCGGCCCTTGCCCAATCTATGCCAGCATCAAGCACGGCCAAGCCAACAGTGATCGATGCCGCCGTAACAGATAACCGCTATCAGCTATATGAAGGTGAAGTGGTCAAGATTGACAAGAAGACTCGCACTATTACATTTAAAAACAAAGAAGGCGAATCTAAATTTGTTGCCGGTCCAGATATCACCAACTTTGCGCAGATCAAAAAGGGTGATCGAGTGAGCGTAAATTATGAACTCGCTGTGGCTATTGAATTGATTAAGACTAAAAGCGATGGCGTTCGCTCTAAAGTTGAGACCAACACGGTAACCAAATCTAAAGCTGACGAAAAGCCATCTGAGACGATTACCAATAAAACAACCATCATCGCTGATATTGTGGAAGTAAATCGCGAGAAAAAACTGGTTTCCGTTAAAGGGCCTAGTGGGAAGATCACTACTGTAACCGTTAAGAACCCTGCTCTATTGGCAGATATCAACGTGGGCGAGCAAGTTAAAGTGATTTATTTTGACGCAATGGCTGCATCTATTAGCACACCTAAGAAGTAATCTAATTACCCTGACCTTTGCATAGACGAAGGTCAGGCTTTTTTGCCCAATCATTAAGCGGCCATTACTCGTCAGAGCCCTTTATGAGAGATCTTCTCATAACACTGCGCATTTTTTGATCGCCTTCGACCATTAGCTTTAATCTGGTTTCACTCACCAAAACCGCCATTTTTGCGTTGTACTGCTCACGACGAAGTAGCTCTACTAGGGCACCAGTTAAAACGGTATAAGAGAGGTAAACGAATAAGGTAGTGACATCTCTTTGATCAACTACTGAAAGCGCGCCAAAAGGCTCCAGAAAGAAAAAAATCAACAATGGGGCGCTTAGTACCAGAGTAAGCAGAGCTGGAAAAATTCCAAAAAAATACGCAATCACAATAGTATTAATTTGGAAGAAAAATAGAGGCAAAGATCCACCCAATAGAGGGTGAAGAATGTAGCGTAAAGAAAAGGCCATCAAAACCCCAAATACAGCCACTGCATAGCCATGGCTTTTATCGCCGTACCAACGTTTTGCGTTTAAGTTATGTCTCATCTATTTTTTACCTATTTCGGTGTATCCTAACCCATCTCCTTGAATAGAAACATAATTTGATGTTAAAGCCAGTTATTTCCCAGCCCAAACACGATCTCACCATCCTGATCCCCGGTCTTAATGGGAGTGGACTTGAGCTTGGACAACTTCCTCGCTTTCTTCAAGCGGCTGGCCATGATGTCCTAATTCCAGAAATTCCAGGTTTTTTGTTTGGAAGTCCCGCAAGCAAATTTGGTAGCTGGGTACGGGAACTGCATCGAATTATCGACTCACAAAAGGAAATCTACTCTACCGTCAATTTGGCAGGAATTAGCATGGGCGCTACATTGGCAACTCTAGTAGCTACACAAAGAACGGATATATCTTCTCTAGTGCTAATGTCACCCGTCCTCAAATATGATGGCTGGTCTGTACCGTTCTATAGACCCATCCTCGATTTCTTCTATTTTTTAGGTCTGCGCAATTGGGAATACTCAGAGCGCGAGCCTTTTGGTGTCAAGAATATTGATTTACGTCGTCGCATTGGCGAGAAATTCAAAACCTCTAAGGTATCCGAGGTGGGAGCAGCCTCTATTTCAGCGCGTCATCTTCACGAGGCTAAGGGCCTGATGGCTAGCGCCAAAATTAATCTACAAAATCTTACCTGTAGATTGCTCTTAATTCAGTCGGTGGAGGACGACACATGCTCAATATGGTCAGCAGAAGAAATACTTGAGCACTGTAAGTCAGAGGTACGTCGCGTTATATGGCTAGGAAATAGTTACCACATCGTCACAATCGATAACGAGCGTGAAATTGTTCTCAATGAAGTGTTGAACTTCATCGCCCAAACCAGCGCAGTTGAACGACATCAAATTGATCCAGCAACCAGTGAAAACCGCAAAGTTCTTAAATTAAGAGCTGGCTACGAATAGAAAAAGCCCCCTGTTAAGGGGGCTTTTAATTGTCTTGGCGGAACGGACGGGACTCGAACCCGCGACCCTCGGCGTGACAGGCCGATATTCTAACCAACTGAACTACCGCTCCAAAATACATCGAGTAACGCAACATCATACATCTTTACAACTACCAGAAGAATCTGGCGTCCCCAGGGGGATTCGAACCCCCGTACTCACCGTGAAAGGGTGATGTCCTAGGCCTCTAGACGATGGGGACCTGGATACAACATACATCTATTTTAAATGCTTGGTGGAGATAAGCGGGATCGAACCGCTGACCTCTTGCATGCCATGCAAGCGCTCTCCCAGCTGAGCTATACCCCCTAAATCTCGCGATAAAACTACAAGACACTCAAAACAATCCAAGATTTTATCCTATTTTTGTTCGAGTGCGCAAGTTCTCTACTGAATAACCTTTGAGAGCCTTTTCACAGCCTCTTCCTTGCCTAAAACCACCAATACAGAATCAATGGCTGGAGTCTGTGTGGTGGCAAATAATGCGTATCTAACAGGCATTGCTAGGGCTGGCATTTTAATTTGATACTTTGCCAATATTTGCTTAAAGACGGCTGCGTACGCCTCTTTAGTAGGAGTCGAGGATGCAATGGCCTCCACCAAATCTTTTAGCGCAGGAATAACGGCTTCAGCAATATTTTCTTTAATTTGTTCAACGCTTAAATTAGGTGCCGGCAAATAAAACAGCTTTGCTCCCTCGGCAATTTCAATCAAAGTATTGGCTCTATCTTTCAATAGACTAACTACTTGAACAAAGTCTGGCCCTGTCTCAGTATCAATTCCCATCTCATGCGCAAATGGCTTAGTCGAAACTGCTAAATTGACTGGATCCGAATTCTGAATGTATTGATGGTTTAACCAAAGTAATTTTTCTGGATTATGTTGCGCTGGTGAGCGACCCAAACTTTCCAAATCGAACCAATCAACAAATTGCTCTTTAGTGAATACCTCTGCATCGCCATGAGACCAGCCGAGTCTCGCAAGATAATTTAGGATCGCTTCAGGAAGATAGCCTGCCTTTTGATAGTCCCTTACACTCATCGCACCGTTACGCTTACTCATTTTTTCACCAGCGTCATTGAGTACGGTTGGTAGATGTGCGTAAACAGGCGGTGTCCCGCCTAGAGCTTTCATGATGTTGATTTGTCTAGGGGTGTTATTGACATGGTCATCGCCTCGAATAACGTGGGTGATGTTCATATCCATGTCGTCAATCACTACGCAAAAATTATAGGTAGGCGTTCCGTCTGGTCTAGCAATAACTAGGTCATCCAATTCATCATTGCTAATTTCTATTTGACCTTTGACAGCATCATTCCAAATCACTGACCCACCAATTGGATTCTTAAAGCGAATCACCGGGCTTACGCCATCTGGTACCGGCGGCAAAGTTTTACCAGGCTCAGGCCTCCATAAGCCGTTATAGCGTGGCTTTTCTTTATTTGCCATTTGCTGGTCACGGAGTGTATTTAATTCTTCTTCACTCATGTAACACGGATAAGCCAGTCCAGAATCTAGCATTTGTTTTACTACTTCACGATATCGATCGATACGCTGCATCTGATAGATCGGACCTTCATCTAAATCTAGGCCAAGCCATGCCATTCCTTCGATGATGACATCTACCGCTTCCTGAGATGAGCGTTCAAGGTCGGTATCCTCAATGCGAAGAATGAAGTCGCCTTTATTGTGGCGCGCAAAAGCCCATGGGTACAGGGCGCTGCGAAGATTTCCCAGATGGATAAAGCCCGTGGGACTTGGGGCGAAACGTGTACGAATATGCATAAATATCATTATCTCAGGTCAGGCTTGCTGTGACTAAAAGCGAAAAAAAGTGGATACTTTGAACTATGAATGAATTACTAGTCTTTATGTGTGATGGCGCCCCAGTTCGCGGGGAAATTGTGTCAATTGGGAGCGCCTGGCAGGCCGTTCTAGAGCGTCGTAATGACCCCCCTGCCGTACGCCGGATTCTGGGCGACTTTGTAGGCGCAGCCACCCTTTTAAGCGCCAGTCTCAAGTTTGATGGGACTCTTATTATTCAAGCGCAAAGTAAAGGCCCCATACAACTCCTAGTAGTTGAATGTAAGTCTGATTTATCCATGCGTGCCACGGTCAAGCTTTCAGTCGAGCCTTCTGAAATAAGGCCCGATGCAAGCTTAGCCGATCTGCTGGATGCAAGTGGAAGCGGAAGATTAGTTATCACCTTAGATCCAGCCGACCGCGAACCGGGACAGGCGCCCTACCAAGGCATCGTAGCGCTTCAAGATCATCAAGGGGCTGTCATTAAGCCAGTAACTAGCGCTGCAGAGGCTATAGCCCTTTATATGCAAAATTCCGAACAATTGGATACACGCATTTGGCTCGCCTCAAGCGATACGCAAGTTGGTGGTTTATTGTTACAGCGCTTGCCAAATTCAGGCGGTCATGCACATTTAGATCCCCAGATTGCTGCTGAAGGCTGGTCTCGTATTCAAACACTTGGCGAAACGATCACTGATGAAGAGTTACTGACGCTTCCACCAGAGACCATCATGAGACGTTTATTTTTGGAAGAGTCCACCGAGAATGGTGTCCGCAGCTTTCCTGCTCGACCTATCCGTTTTGCTTGTCGATGCTCGCGGACTAAAGTTGCCGATATATTACGCATGTTAGGCGAGGAAGAGGTTCAAAGCATACTTGCAGAGCAAGGCGCCGTAGAGACTATTTGTGATTTCTGCGCAAAGCCTTATCGCTTTGATGCAGTCGATTGTCTGCAGGTATTCAAGACAGATTTATTGAGTGATGCTACAAGACCACCATCTAGTGGTCATTAAAACTCTACTGTTTTATGGTTTGAGGGCTGGATGCTTTATCCACCGGTAGGATTTGCACAAAAAATTCGCCCTCTTTAATTAGGCCATGTTCGACACGGGCGCGTTCTTCAATTGCTCGAGTGCCGTCCTTCAGGTCTTTGACATCGCCAGATAGCTTGGCATTACGAAGGGCCAAGAGGCTATTTTTAGCCTCTTGAAGCTCTACTTGTCGCTCCATCTCATAAACCTTAAGCCATCCACCCTTACCCAGCCAAAGCGGATACTGGATTGCAATGAGCAAAACCAGCATAGAGTAGATGACGATCCGCATAAGCTATTGAATACTTAACTAGCGCTTGAGATTGTAGAAAACTGACTTACCTGGATAAGTTGCCACATCGCCTAGATCCTCTTCAATGCGTAAGAGTTGATTGTATTTAGCAATGCGATCCGAGCGAGATAGGGAGCCTGTCTTAATTTGACCCGCGTTGGTACCAACGGCAATATCTGCAATGGTGCTATCTTCAGTCTCGCCAGAGCGATGTGAAATCACTGCAGTGTAGTTTGCGCGCTTAGCCATCTCGATTGCAGCAAACGTTTCTGTCAGAGTGCCAATTTGATTAATCTTAATTAAAATAGAATTAGCAATACCTTTATCAATACCTTCTTGGAGAATGCGGGTGTTCGTAACGAACAAGTCATCACCTACTAGCTGAATCTTCTTACCAAGCTTTCTAGTGATATCAGCCCAACCATCCCAGTCACCTTCATGCATGCCATCTTCAATCGAAACGATTGGGAATTGGTCTGCCAAGTTACCAAGGTAGTCAGAGAACTCACTTGAGCTTAATTGGAGACCTTCGCCTGACAAATGGTATTTGCCATCTTTGTAGAATTCACTAGCAGCGCAATCTAGAGCCAATAGAACATCTTCACCTGCCTGGTAGCCTGCTCCTTCAATCGCTTTCATGATGGTCTGCAAGCACTCGTGGTTACTCTTAAAGTTTGGCGCAAATCCACCTTCATCACCAACAGTAGTTGGCATACCTTGAGCACCTAAGATCTTTTTCAATTCATGGAAAATTTCAGCACCACAACGCAGTGCGTCACGGAAGTTCTCTGCGCCAACTGGCATCACCATGAATTCCTGAATATCCAAACTGTTGTTGGCGTGAGCCCCACCATTCACAATATTCATCATCGGTACTGGCAATTGCATACCGCCAGAGCCACCAAAATAACGATATAAAGGCAGGCCCGCTTCTTCAGCTGCCGCTCTAGCAACAGCCATCGATACGGCAAGCGTTGCATTTGCGCCTAAGCGTGCTTTGTTGTGTGTACCATCTAATTCGATCAGCGTGCGATCAAGAAAGGCTTGTTCACTTGCATCCAGTCCAAGAATGGATTCTGCAATCTCAATATTGATGTTTTGAACTGCCTTGAGCACGCCCTTACCTAAGTAACGCGTCTTATCTCCATCACGCAACTCAATTGCCTCACGGGACCCTGTGGAGGCTCCTGAAGGAACGGCCGCACGACCCATAACACCTGACTCAAGCAAAACATCGCACTCAACTGTTGGGTTGCCGCGTGAATCCAGAACTTCTCTACCGATGATGTCAACAATGGCGCTCATGCACCTTCTCCTTAAAACAATATGAAATGGGTTTTAATAACTTACTAAAAGCTGTCTTCTAAAAAACTTCCCGTTGATTTAACAACGCTGTCGATAGCTGCCAAAGACTCAAGCAACTCTTTCATGCGGTCTAAGGGAACGGCATTGGGACCATCGGATAGCGCTTTTGCGGGGTCAGGATGGGTTTCCATAAATAAGCCGCTAATTCCAACTGCTACAGCAGCACGAGCCAAAACGGGAACAAATTCACGCTGGCCACCGCTAGAGCTACCTTGCCCACCAGGCAATTGAACCGAATGAGTAGCATCAAAAACTACCGGAGCATTGGATTCGCGCAGAATTGCCAAGCTACGCATATCTGAAACTAGATTGTTATAACCAAAGGAGGCTCCGCGCTCACAAACCATAAATTGGTCTGGTAGATTTTTTTCAGCAGCAGCTACTCGCGCTTTCTCAATCACATTGAGCATCTCGTGCGGCGAAAGGAATTGACCCTTCTTAAAATTGACTGGCTTGCCACTTTGGGCGCAAGCGCGAATGAAGTCGGTTTGTCTACATAAAAATGCTGGGGTCTGCAAAACATCTACAACGCTAGCTACGGGAGCGATTTCGCTGATGTCATGAACATCTGTAAGCACTGGAACATCAACTTGCTTTTTCACTTTGGCCAAAATCTCTAAGCCCTTTTCCATGCCTAGACCACGGAAAGAGGTTCCTGATGAGCGATTGGCTTTATCAAAAGAAGACTTGTAAATAAATGGAATCTTTAGAGCGGAAGTAATTTCCTTCATCTGACCCGCGATATCTATGGCAGATTGCTCTGATTCAATAACACATGGACCCGCAATTAAAAAGAAGCGATGGTCTAGACCAACGTCAAAGCCACACAACTTAAATGCGCTCATATTCTTCCTTTATGCAGCTTGCTTTTCAGCAGCTTTTTGATGCTCAAGTGCAGCGCTAATAAATGCCGAGAACAATGGATGACCATCCCGTGGAGTTGAAGTAAATTCAGGGTGAAACTGCACTCCAAAGAACCACGGATGAATAGATGCAGGTAATTCCATCATCTCAGGCAACTCTTCGTTAGGGGTTCTTGCTGAAATAATCAAACCAGATTGCTCAAGCTGAGGCACGTAGGTGTTGTTTACTTCATAACGGTGACGATGACGCTCATTCACCTCGGAGCCGTAAATTCGATGCGCTAAGGTACCCGCCTTGACTGGACAGCGTTGCGAACCAAGACGCATGGTGCCGCCTAAATCAGAATCGTTAGTGCGCTTTTCTACTTTACCTTCTCTATCCAACCACTCAGTTATCAAAGCAACAACAGGCTGCTCTGTCTGAGGATCGAATTCGGTACTATTCGCCTTCGTGAGATTGGCCACATGACGTGCAAATTCAATCACGGCTAATTGCATACCTAAACAAATGCCTAAATAAGGAACATTGTTTTCACGAGCATAGCGAATGGCGGCAATCTTGCCTTCTGTGCCACGCTTACCAAAGCCCCCTGGGACCAAAATAGCATCTAAGTTGTGCAAGCAATCGATGCCATCTTTTTCAATGACTTCGGAATCGATGTAATTAATATTTACGCGAGTATGTGTATGAATGCCAGCGTGACGCAAGGCTTCAATGAGAGATTTGTATGACTCAGTGAGTTCCACATATTTGCCGACCATTCCTATGGTGACTTCATGTTGTGGATTTGCCATTTCATAAACTAGATTAGCCCACACGGAAAGATCTGCGGGCTTAGCTTTGAGATCTAGCTCTCGGCAAATTAAATCGTCCATGCCCTGAGCTTGGAGCATCTCAGGTATCTTGTAAATCGTATCTACATCCCAAACTGAAATTACCGCTTCTTCACGAACGTTTGAGAAGAGAGAAATCTTTGCGCGCTCATCCTCTGGAATAGGTCTGTCAGCGCGGCAGAGCAACACAGTCGGCATGATACCAATCTCACGAAGCTTCTGGACTGAGTGTTGCGTTGGCTTAGTTTTTAACTCGCCGGCACTGTGGATATAGGGCACAAGCGTCAGGTGAACAAAAGCACAATCATGCAAAGGCAGGCGCAAGCTCATCTGTCTTGCGGCCTCCAAGAACGGAAGAGATTCGATATCACCAACCGTGCCGCCGATTTCGCAAATAGCAACATCCGCTTTGCCATCATGGCTGGCTTTAGCGCCGCGCTCTACAAAAGCTTGAATTTCATTTGTAATGTGGGGAATAACTTGAACTGTTTTTCCCAAGTATTCGCCGCGACGCTCTTTGCTGATGACTGACTCATAAATCTGGCCAGTGGTGAAGTTATTGCTTTTGCGCATCTTTGCAGACACGAAGCGCTCATAGTGACCCAAGTCCAAGTCGGTCTCGGCACCATCTTCGGTTACAAAAACCTCTCCGTGCTGGAGCGGACTCATGGTGCCCGGGTCCACGTTGATATAGGGGTCTAATTTTAGGAGGGTGACTTTCAAGCCGCGGGATTCAAGAATCGCGGCAAGCGAGGCAGCTGCGATTCCTTTCCCTAAAGAAGAAACCACACCACCAGTGACAAAAACGTATTTGGTCATCGCTTAAGCTCTGTTGGAAAAAGTAATTATAACGATAGCGATAGGGGGTGGGGAAATTTCAATATCGTTAATATAGGATCTCACCTACCTCTATCTATTCATTTATTACCTATGCGCCTTTTATTTGCGGTATTAGTCTCCATTCTCTCCCTCTTTTATTTCCTCCCTTTTGCCATTGCTTTCCACAAAAAAAGGGCAAATACAGGGGCTATTTTTGCCTTAAACCTGTTTTTAGGATGGTCCTTGATTGGTTGGGTTGTTGCCTTGGTTTGGGCTCTCAAAGAAGAGCAAGTTATCTAGCAAGCCTACTTCTCAAGTCCATAAGCTCAAATAAAGCCCTAATTTTGTCAAAATTGCCACTTTTTTAGGGTTTAAACTCTTATATAAGACTTGATTTAACAACTATAATTTGGCAAAACGGGAGAGAATTCCCTTTTGGCCTTTCTATTGATCACTTTTACCTCATGGGAAACATAATGTTAGAAGCCTATAACGCCCTCGTCGCTGAACGCGCAGCTCTCGGTATTCCAGCCCTGCCATTAACCAAGGATCAAACATCCGAATTGGTAAAGTTGCTGAAAAACCCACCTGCTGGCAAAGAAGCCCAGTTAGTTGAATTAATTACCAACCGTGTGCCTGCTGGTGTGGATGACGCAGCCAAAGTAAAAGCTGAGTTTTTAGATGCCGTTGCCAAAGGGACAGAAAAATCTCCATTAATTTCCCGCGTACGTGCTACTGAATTATTGGGCACGATGCTTGGTGGTTACAACATCAAACCATTGGTAGAACTTTTATCTGACGCCGAGTGCGGTGTTGCTGCTGCAGAAGCGCTTAAGAAAACACTCTTGATGTTTGATTATTTCAATGACGTTCAAGAGCTTGCCGAAAAAGGTAATGCAAATGCCAAGGCTGTAATGCAAAGCTGGGCAAATGCGGACTGGTTTACTAGCCGCCCTGCAGTTCCAGAAAGCATGAAGCTTACTGTTTTTAAGGTAACCGGCGAAACCAATACCGATGATCTCTCGCCCGCCCCTGACGCATGGAGCCGCCCCGATATTCCATTGCATGCAACGATCATGCTCAAGAATCCCCGTCCTGGCATTGAGCCAGACGAGACTGGTGTTCGCGGTCCTATGAAGCAAATCGCCGCCCTCCAGAAAAAAGGCAATCAAATTGCTTACGTTGGAGACGTTGTTGGTACAGGCTCTTCACGTAAATCCGCAACAAACTCTGTTCTCTGGTGGACAGGTCAAGATATTCCGTTCGTACCAAATAAGCGTTTTGGTGGTGTATGTTTGGGCACTAATATCGCCCCAATCTTCTTCAACACAATGGAAGATTCAGGAGCATTGCCAATTGAATTAGATGTTTCCCAAATGAATATGGGTGATGAGATTGAACTTCGCCCATATGAAGGAAAAGTATTTAAAAATGGTAAGGAAATCACCAGCTTTACATTGAAATCGCCAGTGATTTTGGATGAAGTACGCGCTGGCGGACGAATTCCTTTGATCGTTGGTCGTGGCTTGACTGCTAAAGCACGCGCCGCTCTCAGCTTGCCTGCTTCCACTGAATTCCGTTTACCAGTGAATCCAGTTGACAACAAGAAGGGCTTTAGCTTGGCGCAAAAGATGGTTGGTCGTGCGTGTGGATTGCCAGAAGGCCAAGGCGTTCGCCCTGGTACATACTGCGAACCACACATGACTACTGTTGGCTCGCAAGACACAACTGGTCCAATGACACGCGATGAATTGAAAGACTTGGCTTGCCTTGGCTTCTCTTCTGATCTCGTAATGCAGTCGTTCTGCCATACCTCAGCTTATCCAAAGCCAGTAGATATTCGCACTCAACATGAGTTACCACCATTCATGACCAATCGCGGTGGTGTTGCCTTACGTCCGGGTGATGGTGTGATCCACAGCTGGTTGAATCGCTTGCTACTTCCCGATACCTGCGGAACTGGTGGCGATAGCCATACTCGTTTCCCAATTGGCATCTCTTTCCCTGCTGGTTCAGGATTAGTTGCTTTCGCGGCTGCCACAGGTGTGATGCCATTAGATATGCCTGAGTCCGTTTTGGTGCGATTTAAAGGCAAAATGCAGCCTGGTATCACTTTGCGTGATCTAGTGAATGCAATTCCTTTGTATGCAATCAAAAAGGGTTTGCTGACTGTTGAGAAACAAGGCAAGAAGAATATTTTCTCTGGCCGCATTCTAGAAATTGAAGGACTGCCTGATCTGAAAGTTGAGCAAGCATTTGAGTTATCCGATGCTTCTGCCGAACGCTCTGCTGGCGGCTGTACAGTTCACTTGAACAAAGAGCCGATCATTGAATACATGACATCAAACATCACCTTGATGAAATGGATGATTGCGAACGGCTATGAAGATAAGCGCACTCTTGGTCGCCGTATCAAGGCTATGGAAGCTTGGATTGCTAACCCTCAACTTCTCAAGGCTGATGCGGATGCTGACTATGCAGAGATTATCGAAATCAATATCGATGAAATCAAAGAGCCTATCCTTGCCTGCCCTAACGATCCAGATGATGTGAAAGTATTGTCTGAAGTAGCTGGCGATAAGATTGATGAAGTGTTTATTGGCTCATGCATGACCAATATTGGCCACTTCCGCGCAGCTGGTCAGGTGTTACAAGGCAAAAAAGATATGCCGACCCGTTTATGGGTAGCGCCACCAACCAAGATGGATGCGATGGTTTTGATGGAAGAAGGCTACTACGGTATGTTGGGTGCAGCTGGTGCTCGCATGGAAAGTCCGGGCTGCTCGCTTTGTATGGGCAACCAAGCGCAGATCCGCAAGGGTTCAACAGCCGTATCCACCTCTACTCGCAACTTCCCTAACCGTCTAGGTATCGATACTCGCGTGTATTTAGCTTCTGCAGAATTAGCATCTGTTGCCGCCCTCTTGGGTCGCCTACCTACTCCTGCAGAGTATTTAGAGCAAGTGAAGGCGCTCGATGCTAAAGCAGGTGATGTTTATAAATACATGAGTTTTGACAAGTTGAAGTCATTTAGCGACGTTGCGGATACAGTGACCGTGTAACGAGTAATATCCACATCCTAGCAATAGGTTGGAAACAAAAAAGGCGATCACACGATCGCCTTTTTCTTTTTTTATCTGCAAAGTTTTAAATAGAGAGCTTGTTTTCTTGTCGGGCATTCTCACGACTAATACCAGATACCCACTTGTTTGTAGGAAGACCTGTTTTTTCAAGAATCAGTTTTGCCCGCTTTGAAACATCCTTCCACTCCGCCTCAAGCTTGGGTCCTTTAAATGCTATCGCCACAACATTGCAATCATGAGATTCAGGAAATAAGAGCACTCTGTTGTCAAAAGCTTCACAGATATTCTTCAGATTCAGATCAAAGCTTTTGTGCCTGGAAAATAAATTCACCGTCATTACACCGGGGCCTTTGAGAATCTCGAAGCAGCCATTATAAAAATCCAAAGAGCTTGCTGCAGGGCCATCGCAGATCGCATCATATAAATCAACCTGAACAGCATCAAACTGCTGTTGATACTTTTTGTTTTTCACAAATAGCTTTGCGTCAGTTTGCAGTGTTTCTAAGCGTCGATCATCATCAGGGGTGAAAAACATAGATCTCGCAGAAACAATTACGGCAGGATTTAACTCCACAACAGTAGTTTTAACGGCCGGACAATGTTGGTGTTGAAACTTAGCTAATGCTCCCGTTCCCAGTCCAAGTTGCGCAATCTGCATACCAGGCTTTGTTTCCAGAAATAGTAGCCAAGCCATCATTTGCTGGTTGTACTCAAGGTAAATTTCTTCAGGATCACGCAAGCGCATTGCTCCTTGAATAGATTCAGTTCCAAAATGAAGGTAGCGCACCCCACCACTTTCTGAAAAAGTGACCGGCTCCATTAATTGCGTAGATGACATTTAATTCGCCCAACGACGGGCGTTGCGGAATAAGCGTAGCCAAGGGCTAGCACCATCTGGGCTATCCAACCATTCAGGCGGGCACCAACTCATCTGTACAGCCCTAAATACCCGCTCTGGATGGGGCATCATGACCATAAAGCGGCCATCAAGTGTAGTGACACCAGTTAAGCCATTAGGCGATCCGTTTGGATTCATTGGATAGGTTTCTGTTGGGTTACCTTGATGATCTACAAAGCGGAATGAGGCCAAGCTCTGCTTGTGAATCTGCTCTAAGCTTCCTTGCTGACTGAAATTAGCAAATCCTTCACCGTGAGCGATGGCAATGGGTATCTGACTACCCTCCATGCCCTGGGTAAATATCGAAGGTGAAGCCAATACTTCAGCCATCACTAGGCGCGCTTCATATTGCTCTGATTGATTGCGTGTAAATTTAGGCCATGCCTCCGCACCCGGAATAATTCCGGAGAGGTTACTCATCATTTGGCAGCCGTTACAAACGCCTAAGGCAAAACTGTCTTGACGGTTGAAGAACGTAGAAAATTGTTCTCTTAGCTGCTGGTTAAACAGAATGGTTTTGGCCCAACCCTCGCCAGCACCTAATACATCGCCATAACTAAATCCGCCGCAGGCAATGAGGCCTCTAAAGTCGTCTAATTTTGCTTTACCGGTAAGCAAATCAGACATGTGAACGTCATAACTATCAAATCCAGCCAAATTTACTGAATATGCCATTTCTACATGAGAGTTCACACCCTGCTCACGCAAAATGGCAACTTTAGGACGTGCATTTTTCGCAATAAATGGAGCGGCAATATCTTCTGAGGCGTCAAATGTGATTTTAGGGCTCATGCCAGTATCGGCAATATTGTCTAAGAGCGAAAATTCACTATCGGCACAGGCAGGATTATCACGTAGACGAGCAATTTGATAGCTAGTGTTAGTCCAAATCTTTTGCAGCACTTCGCGCGGCTCAGCAAAAATATTTTTAGCATCGCGCCAAACTTCAATGCGACCGTTGGTATTAGGCTTGCCAATCACATGACTATGTGCGCTTAAGCCTAATTTTCTCAACACTGCAAATACACCATCACGATCTTCTTTGCGAACCTGTATTACTGCGCCTAACTCTTCATTGAATAAAGCCCGCATGGTTTGCTCATGGCGACGACCAGAAACCTGTTGAGCCCAATTCTTAGCATCACCATAATCAGGCTCTTGCCCAGCGTCCATGGCAATCATATCGACGTTAAGCGAAATGCCGCAATGCGATGCAAATGCCATTTCAGCAACGCAGGCAAGCAAGCCACCATCGGAGCGATCGTGATAAGCCAAAAGCTTGTTCTCTTTACGCAACTCAATAATGGCGGCAGCCAAAGACTTCAAATCTTCTGGGTGATCGACATCAGGCGCCAATTTTCCGGACTGATCAAGCACTTGAGCCAAGATACTTCCGGCCATACGATTCTTGCCACGCCCTAAATCGATCAAGATCAGTTCAGTCTCTTGTGGAGATCCGTCCTTGCTCTTCAATTGAAGCAGTGGTGTCAATGTTTTACGGGCATCTAGCACAGATGCAAAAGCAGAAATAATTAAAGAAACTGGCGCAACTACTTTCTTAGCTTCATCACCATCTTGCCATGCGGTAGACATAGATAGGGAATCCTTGCCAACTGGAATCGATATTCCAAGCGCAGGGCACAGCTCCATGCCAATCGCTTTAACGGAGTCATAGAGTTTCGCGTCTTCACCAGGCGCTCCACATGCAGCCATCCAGTTTGCAGAAAGTTTTACGCTTTCGAGGCTGATAATATCTGCTGCCAAAAGATTGGTAATCGCCTCACCTACCGCCATTCGTGCAGCAGCTGGAGCATCTATAACAGCCAATGGGGTTCTTTCGCCCATAGCCATTGCTTCACCACGATAACCCTTGTAATCCATCAGAGTAACGGCACAATCCGCCACAGGAACTTGCCATGGGCCAACAAACTGGTCCCTAGCATTGAGTCCGCCAACGGTTCGATCCCCAATCGTAATTAAGAATGATTTACTTGCTACGGTAGGTTGTTGCAGTACCCAGGCAATTGATTGCGCTAGATCAGCATCCGTTACATCTAATTCTTTGAACTCTTGAGATATGCGCTCAACATTACGATGCATCTTAGGAGGCTTTCCAAGCAAAACCTCCATCGGCATATCAATTGGAAGTGCTGCATCAGCAGATGATGGCTGCTTAGAATCGCTTAATTTCAGCTGACGTTCCGCAGTTGCTTCACCAACTACCGCAAAAGGACAACGCTCACGCTCACAAAATGATTTAAATAGGTCTAAATCTTTTGCATCGATAGCACAAACATAACGCTCCTGGGATTCGTTACACCAAATTTCTGCAGGACTCATACCGCTCTCCTCAAGCGGGACGCTACGGAGTTTGAATGCAGCTCCTAATCCAGCACCATCCGCAAGCTCGGGGAATGCATTCGATATACCACCTGCACCCACATCATGAATAGAGACAATTGGATTGCGTTCACCAAGAGCACAGCAGGCATTGATGACTTCTTGTGCGCGACGCTCCATTTCTGGATTGCCACGTTGTACAGAATCAAAATCAAGATCAGCAGTATTTGTTCCGGTTGCAACTGAGCTACCTGTAGCACCTCCCATGCCAATTCGCATACCTGGACCGCCAAGCTGAATTAACAGGTGCCCTGCTTGAATTGCTTTTTTCTTGGTATGGATTGCGTCAATACTTCCAATACCACCAGCAATCATGATTGGCTTGTGATAACCGCGACGTGTGCCATCTAATGTTTGCTCAAAGACCCTGAAGTAACCACCCAAAATTGGACGGCCAAATTCATTATTAAATGCGGCACCACCTAGCGGGCCATCAATCATGATTTGTAAAGGTGTTGCTATGCGCTCAGGCTTACCGTATTTCAGACTCTCCCAAGGGAGATCTGTGCCTGGAATATTCAAATTGGAAACCGAGAATCCGGTAAGGCCAGCTTTAGGGCGTCCACCAATGCCCGTTGCGCCCTCATCACGAATTTCGCCACCCGCACCCGTAGATGCCCCGGGGAAAGGAGCAATAGCAGTTGGGTGGTTATGGGTTTCCACCTTCATGAGAGTGTGAACTAAGCGCGTATCTTTTTCGTAGTGTTGATCTTTACCTTGAGGAGCCCAGGCTTCTGCTTCACATCCAACCATGACCGCAGAGTTATCGGAGTACGCAACAATCGTTCCCTCTGGTTGCAATTGGTGGGTATTGCGGATCATGGCGAACAAAGAGCGCTCTTGATCATCACCATCAATTGTCCAGCTGGAATTAAATATCTTATGGCGACAGTGCTCACTGTTTGCTTGAGCAAACATAATCAGCTCAACGTCAGATGGGTTGCGCTCAAGTTTAATAAAGTTTTCAACAAGATAAGCCACTTCATCATCAGATAAAGCAAGGCCCAATTCTTGATTAGCTTTATCGAGGGCGGCCCTACCTTGGGTCATCACCGGTATACGCGTTAAGGGCTTATCTTCGAGCGATTGGTATAAGGCATTAGCTGCATCAGTTGAATCAATTACTACTTCGGTCATTCTGTCGTGAACCGCAGCGAGCACTAATTGTTTTTGCTCTGGAGTCAGCGCTTTTTTACTCTGCCATGAAAACTGTATGCCACGCTCAAGACGCAGTACATCCAATCCGCATTGACGAGCAATATCAGTAGCTTTACTAGCCCAGGGAGAAAGCGTTCCAAATCTAGGGATAACAATGGCGCCTTGATTCTCGGCATTGCCCTTTCCAAACCAAGACTTTCCTGAATCTATTTGAGAATGAAATGGCTGGCCATAGGTCAACAAACTAGCCATGACATCATGGTTTTTGGCGTTTAGTTCAGCCTCTGACCAAATGAAATGAAGGTATTGAGCCTCAATGGATTCGAGATCAACCCCTTGAGCAGCCAAAGTGGCTAAAAGACGCTGTTGGCGGAAGGGGGACAGCGCATCAGCGCCGGGTAAAAAGTGGAAACAAGACATGCCTAGATTATAAGGTTTTGCCTACAACAATCGCCCGCCTTGAAGGTGCAACTGACGCTGGCACCGATCAGCCAAGGCTTGGTCATGGGTGACCAAAATAAGGGTGGAATGATTGGCCTGATTTAGCTCAAAAAGCAGCTCAATAACCCTATTCCCGCTAACCTCATCCAGACTACCAGTGGGTTCGTCGGCAAACAAAATTGCCGGCTTCATAATGAAGGCCCTGGCCAGTGCTACCCTTTGCTGCTCTCCGCCCGACAAAGTCTTGGGAAAATGGTTGGCTCGCTCGCTCAAACCAACCTGCTCTAGGCAGGCAAGAGCGTTTTCCTTAGGCATCTCCATCCCGTTCAGCTCGGCCGGAAGCATGATATTTTCAAGGGCTGTCAAATGGGGTAGCAATTGAAAGGCTTGAAATACAAACCCTACCTTTTGCCCCCTTAATTTAGCCCGACCATCTTCATCAAGCCGATTGAGATTTTGGGAAACCAACTCAACATGTCCGCTAGACGGAGTATCTAAACCAGCTAGCAGCCCAAGTAAAGTACTTTTCCCGGATCCAGATGCACCAGTAATGGCAACACTTTCACCATCAAGGACATCAAAGCTAATGTCGTGCAAAATGGTCAGCGATCCATCGCTAGATAGAACTTGTTTGCCTAGATGAATTGCACTAAGGACTTTGACTGGAATACTCATAAATGAATCAAAATATTTGGTTGAGCTTCTTGAGTAGAAAAATACGAGCCATATCAATGGCAACCGCCCTATTTTGCCTGTTTATTCCATTTGGCACACAGGCTCAGAGTAACCCAGTTATTTTGATTATGGGAGATAGCCTTTCAGCAGAATATGGATTGACTCGCGGTTCTGGCTGGGTAAAGCTCCTAGAGAATCAACTCTATAAAGAAGCCAGCCCCTGGACTGTATTTAACGCCAGCATTAGCGGGGAAACAAGTTCCGGAGGTTTATCAAGGTTGTCAAAACTATTGGAGCAAAAGAAACCGGGAATCGTCTTTTTAGAGCTCGGTGCAAACGATGCTTTACGCGGCCTATCCATACAGGAGTCCGAAAAGAATTTACGCAAGATGATTCAGCTCAGCAAGAACTCTGGGGCCAAGGTGCTTTTATTTGGCATGCAGATTCCACCTAATTATGGACAAGAGTACACCAAGCAATTTCAGGATTTATATCCAAAACTTGCACGCCAGGAGCAAGTTGAACTCCTGCCATTTTTCCTAAAGAACGTTGCCTCTGATATCAATTTATTTCAGGCGGATCGCATGCATCCCAATGAGAAGGCTCAAGCTATTCTCTTGAAAAACGTATGGGGCGCTATGGCCCCATATCAAACACTACTGAAGAGTAAATAAGTAACTAGCGCTTAAGCTTAGCTGCCCGATCCAGTTGATGGGGGCTTAAGGGGGTTGATTGTCTTTACCCCGGCAACATCACGCCAATAAGCCATAAAGGCAGCAAACTCAGCTTGGGCTGCCAATGCCTGAATTTGTTGCGCTTGTGCCTTATGGACCTTTGCGTCTACGCCTGTTGGCTGTCTTACCTGATCAACGCGATACAGAATGGTGCCAACACCTGGATTTTGAACTGATACAAGCGCAGGGAATTTATCGGGATTGACGGACATCACTTCATCCAGAGCTCCGCCCACCAAATTTGCAGGCTTGTTACGAGAAACCCAAATCGGGCTAGCAAAGCCGGTGCTATTCTTTGGATCTTTTTCTAATGAGGCATAGCGATCAGCTGCAGCGCTTATGGCAAGTTTTTCGGCCATACGTTGACTAACTTGACGCTTGACCTCAGCAGCAACATCTTTATACGGGAGAGTTTGAGCGGGATGAAAAATCACCACTCGGGCTGAAACAAAAACGCCTGGAGCAGTTTGCACAGCTTCAATATTTCGTTTGTTCTTCACTGCTTCATCGCCAAATAGAGATTGAATCACCTTCGGGTTGGCCAATGGGTGATCTTTTGCAACACCAGCAACTCCAGAACGCATTACGCCCTTCTGGCTTTGAATATTCAGTTTTAATTTATCTGCAGCCGGCTTAAGGCTATCCGACTGGTCATAAGTAATATTGGCAAATTGATCAGCTTTTTCGCTAAATACTTTTGCATCTTCCTTTGGATCCGCCTTGAGAACGATGTACTCGACATCTACATACTCTGGGCTCTCGAATAACTTAGCGTTGGCATTGTAGAAAGCCTGTAGGTCTTCTTGGGATGGATTTACCTTGCTTAAGTAATCTTTCGCATCAAACGATAGCACCTGAACTTGACGCTCAGTCTCGTAAAGGGTTGAAACGATATCGGATAATTTGGGACTACCGATTTCAGTGCGGGCTACGGAGTTCACCAGCTGACTGATTTTTAAATCAAATGCTTGGCTTGCATAAAACTGCTCTTCATTCAAGCCATTGCTAGCTAGGAGTTGTTTAAACCGCGCATCATCGAAACTGCCATCTTGCTTATACAAAGCACGAATCTGTGGAATATTTTGCAGGCTTTTAACTAACGCCTCTTTGCCAACTTGCAAACGCAAATTGTTTACTGCGAATCCGAGAATACGCTGCTGCATTAATTCATTCAAAATTGCTTGTCTAAATTGGAGACTTTGAGCAATCTGCGCATTTCCACCTACGCGCTCTGCCTGACGTTTCGCAGCAGAATCTACCTCTTGAGCGGTGATAGGTTTGCCATTGATTTTGACAAGGTCGGTCTCTTTGTCCATGAAGCTGGAATAGCTAGAGATTCCAAAGAATGCAAAAGATGGAACAATCAAAAGCATTAATACAAATTGGAGAATTCGTTGGTGCTTACGGACGGTATCAAACATGTAAAAGTTCGCTAGTAAAAATTATCAATACCAGGAGTGTACTAGGCGCTGGGCCGGAGGGTACTGAAATGCCTGAGTAGGCAAAGGAAAACATGACGGTAATAATTTGGTGGGCGCTGAGAGGCTCGAACTCCCGACATTCTGCGTGTAAGGCAGACGCTCTACCAACTGAGCTAAGCGCCCCAAAATATTACAGGTGAGATTGTAACCCAAGCACGAACTTTAGGTGGATTTTCCGCTAAACCGGCCTCAATAGATGAGAAAGCTCTAACGAAAAATCACCCTATTTTTAGTGCTTAAGAACGTCTGCGGCTGCACCCTTCTCGTTTGCTTTACTGGCTTCCGCAGCCTTTTTAGCCAGCTCTTCAGGGGTAGGATCTGGCAGTGCTTCAGGCATACGCTCTAAAGCCAGCTCCAACACTTTATCGATCCAGCGAACCGGAATAATCTCAATCGCATTTTTGACATTGTCCGGAATATCAATCAGATCTTTGACGTTCTCTTCGGGAATTAAGGCTAATTTAATTCCTCCGCGATGAGCCGCTAAAAGCTTCTCTTTTAATCCGCCAATAGGCAATACTTCTCCACGAAGCGTAATTTCACCTGTCATGGCAACATCCGAACGAATTGGGATACCAGTAAATACCGATACCAAGGCTGTCGTAATTGCAATGCCGGCTGATGGACCATCTTTTGGTGTCGCGCCATCTGGGAAGTGAATATGAATATCCTTCTTCTCAAAGGCTTCATCCGTAATACCAAGTCGCTTGGATCTGGAGCGAACTACTGTTCTGGCAGCCTCAACGGATTCTTTCATTACGTCACCAATAGAGCCGGTGCGAGTGATAACACCTTTACCCGGCATAACAGCAGCCTCAATGGTGAGTAAATCGCCGCCCACTTCAGTCCAGGCCAAACCAGTCACCTGACCAACTTGATTTTCTTTACCAGCCAAACCAAAGTCATACATGCGCACTGATAAGAATTTCTCCAGGTTATCCGCATTCACAACAACTGGAGCAGCTTCTTTCTTCAGGAGCAACAGCTTTACTACTTTGCGGCAAATCTTGCTGATTTCACGCTCCAAAGAACGAACGCCAGCCTCACGCGTGTAGTAGCGAATCATATTACGCACTGCGCTATCTTCAATCTTGAGCTCATCCTTCTTTAAGCCATTATTTTTGATTTGCTTTGGAATCAAATAATTCACAGCAATGCTGGTTTTCTCATCCTCGGTATAGCCAGCTAAGCGAATAATTTCAAGGCGATCTAATAATGGACCAGGAATATTCAAAGAATTCGAGGTAGCGACAAACATCACATCAGATAGATCAAAATCTACTTCTACATAGTGATCTTGAAATGTGTGATTTTGTTCAGGGTCCAAAACCTCTAATAAGGCGCTGGCTGGATCACCGCGGAAATCCATACCCATCTTATCCACTTCATCCAGAAGGAATAAAGGGTTACGTACACCTACCTTGGTGAGGCTGCTCAGAATCTTGCCAGGCATCGAACCAATGTAGGTGCGACGATGACCACGAATCTCGGATTCGTCCCGGACACCACCCAAGGCCATGCGCACAAACTTCCTGTTGGTCGCACGCGCAATAGATTGACCTAAAGAAGTTTTACCGACACCCGGAGGACCAACCAAGCAGAGAATCGGAGCTTTCACACGATCAACGCGTTGCTGAACTGCGAGGTACTCCAAGATACGCTCTTTGACTTTATCCAAGCCATAGTGATCTTCGTCCAATACTTTCTCAGCATTAGTGAGATCGTTATTAATCTTGGTTTTCTTCTTCCATGGGAGGTTTACCAAGGTGTCAATAAAGTTACGGATGACCGTAGCCTCTGCAGACATAGGAGACATCAATTTGAGTTTCTTGAGTTCTGACTCCGCCTTTTTCAAAGCTTCTTTAGGCATACGTGCTGCCTTGATGCGCTTCTCTAACTCTTCGAGATCTGCACCCTCTTCACCCTCGCCCAACTCCTTCTGAATCGCTTTTACTTGTTCATTGAGGTAATACTCGCGTTGACTCTTTTCCATCTGACGCTTTACACGTCCACGAATACGCTTCTCAACCTGCAGTATGTCGATCTCACTCTCGAGATCAGCCAGCAAACTTTCCAAACGTTGCACAACATCCATCATTTCAAGTAGGCGTTGTTTCTGCTCTAGCTTCACCGGTAGATGAGCGCAGATGGTGTCAGCCAAACGGCTTGGGTCATCAATGCCACCAAGAGATGCCAGAATCTCTTGTGGAACTTTTTTATTGAGTTTTACGTATTGATCAAACTGAGCCATGATTGCGCGACGCAAGGCCTCGGTTTCATGGGCATCAATCGCATTAATAGCAGTCGGTGTCGCTTCGCAATTAAAGTAACCAAGACTATCTTCTATTTGACTAACTTCTGCGCGCTGCACACCTTCAACAAGCACCTTCACAGTGCCGTCAGGCAATTTGAGCATCTGCAAAATATTGGCAATACAGCCCACCTCATAAAGGTCCTCAATGACGGGCTCATCCTTGGCAGCCGTTTTTTGGGCTACCAATAGGACATTTTTTCCAGTTTCCATGGCAGCCTCGAGGGCTTTAATCGATTTTGGGCGACCCACAAACAACGGGATCACCATATGAGGAAATACAACTACGTCCCGCAATGGGAGCAAAGGTAGTTGAATTGGTTCAGAGGGTAATAATAAGTGGCCAGGCATGGGGCAAATCCTCCAAAGTAATCAAACCTCAAAAGTCTTCATTAGTGGCAATTGAATCAACAACCACTAAATAGAGACATTATTCATGAGTAGCATACTACCTATATGGGTAGGCTTTAGAGAAAAACAAGGGGTAAAAAGACAAAAAAGGGGCAAAAATGCCCCGAAAATAGCGAAAACCCTGAGAATTTAGGCTTTTTTGCTTAAATCTACCTGATCAGCGTCTTGTTTATAGACTAAAAGTGGTTTTCCGCCTTCAGCAATACTGCTTTCGTCAATAACTACCTTTTGCACATTCTTGAGCGATGGAAGGTCATACATGACATCCATCAAAGAACCCTCAAGAATTGATCTCAGGCCGCGAGCACCAGTTTTTCGGGCGATTGCCTTCTTGGCAATAGCTGACAATGCTTCGCGACGTACTTCGAGCTCAGAGCCCTCCATAGACAAAAGCGCCTGATATTGCTTAACTAAGGCATTTTTAGGTTCCGTCAGAATCTGAATTAAGGCCTCTTCATCCAATTGGGCTAGCGTAGCTACAACTGGTAAACGACCGATCAATTCAGGAATCAAACCAAACTTAATTAGATCTTCCGGCTCGACTTCAATTAAGAGATCGCTGACTCCGCGATCATCTTTACCTGGAACAGTAGCATTAAATCCGATACCTGTTTTAGCAGTGCGTTGCTGAATGACTTTTTCAAGCCCGTCGAATGCGCCACCACAAATAAACAAAATATTCGTTGTATCTACTTGCAAGAAATCTTGATTGGGATGCTTTCGCCCACCTTGTGGTGGTACAGAAGCCATAGTGCCTTCTACAAGCTTTAGCAATGCCTGCTGAACACCCTCTCCCGATACATCACGAGTAATGGATGGGTTATCTGATTTGCGTGAGATCTTATCAATCTCGTCAATGTAAACAATTCCTCGCTGCGCTTTTTCTACGTTGTAGTCACAAGCTTGTAATAGCTTTTGAATGATGTTCTCAACGTCTTCGCCAACATAACCAGCTTCAGTTAGGGTGGTTGCGTCGGCCATCACAAATGGTACATCTAGCATGCGCGCCAATGTCTGAGCTAGCAATGTCTTGCCTGAACCAGTTGGTCCAATCAACAAAATATTGCTCTTTGCAAGCTCTACACCATCAACCATTGCCTTGGCTGGGAGCTTGGATTCCTTTTTATCAGAACCTTCTACCGGCTTACCATCTTTATCCAGCTTTTCTTTCTTGGGCTTAGGCAAGTACTGCAAGCGCTTGTAGTGGTTGTATACGGCAACCGCTAGTGTTTTCTTGGCATGATCTTGACCAATAACGTATTGATCTAAGTTTTCACGAATTTGATGTGGAGTTGGCAAGGAATCATCGCCCTCTTCCTTAGGAAGCTTAGCAATTTCTTCTTGAATAATGTCAGTACATAGATCAATGCACTCGTCACAAATAAAAACAGATGGGCCAGCGATGAGTTTTTTTACTTCATGCTGGCTCTTGCCGCAAAAAGAGCAATACAGAACTTTGTCTGATGAATTCGTAGTGATGGTATCGCTCAAAATGGGCTCTAAATATCTATGAGGGTTTAAGGACGCTTCTCGATAACTTTGTCGATCAAGCCATAATCACGGGCTTGCTCTGCAGACATAAAGTTATCGCGATCGGTATCCTTGGCAATTGTTTCGATTGATTGACCGGTACGATCAGCCAAAATTTTATTGAGGCGCTCACGCAAATACAAAATCTCACGTGCTTGAATTTCAATATCGGAAGCTTGTCCGCGTGCACCACCTAATGGCTGGTGAATCATGACACGTGAGTTCGGTAGCGCATAGCGCTTACCTTTTTCACCGGCACATAATAAGAACGCACCCATGCTTGCAGCCATGCCCATACATAATGTGCTGACATGAGGCTTGATGAATTGCATAGTGTCATAGATGGCTAAACCTGCAGAAACTGATCCGCCTGGAGAGTTGATATACAGAGAAATTTCTTTATCTGGATTTTCACTCTCAAGGAACAGCAATTGCGCGATTACTAAGTTAGCTGTTTGGTCGTTTACTTCGCCAACCAAAAAGACAACGCGTTCACGCAACAATCTAGAGTAGATATCGTATGCACGCTCACCTCTTCCAGAGGTTTCAATCACCATAGGAACCAAGCCCAAGCCTTTTGGTTTTAGATTTTCAGACTGAGAATGGTTGTGGATCATTTCGAAACCTCTTATGGGTAAATGGATGACTTAGTAGTTAACTTAGTTTAGCTTGCTGAGTTCTTCGAAGGTAACAGCTTTATCGCTTACCTTAGCTTGGGACGTGAAATACTTAATCACGTTATCTTCAAGCACGAGATTCTCGATATCCTTCAAGCGACTTGGATTGCTATAAAACCAACGCACTACTTCTTTTGGATCTTCATATGTAGCGGCCTGCTCATCAATTTCAGCTTTGATTTGGTCAGCGGTAGCGGCTAAGTTCTGTTTCTTAACCAACTCGCTCAGGATCAAGCCAAGACGAACACGCTTAGTAGCTTGCTCTGCAAAAATCTCAGCAGGAATGGGAGCATCTTTAGCATTCGGAACGCCACGCTGCATCAAATCCTGACGAGCGCCTTCAACTAAACGCTCTTGCTCGGAAGCGACCAAAGACTTAGGAACATCAAGTTCACATAAGCTATTGAGCTTGTCCATCACTTCATTCTTGAGCAAGGAAGTGATGCGACGCTTAACTTCACGATCTAAATTTTCTTTTACTTCAGCGCGCATTTTGGCTACGCCGCCTTCAGTAACACCCAAAGACAATGCAAATGCATCGTCTACGGCTGGGAGGTGCGGCCAATTGACTGATTTCACAGTGATAGTGAACTCAGCAGTTTTACCTGCTACATCTTTACCGTGGTAATCAGCTGGGAAACTTAATGGGAAAGATTTGCTCTCGTCTGCCTTGAGGCCCAGGGTTGCCGCTTCAAACTCAGGAAGCATGCGCCCTTCGCCCAATACGTATTCAAAGTTTTCTGCTTTGCCGCCAGCAAACTCAACGCCATCAATCTTGCCAACAAAATCGATCACCACTTGGTCACCGTTTTGTGCTGCAACATTAGAGCCGCCATCACCATGGGCACCAGCTTCACCACGTGGGTGGTAATGAACTTGCTGCTTACGCAATACATCTAAGGCGCGGTCAATTTCAGCTTCACCAATATCGGTTGTGTATTTGCTAACTTCAGCCTTAGAGAAATCGCCAATCTTTACTTCTGGCAATACCTCAAAGAATGCATCAAAAACAATCTTGTCAGCATCGATTTCGCTCTTTGGCTCAAGGCGAGGTTGACCAGCTAAAGCAACACCTTCTTTTTGAGCCTGGTCATAAAAGAGTTCGGCAGCTTTATCAAATTGGAGTTCGAAGTCCACTTGCATGCCATGTTGTTTTTCAACGAGGTTCTTTGGTACCTTGCCTGGGCGGAAGCCAGCCATTTTCATGGTCTTACCAACTTTAGCCAAACGGGCTTCGCGCGCTTTTGCCAAATCGGCACGAGCGAATTCCAAAGTCATTTTGCGGTCTAGTGAACCTAAATTTTCTATCTGCACAGCCATTCTCGTCTCTTAATTGAAGATCTGGAAATGTGAAGTCCAAGCCAAGTAGCAATCTTGTGGTGCGAGGAGGGGGACTCGAACCCCCACACCATTTCTGGCGTCAGGACCTAAACCTGGTGCGTCTACCAATTTCGCCATCCTCGCGATATCCGCAAACTGCCAAGCCTAGACTTCACTCTAAAGACCGTAATTCTACAATGCCTAGGGTTTTAGAGGATCTTTTAGGCCTTGTAGAGCAAAGCTACGGCATGGACGGCAATGCCCTCCCCTCTGCCTAAATGGCCCAGGGATTCATTTGTCTTGGCCTTGAGATTAACGTGGCTGGGGGTCACAGCCAAATCGGCGGCAATATTGCGGACCATTTCTGGCAAAAAATCGGCTAATTTCGGCTTTTGGCAAATAATGGTGGCATCCACGTTACCAATCTGAAATCCTGCTGCTTGGATCTTCTGCAAGGCCGCCCTGAGGAGGATTCGACTGTCCATATCCTTAAATTGAGGATCTGTATCCGGAAATAACTGCCCAATATCATTTAAGCCTGCAGCCCCCAATAAAGCGTCTGTCAAGGCATGCAATAAGGCATCCGCATCCGAGTGGCCCAATAAACCCCTTTCATAGGGCACATGGACCCCACCCAGAATCAACTTTCGGTTCGCTACCAATGCATGAACATCGTAACCCTGACCAATACGAAATTGTGGAATATGAAGATTGCTTTGAGTCATATTGGATCTCTCGTTTATTTAGCGCTTGAACTTAATAGCAATTGCATTAAATCCCAATCAGCTGGGTGCGTCACCTTAAAGTTACGCGCAGCACCTTCAATTAATAAAGGCCTAGCTCCGGTTAACTCGATTGCGCTAGCTTCATCAGTAACATCGGCCTCAAGGCGAATGGCGCTCTCAAGAGCATCATGCAACTGTTTTAAACCAAACATCTGTGGCGTTTGCGCTTGCCAAAGATGCTCGCGTGGAATCGTTTTTTCAGAGCGTGGAATATTTCCTGCAACAACAGAATCTAAATCGGCCTGTTTTAAGGTGTCGGCCAATGGAACGGCTAAGATGCCACCGCTATTAGATGCCTGTACTGAGCTAATAAGCTTATTAATTAATGCGGGAGTAATCCCTGGTCTGGCTGCATCATGGACCAGAATCCAGTCATCGTGGGGGATACCAGCCTTAAGCATTGCCGCCAGAGTGTTTCGGACCGTTTCTTGTCGAGTTGGGCCGCCGGTTGGCACCACGTGAATACCCGACACAGTCTCAGCAATAGTTTGCAAAATAGGGTTCTCAATAAAGCCGGGGCTCACGCCAATCCAAATAGACTGGATTTGCGGGGAAGCCTTAAAGGCCTCTAGCGCATGAGAGACCATCGGCTTGCCAGCTAACAGCTGAAATTGCTTAGGCAACTCACCGCCAAGACGTGAACCCGTGCCCGCTGTAGGCAAAAGCGCATGGCATTTCTTGTTCGAATGAATTCCGGAGTGCATACCTGATTCTATAATGAGCACAGATGTCTGATGCATTAAATCTTGTACCCCCTATACCCGCTCCGCGGGCTGGGCAGCGCTTTACCTTTTCGGGGCTAGTAGGCTCAGCGGATGCCGCCCTAATTGCTCAAACCGCCCTTCGCTTTCGCAATAATTTCTCGGTCATGGTGATTTTCTGTGCACAAGCTCAGGAAGCGCAGAGGCTCCTTGAAGAAATTCCTGCTTTTGCACCGCAGTTAAAGTCCAGACTTTTACCCGATTGGGAAATACTCCCGTATGACCATTTTTCACCGCATCAAGATTTGGTTTCTGAACGACTCGCCACACTGTATGAATTACTCAACGGTAGTTGCGACATTGTCTTGGTTCCAATAACAACTGCCTTGCAAAGATTAGGGCCTCCAAACTTTTTATCTGGCCATACATTTTTCTTTCGGCAAGGCGACAAACTCAATGAAGCTGCTTTAAAGCTACAACTGCAACAAGCTGGCTATGATCCTGTCAGCGCAGTGATGCGTCCTGGCGAATACAGCATCCGTGGTGGCCTATTCGACTTATTTCCAATGGGCTCAAATCTACCTTACCGATTAGATCTATTTGGTGATGAAATTGAACAGATTCGTGCGTTCGATCCAGATACTCAGCGTAGCCTCTACCCCGTTAAGGAGGTTCGTCTTCTTCCTGGGCATGAATTTCCATTTGATGATGCCTCGCGCACTGCCTTCAGGGGGCGCTGGCGAGAAGTATTTGAAGGTGATCCGAGTCGCTGCTCTATTTATAAGGACGCCAATCTAGGGATACCTAGTGCAGGCATTGAATCCTACCTACCCCTTTTCTTTGAAGAGCAATCAAATCTTTTTGACTACTTCCCGCGATCAGGCGATCCCGTATGGCTAGTAAGCATTGGCGATGTTGAAGAAACTATCAAAAGCTTCTGGAAGGACACCCTCTCTCGATATGAGTTCCTTAAGCACGATCTTGATCGCCCCGTTCTTCCACCAAAAGAATTATTCCTTGATATTGATGAATTTTTCACCACATCTAAATCGTATGCACGCCTAACACTCGAGAAACACGGCGCTGAGAAAAGTCAATTTTTAGCGGTACCGGATATTGCTGTCCATCGCCGCGATGCTGATCCAATCAATCTTCTGCGCAAAGTAGTTTCATCCGAAAAGGTTCGTGTATTAATTTGCAGTGACAGTGCCGGACGTAAAGAATCGATTCGCCAACTCTTTGAAGAGAGTAATTCAGTTGCCGGCCTGGATGGCAAACCGCTCTATCCGCTAAAGCCAGAAGGCTTTGAAAGTATTGCTGAGTTCATTAAGAGCGATTCATTATTTGGGTTAGTGACTGCGCCACTCTTTAATGGATTTTCATGGCCCGCTGAAAACCTTTTAGTTGTTACCGAGGCAGAGCTATTCACCACTACAGCAAGACAGAGACGTAAAGCAAAAGGTAGTGATAATGCCGATCCTGACATGCTCTTTAAGGATCTGTCTGAACTGAAGATTGGTGACCCCGTAGTTCACACCGAACATGGTATTGGGCGCTATCAAGGTTTAGTACTTCTCAATTTAGCTCCGCCTAAAGAAGCGCCTATTTTTGAAGAGTTCTTGCATTTGCAATATTCGGGTCAGGCAACCTTGTATGTTCCTGTTCAGCAATTACAAATGGTTACACGTTATGCAGGCTCGGATCCCGATTCAGCACCGCTGCATCAATTAGGCTCAGGTCAATGGGATAAGGCCAAACGCAAGGCCGCCCAACAAATTCGAGATACCGCTGCAGAGCTATTGGGTCTGTATGCAGCCAGAGCAATACGCAAAGGCCATGCTTTCGAATTCTCAGCCCATGACTATGCCGCTTTTGCAGAAAGCTTTGGCTTTGAAGAAACTCCAGACCAAGCCAATGCAATCGCAGCGGTCATTGGCGATATGACTAGCGGCACACCAATGGATCGACTAGTCTGCGGGGATGTTGGTTTTGGAAAAACCGAAGTAGCGCTCCGAGCAAGCTTTGTAGCCGTAATGGGGGGGAAACAGGTAGCTATTTTGGCGCCAACTACCCTACTGGCTGAGCAACATGTGGCCACCTGGAAAGATCGCTTTGCTGATTGGCCAGTTCGCATTGTTGAGTTGTCACGCTTTAAAACAACCAAGGAAATTAATGCAGCTCTAGAGGCCATTGCAAAAGGTGATGCAGACATCATTATTGGCACACATAAGTTGCTTTCCAAAGAGACGCAATTTGCAAATCTTGGCTTAGTCATTGTTGATGAAGAGCATCGATTTGGGGTGCGTCAAAAGGACGCACTTAAAGCACTCCGTGCAGAAGTCGATATTCTGACGCTAACTGCTACACCTATTCCAAGGACGTTGGGTATGGCTATGGAGGGTTTGCGAGAGTTTTCTATTATTGCCACTGCCCCTCAGAAGCGTCTGGCAATTAAGACTTTTGTTCGCCGCGAAGGAGATGGCGTTATTCGCGAGGCCGTCCTGCGAGAAATTAAACGCGGCGGCCAGGTATATTTTTTACATAACGAAGTCGAAACGATTCAAAATCGTAAACACGCCTTACAAGAATTGATTCCAGAGGCTCGTATTAGTGTTGCTCACGGGCAGATGCATGAACGAGAACTAGAATCCGTCATGCGTGAGTTCGTTACCCAGCGTACCAATATTTTGCTGTGTACTACGATTATTGAAACGGGTATTGACGTTCCAACCGCCAACACCATCATCATGCACCGCGCAGATAAGTTTGGGTTAGCTCAATTACATCAATTACGTGGACGCGTGGGTCGCTCACATCACCAGGCCTATGCCTATTTACTGGTGCCAGATCCTGAAGCGCTCAGCAAGCAAGCACAGCTACGCCTCAATGCTATTCAGGCCATGGAAGAGCTCGGCTCTGGCTTTTACTTAGCCATGCATGATTTAGAAATTCGGGGGGCTGGTGAGGTCTTGGGCGATAAGCAGTCCGGTGAAATTCATGAAATAGGCTTCCAGCTGTATACCGAGATGCTCAATCGCGCCGTTACGTCTCTACGCAGTGGGAAGGAGCCTGATTTACTGTCACCGCTACAAGCTACTACTGATGTAAATCTCGGTGTTCCTGCCTTATTTCCTGAAGATTACTGCCCTGACGTTCACGAGCGTCTATCCCTATATAAGCGCTTTGCCGGTACGAATGACTTTTCTGAACTCATGGGATTGCGCGAAGAATTGGTTGATCGTTTCGGCGACCTTCCAGATCAAGCTAAATCCTTTTATGAGACTCACCGCCTAAGACTTGAAATGACCGGTTTTGGCATTAAAAAGATTGATGCATCGCCTACTTCGATTCAGATCCAATTTATACCTAACCCGCCGATTGATCCGATGAAGATCATTCAGCTCATTCAGTCGTCCAAGCACATCCAGCTAAATGGCCAGGATAAGTTAAAAGTATTGCCCCAGAAAGAACGTGAATTCGAGAAGCTAGAGCAACGTCTAGATGCTATACGCAATATCTTGCGACGCCTTAATGAATCCGCGGTATTAAGCACTGCAAAAGCAAGCTAGCAATCCGATTATTATTAAGTCATGACTAATCACCAAGTCCTTGTAACCCTGTCAAGGGAGCCCATTGCTGAGAAGCTCATCTTTTCATTAAAGGATCAAGCCTTAAGGTTTGGCATTTCGCTGCACTCAACTGGCGGCCAAACCAGCAATAGGAGCTACTACTGCGAGCGCTTTGAATCTAAGGCACATCTGGATATCGCTCAACGAGAGCAGCTGCGAACGATTGCCGCCAGCTTTAATGCAGACCTTTGCTTTCTAAAGCCAGATCTATTGCCGCAGGACATCCGTGTACTAGCGATGGATATGGATTCAACATTGATTAATATTGAATGTATCGATGAGATTGCAGACTTTACTGGTAAGAAATCTGCTGTGGCTGAAATCACTGAAGCCACTATGCGCGGTGAAATTAAAGACTTTAAAGAAAGCTTAAGAAGGCGTGTTGCTCTATTAGAAGGCGTTCATGCTGATGCGCTTGAGTCTGTTTATAGAGAGCGCTTACGACCCAACCCTGGCGCAGCAGAACTTTTGGCTGGAGCTCATGAGCGTGGCTTGTACACCCTGCTTGTCTCAGGCGGATTCACCTTTTTTACAGAAAAGTTACGCCAGCAATTGGGATTTAAGCAGACGCAAGCCAATACCCTAGAAATCAATGATGGAAAGCTAACTGGCAAAGTCCTTGGAGACATCGTTGATGGTGCCGCTAAAGCAGCTCATTTAGATGCGGCCTGCGCCCGTCTTGGCTGCACCAAGGCTAACGCCATCACAATGGGTGATGGTGCTAATGACTTAATCATGATGAACGGTTCGGGCATTAGCGTTGCTTACCAAGCAAAGCCTGTCGTCAAAGAAAAAGCCGACGCGGCTTTTGACCGAGTCGGCTTAGATGCTGCTTTACTACTGATATCTTAAGTTTTTACCCAAGAGATCAGCGTAATTTCAATTCCTATTTAAGGGCTTAAAGACGCTCAAAAATAGTTGCAATACCTTGTCCACCGCCAATACACATTGTTACCAAAGCATATTTTCCTTGAACGCGGTGCAACTCATGAATTGCCTTAGTGGCAATCGCAGCACCAGAGCATCCAATTGGGTGACCCAAAGCAATCGCGCCACCATTGACGTTAGTCTTGGCCGGATCCAATCCTAGACCTTTAGTAACAGCCAAAGCTTGAGCCGCAAACGCCTCATTAGATTCAATCACATCAATTTGATCTAATTTGAGGCCAGCACGCTCAAGAGCAATCTTAGTTGCAGGAATTGGGCCTTCGCCCATGATGTGGTTTGGCACACCAGCAACTGCATATGAAACCAAACGAGCGATAGGTTTATGCCCCGCCTTCTTTGCAGTTTCAGCGTCAGCCAATACAAAGAATGCGGCGCCGTCATTGATGCCAGAAGCGTTTCCAGCTGTTACGGAACCACCCTCTTTTTTAAACACCGCCTTCATCTTGCCAAGCGTTTCCATGGTGGTATCTGGCTTGCAATGCTCATCCGTATCAAAGACGATATCGCCTTTGCGAGTCTTGATAGTGATTGGAACGATCTGAGACTTAAAGCGACCTTCTTTAATGGCATTTGCTGCACGGCGATGTGACTCTACTGCCAATGCATCCTGTTCTTCGCGAGTCAGCTTCCATTTTTCAACGAGGTTTTCAGCCGTAACACCCATATGACCAACGCCAAATGGGTCTGTCAAAACCGCAACCATCAAGTCAAGCATCTTGGTGTCGCCCATGCGAGCACCACTACGCATAGCTGGTGAACCGTACATTCCACGCGACATCACTTCTACACCACCACCAACACCATAATCACAATCACCCAACATAATTTGCTGCGCAGTAGTGACAATCGCTTGCAATCCTGAGCTGCACAAACGATTCAAAGCCATCGCTACGGACTCCATTGGCAAGCCAGCCTGAATTGATGCAACGCGCGCTACATAGGCATAACGACTATCTGTGGGAATAGTATTGCCAACAGTCACGTAATTTATCAATGCTGGATCAACACCTGAGCGAGCGACCGCTTCTTTCATCACAATGCCGCCGAGCTCGGAAGGCTCAAAGCTACTGAGGGAACCATTAAAGGTGCCAATTGCGGAACGAACTGCACTTAAGACAACGACATCACGACTCATATCAATCCCCTTTGCTAAGCCCAATTATTGGGCTGACTTTGTACTAAATAGGTAAACCAGCTCTCAGTTTTATTGCATTCGTCAAGTTTCGGCTATTAGGTCATGCCCTTGGGAGCCGATAACATTAGCCTTAATGATTTCACCGGCGCGATAGCGCTTAGAAGGCTTGCTAGGGGGCAAAACCCTCACTAGACCATCAATTTCTGGGGCATCACCGATTGTTCTGCCAATTCCGCCAGAATCATCCACCCGATCAATGATGACCTGGATACGTTTGCCTATTTTTTTAGCAAGCCGTTTGATGGAAATATCTTCGGCTTTAGCCATAAACCTAGCGCGACGCTCTTCTCTTAGAGCAGAAGGAACTGGGTTATCCAATTGATTTGCTGTAGCCCCATCTACAGGCGAGTAGGCAAAACAACCAGCACGATCAATTTGAGCCTCTTCCAAAAAATTGAGGAGATGTTCAAACTCCTCCTCAGTCTCGCCAGGAAAGCCCGCAATAAAGGTGCTACGAATAACCAAATCTGGGCAAGCTTCACGCCAGGCTAAGATGCGCTCCAAATTCTTCTCACCGCTCGCTGGACGCTTCATGCGCTTCAAGACGTCTGGGTGGGAATGCTGCAGAGGAATATCTAAATACGGAAGGACACCATAGCCATGCTCTGAGAACTCAGCCATCAAAGGCAATACATCATCCACGTGTGGGTATGGATAAACATAATGCAATCTCACCCAAGCCTGATGTTCGCGAGCAATTTGGTTTAATGCATTGACCAAATCAAACATTTTGGTTTTAACTGGTTTGCCATCCCAAAAGCCGGTGCGATATTGAATATCAACACCATAAGCACTCGTATCCTGGGAGACAACTAACAGCTCTTTTACGCCAGACTCAAATAATCGTTTAGCTTCAAGCAACACCTCACCAATCGGCCGCGAAACTAAATCGCCACGCATATTGGGAATGATGCAGAAAGTACAGCGATGGTTACAGCCTTCACTAATTTTGAGATAGGCGTAATGCTTTGGCGTGAGTTTGACGCCAGCCGGGGGAACTAAATCTACGAATGGATCATGCGGCTTAGGCAGATGCAAATGAATTGCTTGCATTACCTCGTCGGTTGCATGGGGACCAGTAACAGCGAGGACTTTGGGGTGAATACTCGATATGAGATCATTGCCGTCGGCATTTTTTCTCGCGCCTAGACAGCCAGTCACAATGACTTTGCCATTTTCAGCAAGAGCCTCGCCAATAGCAGAAAGACTTTCTTCTACAGCAGAGTCAATAAAGCCGCAGGTATTCACAACTACAAGATCGGCGCCAGAATAATCCTTGGCGGTCTCATACCCTTCAGCACTTAACTGCGTCAGGATAAGCTCAGAGTCTACAAGTGCCTTAGGACATCCTAAGGATACAAATCCAATTTTTCCGGCCACAACTATTCTTTTTCAGCTTTATTGGACTGGGGGTTGAATGGGAAATTTCCAAAGATATTTTGTGAACCCTGTACCTGCTCTTGCATTTTGATAAAGAGATCTTTACTTTGCTCCATGTAGTTTCCCATTAAACCCTGCATCAGAGGATTTTGGAGATTCATCATTTGTGACCAGGCCTCTGGTGTGCTACCAGCACCAAGACCCTTCGTTTGATCGCCAAGCTTATTGTGAATATCCACAAATGATTGCATGGTCTTTTCAAGATAATTCCCCATCAAACCTTGCATGGAGTTTCCGTAAAAGCGAATGATTTGAGAAAGCATTTGTGAAGAAAACACTGGAGCACCACCAGCTTCTTCTTCAAGAATAATTTGCAGCAAAATATTGCGGGTTAAATCTTCTTCAGTTTTAGCATCGACCACTTTAAAAACTTCATTAGCCATGACTAAGTTTTTAATGTCGGATAGCGTGACATACGTACTTGTCTGGGTATCGTAGAGACGACGATTCGGGTACTTCTTGATGAGCCGATCTTCGCCAGCTCGTTTAGCGCGGGTAACCATGTATTTTCCTAACTATTTACTGCATCGCAACATCAACGTAGTTTAGCCTTAAGTTGACCAAAAGGTAAATACGTTGTGTTGCGTACTGCACATACAACAAATACTGAATTAATTGTTGCGGTGCAATATTAACCAGTGTGGATGCCGCCGTTTAATGAAAAGTCTGCTCCAGTAGCATAGCCACCATCTTCTGATGCAATCCAGCAACAAATAGAAGCAATCTCGTCAGGTGTACCCAAACGCTTGACTGGTATCCCGGAAACAATCTTTTCAAGAACATCTTCCCGAATGGCCTTAACCATGTCGGTGCCGATATAACCAGGAGATACTGTATTTACAGTGACGCCCTTAGTGGCAACCTCTTGAGCTAAAGCCATTGTGAAGCCGTGAAGGCCTGCTTTTGCTGTTGAATAGTTAGCTTGGCCAAACTGGCCCTTTTGACCATTTACTGAAGAAATATTGATGATTCGGCCCCAATTATTTTCAACCATGCCATCAATCACTTGTTTGGTAACGTTAAACAAGGAGTTCAGATTGGTGTCAATAACGGCTTTCCAGGCATCTGGAGTCATTTTGCGGAAAACGCTGTCACGCGTAATGCCGGCGTTGTTCACCAATACATCCACACGACCCACTTCAGCCTTGACCTTCTCAAAGGCGGCAACTGTACTATCCCAATCAGAAACATTACCCTCTGAAGCGATAAAGTCGTAGCCCAACGCCTTTTGTTCGCCGATCCAGCGATCCTTACGCGGGGAATTGGGGCCGCAGCCTGCGATCACTTTGAAGCCATCTTTAGCCAAACGTTGGCAGATAGCGGTACCAATACCACCCATACCACCAGTTACATATGCGACTTTTTGAGACATTGCTTTCCCCTTATTAAAACCTTCGTTAATTGTTAATTGAGTTCTGGTGTTGCTTTTTCTTTTACATACACACCAGGTGCCGCTTCCATTTTTTTGTACTTAGCATTTCCAAAAGTAGTGCTTGCGGGTTTCTTTTCACCACCAAATTGCTCAAGCCATTTGGTGTAATCGGGCCACCAACTACCTGGAATCTGTTTTGCGCCCTCCAACCACTCCTGTGCTGTTGCTGCAATCTTGCTGTTTTCAAAGTAATAGCGCTTATTTTTTGCTGGAGGATTAATCACACCCGCTATATGTCCAGATGCACCTAATACAAAACGATTTTTACCTTTAAGAAGGTGGGTTGACTCGTAAGCTGACCGCCAAGGAACAATATGGTCCTCTTGCGATGCATATAAATATGCAGGGCAATGAATTTTTCCGAGATCCACTTTCTCTCCGCAAATTTTTACCTTACCTGGCTTCACTAAATCATTTTGCAAATAAGTGTGGCGTAGGTACCAGCAATACATTGCGCCAGGAAGATTAGTGGAGTCACCATTCCAATACAACAAATCAAATGGTGGAGGTGAATTACCTTTGAGATAGTTTTCCACTACGTAGTTCCATACCAAATCATTTGGCCGCAAGAATGAAAAGGTATTACCCAAATCAAGGCCTGACATCATGCCGTACTTGCCACCTTTGCCGCCAATGGAGTTCTCACGCATTTCCACCATGCCTTCATCGATAAAGACATCGAGAATCCCGGTATCCGTGAAATCCAATAAGGTAGTTAAGAGTGTCAAGCTTGCTGCTGGGTGCTCGTCTCGAGCAGCCAGCACAGCTAATGCTGAGCTTGTTAAGGTTCCGCCAACGCAGAATCCCAAAATATTAATTTGCTTCGTGTCGCCGATCTCTTTAACCACATCAATCGCTTTGATAACGCCCTTGCCTACGTAATCCTCCCAGCTCACTTGAGCCATGGATGCATCTGGGTTCTTCCAGGAAACCAAGAACACGGTATGGCCCTGGCTCACCATGTGGCGCACTACAGAGTTATCGGGTTGTAAGTCGAGAATGTAATACTTGTTGATACAGGGTGGCACCATTAAATAAGGCCGCTCAAATACATGCTCCGTTAATGGCGTGTATTGAATTAACTCAAATAACTCATTACGAAACACCACATGACCTTCTGTGGTGGCAATATTCTTTCCAACTTCAAAAGCAGATTCGTCGGTTTGAGAGACCTTGCCTTTTTTCATATCTCCCAACAAATTAACAATCCCCTTTTGAATGGATTGACCTTGGGAACTAATGATACTTTCCAATACTTCTGGATTGGTGGCAATAAAGTTTGATGGCGATAGCGCATCAATCATTTGCTCAGTAGTAAAGAGGATTTTCTGCTTTGATTTTTCGTCAGTCTCAACCGCTTTTGCCAATTCCATAAGATGTTTGGAATTGAGTAAATAAGTAGCTGCAATCACTTTGCTCCACGAGGAGTGCCAAGCCTTCCCTGCAAAACGACGATCTTTGACTTCAATAGCTTCGGGGTTGGTTGCAATGTGTGCCAACTCCGTGAAATATTCTTTCTGGATTTCAGACAAACGCTCTGGCGGAATTAGCGCCATATGATGCGGCGCCAAAGATGGTGTTGCACCGGTATTCATGCCTGCAAACATAGTGGTCTCTTCAATTAATTAAGGACATTCTCCGCCCTTAAGCGCTATAGAGTTATACGCAATAACCCTAGCTTGGTGCACGGGCTAGTACTAACCCGCATGCTTTTGTGCAGAGCCTATTTTTCAATCCAAATAGCTGAGGCAAATCTTCCGGTCTCACCATCGCGACGATAAGAGAAAAAATGCTGTTGATCTCTAACGGTGCAGTATTCGCCGCCAAAAATCATTCTCATACCGCAAGCCTCTAAACGCCCTCTTGCTAATAGGTAAATATCTGCAAGGTACTTTCCACTCTTATTGGGTATTGCTTTAAATGCATTTGTTGGAACCGGAAAGCCGGAGTCTTGAAAGGATTTCACAACATCCTCGCCAACCTCAAATGATTGAGGTCCTATAGCTGGTCCCAGCCATGCCATCAAATCCGCAGCAGTAGAGTCGCCAGCAATTTTTAACATTTCGGCAATTGTATTTTCCAGAATGCCTGCGCAAAGCCCTCTCCAGCCGGCGTGGGCAGCACCAATAGCAGTCCCATTGGAGTTGGTAAATAAAACAGGCAGGCAATCTGCCGTCATGATCACCAAGACTTCTTCAGGAGTGTTGGTGACCGAGGCATCTGCCTCAATTGGCATTCCCTGGTTTAAGTGCCGGGTTTGCGGAGTGCTCACTGTTGTTCGGTGAATCTGCTTTAACCAAAGCGGCTCGCCTGGCATCTCTTTAGTAAAAATAACTCTATTAGCTAAAACATCCCCAGTGCGATCACCGACATGATCGCCTAGGTTTAAGGAATCATATGGGGCTTGACTTACACCACCCGACCTTGTGCTTACTAATGTGCGCACCGACTTTGGAGCGGGCCATTGAGGCTCGAGCAAACTCATCAGCGCGCTTCATTTTCAATAGAGGCCAACACAACAGACTCTTTAGGAAGAACATCATCATTCATTCCAAGCTGGGGCAACAAATCCAATAAATCTTGAGGCGGTAAGCGGAACCAAGTCATTAATTCATTTCTTACCGGATGTTGAAGACTTAAAGCAAAAGCATGCAATGCCTGACGATTAAATGAAAGATTTTTAGCTGCACCCGGCGCCTTTTTGCGATATACCGGGTCGCCCACCAAAGGAAAGCCGAGCGATTCTAGATGAACGCGAATCTGATGTGTGCGCCCGGTTTCTAGGCGGCACTCCAACAGTGCAACAGCAGACTCTCCCACTAGACCCTTAGCCAAGCGTCGAAATAAAGTAGCTGCTGGCTTTCCTTGTGGACTACCTGCGGCCATCTTGAGGCGGTCTCGCTGATCCCGCCCAACAGAAGCTAGGACCTTGCCTTGACTTGGGGCATCACCCCACACCCAAGCTAAATAGCGACGCCCTACTGTTCTTTCCTGAAGTTGACGCACCAGGGAGGTTTGGGCTTGCGATGTTCTGGCAACCACCATCAAGCCCGAAGTGTCTTTATCCAGGCGATGGACAATTCCAGCTCTGGGAAGCGTCTTGAGCTCAGGATAATGAAATAAAAGGCCATTCAACAGGGTTCCAGACCAATTTCCAGCTGCCGGGTGAACCACCAGACCTGGCGGCTTATTGACCACAATGATGGCCTCATCCTCATAAACAACATCCAGGGGAATATTTTCAGGGCTGAAGGCAAATTGCTCGGGCATTTCTTGTGGAAAGACCTTAATACTCTCGCCGCCATGGAGCAAATAACGGGCTTTGGTAACCTTTCCGTCGACCATAACAGCCCCTGCCTCAACCCAAGCCTTAAGGCGATTGCGAGAATAATCAGGCAAAGACCCTGCTAGCACCTTGTCCAAGCGCTCGCCAGCCATCTCTAAAGGGATGTCTAGGGAGATGAAATCCTCATCATCGATATAATCAATGGGATTCGATTCAGGAGTTTGCGGCAATGCCACGCTTAGAGAGCCTTTCAGTTATGTCCGACGTAATATCAGACGCCAGTTTAAGGCTTGCTGGGAATTCTTCCCCACAAAAAAAGAGCTTCCATGTAAGTTGCACTCCTTTTGCCCTACTTTTAGCCCTCGTGTTTGTATTGATGCTTTTGGGTGGATGCGCAGGTAGTGATGGCAGTAAAGATGACACCGATATCTGGTCAGAGGCAAAACTCTATTCTGAAGCTACCGACAAGCTCAATGATGCTGACTTTGCTAAGTGCGGCAAGTACTTTGAAAAATTAGAGGCGCGCTTTCCTTTTGGGCCTTATTCACAACAGGCACAAATTAATGCTGCTTATTGCTATTGGAAGGCACAAGAACAAACTCAAGCACTGGTTGCGATTGATCGCTTTATTAAATTACATCAAGGTAGTCAAAGCCTAGATTACGCCTATTACTTAAAAGGTCTCATTACTTTTAACGATGATTTGGGATGGCTTGGCAAGTTCACTGGCCAGGATCTCAGTGAGCGCGATCCTAAAGCCGCAAAAGAAGCCTTTGAGTCATTCAAAGTAGTGGTGGAACGTTTCCCAGATAGTAAGTACGCTCCAGATGCATTGGATCGCATGCGCTATATCGTGAACTCACTTGCAGAGGCGGATGTTATTGTTGCGCGCTTCTACTATCAACGTGGCGCCTATCTGGCCGCAGCCAATCGTGCTCAGCTAGTTATTCGTGATTATGATCGCGCACCTGCCGTTGAAGAAGCGCTCTACATTCTCACCAAGTCTTATGAGAAGCTTGGCATGGTTGATCTCAGCAATGATTCTGCTCGCGTCTTCAAATTAAACTTCCCAGACAGTCAAATGATGATCACTGGCCAACGTGTTCAAAAAGAACGCAGGTGGTGGCAGTTCTGGAATAAGTAAAATTATTTAGATCTCATAAAAAAATCCTCCGTTCTGGAGGATTTTTTATTTGTTGATTCGCTAATGACTGGCTTAGTTAATAGCTACAGGAACTCTAGGTGCTACAGCACAAAGTAATTCATAGCCAATCGTGCCACTCATTTGCGCCACCACATCTACTGGAACCTTGTCACCCCAAAGTTGCACAACGCTTCCAATCCCCGCATTTGGCGCATTACTTAAATCAATTGCCAGCATGTCCATAGAGACTCTTCCAACCAGAGGGCAGATGGTCCCATGATCACTATTACCAACCCAAACCGGGGTGCCATCCTTAGCATGGCGTGGATATCCATCAGCGTAGCCACAAGCCACGATACCAATACGCATGGCATCAGGCGCTTCATAACGACCGCCATAACCAATGCGATCACCCCTTTGAAGATCTTGAATGTCAATAATTTCACTATTCAACTGCATGACCGCTCTGAGATTGGCATGCTCAATATCAGCATGCAAACCTGTTGGTGATGCCCCATAGAGCATGATGCCAGGGCGCACCCAATCACCCAAAGCGTTGCGGTGCCACAAAATAGCTGCAGAATTTGCCAGGGATGTTGCGCCCTCTAAACCAGCAATCGTGTCGTTAAATAGTTCTTGCTGCCCCCCAACCGATGGCAACTGATCAACTTGATCAGCATTGGCAAAATGGGTCATGTGATGCATATGAAAACCCGCTGCATGTAAGCGGTGGAAAACCGTTCTATAAACACTAGGCTTAAATCCCAAGCGATTCATGCCGGTATTCATTTTTAGAAAGACACTTAAGGGCTTATGGTTTTTGCCTTTAAATCGCTCAAGCCACTCCACCTGAGCTTCACAGTGAACCACGAGGTCGCACGCCAAATCTTCTGCTCGGCTCAGTTCATTTTCATGAAAGAGGCCCTCCAAAAGGAGGATGCGCCCTTGCCAGCCGTGCTCCCTTAGCCAAGCAGCATCTTGTATATCTAGCAAGGCAAAGCCATCGGTGGAGGCTAGTCCTTTTAATGCAGCCTCAAAACAATGACCATAGGCGCGGGCTTTTATGACAGACCAGATTTTCGATTCTGGCGCCATTTCCCGAACTCGGTTTAAATTATGCTGAAAGGCGGCAGTATCAATAGATGCCAAAATTGGTCTATTAATCAGGCCTTTAGCTGAATCACCCATTTTCACCCCTCCTTTCATGCTTTAATTGCAGTAATGACTAGATTGTACGAATGAACCGTAGCTTTTACATCATTATGGCGGCGCAATTTTTTTCGTCGCTTGCCGATAATGCTCTCCTAATTGCCGCTATTGCGCTCCTGGCCCAGCTTCAAGCTCCGGCCTGGATGACGCCGCTGCTCAAATTGTTCTTTGTATTGTCCTACGTTCTTCTGGCAGCCTTTGTTGGAGCCTTTGCAGACTCCCGCCCCAAAGGCAATGTGATGTTCATCACGAACACCATCAAGTTTGTTGGATGCGTTGCTATGTTGTTCGGTAGTCACCCTTTAATGGCCTATGCCATCGTTGGTTTGGGTGCCGCCGCTTACTCACCAGCCAAGTATGGAATTCTGACTGAACTACTGCCCCCTGAAAAATTAGTCGCTGCCAATGGTTGGATCGAAGGTTTAACGGTGGGCTCAATCATTATGGGCACCGTTTTGGGTGGCGTACTGATTAGCAGCACTGTTTCCCAAAGTCTCCTGGCTCTGGATATGCCTACATTTGATACGGGTATTGATACGCCAGCTGAGTCGGCAATTCTGATCATCATGATGATTTATGTCGTTGCCGCACTCATTAACTTAAAGATTCCCGATACCGGCGCACGATACGTTTCTCAGAAAACCAATCCGATTGAATTGGTCAAAGACTTTGCCATTTGCTTTAAGACGCTGTGGAATGATCGCCTAGGTCAAATCTCCTTAGCGGTAACAACTTTATTTTGGGGTGCTGGAGCGACTTTGCAATTCATCGTCATCAAGTGGGCGCAAGTGGCCTTGCATATGAATCTGTCACAAGGCGCTATTCTGCAAGCCATTTCAGCCGTAGGTGTTGCTGGCGGCGCTGTTTATGCCGCTTGGCGTATTCCGCTTCGGAAATCCTTAAATGTATTGCCCTATGGCATTGCTATGGGTCTGGTTGTCTGCGTTATGGCAGTCTATAACTCTGACCTGCTTCCCATTACAAGCATTTTTACAGTAGGCAAGTTTCAAATATCTCTGAACCTATTGCCTGCTTACTTATTGCTGATTTTAGTGGGCTGGTTAGCAGGTTACTTTGTGGTGCCGATGAACGCCCTACTACAACATCGTGGTCACGTTCTGATGTCTGCAGGCCATTCTATTGCCGTGCAGAATTTTAACGAGAACATTTCTGTTTTGATGATGCTGCTAATTTACTCTCTGCTGATCTGGTTGGATATACCAGTTCAATTTGTGATTATCGGATTTGGTTTGATGGTAAGTCTGATTATGTGGCTAGTTATTAAACGACACGCCAGAAACCAAGCAGAGTACGACTCCATGCATCTCATCGGTGAACACAAGCAATCAGATTAATTGCTCCGTAGCATCAACCGTTTTGTAGTACAGATCTCGCTAGCAAGATATCCTGCCAGAGCAAGGCTTTATCACTAGGTTTTGCAAGCACTTGATTGAGTTCAAATGAAGCAATCACCGGAATCTCTTCTTCACCGCCAGTATTTAAAGCTAAAACCGTTTCACGCAACTGAGGCAATGGATCTCTTTCGCCAGTAATTTTTTGTGCCGTAGGTCCGCCAAAGGCAATAGCAACAACGGGCATTTCAGGGGCGCTTAATTGACTCAGGCTCTGCCCTGGACTTTTCCAAGCCCATTCGCTCTTAGCCAACCCCAAAACACGAATCATATTTTGGAACAAAATTTGAGCATCGCCCTGTGGCTCATTTCCAAAAAACCACCACATTCCACTGCTTGCCCTTGGGGATGACTGCGCCCCATCGGGAGAGTGTTGGATATTGGCTTGCTGGGATACTTCGGCTGCTGATTGCACGGCATCACGAGAAGTCCATTCGGCAATACCCATCTCTTTTAAGAAGGCTGAATGTGTATTGGTCATGGCTCTAGCTTAATCGATTTGGCCATAACGAGTGCATCCTCACGAGATCCTGTCTCTGGATTGGCTGGATAGTAGTTCTTACGCACACCGATTTGCTCGTAACCCAATTTTTTATAGAGCGTTATCGCAGCCATGTTGGTTGGTCTTACCTCCAAAATAATACGGGGCATTTTTTGTTGGGCTGCCACACCCTCAATCGCAGCCATCATTCTTTGGCCTAGACCAAGCTTACGCAAATGGGGTGATACCGTGATGTTAAGTAGGTGCAACTCGTCTACCGCAGGAAATAGAATGCAGTAAGCCCAAAGCACTGCTGGATCCAAATACGAACCCTTTACCATTTGATCTACCTGAGGCCGAATGCAATAAGCCCAATGTCCAGCCGCTAAAGAATCTGAGAAATTACCTTTTGTCCAAGGATGTATATGCGAGACAGACTCAATCTTGAGAACCGCATCTAAGTCTGCAGTTTGCATTGGCATAAAGGAGAGCTCTGCAAGACCTCCTGCCGGGGAAATATCAGACATTACTTCATTCCCTTTTTACGCTCTGCGGTAGTAAAGGCTACTTTATTGCGAACATACATTGGCTCAAGCAGTCGCACATCGCCCTGCGAACCTTCTTTGAGCGATTGTTTAGCACACTCTAAAACACCCAATGCAGAGATTGAGATCTCAGCATCCTTTGGGCCGTTAAATATCGGGAAACGACTGCTGTAAGCGTTTAAAGCGCTACCAGCTAAGAGCTGCACACCATCAAAGTTAAGATCTTCAGGCTTTGTAAGGTGAATATCGCTCATGCGTTTTGGCAATTGATTAGCACGAGACTCATAATTTGCCCAATACACTTCCTCCATGCGCGCATCAATGGCGATCATGAAACACTGGGGCTGAGTCTTTTTATAAATGTCAGTACCTATGAATTGCGCAGCTATTGCATCTAAGCTGCATACAGGTATCACTGGAAGATCGCTCGAAATAGCTAGGCCTTGAACCGCCGCCACACCCAATCGAACACCTGTGAATGCTCCGGGCCCAATACCAACTGCAATAGCATCAAGATCTTTTAAGGATAGCCTGGCATTAGCCAGTAGTAACTCAACCCAAGGCAATAGGAGTTGGCTAGCACCCGCTGATAAAGCTTCATGCCTGAACCCTGATGCTTTATCACCTAAAGATAAAGCCACCGAACACCATGCTGAAGAGGTGTCGATGGCCAATATATTTGCCAATTTGAATCCTATTTACTAATTACAAAACCAAATTATGAACCCAATCCTGCAATTACTTCAGGCGGCGCTTGAACCAGCTCAATGAGTACCCCTTCACCGCTAATTGGGAACTCGTCATTTCCCTTGGGGTGGACAAAGGTGATGTCATAGCCTGCAGCACCCTTACGGATGCCGCCTGGAGCAAAGCGCAGGCCATTAGCAGAGAGCCACTCGACCGCTTTAGGGAGGTCATCCACCCACAAACCAATATGGTTTAAAGGTGTCTGATGTACGGCTGGTTTTTTTTCGATATCAAATGGCTGCATGAGATCGACTTCAATCTCATGGGGACCAGAACCAATCGCACAAATATCCTCATCAACGTTTTCACGTTCAGAAACAAAAGTGCTTTTGTATTCAAACCCCAGCATATCAACCCACAACTTCTTGAGTCGGTCTTTACTCTCACCGCCAATGGCGATTTGCTGAATACCTAAAATCTTGAATGGCTTAGCGCTCATAGTCATTTACCCGCTTATTCAAAGCGAATGATTAATTGATCTACCGCCAGGCTATCACCTTCTTTGGCGCAGATTTCAGCAACCACGCCATCCTGCATAGCGGATAACGTGTTTTCCATCTTCATTGCCTCAATCGAAGCCAGTTTCTGACCGGCAGTAACTGCTTCACCAACCTTGACAGCGATCTTCGTTAAAAGGCCCGGCATTGGAGACATGACTAATTTAGAGGTGTCTGGTGGGAGCTTAACAGGCATACGTCGTTGTAATTCTGCACCTAAGGGGCTCAGAACCATACATTCGTAATGGGCGCCATCGAGAATCAATGCGTACCTCACGCCACGGCGCTCGACTTGCGCAGTAATCTTATGGGTTCCGTTAATGGTTGCGTGCAGACAAATTTGTCCAGGACGCCAATCGCTCACAATGTCATAACGACTTACACCATCGGCTTCTTCGATGTAGACAGAATAGATGCCATCTTTCAACTCAACGCGAATAGGTACTTCATACGGATCATTCATGGAGCCGGTTTTTTTACCTGTCACCACTACAAATTTCTTCGCAATAATCATTTCATGGCCAGCCAATTGACCATCAATCATCTTGATATGCTCAAGATAGCGATAGCGCATAAACGCAGCTAATGCTGCTAAACGCTTAGGATCGGTAGGCTGGACAGAATCCTTTTTGAAGCCTTCTGGGTATTCTTCAGCAATAAAGCCGGTTGTGAAGTCACCATTTACAAAGCGAGGATGCTGAAGTAATGCCGCCTGAAATGGAATGTTTGAATGAATGCCGCGAATCACAAAATCGTTCAATGCTGCACGCATCTTTTCAATGGCTTCAGTACGATCCTTGCCGTGCACGATCAATTTAGCAATCATTGAGTCGTAGTACATCGGAATTTCACCACCCTCATACACGCCAGTATCAACACGCACTCCGTTAATAGACTCTGGTGGACGGTATTTAACAAGACGGCCGGTTGAAGGGAGAAAATTACGGAACGGGTCATCAGCATTGATGCGGCATTCCATAGACCAACCATCCAGCTTCACATCTTCTTGCTTGAATGCCAACCTCTCACCTGCGGCAACCCGAATCATCTGCTCTACCAAGTCAAGACCAGTAATGCTCTCGGTGACTGGATGCTCAACTTGCAAGCGAGTATTCATTTCTAGGAAGTAGAAAGATTTGTCTTTGCCAACAACAAACTCCACTGTGCCAGCGGATTGGTAATTCACGGCCTTAGCCAAGGCAACCGCTTGTTCGCCCATCGCTTTACGAGTTGCTGGATCGATAAATGGTGATGGCGCTTCTTCAATTACCTTTTGATGGCGACGCTGAATGGAGCAATCACGTTCATTGAGGTAAACCACATTGCCATATGAATCACCTAGAACCTGAATCTCAATATGGCGCGGGCCTTCAACAAACTTCTCAATAAAGATACGGTCGTCACCAAAGCTGTTCATTGCTTCAGTCTTGCAAGCTGCAAAGCCTTCGGCAGCCTCTTTGTCATTAAATGCAACACGCAAACCTTTGCCACCACCACCTGCGGAGGCTTTAATCATGACTGGGTAGCCAATACCTTGGGCTATCTTGACCGCTTCTTCGGTGGTATCAATCGCCTCGTTATAGCCAGGAATAGTATTTACCTTAGCCTCTAACGCGAGCTTCTTGGAGGCTATCTTGTCACCCATGGCGGCGATGGATTGATGCTTAGGGCCAATAAAGACAATGCCCTCTTCCTCGCAACGTTTAGCAAACTGCTCGTTCTCAGACAAGAAGCCATACCCAGGATGAACCGCTTCGGCTCCTGTGTCTTTACAGGCCTGAATAATGCGATCCATCACCAAATAGGATTCGCGTGAAGGTGCTGGCCCAATACAAACAGCTTCATCGGCCAGTTGAACATGACGCGCTTCTTTATCAGCTTCAGAGTAAACAGCTACTGTCTTGATGCCCATCTTTTTAGCAGTCATCATCACACGGCACGCAATCTCACCGCGATTAGCAATCAAAATTTTCTTAAACATTTTCGTAGTCATAATTTATCAGCGCCTTTACAGAGGAATATTGCCGTGTTTACGCGCAGGATTCTTCAAGTCTTTGTCTTTAAGCATTGCAAGTGAACGAGCAATACGTTTACGAGTTTCGTGCGGGAGAATGACGTCATCGATATAGCCGCGACGGCCTGCCACGAAGGGGTTAGCAAACTTTGATTTGTACTCGGCTTCGCGTGCAGTGATTTTTTCTGGGTCAGATTTCTCTTCGCGGAAAATAATTTCGACAGCACCTTTAGGACCCATCACAGCAATTTCCGCTGAAGGCCAGGCAAAATTGACGTCACCACGTAAATGCTTAGAAGCCATCACGTCATAGGCGCCGCCGTAGGCTTTGCGAGTAATTAATGTCACCTTAGGCACGGTGCAATCAGCATACGCATAGAGCAATTTCGCACCATGCTTAATAATGCCGCCGTATTCTTGAGCGGTACCAGGCATAAAGCCAGGAACGTCCACTAAAGTCACCACTGGAATATTAAAAGCATCGCAGAAGCGCACGAAACGTGCAGCTTTAATTGACGCCTTAATATCCAAGCAGCCAGCAAGAATCAGTGGTTGATTGGCTACGATACCAATAGAACGTCCTTCGATACGAGCAAAGCCAATCACAATATTTTTTGCGTAGTCAGGCTGTAACTCAAAGAATTCACCATCGTCCACGATCTTCTCAATCAACTCTTTCATATCGTAGGGTTGATTTGGATTGGATGGCACTAATGTGTCTAATGAAAAATCAGGCTCTTCGGTACGGTTCGCACCCTTGATTAAAGGTGGTTTCTCGCGGTTCGAGAGCGGTAAGTAGTTAAAGAAACGACGCAGCATCATGATTGCTTCAACATCGTTATCAAAAGCCAAATCGCAAACACCGGATACTGTTGAATGCGTTACCGCTCCACCCAATTCTTCGGCCGTTACATCCTCATGAGTAACAGTCTTCACTACTTCTGGCCCTGTCACAAACATGTAAGAGCTATCTTTGACCATAAAAATAAAGTCAGTCAAGGCTGGTGAATACACTGCACCACCAGCTGAAGGTCCCATAATCAAGGAAATTTGAGGGATCACGCCAGATGCAGTTACATTGCGCTGGAAGATTTCTGCATAGCCGCCAAGTGAGGCAACGCCTTCTTGAATACGCGCACCGCCAGAGTCATTCAAACCGATTACAGGGGCGCCAACCTTAAGCGCTTGATCCATGATCTTACAAATCTTTTCTGCATGGGCTTCTGATAATGAACCACCTAAAACGGTGAAGTCCTGTGAGAACACAAATACAAGACGACCATTAATCATTCCATAGCCAGTGACAACGCCATCGCCAGGAACGGTTTGATCAGCCATGCCAAAATCATGACAACGGTGCTCAACGAACATATCCCATTCTTCGAATGTGCCGGCATCAAGCAAAAGCTCAATGCGCTCACGAGCAGTTAATTTGCCCTTCGCATGCTGAGCTTGAATACGCTTTTGCCCGCCACCCAATCGAGCAAGCTCACGCTTAGCTTCCAGTTGTTGAATGATTTCCTTCATTTCCTGCTCCTTAGAAAAATTCATGCCCCATAGCTTCGAGTAGTCGTCTTGCGGCTACCGATGCCGCCATGGTTCCTTGGTTTACTTGCGCACTCAAACTTGGTAGAAGTTCCTGCACTGCCACATTGCTACGAAATGCATTTTTTAGTCCTGCATCGATGCGATCCCACATCCATGCACCCGATTGTTCTTTGCGGCGAGAATCAAATTTCCCGTTGGCTTTTTGCAGGGATTCAAACCGAGACACCTTATCCCAAAGCTCCGGAACGCCCTTGCCTTCTAGCGCACTCAAGTTCATAACTTGCGGATGCCAAAACTCTTTGTCATGGGATGCGTGATCCGGATTTCCTTGAAAGCCGAGTAGTCGTAAGGAGCTGGTAATAAATAACTGAGCGCGCATTGCAGCATCAGGGTCAATATCAACTTTATTGATCACAATGAGATCGGCAATTTCCATCACGCCTTTTTTAATTGCCTGCAGATCATCGCCAGCATTTGGTAGTTGCATTAAGAGGAACATATCCGTCATACCGGCAACCGCAATCTCACTCTGCCCTACACCGACAGTCTCCACAATGATCACATCAAAGCCTGCAGCCTCAGCAACCAACATGGCTTCACGCGTCTTCTCCGCAACGCCACCCAGCGTACAAGACGATGGACTTGGGCGAATAAAAGCATGCTCCAGAACAGATAAACGCTCCATGCGGGTCTTATCGCCCAAAATGGAGCCGCCAGAGATGCTTGACGAGGGATCGATCGCGAGTACGGCAACTCGATGTCCTTTTTCAATAAGGTAAAGACCTAAAGATTCAATTAAGGTTGATTTACCAACACCCGGGACACCAGAGATACCTAGGCGAAAGGATTTACCTGTCTTAGGCAATAAAGAATTGAGCACGTCATCAGCGCGATGACGATGGTCTAGGCGAGTTGACTCAAGCAGCGTAATGATCTTCGCCAATGCGCGTCGCTGTTTAAGCGATGGCGCACCAGTGAGATCATTCACTAGAACCTGATCAGCAGCTTCAAGCATGCCTATGATCCGTATTAAGCTGGTTTAACAGATTTGCGGATTTGCTCAAGCACATCCTTAGCCGAGGCTGGGATGGGTGTGCCTGGACCGTAAATACCTTTTACACCTGCCTCGTAGAGGAACTCGTAGTCCTGCCTTGGAATCACTCCGCCAACGAAGACGATGATGTCGTCTGAGCCCTGCTTCTTCAACTCTGCAATGATGGCTGGCACCAATGTTTTATGGCCAGCCGCTAAGGTAGAGACGCCCAATGCATGGACGTCATTCTCAATTGCTTGACGAGCACATTCTTCCGGAGTTTGGAACAGGGGTCCAATATCAACGTCAAAACCTAAATCAGCGTAAGCCGTTGCAACAACTTTCGCACCGCGGTCATGGCCGTCTTGCCCAAGCTTAGCAATCATCACGCGAGGACGACGACCAAAGTCTTTTGCAAAGTCTGCAATTTCTGTTTGAAGTTTTGCCCAGCCTTCTGCTGAGTCATAAGCGGCTGCATACACACCGGTCACCTTTTGAGTATCGGCGCGGTGGCGCCCGTAAACTTTTTCTAATGCATCAGAAACCTCACCTACTGTGGCACGCAATCGGATTGCATTTACCGACAACTCCAATAAGTTTCCAGAGTTATCTTCAGCAGCTTTGGTTAATGCTTTTAATGCAGCATCTACTTTTTTAGAGTCGCGTTTAGCCCTAATTTCCTTAAGGCGCGCAACCTGGCCGTCACGAACCTTGTCGTTATCGATCATCAGTACATCAACGAGATCTTCTTTGCCAAGCTTGTATTTATTGACGCCAACAATCACATCAGAGCCAGAGTCAATCTTGGCCTGCTTCTCAGCAGCAGCAGCTTCAATTTTGAGTTTGGCCCATCCACTTTCAACGGCTTTGGTCATACCACCCATAGCCTCTACTTCTTGGATGATTTCCCAAGCTTTGTCTGCCATCTCTTGGGTGAGGTTCTCCATCATGTAAGAACCCGCCCATGGATCGATCACACTTGGAATATGTGTCTCCTCTTGCAGAATCAACTGGGTGTTACGCGCAATACGGCTGGAGAACTCGGAAGGCAAGGCAATCGCCTCATCTAAAGAGTTGGTATGCAGCGACTGTGTGCCGCCAAATACTGCCGCCATGGCCTCTACCGTAGTTCTCACTACATTGTTATAGGGGTCCTGCTCAGTTAAAGACCAGCCCGATGTTTGGCAATGCGTACGTAACATCAATGACTTTGGATTTTTTGGTTCGAAAGATTTCATAATGCGCCACCACAACAAACGTGCGGCACGCAACTTGGCAACTTCAAGATAGAAATTCATGCCAATAGCAAAGAAGAAAGAGAGTCGGCCAGCAAAGCCATCAACATCAAGACCTTTAGCAAGTGCTGTTTTTACATACTCTTTGCCATCAGCCAGGGTGAATGCCAACTCCAATACTTGATTGGCTCCAGCCTCTTGCATGTGATAACCCGAAATAGAAATCGAGTTGAACTTCGGCATATGCTTGGCGGTGTACTCAATAATGTCACCAATGATGCGAATCGAAGGTTCTGGTGGGTAAATGTAGGTGTTGCGAACCATGAACTCTTTCAGAATGTCATTCTGAATCGTTCCTGATAACTGCTCCTGTTTTACGCCTTGTTCTTCACCGGCCACAATGTAACCAGCTAATACTGGCAATACAGCGCCATTCATCGTCATCGAGACGGATACCTTATCCAATGGAATGCCATCGAACAAGATCTTCATATCTTCAACAGAGTCAATGGCAACACCAGCTTTACCAACGTCGCCTGTAACACGCGGATGATCCGAGTCATATCCACGATGAGTAGCTAAGTCAAAAGCAACTGACACACCTTGACCACCTGCATCTAAGGCTTTGCGATAGAAGGCATTGGATTCTTCAGCAGTTGAAAAACCAGCGTACTGACGAATGGTCCAAGGACGAACTGAGTACATCGTCGCTTGTGGACCACGAACAAATGGCTCAAACCCAGGCAATGTATCGGTGTAATTAAGGCCTTCAACATCCGATGATGTGTATAAGGCTTTTAAATGAATGCCATCCGGGGTTTTCCAACCCAAGGAATCAACGTCACCATTCGGTGCAGATTTTTGCGCTGACTTTTTCCAGGCTTCTAAGTTGGTATCTGGAAATGATGGCCATGAATTGTTTTCTTTAGAACTCACAAAAACTCCCGTTTATTTTTGCTGCATTGCATCGAAATATCTTTACATTCTGCTTGACTATTGATTATTTGTCTAGCTATCATGTATTCATAATTATGAATACAAAACTGAATAATAGACCCCTATATGAAGACGTAGCCGATCGGCTGCGGGAGCAGATTTTTAGTAAGCAACTAGCTCCTGGAAGTTGGTTAGATGAGCAATCTCTTGCTGAACAATTCGGTATCAGTCGCACGCCAATGCGTGAGGCAATCAAGGTCCTAGCCTCTGAAGGCCTCATCACCATCAAAATGCGTCGCGGGGCGTATGTGACGGAAGTTACGAGAAAGGACTTGGAGCAGATCTTTACCATCCTCTCCCTTTTAGAGGGTCAGGCAGCCAAAGAAACTGCGACAAAAGCAACTGAAGCAGAGCTAAACATGCTGGACCACTTGCATCACCGCTTAGAGAAAGCTGCTGCTGATCGTGATATTGAGCAGTTTTTTGAGATAAATGGCAAATTTCATGAGCTAATACAGGAAATTGCAGGCAATAAATGGATGAATGGCGTCATTGCCGACCTGCGTAAAGTTCTCAAGCTCCACCGCAGAGACTCCTTAACGAGCACCGGTAGACTACAAAACTCACTGGTTGAGCACCGAGAAATCCTTCAAGCACTTCTCAAACGCGATGAACAAACTGCTGAAGCTGTTATGCGCAAACATCTCGCCCGAGGGCTTGAGGCGTTAAGATAAAACCTATATAAAAATAAAGGCTTAGAAGATTATTCTAAGCCTTTTAAGTAAGCAACCTAAGCTAGCAAGGTTTACTTTTTGATAACAAAATTACCAGGCAAGCTTGAAACATAAGCGGCAATATCTTGCAAATCCGCATCATTAAAGGCTTGAACTTGTGAGCCCATAATGGCGTTATTACGACCATACTGTGCATTGCCGTTGCCTACTTTGTATGCCTTCAAGGCGTAATACAAGTAATCAGCATACTGACCAGCTAACTTTGGGTAAGCCGGCAAGATTGGGGCGTTGAGTCCTGCCCCATGACAGGAAGCGCAGTTCGCCTTCTCTACCAATGCCTGACCTTTATCCACGTTAGCAGCATTTGCCACGTTTACCAAACCAATGCTTGAGAGCAAAACTGCTGTAATTAGTGCGAATTTCATAAAAGTATCTCTATGTATCTTGATCAATGAATCACTTCAATGGGTTGTTAGGTGAGCTGGCAGTTTGCGCGGCATAGTATTCGCCAATATCAGCCATATCTTGGTCAGACAAGCTGGCAGCAATAGCGCGCATAGTCGGATGCTTACGCTCACCCTTTTTGTACTCAGACAAAGCGGTAGCAATATAAGCACCATTTTGACCACCTAACATAGGTACTTTGTATACCAATGGGTAGTCGGCGCGGTAATCAGGGATTGAGTGGCAGCCAACACAAAGCCAAACCTTGGCGTTACCTGCGGCGGCATTGCCTTTAACTTCATCAGCCTGGGCAACAGAACCTGCAAAAGCTAAAGCTGCAGCAACGGCCAAATGAGGAAGAAATGAGAGTTTTTTCATAGAAATCAGTATTAATGAGTTTGATTTAGATCAATTTGGGAAGAGTATAGCGGACAGACGCCCTTCTCGCCATTTCAGAAGCCAAAATCAGTAAAAACACTGAAAAATTCCCCTCATTTACCTATACTTGAATGCTTAATCTAGCCCTTAATTAGGTATGTCCATGAGCAAATTCACCTCACCTTCCCCAAATCGCTTTGCAGGTAGCCAAAGCTATGTGGCCACTGATGATCTGAAATTAGCAGTTAATGCGGCCATTGCGTTACAGCGCCCCCTACTAATTAAGGGCGAACCAGGCACCGGAAAAACGATGCTTGCCGAAGAAGTGGCTGCCGCCCTAAACATGCCGCTGTTGCAATGGCATATCAAATCCACAACGAAGGCTCAGCAAGGTCTTTATGAATACGATGCCGTAAGCCGCTTGCGCGACTCCCAATTGGGCGATGAAAAAGTAAACGATATTCGGAACTACATCGTGAAAGGTGTTCTTTGGCAGGCTTTTGAGGCAGACGAGCCTACCGTATTGCTCATTGATGAAATCGATAAAGCAGACATTGAGTTTCCGAATGACTTATTGCGCGAAATTGATCGTATGGAGTTTTATGTGTATGAAACTCGCGAGTTAATTAAGGCAAAACATCGCCCGCTCGTCATCATCACTTCAAATAATGAAAAAGAATTGCCCGATGCCTTCTTGCGCCGCTGCTTCTTTCATTACATCACCTTCCCAGATGCCAATACGATGCAGAGCATCGTGGATGTCCACCACCCTAATATCAAACAGGATCTATTAGATGCGGCTCTCAAGGCCTTCTACCAGATACGGTCATTGCCAGGCCTTAAAAAGAAACCCTCTACATCCGAACTCATTGACTGGCTAAAGCTCCTATTGGCGGAAGACATTCCACCTGCAGCACTCCATAGCAGTGATGAAAAGATTGTTGTGCCGCCTTTACATGGCGCCTTACTCAAAAATGAACAAGATATTCATCTATTTGAACGCTTGGTCATGATGAATCGCAACCATCGCTAAGTTGATTCTTGATTACGCCATTTTGTTATGTTGATTCAATTCTTCCTTAATCTGAAAGAGGCCAAGGTGCCTGTTTCAGTGCGAGAGTTTTTAACACTCTTGGAAGGTTTGAAATCCGGCGTTATTAAACCATCGATTGATGAGTTTTATCAGCTCTCGCGCTTAACCTTGGTTAAGGACGAACAACACTTTGATCGCTTTGATCAAGTGTTTGGATCCTACTTCAACGGGATCGAGCAAATCATCGCCCTCTCCCCGGATATTCCGCTTGACTGGCTTGAGAAAAAACTTCAACGCGTACTGACCGATGAAGAAAAAGCGGCACTGCAGAAATTAGGTGGGCCGGATGCCCTAAAGAAGCGTCTTGAAGAACTTTTAAAAGAGCAAAAAGAATGGCATGGTGGTGGCAATAAGTGGATTGGTGCCGGCGGATCCTCTCCATTTGGTCACAGCGGCTATCACCCAGAAGGCATTCGCATTGGCGGAGAAAGTGCTGGCAATAGAACAGCCATCAAAGTCTGGGAAGCCCGGGAATTTAAGGACTACGACAGCGATTTAGCCTTAGGCACACGTAACATCAAAGTTGCTTTACGACGCTTACGTCGCTTTGCTCGCGAAGGGTCTACGCTAGAGTTGGATTTAGACAAAACCATTCATTCAACAGCCGCCAATGCAGGCATGCTGGATATTCAAATGCGGCCTGAGCGACACAACCAGGTCAAAGTTCTGCTTCTCATGGATGTTGGCGGTTCGATGGATGACCACATCCAGCGCATTGCTGAGTTATTTTCTGCCGCTAAAGCTGAATTTAAGCATTTAGAAGCTTACTACTTCCATAACTGTGTTTATGAAAACGTGTGGCAAAGCAATCGCCGTAGACGTGATCAAGTTACCGCAACGCAAGACATCATTAATAAATATGGGCCAGACTATAAATTGATCTTTGTTGGAGATGCGACGATGTCTCCTTATGAAATTTTGAGTCCCAATGGTTCGGTTGAGTACAACAACAAAGAGGCGGGTGCAGTTTGGATCAATCGACTCATTGATCACTTCCCCCATTTTGCATGGCTTAATCCTGAGCCAGAATCGATTTGGCAATACCGTCAATCGATAGACATCATGCAAAACCTCATGAAAGATCGTATGTACCCAGTCACTCTGAATGGCCTTGAAAGCGCCATGCGTCAGCTTTCCAAGTAAGATTCTTTTTTCAATTCAATTACAGAAACACAATATGAGCACAACCATTAGCGAACGTCTTAAAACCCTCGGAATTGACTTGCCTCCACCAGGGCCTCCTGCCGCTGCCTATGTCATGGCTGCCACTTCGGGCAATACCGTTTTTCTTTCTGGCCATATTGCCAAACGCGATGGCAAGCCTTGGGTTGGGAAGCTCGGTAAAGATTTGGATACAGAAACCGGTAAAGCAGCTGCACGCTCTATTGCGATTGACTTGATTTCTACCTTGCAAAACCACTTAGGCTCTTTAGATAAAGTAAAGCGCATCGTTAAAGTCATGGGATTAGTGAACTCCACCGACAGTTACACGGAGCAACATTTGGTGGTGAATGGCTGCTCAGAACTACTGTTTGAAGTCTTTGGCGATGCTGGTAAACATGCGCGTAGCGCCTTTGGTGTCGCTCAAATACCGCTTGGGGCTTGTGTAGAAATCGAATTAATCGCCGAGATTTAATTCAATACGGCTTAATGGGGTTGGATTCTATCCAACCCTAGTTTCTCGATATCGTTCTGCGTATCGACATCCATTACAAATGCTTGGTTATCAGTGACAAACGTTTTGACTAGCTCGGGATGCAGATCCATAAAGGGTCTGCAGACCATTCCGGGTATTGCTAAGATTTTCTCAATGACTAGTTTTGAAAATAACACCGGGTTACCTCTTTGACCATTTACCATCGGCAATACGATTTCTTGATCTAACTTTCTGTGCTTGTATTGTTCCACCAAGGATTCTATTTCTTTAAGGCCTATTTCAGGCTGGTCGCATAAGGCAATTAACAAAACATCGTAGTCACTTTTGAGAGACTCAAGACCAAGCCGCACAGAAGAGGCTTGACCCAATTCCGGATGGATATTTTTCTCCCAACTTATTGGACTTTCAAGCTCACGCTTGAGTAAATTAATTTCTACTTCAATTTGATCCGAGTAAAAGCCGGTAACAATCAGAGTCTCTAAGGGTTCAAGAGTTTGGATTGATTGGACAAAGTGCTTTAACAAACTATCCCCGCCCTTTTTTAACAAGGCTTTAGGATATCCACCCAAACGACTCCCCTCACCTGCTGCCAATATCAGGATGGCTAGGCGCAAATTGGGACTTTTTGAGGATTCACTAGAAATAGTCATTAGAGTGATAATAATTAGTTATTAATAAAAGTTTTAGTAAAAAAAGATAAAGCATGAATAGCACCGATTTAAGCGTACTCAAATCTGCCGTCGAATGGCTCAAAGCGGGTCAATCCGTTGCGATTGCGACCGTAGTGCAGACATGGGGCTCGGCACCCCGTCCAGTCGGCTCTTGGCTAGCCATCAGAGCGGACGGGCAAGTTGCCGGGTCTGTTTCAGGCGGCTGTGTTGAAGATGACCTGATACGCCGCGTTCAAACTGAAATCCTCACACGCAATACCCCGGAGATGGTGGTTTATGGAGTAACCCAACAAGAGGCCGCTCGTTTTGGATTGCCTTGTGGAGGCACACTACGTCTGCTGGTTGAGCCAAAACCAGAATTAGCGATTTTAGAGAAACTGCTGGAGAAAATTTCTTCCCATCAAGTGACCCGTCGCTCTGTCAATTTAGCGACTGGCAAGTCTACTCTTGGCTTGGGTGATCGTAGTGATGAATTTTTTTGTACCGAACAAGAAATGCAAACCACTTATGGTCCCCGTTGGCGTATGGTGATTATTGGTGCCGGTCAACTTTCCCTGTACACGGCTGACTTTGCATTGGCTTCTGACTTTGAGGTGATTGTGATTGATCCACGTGAAGAGTATGCCGAAGGCTTGAATCGATCCGATATTACCTTTGTGAAGGGCATGCCGGATGATGTGCTTCTAGAAATTGGTGTTGACTCTCACACAGCAGTTGTGGCACTAACGCATGATCCAAAGCTCGATGATATGGCTTTGATGGAGGCTCTCAAGTCTCCATCCTTTTATGTGGGCGCACTGGGTAGTCGGAAGAACACCCAGAAGCGCAAAGAACGCTTGCTCGAGTTTGATGTGAGCCAAGAACAAGTTGAAAAGTTACATGGCCCTGTTGGGCTATATATTGGCGCCCTCACTCCGCCAGAGATCGCTGTATCGATTCTGGCAGAAGTGATTGCCGTTAAATATGGCGTGAGTATTCCTAAAAAAACGTAAACGTCTTACTTAGTTCGCCACTTAGTTTGCCGTTAACTTGCCGTCTTTCAAGCGTGGCTCAACAAAGTGACCTTTGCGCGCACGATTACCAGCAAATGACTTCAAGGTTTTTGCATCCAAACCGAGTTCAGTTGGCTTGCCAGCACGTCCCGCACCTGAATAAGTAGCGCCATCAGGTCCAACAGCGATAGCAGAAGCCAAGTGTTCTTTGTCGTCCAAGCCCATTAGGATTACCCCTTTGCCGCCGGTTGGAAGTCGCTTGAGCTCATCTAACGGGAAAACTAGTAGCTTAGAAGTCTCCGAAAGGCAGGCGACTTGCTTCATGCCTACCTTCACCTTAGCCGCGCCTAAAGGTGCATCTCCTGGAACTTTAGCATCCATGCTCAAAAATGATTTACCCGCTTTATTGCGAGTAGTCATATCAGCAACATTAGCCAAGAATCCATAACCCGCTTTAGTAGAAAGCAATACCAAATCATCGGGTTGACCAGCGTAATAGGCGACCATTTGTGAGCCAGCAGCCAAATTGACGAAGCTAGTTAATGGCGAGCCATCGCCGCGAGCACCTGGTAATTCGCTGACGGGAACTGTATATACCCGTCCATCACTACCAAAGCCCTGAATCACGTCCACGGTTCTCACTTCAAAGGTCGCATATAAAGCATCGCCGGCTTTGAAGCCAAATTGAGTTGCATCATGCTCATGACCTTGGCGAACACGTACCCAACCTTTTTGAGAAACAATCACTGTGACTGGCTCATCAATGACTTTGGTCTCAGCAACGGCACGCTTATCTTCTTGAATGAGGGTGCGACGATCATCACCGAAGTCTTTCATATCAGATTCGATTTCTTTAATGATGCGCTTACGCAAGACGGTGTCGTTTTGCAATAAGCCCTCTAGGTCATCGCGTTCAGCCTTGAGCTGTTTAAGCTCTTGCTCAATCTTGATGCCTTCCAAGCGAGCTAACTGGCGCAAACGAATGTCCAGAATATCTTCTGCTTGGCGATCACTCAGCTTGAATTCTTTAATCAGATCCGCTTTAGGTTCATCGCTATTGCGAATGATCTTAATGACCTTATCAATATTGAGAAGAACGGTTAAGCGTCCTTCCAAAATATGCATACGATCTTTGACTTTGCCTAAGCGGTGCTGCGTTCTGCGAGTCACTGTGGCTACCCTAAATGCAACCCACTCAGACAAAATTTCTTTTAAGCCTTTTTGACGAGGACGACCATCATTACCAATCATCACCAAGTTCATTGGTGCATTGGATTCCAATGATGTGTGCGCAAGCAATAAATTGACAAACTCATTTACGTCAATATTTTTACTCTTCGGTTCAAATACAAGTCGTACTGCCGCATCCTTACTGGATTCATCACGCACACCATCAAGCACATTCAAGATGGTTGATTTAAGGTTATTTTGCTCAGGCGTTAAGGTCTTTTTACCGACCTTCACCTTCGGATTGGTAATCTCTTCAATCTCTTGTAGCACCCGTTGCGAAGAGGTCGCTGGAGGCAGTTCATTAACAACGATCTGCCATTGACCACGAGCCAATTCTTCGACAGACCAACGTGCACGTACTTTGATGCTGCCGCGTCCTGCTTCATAGATCTGGGCAATTTCTGTAGAAGAAGAAATAATTTGTCCACCGCCTGGATAGTCAGGGCCAGGCATGATTTCCAATAACTCTGAAGTACTCATCTTAGGGGACTTCATTAAAGCAACAGCAGCCGTAGCGACTTCACGCAAATTATGTGAAGGGATCTCGGTAGCCATACCCACTGCAATACCGGATGCCCCATTGAGCAATACAAACGGTAAGCGAGCTGGCAATAATTTCGGCTCTTGAAATGATCCATCATAGTTTGGAGCAAAATCTACCGTACCTTCATCGATTTCACTCAACAGCAAGCTAGCGATCTTAGTAAGACGCGCCTCGGTGTAACGCATTGCTGCTGCGCCATCGCCATCGCGTGAACCAAAGTTACCTTGACCATCGATTAATGGGTAACGCAGTGAGAAGCTTTGTGCCAAGCGTACCAAGGCATCGTATGCAGATTGGTCGCCATGCGGATGAAACTTACCCAATACATCGCCAACTACACGCGCACTCTTGACGGGTTTAGCATCTGCACGCAGACCCATTTCGCTCATTGAGAACAAAATACGGCGCTGTACCGGTTTTTGACCATCGGATACGTCTGGTAGTGCGCGGCCTTTTACAACACTAATTGCGTAATCCAAATAGGCACGCTCTGCGTATACCGCTAGCGTTAAGCTATCTTTGCCATCTTCGTTCAGATCGATCGTTTTTGGATCATGATTGTCTGATCCGCCTCCAGAAGTTGCAGCTACCGCAGGGGCCTCATCCACCTCAACAATATTAATTTCAACGGGATTGGCAAACAAATCCGCCTGATCGGCCGGAGTATTTGTGCCGGGATTTTTTTTAGTTGTCATTAGATGTCCGCCTCCACTTCATTGCCGCGCTCTTCTAACCAATCACGGCGTGCACCAGACTCTGACTTACCCATCAACATGTCCATTGTTTTAAATGTTTCGTCTTCAGTCCATGTCCCCAATGTGACCGGCAGTAAACGTCGAGTATCTGGATTCAAAGTGGTATCCCAAAGTTGCTCTGCACTCATTTCTCCCAAGCCCTTAAAGCGGGAGATCTGCCATGCAGTTTCTTTGACGCCGTCTTTACGCAATTTATCTTCAATAGCCTGAAGCTCATTAGCGTCCAAAGCATAAATCTTTTGCGCAGGCTTCTTGCCACGCGCTGGCGCATCGACCCTAAAAAGTGGCGGCCTAGAAATATGCACGTGCCCTAGCTCAATGAGTTTGGGGAAATGTTTGTAGAACAAGGTTAAGAGCAATACCTGAATGTGCGCACCATCAACGTCCGCATCAGAAAGAATGCATACCTTACCGTAGCGCAGATTGGATAGATCGGGGGTGTCATTCGCTCCATGTGGATCAACACCAATCGCTACGGCGATGTCATGCACTTCATTATTGGCAAACAAGCGGTCGCGCTCCGCTTCCCAAGTGTTTAATACTTTGCCACGTAATGGCAGGATGGCTTGATATTCCTTGTTACGACCCATCTTGGCTGAACCACCTGCAGAATCTCCCTCTACTAGGAAGATTTCATTCATACCGATATCTTCGCTCTCACAATCCGTCAGCTTGCCAGGCAGAACAGCTACACCAGAGGATTTTTTCTTCTCAACCTTCTGGCCTGCACGGGTTCTCGCTTGCGCCTGCTTGATCACTAGGTCGGCCAATTTACGACCGTAGTCAACGTGTTGATTAAGCCATAGCTCTAAGGCAGATTTCGCATAGCCAGAAACTAAACGTACGGCATCTCGAGAATTGAGGCGCTCTTTAATTTGCCCCTGGAACTGAGGATCTAATACTTTGGCAGACAAAATGAAGGATGCGCGAGCAAATACGTCCTCAGGCATTAGCTTCACACCCTTCGGTTGCAATGCATGCATCTCAATAAAGCCTTTAACAGCATTAAATAAGCCTTCACGCAAACCACTTTCGTGGGTACCGCCAGCGGGTGTTGGAATCAAATTCACATAACTCTCGCGCACTGGTGCACCATCTTCAGTCCAGCAAACTACCCAAGCCGCGCCCTCGCCTTCAGCAAAAGAATCTTCATCTCCAGTGCCGGTGGCATATTGCTCGCCTTCAAATGGTGGAATGACTTCGGCACCATGACCAGCTTGCGCAATCGCTTCATTTAAATAGCCTCGCAAGCCTTGTGCATACTGCCAAGTCTGAGTATCGCCTGATTTTTCTTGAATCAGCGTTACCTTCACGCCAGGCAATAAAACGGCCTTGGAACGCAGTAAGCGAATGAGCTCAGGCATTGGAATAACCGAGCTATCAAAATACTTACCGTCTGGCCAAGCACGTACGCGGGTACCGTGTGACTTATCTTCTTTTGAAGAGGAAATCGTTTTGAGCTTCTCAATCACTTTGCCATCAGCAAAGGTCAATGTCGACATTTGGCCATCACGCCAAACGGTGACTTCCAATCTTTTTGATAAAGCATTGGTTACCGACACACCAACGCCGTGTAAGCCGCCCGAGAATGCATAGGCACCACCAGTACCTTTTTCAAACTTGCCGCCAGCATGAAGTTGGGTAAACACAATCTCGACTACCGGTAATTTTTCGGTAGGATGCATCCCCACTGGAATGCCGCGCCCATCATCCTCAACGCTTACGCTGCCATCGGCATGCATCGTGACGATAATTTGCTTGCCAAAACCGCCCAGGGCCTCATCAGATGCGTTATCCAGCACCTCCTGAATGATGTGGAGTGGATTGTCGGTGCGGGTGTACATTCCAGGCCGTTGACGGACTGGCTCCAGTCCTTTTAGGACCTGAATCGACGATTCGCTGTATTCGGAAGTTTTACGGGTAGCCATGCGCGCAAATTGTAGTCATGTCTGAGATCCAGACCGAATTTTTCGGGAATTCCCCCGTCATCCATGCCAAAATTGGGGGATGGGAGCCTTAAGTCATATTCGCGTTTTAGACCTCAGCCGTGTCTTGGCGGGTCCTTGGTGCGCTCAAAATCTAGCTGATTTGGGTGCGGATGTCATAAAAGTCGAAAGACCAGGCGTTGGAGACGATACCCGTCATTGGGGTCCTCCATTCGCCAAAGATGCCAATGGCAAGGAAACTGACGAATCCGCCTATTTTATTTGCATCAATCGCAATAAACGCTCCATTACGGTTGATATTGCCAAGCCCGATGGTCAAGAGCTAATCCGCCAACTTGCCGCTGAGTCTGATGTCGTCATTGAGAACTACAAAGTGGGTGACCTGGCTAAATATGGCCTCGACTACGAAAGCCTCAAGAAGGTTAAAGCGGATTTGATCTATTGCTCGATTACTGGATTTGGTCAAACTGGTCCATATGCCCACCGCCCTGGCTACGATTTCATTATTCAAGGCATGGGTGGCTTCATGAGCGTCACAGGTGAAGCTCATGACTTCGAAGGCGCTAGCCCACAAAAATCTGGCGTTGCGATTGCCGATATATTTACTGGCATGTATGCAAGTACAGCCATCTTGGCCGCCATCGTGCACCGCGACCATACAGGCGAAGGTCAATACATTGATATGTCGCTACTAGATACGCAGGTTGCTGTGATGGCGAATGTATCTAGTGCCTACCTCACCTCGGGTGAAGTGCCAAAACGCTGGGGCAATGCTTCACCGATCATCGTTCCCTATCAAACCTTCCCAACATCTGATGGCTGGATGATTGTGGGTGCCGGCAATGACGGTCAATTTAGACATTTTGTGACTGCGGGTGGTGAACCCCAGCTGGCGGATGACTCCCGCTTTGCTACTAACCCGCAGCGTGTTGAGCATCGCAAGCAACTCATTCCACTCTTAGAGCAAATGACACGCAAGAAAACCAAAGGCGACTGGATTACATTACTAGAGAAAGCGAATGTTCCTTGCGGCCCTATCAATAACTTCAAAGAAGTGTTTGAAAACGAGCAAGTTATCCATCGCGGCGTTCAAATTGATGTTCCACACCCTACAGTTGGCAATATGAAACTGGTGGCCAGCCCAATGCGTCTATCAAAAACTCCTACTGAAGTGCGTATGGCACCACCTACGCTGGGTCAACATACGAAAGAGATCCTGCATGAACGTCTCAAGTTAGATGATCAAGCGATTGAAGCGCTGCGCACCAAGGGAGTTATCTAAGACCCATGACAGCACAGACTTCCAAACCAGGGCTTTCAATGAAGGAAGTCCTCATCTATGGCGGACTCATGGTTACCTTATCCATGGGTATACGTCATGGCTTTGGACTATTTAATTTGCCCATTACCTCAGCCAACGGCTGGGGTCGTGAAACCTTTGCCCTGACTATTGCTTTACAAAACCTCATTTGGGGTGCAGTTCAACCGATCACTGGGGCCTTGGCTGATCGTTACGGCGCATTCAAAATCATGGTTGCTGGTGGTATTTTGTATGCCTTAGGATTGGCTGGTATGGCCGTTTCTACCGATGTAATGAACTTCACGTTGGCTGGTGGCCTGCTCATTGGCTTGGCACAAACCGCAACTACCTACAGCGTGGTCTATGGAATCTTAGGTCGCAACGTATCAGCAGAAAAACGGGTTTGGGCAATGGGCATTACTGCTGCCGCAGGTTCATTTGGTCAGTTCCTCATGATTCCGGCCGAGCAAGGTTTGCTCAGTATGTTTGGTACGCAAGATGCGCTGCTCATGTTGGCATTAATGGCCAGCCTGATGATTCCAACCGCATTTATGTTGCGTGAAAAGAATTTCACATACAACCATAAGCTGGGCGATCAAACGATTAAGCAGGCGCTTAAAGAAGCTATCGGTAATTCAAGCTTTCGCTATTTAACCCTAGGGTATTTTGTTTGCGGCTTTCAGGTGGTGTTTATTGCCGTGCATTTGGCGCCTTACCTCAAAGATCTTTCCTCAAACTATCCAGCGGTTGGTGCCCCAGTAGTGGCAACTACTGCGCTAGCCTTAATCGGCCTATTTAATATTTTCGGTACCTATAGTTCTGGCATCCTAGGCCAGCGTTTTCCTAAGCGCTATTTGCTGTCTGCCATCTATATTGGGCGCTCCATTGCCATTACGGCATTCTTATTGTTGCCACCTACACCGATGAGCACTTACATCTTTGCTGCCATTATGGGTTTCTTATGGCTCTCAACCATTCCACTGACCAACGGTATCGTTGCGCAAATTTTTGGCGTGAAGTATTTGACAATGCTTTCTGGTCTCATCTTTTTCTCACATCAATTGGGTAGCTTCTGTGGCGCCTTCTTAGGCGGTTATCTGTTTGACCAAACTGGCTCTTATTTAGTTGTTTGGGAAATCGCGATTGGCTTAGGCGTCTTTGCTTTCTTAGTTAACCTTCCTGTAAAGGAACGAGCAATTCATAGAGTGGCTAATGCTTAAGAAAAAACCGGGCATTGGGAGGATCATCTTTTATGGGTTTGCTTTATTCACTTTGTTGTTTGTTTTCTCAATGTACTTCGCACCCGATATGATGGTAGCAGTGACAAATCAAGTATGGGCACTGTGTGGTTGGTAATTCATTAGAATTGACTTAGCACACTTTTTTGTTTTCCTAGCATCTCGCCGTAGCACAATGGATAGTGCACATGCCTCCTAAGCGTGGGATACAGGTTCGATTCCTGTCGGCGGGACCAAGCTCTATGGGACTATCTGGTGCCTATAGTTTCAAGTGTTACTTTCAACTGTGAAGGCCCAGAACTTGGATTGTTTATCGAGCCAGGACTGATGTTTCTAATAGTACTTTCCAATTGACTCGCGCCACTGGGCTGAGTAGATAAACACCGTGGACATAATTCAGCTACTGTAGTGGCAAGTTGCGATGATGAGCTTGTAGATCCACCAGAGGAAAATGAGCCCCCACCACTGCAGGAGAGCAATAAAACAGAAAGCGCAAGAACTCCCGAAATTTTCACCAATGAAATAAGACTAAACTTTTTAGGACCCAACATATCACTTAACAACCAAAGTGATAGGAGAGGTGGATCCAGTTACACCAACACACTCCCCCGATAATGTCACGGCATTGAGGGAGCAACCTACAGGCACAGGGTACGCAGTAAAAATTAAGGTCATCAAGTACCAACCATCATTCAGAAACATGCTGCCAGTAAGCGCACTAGCGGTACTAAAGGTTTGATGCGAAGGCTCAGTAACCACCAAGTTAATAGTTCCTTGACCAGATAGTGAGTAATAACCATTGCCTGTATCTGTGACCGTTGCCGTCAGTGCAGTAAAGCTTGCGCCTGCAGTTACAGAGCAATATGGATATAGGTTTGGTGTTGGCGGAGGGCAGTAAGGAGTATTCGGTGTATTCATCTGCTGAATGCATGCAGATGGAGGGGTTGGCCCACATTTACCTTGCCAAGTCGGCGGATATACAGTGGTTGATGGGCTAGTTAATCCCGGACTCAATGTCCAAGATAGGGTGCCGATAACTGATGGCGTTGTTTGTGCGCTAACTAATGCTGGGGCCAACATTAACGTTGAGACTAAAAGAATAATTATTTTTTTCATTTCTGCATCGATTCATTGCTGGAGAATAAGCGCCCAATAAACTTGAATTATTTTCTAGGCATGGGCAAGATCTTACACTAGGCCCTTTGTAGAATAATGTTTGCCAAATTGATTTAGCCAGCAAAATTAATTACATTAAGCCGCTTGTTTTCATCCTCAAACCAGATCTGGCTTTCCATATTAACAAGCACCCAAAAGATAGCTTTACACCCTCAAAATCTAATATTGGCCCGAATTAATGAGCGATAGCTCAAGCTCTAATGATCAATTTTTGTCTCTATCGATTTTGTGTGTTTATAACGCCCCAATTTCCTTTGGGCTTAGGTTTAGACTCAAGTAAAGCAATATTTCATCAAAATTGAACCGTTTCTTTGCCATACTTATCCACAGGCCTTGTGGATAAATCCTCAAAAGTTTTCGTAAGTCACAGATTTGTATAGGCAGACCTAGCTTGCCTAATTTGTGTGCAGAATATCTTTCCCTACTTTCTGTCTTTTCTTATAAATATTTATGCTAGTTCCTATAATATTTTGTGTTAGGGAACTTTTTGAATCAGGGCGCAGAACGGAAAGTTCCCTTACACTTAGGCCATGACCAGTCTCTCAACCAGTACTCTAGCGGCCCTCGAGGAAATGCTCCAAAATACGGCACGCTCTGCTCCCGCGGATTACCTACCGATTTATTTATCACGTGGCGCAACCGGCGAGCAACTGATTGGTCACCTCAATCCAGAGTTCATTCCTTATCTGCAAGAGTCTTTACAAAAAGAATCCATTGCACTGATTGCAATGGGTCATGACAAACTCACCATTCAATTGGGCAAGCCTAGAGATTTATCTAACAGCCTTTATCAATTGGCCAATCGTATGAGATTGGGTGGGTTTATTCCAGGCTGGCGTAACGAAGACTTTGCGTGGGTTGATTTAAATGGTCACAAATACTTTCGCATGGAACGCGCTGCGTTTCGTACCTTTGGCTTTCGTAGCATGGCAACCCATATTAATGGCTATACCCACGGCAATACCATCTGGCTAGGTAGGCGCAGTGAGACCAAGCCGACCGATCCAGGTAAGTTAGATAACTTGGCTGCTGGTGGTATTACTGCCGATGAAACACCCTGGGTTAGTGCGCGTCGTGAGCTTTGGGAGGAAGCTGGCGTTCCTGAACACATCTCTGATCAAATTGAACCTGTGGGGCGTATACATATGCGCCGCCCATCAGTAGATCGAGGCTTTCACGATGAGCAGCTGTATATCTATGATTTAGAGTTGTCCGACAACTTTGTCCCCACTAACCATGATGGTGAAGTCAGTGGCTTTATTGAAATCTCCCTGCCAGAGGCTGCCGCCAGAATCCTTGCTGATGAATTTACCTCTGACGCTGCCTTTGTGACCGCAGACTTCATATTGCGCCGCAATAAGTAGCCTATTGGGGCTGTTTGGCAGGGCTTGACTGGCGTCATACAGTAATCGGTCAATTCGTGGTTAAATTCATCTTAAGGATGAAACAGGGGTGCCCTTCATAGCAGTTTTAGAAGGTGCTGAGAAAGACCCTATAACCCGATCCAGGTAATGCTGGCGTGGGGAGTTACATCAGACCGACGCCCGGTTTCGTCCATCTAAAACAGCTAGGAGATGGACATGAGTACAGGCAAGACTTCAACTAAAAATGCAAAACACGAGATTCCAAGCCTTAAAAGCTTAGAGCGCGACTTTGGGCAAAAGTTTGCCTATCCGGCCTCGACAAAAACTTACCTCCAAGGGTCAAGACCCGATGTCAAAGCGCCAATCCGCATGATTGAGCAGCTACCTACTCGCGTAGGCGAAGAAATGTTGGCCAATCCTCCAGTACCTGTTTATGACACATCAGGCCCATATAGCGATCCAGATGTTGTGATCAATCTTGAAAAAGGTTTGCCAAGACTTCGCGATGCTTGGATTGCTGAACGTAATGACACCATCCAGTTGGCAGGGCCTAGCTCTGAATATGGTGTAGCCCGTTCACAAGATGAAGCTACCCAAAATTTACGCTTCTCTCATATCAGTGCGCCACGCGTAGCAAAGTCTGGTCATAACGTCAGTCAGATGTATTACGCTCGCCAGGGAATCATCACTCCTGAAATGGAATACATCGCCCTGCGTGAATCCATGGGCCTTGAGCAACTTCGAAAAGACCCTGCTTATAAGCAGTTGTTGAAGCAGCATCCCGGTAAAGGTTATGGTGCCAATCTTCCTGACATCGTCACTGGTGAATTTGTGCGCTCTGAGATTGCTGCAGGCCGTGCGATTATTCCAGCCAACATTAATCACCCTGAATTAGAGCCAATGATTATTGGCCGTAACTTCCGCGTGAAGATTAACGGCAACTTAGGTAACTCTGCTGTTACTTCATCCATTAACGAAGAAGTTGAAAAGATGGTGTGGTCGATTCGTTGGGGTGCAGATACCATCATGGATCTCTCCACTGGTAAACATATTCATGAGACACGCGAATGGATTATTCGCAACTCTCCAGTTCCTATTGGCACGGTTCCAATCTATCAAGCTTTAGATAAAACGGGTGGCATTGCAGAAGACCTCACCTGGGAAATGTTCCGCGATACCTTGATTGAGCAAGCAGAACAAGGTGTTGACTACTTCACTATTCATGCTGGTGTATTGCTCCGTTATGTACCGCTAACTGCTGATCGCATTACTGGCATCGTTTCTCGTGGTGGCTCGATCATGGCTAAGTGGTGCTTAGCGCATCACAAAGAAAACTTCCTTTACACAAAGTTTGATGAAATCTGCGAGATCATGAAAGCTTATGACGTGTCATTTAGCTTGGGTGATGGCTTACGTCCTGGTTGTATTGCCGACTCCAATGATGCCGCTCAGTTTGGCGAACTCCATACACTCGGCGAATTGACGGCTAAGGCCTGGAAACATGATGTACAAGTGATGATTGAAGGCCCTGGCCACGTTCCAATGCAGCGCATTGAAGAGAACATGACTGAAGAGCTGAAACATTGCTTGGAAGCTCCTTTCTACACGCTCGGACCATTGATTACCGATATTGCCCCAGGCTATGACCACATCACCAGCGGTATTGGTGCAGCTCAAATTGGTTGGTACGGCACAGCAATGCTTTGCTATGTCACACCAAAAGAGCATTTAGGTCTGCCGGATAAAGAAGATGTACGCGAAGGCATCATCACTTACAAGATTGCTGCCCATGGTGCTGACTTAGCTAAAGGTTTACCTGGTGCGCAAGTACGCGATAACGCACTCTCTAAAGCGCGTTTCGAGTTCCGCTGGGAAGATCAATTTAATCTGGGCTTAGATCCTGAGCGTGCGCGTGAATATCACGACGCAACACTGCCAGCGGAAGGCGCCAAGATTGCGCACTTTTGCTCCATGTGTGGTCCGAAGTTCTGCTCCATGAAGATCACTCAAGAGGTGCGTGAATATGCTGCGACTTTAGATGCTGATGGCAACCCTAAAGCCAAGGTCATTCCAATTACTGAAGTGACCGATGCTTCTAAGGGCATGGATGAAATGTCTGCAGAGTTCCGTAAGCGCGGTAGTGAGATTTATCAGTAAGTCATTCACAGCGAACAGATAAGCGATGACTAGCGCAAGCTTTTCCAATAGCAAGTATGCGATTGTTGGTGGCGGCCTCATGGGTCGCCTACTGGCTCTTGCACTTGCTAAAGGCGGCGCTCAAGTCGATCTATTTGATAAGGGCGGTCCAGATGGCTCTCATGCAGCTGCGCGCATTGCTGCAGCAATGTTGGCACCATTGGCTGAATCCGCCATTACTGAAGACTCTGTAGTTCGCATGGGTTTGCATAGCTTGCCCCGCTGGAAAGAACTGATAGACGATTTGTCTACCCCGGTTTACTTTCAGCAGGACGGCACCCTGATCTTGTGGCATCGGCAAGACTCTAGTGATGCGGAACGCTTTGCCGCTCACCTAGAAAAGAACTGTCGCTCCAATGCCGGTTTAAGCGCGCCGCAAAAACTCAATAATGAAGCTTTGCGCGCACTAGAGCCAGGAGTTGCGGATCGGTTTACCCAGGGACTCTATTTACCCAATGAAGGGCAATTGGATAACCGCCAGCTATTGGATGCTCTAGTAAGTGAATTGGATCTTCTTAAGGTAAGTTGTCACTGGCATACCGAGATCGACCCTCAAGAGTTACGCAAACAGTCAAACTACAAAGCAGTGCTTGATTGCCGAGGCACTGGCGCCAAAGAATCTTGGTCATCTGGTGATAAGCCTAATAGCTTACGCGGTGTTCGTGGTGAGGTTATTCGACTATACGCACCAGAGGTCAAGTTGCGTCGGCCTACACGCCTAATACACCCGCGCTACCCGATTTATATAGCGCCAAAAGAAAACGATGTCTATGTGGTGGGTGCAACGGAGATTGAATCCGATGATCTGTCAGAAATGAGCGTGCGTTCTGCCATGGAATTACTTAGCGCCGTCTATACCGTTCATAGCGGGTTTGCCGAAGCGCGTATTTTAGAGATGGCGACGCAGTGTCGCCCCACTTTAAAAAATAATCTCCCAGAAATTCGGTCTCAGAAAGATAAAGGGCTTGCTGATTTGATCATAATCAATGGTTTATATCGCCATGGTTTTATGATTTCTCCTGCAGTGCTCGATTGCGCTTTAGAACTTTTAGAGTTCGGCGCAAGCAAAACTGCATTGGATCTGGGATTGAGCATGTCTCAAGATCATAATCAGATTGAGGCGGTATGCGCGTAATCGTTAATCAAGTAGCTTATGAATTGCCCAGCAAGAGCATGGTGAGTGATGCTCTGACTCTCATCAATGCGAAGCCGCCTTATGCTGTTGCTGTCAATCTCCATTTTGTACCCAAGACCAAGCATGCAGATTTTGTCTTAAATGAGAATGATCAAATTGAAATCATCGCCCCCGTTACTGGCGGCTGATTTAGAACAAACTACTTTGATATGAACGCCCCTTTACCTAATAACCTCAATAGCGCCGATACCCTTGTCCTTTATGGCGAGAGCTTTGCTAGTCGTTTGCTATTAGGGACCTCACGCTACCCTTCTCCACAGGTGCTAGAGAACTCAGTACAAGCATCTAATCCTGGCATGATTACTGTGAGCTTGCGTCGCCAGGGAACATCAACGGCTGAAGCGCATAGCGGCTTTTGGGATTTACTTAAGAAGATGGCGGTTCCTGTTCTACCGAATACTGCTGGTTGCCACAGTCCACAAGAAGTGATTACGACTGCGCAAATGGCGCGCGAAGTGTTTGAAACCGATTGGATCAAATTAGAGTTGATTGGCGATGATTACACTTTGCAGCCTGATGTCTTGCGTTTAGTGCAGACAGCGGAAACTCTCATTAAAGATGGCTTTAAGGTTCTGCCGTATTGCACAGAAGATCTCATTTTGTGCCAACGATTGGTTGATGTCGGTTGCCAAGCAGTGATGCCTTGGGCTGCTCCGATTGGCACAGGTCAAGGCCCTTTAAATCCGTATGCCATGAAACTATTGCGTGATCGATTAAAGGTTCCACTCTTGGTTGATGCTGGCCTAGGACTTCCTTCTCATGCCTGCACTGTCATGGAATGGGGATTTGATGGCGTACTACTTAATACAGCAGTGGCCTTGGCGGATGATCCTGTAGTGATGGCCAAAGCCTTTGCTATGGCAGTTGATGCAGGTCGTACAGCCTATTTATCTGGCGCCATGAAGCCCCAAGAGTCAGCCCAAGCAAGCACCCCATTGGTGGGCACTCCTTTTTGGCATCAATCTTAAGTACACTAAACTCATGAGCCTGATTCGAGACCTTGCAGACCAAATCGTTGCCGCACATCGCAATGAGGATTTATGTATTCCGATTCCGAGCTTTAGTCTGAACTCCCCTCCTCCGCTGATTGATAACGAAGCTGCTGTTGATCATTACGAATTAGCGGGTGCACTAGCTGCTATTGAGATGGGATTTATTGAGTCCGATGCCAGAATCTTGGGTAAAGCGTGGTCACGCATGACATTGCAAGATGGCGGCTTTAATCCCTTTAAATGGCCTAGCAGGCCAGAGCATTTTGATTTATTGCCCTGGACTCGTAATATGAATCCTAATGCCTTTAAAGAGTGCCCAAAACGCTTAGGATTGTATGGCGTAATGCCAGACGCTGATTGGGTGAAGCGCATGGTTGAAGCGGAGCTACCTACAGTACAACTTCGCTTTAAGTCGGATGAGAAATCCAAAATCCGAAAACAGATTAAAGAATCCGTTGCTGCGGTCAAAGATAGCAAGACCCTGCTCTTCATTAATGATTATTGGCAAGAGGCGATTGATGCCGGAGCCTATGGTGTCCACTTAGGCCAAGAAGATTTGGTAGATGCCAACCTGGAAGAGATTCGGGGTGCGGGTTTAAGACTGGGGCTCAGCACTCATGGCTATGCAGAGCTGGCTTATGCAGATCGCTTTTGCCCAAGTTACATTGCAATGGGCGCCATCTTTCCGACAAATTTAAAGAAGATGCCTACCGCACCGCAAGGGCTTGGCCGCCTATATCGATACGCGCAACTCATGAGCAACTACCCGCTAGTAGCTATTGGCGGTATTGATCAAGATAGCATTCATGCGGTGGCAAAAAGTGGTGTTGGTTCAGTAGCTGTCGTGAGAGCAATTACCCAAGCCAAAGACCCCAAGGCAGCAGTCAAGCACTTACAAGAATTAATGCAGGCTTAGAGCCCGTTTTTTCTTCTTTAGGGCCTGCTTCAATTCTTTTCTTTCTCATCGAGCAATGCTGTAGGGAAAAAATCATGCATATGCCACAAAGGTCCTGGACCCTCGCCAATACTTAAGAACCGTCCTGCTTCTAATCCTGCCTCTACATAGGCGATCGCCTTAGCAACCGCATGGTCGAGGTCATGACCATCAGCAAGGTAGGTAGCAATTGCAGACGCTAAAGAACATCCGGTGCCATGGGTATTTACTGTGTTGACGCGGTAGTGCCTGAATTCTTTTGACTGAACCACTATAAGGCCGTCTTCAAGCGTGCGCCACATTAAGTAATCGGTAATTTGGGTATGCGTGCTGTCTAAATGCCCGCCTTTGATAAGCACTGCTTGCGGGCCCATCTCGAGCAATTCTTCGGCAGCCAGTTTGAAATCATTAGGACCACTTATTTCACGACCAAGCAGCAATGAAGCTTCATCTAGATTAGGCGTAACTAGTGATGCAATCGGAAATAAGTCGGCGATCATGGCTTGAGCGGTATCGTCACCGCCTAAGCTTGCACCAGAGGTGGCGCGCAAAACGGGATCCAGAACAATCCGTTTAACGCCGTGTTTGCGTAAAGATTTGGCAACTGTCCGAACTATTTCTGGGCTGGCTAACATACCGATTTTGACAATATCGGCACCAATATCCATTAAAACTGCGTCAATCTGGGCTTCAACAACACCAAGATCAACGTCCTGAATACGCGTGACATCCAAGGTATTTTGGGCGGTTATTGCCGTGATCACAGACATCCCGTAGCCACCTAATGCCGTAATCACCTTGAGATCGGCCTGCAGCCCCGCCCCGCCGCCACTATCGGACCCAGCAATGGTCAGTACTTTGGGGATCTGCACAGAAGTAGGAAGAAGTGATTTCATCTTGCTATAATATCGGCTTATTCCTCGATAGCTCAGTTGGTAGAGCGCCGGACTGTTAATCCGTAGGTCCCTGGTTCGAGCCCAGGTCGAGGAGCCAAATAAGTAAAGCCCCTAGAGCAATCTAGGGGCTTTTTCTTTACCCCAAAAGCTGCTTACCTCAACCAATTGGCGGCCCGTGGGAACAATTCGTTCAATATGGCAAATATTGGAAACCTATCCCCCCGAAGCTATCAAGTGCTATACCGATAATAATAACTACGAAGGGCTTTCACCCGAGTCCATCACATTGGGACTTTTCCTAGGGATTCACAGAATACTTTTTTGACTCATTAATCTTTGAGATCTCATTGAAAAAATTCAGATATAAAGTCGGCACAATGTTGAAAAGATCGAAATCAAGTTGATCATAGGATCTTCTGTTTCTTTGCACCCCTTTTGACTGGCAATTATTGAGCACGCTTTTATAGTCATCAATAAAGTTTGAGCTGCTAGGAGACCCGAGTAAAAGGTTTAACCAAATATTGTGCATATGAAAAGTAGACCTTTGAATTTCAAGTGCCAGGCTAAGCGGATCTGTAGCGCTTGATTTAAATACATTTTTATCCATTTGATACCCCACCCTTTCGTTAGTTTTACAAATATTTTTTCTGCAATTTTGAGCTCTAGCGTTTGCTCACATAAAGAGATAAAAAGCATAAATACAATCTACGGCATATTTAGATTCGTCGCGGGAATGCGCGCTCATTCAAAATTCTTTTCAACAAATTCCCAATTTACCAATTTCCAAAAGCTATGTAAGTAATGAGGGCGAGCATTTCTATAATCAATATAGTATGCGTGCTCCCATACATCACAGGTTAGCAATGGCTTAGATCCCGTTGTTAGAGGATTACCCGCATTGCTAGTGGACTCCAATTCGAGAGATCCATCAGCTCTTTTTACCAGCCACACCCATCCCGATCCAAAGGTTTCGATGCCATATATAGAAAAAACTTCAACGAATGCTTCAAATGAGCCCCACTTGGCATTAATTGCCTTAGCCAGCTTTCCAAATGGCACTTCTGGCGTAGATGGCTCCATACCCAACCAATAAAATGTGTGATTCCATACTTGTGCTGCATTGTTATAAATTAGCCCAGAAGAATTTTTAATGATGTCCTCTAAGCTTAAGCCTTCAAAACAAGTACCTTTAATTAAAGTGTTTAAGTTATTTACGTAAGCCTGGTGATGCTTTCCATAGTGAAACTCCATAGTTTCTTTTGAAATATATGGCTCCAATGCATCCAAGTCATAAGGCAATATAGGTAGCTTGTGTTCCATTTTCTCTGTTCCAGTCTATTGCTTTGATGACACCGAATAACTTATTTATCAAGATAGACCACATGAAAATAATTTTTTTGATACAGGTCAATAAAAACAGTAAATTTCATATTGTTTTTTGATACATATCAAGAAATTCTTGCGCTCAAAAGAGATGATTACACTGAGGATTGACTGATACATCGACCCCTTAATAAGCAAGACTCCATAGGGAGAACGGCAAAGCAAGGAGAATATCAATGCATATACACGTAAATAATGGGTTTTTAGGGCGCAGGCATTCTGCAGATGATTTAGATAGTGGATTTTCACCAATCTCACCAGGCGACTACCTAGCTAGCTTTGACCCCAATAAAGGACTGTCTATCCAGAAAGAAACAGGGGAAACGGCCTATATCAAACTGGCACAGTTTGAGGAAAAGATTGCACTGGGCGCTTTAATAGTTCTTGCCATTTAATGCCTAACCAATATATAACTAGAGTGACAATAGGTTAAAGAATGAAGCGCTCTGTCTTTTGCATCCAGATCATACTTTCACCCATCTCGAATATAGTCCTGCTGGAGAGATTAAATGATACTTTCATGTCCCCATTGCAACAAAATGAATCGCATCCCTATTGAAAAGATTGCGAACAGTCCAATTTGTGGCGTCTGCAAACAGGAAATATTATCCTTACCCATTACGCCCAACGAGGCCGCCCTCGACGAACTCATTAGGGATTCCATCCTTCCAATCATCATAGATTTTTGGGCGCCGTGGTGTGGCCCCTGCAAGATGTTCTCTCCCACCTTCCAAGCAAGTGCGGTTGCTAGGTCTAATCGGGTTATTCACATCAAAATTGATACCGAACAATATCCAGGGATAGGCGCTAAATTTAATATTCGATCAATTCCAACATTGGTATTCTTTAAGGGCGGAAAAGAAGTGGAAAGGGTTAGTGGCGCTCTTCAGGCTACCCAGCTAAATCAATATATAGATCAATTAATTAGATAAAACCATTAAAGAGACTTTAAATACCCTAGAAAGCAGTTGAGGCATTAGCGGTAAGCTTTAAACCATCTAGCACATTGAGTCCTAAAAGCATCATAAGTATGGCGCTTACCGTAAGCTCAAATGCTTGTATGGAAAAAAAGATGATGCCGCCCTCCCAACCAATAGATTGGGTTGCCAACAGATAGACGCTTTGACCTGTCCTGGGATTTTCAGACCAAAAGCTTTTAGAGATAATGACTCCTTCAACCTAAGGAGCAGGTATGAAGAGAGCACGGTTTTCAGACGAACAGATTGTTCGGATATTGCAAGAGGCAGAT
>NZ_JACVPB010000043.1 GCF_018882085.1 Polynucleobacter sp. AP-Reno-20A-A9 | reverse complement strand
ACCTGTCCTGGGATTTTCAGACCAAAAGCTTTTAGAGATAATGACTCCTTCAACCTAAGGAGCAGGTATGAAGAGAGCACGGTTTTCAGACGAACAGATTGTTCGGATATTGCAAGAGGCAGATCGTTCGCCAATAGCAGAGGTTGCCAAGCGCCACGGGGTCAGCGAACCCTCGATTTACAGCTGGCGTAAGAAGTTTGGCGATCTAGGTA
>NZ_JACVPB010000042.1 GCF_018882085.1 Polynucleobacter sp. AP-Reno-20A-A9 | reverse complement strand
TTTTGCCAAGGTTTACCTGGCTCGATATGTAAGTTGTGCAAACCTCGCTCTACCGCCCATTCCAATAAGATGGTACTCACAAACTCTGGACCGTTGTCACTGCGAAGAACCTTGGGGCAACCACGCTGCGCAATCACTTCTTCTAAAACCTGTACTACTCGTTTGCCTTTAATTGAGCCAGCCACATCAATGCGCAGACTCTCTTTGGTGAACTCGTCTATCAGGGTTAAGCACTTGAGCTTTTG
>NZ_JACVPB010000041.1 GCF_018882085.1 Polynucleobacter sp. AP-Reno-20A-A9 | reverse complement strand
AACCAAAGACCGATAGAACGGTTCTTCTAAATCCACGAATTTGCTTACACATTTGCATACACACCGACACTGACCGCCCGCAGACCCCCTGTTTATATGGGTCTACTTTGGGTGTCTGCACTCATAAGAAAGAAGCCCTAGGGGTCTTGTAGTAAAGACCTCAATTGATTCAAGAGGTTAGTGGTGAATTAGGCGGTATAAATTCACTACACACCGCTTACACACCGGAGCAAAAACCGAGGTGTG
>NZ_JACVPB010000040.1 GCF_018882085.1 Polynucleobacter sp. AP-Reno-20A-A9 | reverse complement strand
TTAAGCACTTGAGCTTTTGCCCGTTGGCACAAGCATCAAAGACAAAGTCGTAAGCCCAAACCTCATTGGGCCCAGTTGCTACATACGGTTGTCGATTTTGACTACGGTAACGCTTGCGCGTCCTTTTAGCGGGCACCTGTAGGCCAGCTCCAGCCCAGATGCGCGCCGTCCGATCGCGACCTAGAACAAGACCATCCCGTCTTAAAAAGATCCGAATCCGTCTGGCGCCATAGCGAGGATATTGCT
>NZ_JACVPB010000039.1 GCF_018882085.1 Polynucleobacter sp. AP-Reno-20A-A9 | reverse complement strand
CTTGCACGCTCACCACTTTTTTACGGCAATCTCCTTCATCACTTCAATCTCGAGATCGCGCTCTGCCAAGATCTTCTTTAAACGGCCGTTCTCTTGCTCGAGTTGCTTTAAGCGTTTGACATCGTCTTTACCTAGATCGCCAAACTTCTTACGCCAGCTGTAAATCGAGGGTTCGCTGACCCCGTGGCGCTTGGCAACCTCTGCTATTGGCGAACGATCTGCCTCTTGCAATATCCGAACAATCTGTTCGTCTGA
>NZ_JACVPB010000038.1 GCF_018882085.1 Polynucleobacter sp. AP-Reno-20A-A9 | reverse complement strand
TCAGACGAACAGATTGTTCGGATATTGCAAGAGGCAGATCGTTCGCCAATAGCAGAGGTTGCCAAGCGCCACGGGGTCAGCGAACCCTCGATTTACAGCTGGCGTAAGAAGTTTGGCGATCTAGGTACAGACGATGTCAAACGCTTAAAGCAACTCGAGCAAGAGAACGGCCGTTTAAAGAAGATCTTGGCAGAGCGCGATCTCGAGATTGAAGTGATGAAGGAGATTGCCGTAAAAAAGTGGTGAGCGTGCAAG
>NZ_JACVPB010000037.1 GCF_018882085.1 Polynucleobacter sp. AP-Reno-20A-A9 | reverse complement strand
TTTAGAAGAACCGTTCTATCGGTCTTTGGTTACAAGATCTAAAGGATTTTTGGAGCAACCACCTAACACTTCGTTGCTTCAAACAGTATTTTCTTAGGTTTGATAAGCGTTACTTTAAGTAACGCTTGTATAGAAATGGGCTGCTAACGACCTTGATTTCAACCCGTCGATGCAACACACTACAAACTGCGTAAGCGCAAGGAGTGTTGCTCATGAAACAACGACCTCGAATCTATTACACAGCTACCCAGAAGGCTTTAATGTGGGAGCGCTGGAA
>NZ_JACVPB010000003.1 GCF_018882085.1 Polynucleobacter sp. AP-Reno-20A-A9 | reverse complement strand
TACTCCCAAGCCAAACTCAATGCTGTAGCAAGGCAACTTAATGAACGCCCTAGAAAAACACTAAACTATCAAACACCGGCAGAACGTTTTGCCCAATCTGTTGCATCGACGGGTTGAAATCAAGGCCATAAGCGGCCGTTAGTGACGTGGATTTCAACCTTAGATTTGGCCGATCCAAATCAAGCAGATTGAAAAAAGGATTTCATCAAAAGCTAGACGGCTAAATTTGATTAAAGTAGACTAAAACCTTATATAGGGAGTTAGTTTGGCATGACTAAAGAAGCTACCCCGGGGCCTTCAGCCCCTGATTTTCATATTCTCTTTGAGTCCGCTCCGGATCCATATCTAGTGTTGGATTCTAGTCTCAACATTGTTGCCGTAAGTAACGCTTACTTGAGGGCAACTCTAACAGTGAGGGAGCAGATTCTTGGCAAACAAATATTTACTGTGTTTCCCGATAATCCAGATGATCCCGGGGCTGAAGGGGTTAGAAACCTCAAGTTATCTTTACAGCGAGTGCTGAAAAATCAAAAGCCGGATCCTATGGCGGTCCAAAAATATGACATCAAGCGGCCGGAAATTGATGGGGGTGGTTTTGAAGAGAGATTTTGGAGCCCCATCAATACCCCAATATTTGATGCTCAAGGTCAAATTATTTACATAATTCATCGAGTTGAGGATGTTACTGATTTCGTAAACCTTAAGAATCAAGGCAAAGAGACCATTAAATTGACGGAAGAGCTTCGGGAAAAAGCCCTTCGCATGGAGACAGAAATTTTTGCGCGGTCAAAAGAAGTTGCCGCAACTAGTGCCGAACTTAAGCATGCTAATGCGGAGTTAAAGGTTCTATATGCAAAAACGCAGGAGCTAGATCAACTTAAAACCAATTTCTTTGCCAATATGAGTCATGAGATTCGTACACCAATGAATGCAATTCTTGGATTGACTTATCTACTCAAGAGGCATACTCCAACACCCGAGCAAGATGAAAAGCTCGACAAGATTGCGGTAGCTAGCAGGCATTTGCTTTCCATCATTAATGACATTTTAGATTTCTCGAAGATAGAGTCGGGCAAACTAATTCTAGAAAAGGCTACGTTCCCCGCAAGTGCAGTTCTTGATCACACACGCTCCCTATTGGAGGATGCGGCAGTTGCAAAGGGCCTAACTATTGAAGTTGAATACAACGATATCCCCGTGTGGTTAATTGGAGATCAGACAAGGTTGCGCCAGGCCTTATTGAACTACGCGGGAAACTCCATCAAATTTACAGAGCATGGAAAAATCGTTCTTCGAGGCAAGTTGCTTGAGGATTATGGCGATGAAGTATTGGTCCGCTTTGAGGTTGCCGATACGGGAATTGGTATTGAGCCTGATAAGATTTCTGAGCTATTCCAGGCATTTAAACAGGTTGATTCATCTACAACTCGAAAATATGGAGGCACTGGCTTGGGGTTGGCTATTACCCAAAAGTTGTCTGGCTTAATGGGCGGTAGCGTTGGTGTTGATAGTCAGTTTGGCAAGGGGAGCACCTTTTGGTTTACCGCTAGGCTAGGCAAAGGTACCGCAATTGAGATTGCCAAAGTCGATGATGCTGAACTTGCCATTAAAACCAAACATTCGAATGCTTACATTCTCTTGGTTGAGGATGACCTAATCAATCAGGAGGTTGCCAGAACACTCCTTGTCGATGCGGGTCTGCGGGTTGACATTGCTGGAGACGGTAAGCAGGCGGTAGATAAGGTAGGTGCAAATAACTATGACCTGGTGTTAATGGATTTACAAATGCCGGTCATGGATGGGTTGGAGGCAACCAAGCTGATTAGGCAAATGCCAAACAAAAAATCATTACCTATCTTGGCGCTCACGGCAAATATTTTTGAGGAATATCGGCGCAAATGTGCCGAAGCAGGAATGAATGATTTTGTTGGCAAGCCAGTAGAGCCAATGGCTTTGTTCGCGACAATATTAAAGTGGTTGCCAAAATCGGTTGGGGGTGGAATAAAAATCATGACCCCAATCTACCAGTCAGGAAATCACACCAATCCGGCTCAGGTAAATTTACAGACCCAACTTGCCAAAATAGAGGGTTTAGATATTGAAAGGGGGCTATTGGTTACCAGCGGGAAGATTGAGAAATTTTGGGAATTATTAAAAGACTTTGTTGCCTTACATCAGGACGACATTGGCAGGCTTAATAACTTGATAGATAACAATGTTATTGGTGAACCGACTCGGATTGCGCATGCGCTGAAGGGGGCTGCAGGCACTTTAGGTCTTGTTCAGATTCAATTGGTTGCCACCAAATTAGAGGCTGCATTAAGCGCTGGTAATACCAGGGTAGAGCCTCTACTGAGTGAAATCCAGAAATTACTAGATGCACTACAACTTAGGGTGGCTGAAATTGTGAAATCGGATGTTGCCCCTCTGGTCCAGGCCAATTTTCCATTGGCTATGAATGTACTAACTAGCCTCATTCCTTTGCTGCAATCGGGAAGCTTTAAGGCTAGCCAAAACTTTAAAGAGAATCGCCCCCTCATTCGCGCCAGCATTGATAGGGTTCTGATGGCCAGCCTTGAGTCCGCGATGGAGAATTATGATTTCCCAGGAGCGCTAAAAATAATTGAGGATATTCAAAGTGCGGAAAACTCAAGTCAGGGAGTTAAATAAATGAATATAAATGAGGAAAACAATAAACCGATAGTATTAGTAGTCGATGACAATCCCGACAATATGACCGTTGTTAGTGATTTGCTCATGCCTTTTTATGAAATTTTAGTCGCACCCTCAGGAAAACGAGCGTTAGAGATCTTGGATTCAGAGCGCATGCCTGATCTCATCTTATTGGATGTCATGATGCCTGACATGGATGGATATGAGGTTATCAGCCATTTAAAAAATAACCCAAAAACCAAAGACATCCCGGTAATCTTTTTGACCGCAATGGATTCCACGCGAGATGAGGAAAAGGGGCTTGAGCTTGGAGCGGTAGACTATGTTACCAAGCCTATTCGCCCATCCATCTTATTAGCAAGAGTTCGTACTCAGGTTGAATTTAAAAAGGCCCGCGATATTTTGCAAAATCAAAATGTCTATTTAGAGTCCGAAATTGCTAAGCGAATGAAGGAAAATGAAACTATTCAAGATGCCAGCATTAGAGCGCTTGCACGATTAGCTGAAGTTCGAGACGATGCTACGGGAAAGCATTTGCTCCGCACATCGTTGTATGTAAAAACATTAGCGCAAATTCTGCAAAAAGATCCCAGATATTCTTTGTTGCTTTCTGACCGCGTGATCGTTCTTTTGGCTAAGTCTGCGCCCCTGCATGATATTGGAAAGGTTGGAATTCCAGATCGCATATTGATGAAGCCTGGAAAGCTTACCGATGAAGAGTGGGTGATCATGAAGACCCATGCGTGGCTTGGGGCGCATGCAATTGAAATGGCGGAAAAAGACTCCGAGGTGTCTTTGGAGTTTTTAAAGTTAGCAAAAGAAATTGCGCATTGGCACCATGAGAAGTGGGATGGTTCCGGCTATCCTGACGGCCTCAAATGGGATGAGATCCCAATCTCTGAGAAGTTGATGGCAATAGCTGATGTATTTGATGCGCTTGTATCAAAGCGGGTCTATAAGGAAGGCTTCTCTTATGAGAAAACGCATGAAATTATGGCCGCCGGTAAAGGCAATCATTTTGACCCTGTTATAGCGGATGCATTTTTAGAAAATTTTGATGCGTTTACCCAAATTGCCGATCTTCATAAGGATGAGGCTGGTGCAGAAAATCTTCAGCATTGATGGGTTTTTGGTCGTGAGGCTGCTTTGGGTCGCAAGCCGACTGTAGCTGCTGCTAGCTTAGTTTCTTCAGAGCCTCTAGATATTTCTCGGGATTGAGTGGTTGACCTTCACGCTGCGCTTCCCACATCACCTGTCCGAGGCACTCCATCATGACGTGCTGTGCTTCGTGCATTGAGCCTAACTTCAGTGATAGTTTGTCTGCAATCTCTTTAATGCCGGGTGGCTGATTGATCAAGATCTGCTCGCTAATCGATAGGTGCATTGATAGATGCAAAAAGGGATTAGTTTCGCCACGTTCTGGCGTGTAGTCCTGAGCTAGGGCACCCTCTGGATCTTTGAGTAAGTCGTGGTATTCGGGGTGCTCTACCATCCAATCGCTAGCCAGCATTTCCATTGGATCAAGAATATGATTTTCCGTTTTCTTTTTCCAGGCATCACAAAAAAAGCGACGTACTTCTTCACGAGTTGGATTAAATATCGCCACGAACTTTTCCTTTGCCAGTTTTTTGTTTAAAGCCACATAGTGGTTCTACTATGCATTGTGCGCAATCTGGATTACGTGCCTTACAGGTATATCGACCATGCAGAATAAGCCAGTGATGAGCATCTAATAGATATTCTTTAGGTACACGCTTAAGTAATTGCTGCTCCACCTTGAGAACATCCTTGCCTGGCGCTAGGCCAGTTCGGTTAGAGACTCTAAAAATGTGAGTATCAACAGCCATGGCGATTTGTCCAAAGGCAGTATTCAGTATGACATTGGCTGTTTTCCTGCCAACACCTGGTAGAGCTTCTAATTCTTCGCGGGTCTGCGGTACTTCTCCACCATGTTTCTCAAGGAGTAGTCGACAGGTTTCCTGAATATGCTTACCTTTAGAGTTAAATAATCCAATATGCTGAATAAAAGGTCTAACACCTTCTTCACCAAGATCTAAAAGGGCTTGCGGGGTATTGGCAACTTTATAGAGTTTGCGCGTTCCCTTGTTGACTGAAATATCGGTTGCTTGTGCCGATAGTAATACTGCAATTAATAACTCAAATGGCGAGCTATATTCCAGCTCAGTTTCTGGTTTGGGATTATTGGCTTTAAGCTGCTCAAAAAAAGCACGACGCTTTTCTGGATTCATCATTTCTTTTGCTGGGCTCGTGCAATCGCTGCTGCAATGATGGCGCGTTTGCGTTCTTGCTCTTTTAGTTCATCTATTGATGATGGGCTTTCTGCATTGACCGCCTCTAATTTAGTCGCAGCTTTCCTGGCTAAGCGATCATCATTATCTTTTTGCTCTCTATCTAGTCGTTTTTCTCGATCGTGATAACGAGTGCGAGAAATGTCTGCCAAGTCTTGAGACCAGGCATCCCAGCCAGTTTTATTTTCAGTGACATCAATCATACTGATGCAATCTACTGGGCATGGCGGAATGCAGAGATCACAACCAGTACACCACTCAGTCAGCACCACGTGCATTTGTTTAGAGGCGCCAACAATCGCATCGACGGGACATGCCTGAATGCATAAGGTGCAGCCAATACACTTTTGTGGGTCGATAAAAGCAACTGGCCTGGGGCGTTCAACTCCACATTCTGGATCAATGGTGGGGTGAAGCTCAAAAGCATCTTGTGGGTAGATAGGCATTAGCACCTTGCTCAGACGCTCAATACCTTCAACCCCACCAGGTGGGCAGCGATTCGGCAAGACATCCCCACTAGCCATTGCTTCTGCATACCCCCTGCAGTCTGGGTATCCGCATTTAGTGCATTGCGTTTGTGGAAGAAGATCTTCTAGGCGATTAGTGAGTTCATTCGCCTGATTGATTTTCATTGAATTGCTAGTTCCTAAGTAAATGAGAGACGCTGTGGTCTCTCATTTTGTCGGGTTTATTTTGCGTTTAGTTTGGGTAAACGCGCTTTAGTCTTTCTTTGCGCGGGTTGGTGGTCGCGAATAAAGGATTTGATCTTTGGGTACACTTTCTCACGCCAACGACGACCAGCGAAGATGCCGTAGTGACCTGCGCCCATTACTTCGTAGTGATCTTTATCTTGCTTTGGAATGCCTGCGCATAAAGCATGTGCAGAGCGTGTTTGACCACTTCCAGAGATGTCATCTAACTCACCTTCAATAGTGAGGAGAGCGGTCTTTTTAATGTCTTGTGGTTTAACAAGTTCACCAGACACTTCCCAAGTGCCGTTTGGCAATGAATAGTCTTGGAAAACAGTCTTAATGGTATCCAAGTAGAACTTGGAGTCCAAGTCTAGAACGGCGTTGTACTCATCGTAGAAGCGGATATGTGATTCCGCATCTTGTTCGTCGCCGCGTACTAAGTTTTGGAAGTAATCCCAATGAGACTGTAAATGGTTCTGTGGGTTCATGGCGATAAAGCCAGTGTGCTGCAAGAAGCCTGGATAAACACGACGCCCAGCGCCTGGATAGTTAGGCGGTACGTTATAAATCACATGACTCTCAAACCACTCAAAAGACTTTTGATCAGCTAAGTTATTGACTGCGGTTGGTGACTTGCGTGCATCAATTGGGCCGCCCATCATGATCATGGAGGCTGGCGTTGCTTCACCAGCAGAAGCCATCAATGAGATTGCGCCTAAGGTTGGGACTGTAGGTTGGCAAACAGAAATCACATGTAAGTCTTTGGCGCCGATCGTGCGAATGAATTCTTGTACGTAATGAACGTAGTCATCAAGACCAAATTCACCATCTTCTGTCGGCACCAAACGCGCATCAATCCAATCGGTGATGTAAACCTTATGGTCTTGCAATAGGGTGCGAACTGTGTCGCGCAATAAAGTGGAGTGGTGCCCAGATAATGGAGCAACTACCAATACTGTTGGATCTTCTTTGAGTTTCTTGATGACTTCGACATCATCGGAGAAGCGCTTAAAGCGTACTAAGTTACAAAATGGCTTTGCAACCGCAGTTCTTTCGTGAATGGCAACTTCTTTGCCATGGGCTTGTACTGAGCGAATACCAAACTCTGGCTTCTTGTAGTTTTTGCCTAAGCGATAGAGGAGTTCATAGCTAGCAGCCAATCGATCTGATCCCGGGACCTTAGAGGCTGGATTAGAAGCATTAATAAAAGCTTCTGAAGCAGCGCGTGCCCAAGAACTAACGGGTTGAAGTAAGGCTTTTTGAAACTCATGTAACTGATATAGCATGGTACCTCCGGTAATTCAGTGTATCCGCTTATTACGCCAATACGCGGGCGATTGCTTTAGCCACTTTATCAATATTTTTTGTATTAAGGGCTGCAACACAAATGCGTCCAGTAGAAAGGGCATAAATGCCGTCCTCTTTCTGTAAGCGATCAACTTGCTCAGCTGTTAAGCCTGAGTAAGAAAACATTCCACGTTGCTTCTCGATAAAAGCAAAGTCTTGCTTTACACCAGCAGCAGCGAGTTTTTCAACCAGACCATGACGCATTGCTTTAATGCGGTCACGCATTTCTGCCAACTCATCTTCCCAAAGCTTGCGTAATTCTGGTGAATTTAAAACAGCGGCAGCAATGGCAGCGCCGTGAGTTGGAGGGTTGGAATAGTTTGTACGAATAACACGCTTCAATTGTGAAAGGACGCGCGTGGATTCATCTTTGCTTTGTGTCACGATAGACAGGGCGCCAACACGCTCACCATAGAGCGAGAATGATTTTGAGAAAGAGCTTGATACAAAGAAAGACATGCCTGAGTCAGCAAAGAGGCGAACTGCAATACCGTCTTTCTCAATCCCATCGGCAAAGCCTTGGTAGGCCATATCCAAGAAGGGGATTAGACCTTTGTTCTTGCAGATATCAATCACTTGGCGCCATTGCGCTTCTGTAATGTCTGCACCGGTTGGGTTGTGACAGCAAGCGTGCAACAAGACAGTTGTGTTCTTTGGGAAAGACTCTAAGGACTTCACCATGCCGTCAAAATCTACGCCACGTGTTTTGCCGTCAAAGTAGGTGTACTCGACAACATCAAAACCAGCAGATTCAAAAATGCCGCGATGGTTTTCCCAAGTCGGGTTGCTAATTGCGCAAGGTGCATTGAGGTTCAAGCGCTTAATGAAGTCAGCGCCAACGCGCAAGGCGCCAGTGCCACCAAGACATTCGGCAGTAACAACGCGACCATCTTTGATGAGTGCAGAGTCAGCGCCAAATAATAAGTTTTGCACTGCACTGTTGTATGGGTTTGGACCTTCGATTGGGATGTAGCTGCGTGGTGAGTGCTTTGCAACAATCGCCTCTTCAGCCTTAATCACGGCCTTGAGAAGTGGAACCTTACCTTCGTCGGTGTAATACACACCAACACCTAAATTCACTTTGTCAGCGCGTTGGTCTGCAACGTAGGCTTCTGTGAGGCCAAAAATAGGATCTTTAGGGGCTAGCTGGACTGAGGCAAACAGGGTCATTTGAGGTCGAAAGTGATGGTTAGAGGGTAATTGGGGGTGGTTTTATGTGTTGTTGACGTTAAATTCAGTTTAATTGTCGGTTTTTGAAGCCAGAATCAACTATTTCCTAAGAAAAACGGCAAAATCATTGTTTGTACAAAATTCGCTGTGAAGAAGTCTCACAGGTGAAATGATAGCCGAGATGCCCCCTAAGTTGCCCAAAACTGGTTCAAAAGCCGAAGTAAAAGAAGTGCAAAAAACCCCTGTGGCAGATCCCTTGGGTGAGGCTGGCCACGACCTCGATCCAGCCAAGTTTGTAAGCTTCCCAGACTCCCCTTATCAGCTCTATCAGCCATTTCCTCCCGCTGGGGACCAACCCCAGGCTATTGATGCCCTGGTTGAGGGGGTTGAGGATGGATTGACCTTTCAGACGCTCTTGGGGGTTACAGGGTCCGGTAAGACCTTCACGATGGCTAACGTCATCGCCAGAACAGGCCGTCCCGCCATCATTTTTGCCCCAAATAAGACTCTAGCCGCCCAGCTATATAGTGAATTTAGGGAGTTTTTCCCAAGAAATGCGGTTGAGTACTTCGTCAGTTACTACGATTACTACCAGCCAGAGGCCTATGTTCCGCAGCGCGACCTCTTTATTGAAAAAGATTCTTCTATTAACGAACACATCGAACAGATGCGTTTGTCTGCAACCAAGAGTTTGTTAGAGCGACGAGACGTCATTATTGTTGCGACCGTATCTGCAATTTACGGCATTGGTAATCCTGGCGACTATCACAGCATGGTGATGACTTTACGTCCTGGCGACAAGATGAGTCAGCGCGATATATTGATGCGCCTCATTGCTATGCAGTATGACCGCAATGAAACCGATTTCAAGCGCGGTGTATTTCGAGTGCGTGGCGATACCATCGATATTTTTCCAGCCGAACATAACGAGCTGGCAGTAAGGGTAGAGCTATTTGATGATGTTGTGGAGAGTTTGCAATTTTTCGATCCTCTCACTGGCAAGATTCGTCAAAAGATTCCGCGCTTCACTGTTTACCCAAGTTCTCATTACGTCACACCTCGCGATACTGTATTGAAGGCGATTGAAACGATCAAGACAGAATTGCGTACTCGCTTAGATGAGTTTGTGAAGGATGGAAAACTAGTTGAGGCACAACGCCTCGAGCAACGTACGCGATTTGATTTAGAGATGCTCAATGAATTGGGCTTCTGTAAGGGCATTGAGAACTACTCTCGCCACCTCTCCGGAGCCGCTCCTGGCGACGCCCCGCCTACGCTGGTTGACTATTTGCCCAACGATGCATTGATGTTCTTGGATGAGAGTCATGTCCTCATTGGGCAGCTGAACGCGATGTACAACGGAGATAAATCTCGTAAACATACTTTGGTGGAATTTGGATTCCGTTTGCCTTCGGCGATGGACAACCGCCCACTTAAATTTACTGAGTTTGAAACTAAAATGCGTCAAACCATTTTCGTTTCTGCAACACCGGCTGATTATGAGAAAACACATCAAGGTCAAGTAGTCGAGCAAGTAGCAAGACCAACCGGTTTGGTTGATCCAGAAATTGAAGTGTTGCCAGCAAGTACACAGGTTGATGATTTGTTGGACCAAATTCATGCACGCGTCAAAGTGCATGAACGAGTTCTGGTAACTGTATTGACCAAACGCATGGCTGAGCAATTAACAGACTATCTTTCTGATAATGGTGTCAAGGTACGCTATGTTCACTCCGATATCGATACGGTAGAGCGTGTAGAAATTTTGCGTGACTTACGTTTGGGTGTCTTTGACGTACTGGTTGGTATTAATTTATTGCGCGAAGGCTTGGATATTCCTGAAGTATCTCTTGTGGCAATTTTGGATGCCGATAAAGAAGGTTTCTTACGCTCAGAACGCAGTCTGATTCAGACCATTGGTCGCGCTGCTCGTAACGTTCGTGGCAAAGCCATTTTGTACGCTGATCGCATTACCGACTCCATGAAGCGTGCAATGGGTGAGACCGAAAGGCGTCGCATCAAGCAAATTGCCTTTAATAAGCTTCATGGAATTGAGCCCAAAGGGGTTCAAAAGCGCATTAAGGACATCATTGATGGTGTCTACGACGTTAAAGAGAAGCGCCAGGAGATGCAGGTGGAGCAGGAGCGGGCTCACTATGAAGATATGGGTGAGAAAGACTTGGCAGCCGAAATTAAGCGTCTGGAGAAGCAAATGAACGCTGAAGCTAAGAATTTGGAGTTTGAAAAGGCTGCCAGCACCCGCGATAGGCTGACCAAGGTCAAGGAAATGGCTTTTGGGGCTAGGTCTAGGGACTCTGTCTAAGGATCGATCAGCTAATTCCTGGTTTGTATTGAGGTTTTTTGGGATAACTCCCGAGCAATTTAATGGGGAATATGGTAAAGTTGAGTGGAATGGTCGGGTATTACCCGCCCGACTGTTAGCTGTCCATAACAATCCATTACCAAGGTGACATATGAGACTTACAACCAAAGGTCGTTTTGCAGTAACCGCAATGATTGATTTAGCCCTGCGTGAAACGCATGGCCCCGTAACTTTGGCCGGAATTAGCCAAAGACAAAAGATATCCCTTTCTTATCTCGAGCAATTGTTCGGTAAATTACGCCGTTTCAATATCGTGGAGAGTACTCGTGGTCCTGGTGGTGGTTACACCTTGGCACGTCCATCCTCTGAGGTAAGTGTGGCTGACATCATTGTTGCAGTCGATGAGCCTCTCGATGCAACCCAATGTGGCGGTAAAGGCAACTGTCACGCCGATGAAGAAAATCATGGTCGTTGTATGACGCATGATCTCTGGAGTAATCTCAATTCCAAAATGGTTGAGTACCTGAGTTCAGTGAGCTTAAAAGATTTGGTTCACCAGCAAGAAGGGCGCGGCATTGTGATTCAAGATATGCGCCAAAAGAAAATTAAAGTTGAAAGTACAAAAGCAGATAAGCCTGCTTCGGCGCTTGCAGCCAAAAAAGAAGTAGCACCCAAAGCGCCATTAGTGAATTCCGTATTCAATTTGGCGCGCCAAAGTTAACAACACATTACCTACCGATAAATAAACCATGAACGCACCACAAGCTTTACCGCAACAACCGGTTCCAATGTTTAGTCCTGAACACTTTCCTGTGTACATGGACTATTCAGCTACCACGCCGATTGATCCTCGCGTGGTTGACAAAATGTTGCCTTATTTGCGTGAGCAGTTTGGTAACGCGGCTTCCCGTAGTCATGCTTATGGCTGGGCTGCAGAAGAGGCGGTTGAGTGGGCGCGTTCAGAAGTTGCTCAATTAGTACATGCCGATCCAAGAGAGATTGTGTTTACTAGTGGCGCCACTGAAAGTATTAACTTGGCATTAAAGGGCGCGGCGCATTTTTACAAAGATCGCGGTAATCACATCATTACCGTTAAGACTGAGCACAAGGCAACTTTAGATACTTGTCGTGAGCTTGAGCGTGAAGGTTATGAGGTTACTTATTTAGACGTATTGCCTAATGGCCTAATTGATTTTGCACAGCTTGAGGCTGCAATGAAGCCGGGTACGATTTTGGCTTCAGTGATGTACGTCAATAATGAAATCGGTGTTGTGCAAGACATTCCTGCAATTGGTGAGTTGTGCCGTTCACGTGGCGTGATTTTTCATGTGGATGCAGCACAAGCAACCGGCAAAGTAGATATTGACTTAGAAAAGATCAAAGTGGATTTGATGAGCTTTTCTGCGCACAAGACTTATGGCCCTAAAGGTATTGGCGCCTTGTTTGTGCGTCGTAAGCCACGTATCCGTATTGAAGCGCAGATTCATGGCGGCGGCCATGAGCGCGGTATGCGTTCCGGAACTCTCGCAGTTCACCAGATCGTAGGAATGGGTGAGGCCTTCCGCATTGCTCGTGTTGAGATGATCGAAGAGAATAGGCGTATTCGTGGACTGCGTGATCGCTTGCTCAATGGTTTGAAAGATATTGAAGAAGTCTATGTCAACGGTGACATGGATGATCGTGTTCCGCACAACCTCAACATTAGTTTTAACTATGTTGAAGGTGAGTCCATGTTGATGGCGCTGAAAGATTTGGCGATCTCTTCTGGTTCAGCCTGTACCTCGGCATCCCTAGAGCCTTCTTATGTATTGCGTGCCCTGGGTCGCAACGACGAGTTGGCACATAGTTCTATTCGTTTTACCTTGGGTCGCTTTACGACTGAAGAAGAAGTGGATTTCACTATCAAGTTGGTAAAAGAAAAGATTGCCAAGTTGCGTGAGTTATCGCCACTCTGGGAAATGTATAAAGATGGAATCGATATCAGTACGATTCAATGGGCTGCACACTAAAAGATATTTAAAGATAAAGAAATTAAAGAGGAAACACCATGGCATATAGCGAAAAGGTCATCGACCACTACGAAAATCCCCGCAACGTTGGCTCATTTGAAAAGGGCGACGACAGTGTAGGTACCGGCATGGTTGGAGCCCCAGCCTGCGGCGACGTAATGAAGTTACAGATTCGCGTGAATGATCAAGGCGTAATCGAAGATGCAAAGTTCAAGACTTATGGCTGCGGCTCTGCGATTGCTTCATCTTCTCTGGTAACAGAGTGGGTTAAGGGTAAAACTTTGGATCAAGCTCTAGAGATTAAGAATTCACTCATCGCTGAAGAGTTGGCTTTGCCTCCTGTAAAAATTCACTGTTCTATTTTGGCTGAAGATGCTATCAAAGCAGCAGTGGCGGATTACAAAGAAAAGCATCCAGCAAAGTAAGAGCAAAAAAGAAAAAGAAGCAGATAACTATGGCAATTACCTTAACTGACAAAGCAGCTGCACACGTAAACCGCAATCTTGAGAAGCGCGGCAAGGGTTGTGGCTTGCGCTTGGGTGTTCGCACAACAGGTTGTTCTGGCTTGGCGTATCAGCTCGAGTATGTTGATGAGCCTGCTGCTGAAGATCAAGTATTTGAGTCCAATGGTGTTAAGGTATTTATAGATCCAAAAAGCTTGGCTTATTTGGATGGTACGGAGCTAGACTTTGTGCGCGAGGGTTTGAACGAGGGATTTAAGTTTCAAAATCCAAACGTAAAAGATGAGTGTGGTTGTGGCGAATCCTTCCGCGTCTGACGATTACTTCCGCTTCTTTGGGCTACATCAGCAATTCAAAATCGATTTGCCTGCTTTAGATCAGGCATACCTCGCGATTCAGAAGGAAGTGCATCCCGATCGCCATGCGCGTGGTAGCGATGCTGAACAGCGCCTTGCCATGCAGATGGCTACCTTTGCTAACACTGCTGTGCAAACACTGAAGAGTCCTATTCAACGCGGCCTCTATATTTGCCAGCTTCATGGCGTTGATGCCAAGTTAGAAACCAATACTGCCATGCCCGCTGCTTTTCTCATGAAGCAAATGGAATGGCGTGAGAATTTAGATGAGCAAGCAGAAGACTTGCCTGCTTTAGAGACTTTGATGGCTGAAGTTGAGCAATCTAAACAAGATACGCTTGCAGAAATTGCCCAAGCGATTGATGGTGCCAAGAACTACGCACGCGCCGCTGAGCTACTTCGCGGCTTACTCTTTATCGATAAGTTTGCGGTTGAGCTTGACGACACCATCGCAGCCTTAATCTAGTTCTCACTCAAGCTAAACTCTACCTCCTATGGCCTTATTACAAATCTCTGAACCTGGTAAATCGCTGGCGCCCCATCAGCGCCGCATTGCCGTGGGTATAGATTTGGGAACCACCAATTCATTAGTGGCAATTGTGCGTGATGCCTTGCCTAAGGTTCTGCCTGATGCCCAAGGGCGTGAACTTCTTCCATCCGTAATCCGTTATTTGCCCAATGGCAGAACTCAAGCTGGCTTTGAGGCGCTTGAGAGCGTGGTGATTGACCCAAAAAACACTATTGTTTCAGTGAAGCGCTTTATGGGTCGTGGCTTATTGGATGTGGAGAATATTGAAAGCGCCCCATACGACTTTGTTGATCAACCCGGTATGCTTAAACTCAGAACAGTTGCTGGGGATAAGAGTCCAATTGAAGTCTCCGCAGAAATCTTGGCGCGCTTGCGCCAACTAGCGGAAGACTCTGTATCTGATGAGATTGTTGGCGCTGTGATCACAGTGCCCGCTTATTTTGATGATGCGCAACGTCAAGCAACCAAAGATGCCGCCAAGTTAGCTGGCATTGAAGTTCTGCGCTTATTGAATGAGCCGACTGCTGCTGCGATTGCTTACGGATTAGATAATGCCTCTGAAGGTATTTATGCCGTTTACGACCTAGGTGGCGGCACCTTTGACATTTCTATACTGCGCATGAGTCGCGGTGTATTTGAGGTGCTCTCTACTGGTGGTGATTCTGCTCTAGGGGGCGATGACTTTGATCACCGCTTGTATTGCTGGGTGATTGAGCAAGCCAAGCTTCCCCCTTTATCAATACACGATCATCGTACGCTTCTGCAGGCCTGTAAGCATGCCAAAGAGCTGCTCAGTCACAACCCCCTAGCGCGTGTGCATGAGACTCTCGCGGATGGCACGGTGGTAAATGTTGGAGTCAGTCAGGCGCAGCTCTTTGAGATAACTCAAAACCTAATTACAAAGACCTTGATGGCTTGTAAAAAAGCTTTGCGCGACGCCGGCCTTAAAGCGGAAGACGTTAAAGGTGTTGTGATGGTTGGCGGTTCAACCCGTATGCCGAATGTGCAACGTGCCGTAGGTGAATTGTTTGGTACACAACCCTTAAATAATTTAAATCCTGATCAAGTCGTTGCATTAGGTGCTGCAATGCAGGCTGACTTATTGGCCGGCAACCAGAGTAAAGACGATGAATGGCTTTTATTGGACGTCATTCCGCTATCGCTCGGTCTTGAAACTATGGGCGGCCTAGTAGAAAAAATCATTCCGCGTAATACGCCAATTCCGGTGGCAAGAGCACAAGACTTCACGACCTTTAAAGACGGCCAGACTGCATTGGCCGTTCAAGTGGTGCAGGGCGAGCGCGAACTTGCGCAAGACTGCCGTTCATTAGGCAAGTTTGAATTACGCGGCATACCAGCAATGGCTGCAGGTGCAGCGCGCATCCGGGTCACCTTCCAGGTGGATGCCGATGGTTTATTGTCTGTAAGCGCCGTAGAGCAAGGTTCTGGCGTGAAAGCATCCATTGATATCAAGCCTTCTTACGGCTTAACCGATGCAGAAATTGCTCGCATGCTGCAAGATGGCTTTGCATCTGCTAAAGAGGATTTACTTTCTAGATCGTTGCGTGAAGAGCAGGTTAATGCGCAGCGCTTACTAGATGCAGTACAAACAGCGTTAGCAAGTGATCGCTCTTTATTGAACTCAAAAGAGCAAAAAGAGGTTGATCAAGAAATGGCAACCCTGCAAAAAATCTTAAATGAAGAAACTGATAGTGCCATTGTTCGCAAGGCCGTTGATCATGCCGCCAAAGCGACTGATGACTTTGCGCAAAAACGCATGAACGCTAGTATTCAAAAAGCTCTATCTGGCAAGAACGTTGCTGAAATTTAAGTAAACAAAATACAAACCGAATACCAATAGAAAAGAATCATGACTCAAATCGTTGTCCTACCGCATAGTGAATATTGCCCTGAGGGTGCAGTTGTTGAGGTTGCCCCAGGCACTTCAATTTGTGAAGCCTTGTTAGAGAATGACATTCCGATTGAGCATGCTTGCGATATGGTGTGCGCATGCACTACCTGCCATGTGGTTGTGAAGGAAGGTTTCAACAGTCTTAATCCTCCAGATGAGAATGAGGAAGACATGCTTGACCGTGCATGGGGGTTAAACCCACAATCCCGTTTGTCATGTCAGGCGATTGTTGCCAAAGAAGACTTGGTGATTGAGATTCCAAAATACTCCATTAATCATGCTAAAGAAAATCACTAAATCGAGTTAAGCAAATTCATAAAGTTTTTTACCTTTCCCCTTGTTTTATTTTTAGCGGTAATTAATTTTACGAGAGCAGATCAAGATCAACGCCAGTATTAAAGTGAGTTGATTGTTTAATTTTCCGCACCCCTACAATGCCATTCATTAAAAATATTCCAGGAATACTTTTTGCAACTGTAGTTGCCTTGGTGGCCATAGAAATGTCCAGCAGGTATCCTGCATTAGGAAAAAATGGCTTAAGTATTCTTACTCTAGCTATTTTGATTGGGATTGCGATTGGCAATATGCCAATTTACAAATTTTTAATTTCTTATTGTGGCTCTGGAATTAACTTTTCTAAGCAAAGAGTACTGCGCTTGGGTATTATTTTGTATGGTTTTAGGCTGACGTTCCAAGATATCGGCGATGTGGGTATTGGCGGCATTGTGATTGATGTGATTATGCTGACTTCCACATTCGTCTTGGCAGTCTATCTAGGTATGAAATATTTCAAATTAGACCGAGATACTTCTTTCTTAATTGGTGCGGGCAGCTCAATTTGTGGTGCTGCTGCAATCTTGGCGACTGAGCCCATTCTGAAAGCAAGTAATGAGCGTGTTGCTGTTGCAATCTCCACTATTGTTATATTTGGCACAATTTCAATTTTTATATATCCCATTATTTATTCTTATGCTTTACTTCATTACGCCGAGTATTGCAGCCCAGAAAAATTTGGTATCTTTATTGGCTCAACTGTTCACGAAGTAGCTCAGGTAGTCGCAACAGCCGATGCTATTGGTGACGAAGTTACTAACATTGCCGTGATTGCCAAAATGGTGCGGGTGATGATGTTGGCGCCATTTCTAATTGTGATTGCAACTTTTGTGTCTTTTTCTGAAAAGGCAAGCAAGAACTCTGCTATTGGTGGTAAGGCCAGTAGGGATGCAAAAAAATCGATTGGTAAATTTTTCCCGGTATTTGCAATCTTCTTTTTGATCGCTATTGGAATTAATTCAACAGGCTATATTAGCGAGCCCATTCGCGCCGGCCTTACCTATCTAGATAACTTTTTATTGGCTTTAGCTATGGGAGCTCTTGGGTTGACCACTCATCTTTCTGCTGTAGCCAAGGCGGGAATAAAGCCATTAAAGCTAGCAGCCATTTTGTTTGCATGGCTGGTGATTGGTGGGATGGTGATCAATATTGCTGTGAGTAAGTTGCTCTAAACCCATCGGCTTACTGCGCAACTGCTTCACGAATCATGCCTGCAGCGACAGTATGGTTGGTGGCTTCATCGATCAATATGAAGGCGCCAGTACGCTGAGACTGATCAAAGAAGTCCGCAACGATTGGCTTTTGCAAAATAAAATCAACACGGCCAATCTCATTGGTTGATAGTGTATGTACATTACTTGCTTGAGACAATGTTTGTACATCCAGGACTTGTTGAATGTTCTTTACTTTTGCGCCAACGGTATTGGTGGTGTGACGTAAAGCATATTTACGGCTCAAGGAAAGCGGCTCACTATCCAACCAGCATAAGTCGGCCGATAGTTGTTTGCTCAGTACTGGCAGATTGCTATCTTCCACACTGACAAATAAAGAGCCTCGAGATACATCAATGTCTTCTGATAATTGAATCGCTACAGCTTGACCAGTTTGAGCAAAATCCACAGCATTATTGCCATCGGTTTGTTTGCTTCTGGAGCGATTGCCTAGATAAATCTCAGCAACAGTTGCCTCAGAGCCTCCTGGCAATACTTTAATCTTTTGCCCCTTACGGATACTGCCTGACTCAATTTCTCCAAGGTAACCGCGGAAGTCATCTGAAGCGCTACCATCCTGGCGGGCTACATATTGAACAGGGAAGCGTAGTGACAGTTTTTCAGACTCAGGGCTGGCGTCTAAATTCTCGAGCCACTCAAGCAGGGTAGGGCCTTTGTACCAAGGAGTATTTTTACTGGCAGTAACCACGTTGGCGCCAAGCAATGCAGAGATCGGAATCAAAGTTGGCCTAGGTAGGCCAATCTTCTGGGTGAGATCCTCAATAGCAGTCTTGATGGTATTGAATACTTTCTCATCAAACTCATATAAGTCCATCTTGTTAACGGCAAACACAACATGGCGCAAGCCTAATAAATGCACAATGGCGGCGTGACGTTTCGTTTGCGCTAGCAAAGTTGCGGGAGAGGTGTTGAGATCAACACGGGTTGCATCCACCAAGATCACGGCCACATCCGATTGAGAGGCGCCAGTAACCAGGTTACGGGTGTACTGCTCATGGCCTGGGGCATCAGCAACAATAAATTTACGCTTTGGGGTAGAGAAGTAGCGATAGGCAACATCAATCGTGATCCCTTGCTCACGCTCAGCCTCTAAGCCATCAGTTAAAAGGGCTAAGTCAACTCCCGCATCAGATGAGGTAACGCGAGCATGCTTGGTCTTTGAGAGTGACTCCAACTGATCTACCAAAATAGACTTAGTGTCATAGAGTAAGCGTCCAATTAAAGTGCTCTTGCCATCATCTACGCTACCTGCGGTAATGAAGCGAACTACATTTTGGTGCTGGTTTTGAATGCTAATCATCAGAAGTAACCTTCTTTCTTGCGGCGCTCCATTGAGGCCTCATTGGTTTGATCGTCCATGCGAGTAGCGCCACGCTCTGTGATTTCAGAAATAGCAGTTTCAGCAATGATCTCTAGTGGAGTTGATGCAGTGCTGAGTACTGGACAAGTGCAACTAATATCACCCACAGTGCGGAAACGCACGCTCAGGACCTCACTGATATCATCTGCTGCTTTTGGCGTTACGTTAGTGACTGGAACTAATAAATTATTTTTCTTCACCACTTCACGCTGGTGTGTGTAGTAGATGCTTGGGAGCTCTAGATTCTCGCGAGCAATGTATTGCCAAATATCGAGTTCAGTCCAGTTCGAGATTGGGAAAACACGCATATTTTCACCTTTAGCAATGCGTGCGTTGTAGAGGTTCCAAAGCTCAGGGCGTTGTGCCTTGGGATCCCATTGGCCGAATTCATCGCGGAAAGAGAAGATACGCTCCTTAGCGCGAGCTTTTTCTTCATCACGACGGGCGCCGCCCATCAAGGCATCAAATTCATATTCAGCAATTGCCTCGAGCAAAGTCACTGCTTGGGCAGCATTGCGAGAATCAGTTGCTTTACGTAAGCGAACAGTTCCTTTTTTGATTGAGTCTTCAACGTGACCCACAATCAGCTTTACGCCAGTCTTTTCCACTACAGCATCACGATAGGCAATTACTTCTGGATAGTTATGACCGGTATCAATGTGCAAAATGGGGAAAGGTAATTTTACGGGGCGGTCGCCAAACTGAAATGCCTTACGCGCCAAGTGAAACATCACGATGGAGTCTTTGCCGCCAGAAAAAAGCATGGCTGGGTTGGAGCACTGAGCGACCACTTCGCGGATGATATAAATTGACTCGGCTTCAAGCCAATCTAAGTGATCATCCAGCAATTTTTGTTCTGACATTATATAAATTATTTCTACTAAGTTTTAATGATCAATTTGAATTATTTATTAACGTGCAAGCCACATTCTTTACTATCGCTTTGCAACCACCACCAGCGGCCAGCGCGAATGTCTTCATCCTTCTTCACCCGACGGGTGCAGGGTTCGCAGCCAATGCTAGGATAGCCCTTAAGGTGCAATGGATGAATCGGCACATTCTCTTGTTTGATGTAAGCCCAGATATCTGCCTCAGCCCAATCAAATAAAGGATTGAACTTTGCGATGCCTCGCGCATCATCAAGCTCTTCTAAATTGAGTTCGGTGCGGGTAGTAGATTGCTCGCGACGTTGGCCAGTAATCCAGGCATCTGCGCCAAGTAATGCAGCATTTAGCGGTTTAATCTTGCGTGCACCACAACATGCTTTCTTGGGCTCCTCGCCATCATAAAAACCATTCATACCATATTGATCAATAAAAGCCTGAACATCACTTTCTTGTGGATAGACTTTTTCAATGTATACGCCATAGCGGTCTTCAGTAGTTTTGACCATATCTACGGTTTCTTGATGAAGGCGGCCGGTAGCCAGGGTAAACAATTTGACGTTGGCAGCCGTCTTGCTAATGGCATCTGTAATCACCATGTCTTCAGCGGCAAGACTGGTGGCAAAGCGAACATCTGAAAAACGTTCTGAAATATCTACTAAGCGTTGCTGAAGGGTGGCGGATTTCTCGGCAAGCTCTGCAGTACTAAGGGTGCTTAGTGGAATAGACCAAAAATCAGGAGTAATCATGAGGTAACTAATTTAATTCCGACTAAAAATAAGGTTGCCGCAAGGGTGGTCCTGGTTGCACGTTCTGATAAGGTGCTGGATAACTTAGCGCCGAGCCAAATTGCAGGTACTGAACCTAGCAAAAGGCCGAATAACAAGTCAAAGTGCACGTTACCAAGCCACCAGTGACCCGCACCAGCTAAGGCCGTAAGCGGTACTGCATAGGCTATATCAGTGCCGGCAACTTGCGCAGGCTTGAGGTATGGATACAGAACCAAAATGAGCGTTGCGCCAATTGCACCTGCCCCGATTGAGGATACAGTGACTAATACGCCAATCACGGCACCAACAGTAGTGGTTGCTATTTTTAAATTAGTACCGCTAGGCAAAAAGTTAGGGTTGTCTTGTACCCATTTCAAAATCTTAGCCCTAAAAAAAAGTGAAGCCGCTGTAAGCAAGACAGAAATGCCAATTGAAATACTAATCAAATGATTGAAGTTCTTTGAAACTGGACCAACAAATTTGAGGGCAAGGATAGAGAAGATTGCAGTGGTAAGACTGCCTGCACAAAGAAGGCGAACAATATCCCAGCGAACATTGCCATGAAGTCTATGAGCAGCCGTACCAAAGCCTTTGGTGATTGCTGCAAAAGCCAAATCTGTTCCAACGGCCGTAGTTGGTGCTACACCAAAGATAATCGTGAGCAAAGGGGTCATTAATGAGCCACCGCCAACGCCAGTCATTCCCACCAATAGACCGACTAGTGCGCCAGAAATAATAAATTGTGAAGAGTCTATGAAAAATTGGATCATGATATTTGCCTCTCTTACTTAGGCAAATGATTGCTCGAATTCTTCGAGCTTTATTGCGTTCATGAGAAACAAAATTTGACGCTGAAAGCTTTTGCGCTCTTCAACTTGATCATGGGCTAGGCGATCATGCTGACGCAGTAAATTGGTGATGACTGGATTGAAGTGCTCTCTGACTGGTGACATTGCAATTCCTTGGTAAATATCTCGTTAGAGACAATGTACCAAGGGGTCTATATATCTACAAGGAATATATAGCGATATCTAAATGACTTTTAGATATATAGAGACAAATCGATTACTTCTCTACGAAAGCACGTTCAAAGACATAGTCACCCATCTGGCCTAGGCTTGGTGAGACTTTGAAGCCTTTGGCATCCAACATCTCAGAGGTTTCTTTGAGCATAGAGGGGCTACCGCAAATCATGGCACGATCCACTGCTGGATCGAGCGGCGGAAGACCAATATCTTTGAAAAGTTGACCTGATTCAATTGCGGTAGTGAGGCGACCAGTGTGCTTGAATGCTTCGCGTGTCACTGTTGGATAGTAGATCAGTTTTTCACGAATGAGATCGCCCAAGAATTCATCTTGAGTGAGTTCGTCACGGATGTAATCGGCATAAGCTAATTCACTGACCAGACGAACACCATGAATGAGAACAACCTTCTCAAACTTTTCATAAGTTTCTGGATCGCGGATGATGCTCATAAATGGAGCCAACCCAGTGCCGGTACTAAATAGGTAGAGATGCTTGCCTGGGTTCAGGTCATCGAGCACCAATGTGCCAACCGACTTTTCGCTCACCAAGATTGGATCGCCCACTTGTATCTTCTGAAGGCGTGATGTCAACGGACCATCTTGCACTTTAATGCTCAAGAACTCGAGATGCTCTTCATAGTTCGGGCTAGCAACGCTGTAAGCACGCACCAAAGGTTTGCCCTCAACCTCAAGACCAATCATCAAGAAGTGGCCGCTACGAAAACGCAAGCCCTTATTACGAGTGGTGGTAAAGCTAAAAAGAGTGTCGTTCCAATGATGAACGGTTAAAACGGTTTCGGTATTGTATGCGGCCATAGAAAGCTTAATTAATTTTGCAAAACGTTGATTATCCTCAAAAATCACCCTATTTCCGGGGGATTGACGGATTAACTTTTCATATCCAATGCACTTTTAGTAATAAAGCCAAGATTTGGGGCTTTAAAAGCTGATGCCACTATGATTGTGTGATGACTAGAGCCCAATATTTATCCCTCTCCTTCCTAAGCCTAGGCTTGGTAGCTTTTGCGCTGGTATTGCAACAGGTGGGTTATCAAGGAGTTAGCTTCTTGCCGTGCCCTTTGTGCATTTTGCAAAGAGTCGGATACCTGGGTATAGCGATTGCTTGCTTTTTTGCGGCTGGTATTCCAATGTTCAGAAAGCTATTTCATGGTTTAGCTATCTTGGCTGCTGGATATGGGGTAGCAGTAGCTGGGCACCATGTTTGGCTTTTATCTCACCCAGGTGAATCCTGCGGAATAGATCCCTTAGAGATTTGGATTAACCAGCTTCAACTAGCCAACGGTTTGCCTTGGCTATTTAAAGCAGATGGCTTGTGCTCAGCACAACTTCCTGCGATCTTAGGATTGCAAGTTCCTGAGTGGTCTTTGCTTTGGTTTGCACTGATCTTGTTGGTCTTAGTAATCACATTCTTCAAAAAGACCAAGCAATAGAAATGACTTCAATCGGTATTTAGATTAGTCAACCTTTGCGCCAGAATCTTTTACCAACTTTGCCCATTTAGGTGTGGAGCTAGCAAGATATTCTCCGAGGACCTTTGGGGAGCTGGCAACGACCTCAAAACCATCTGCGATTAATTTCTTTTTAGTTTCTGGATTATTCAGACTTGCAACGATTTCTTTGTTTAGCAAACGAATAATTTCATTCGGCGTGCCAGCAGGCGCTAAAAATCCTTGCCATGAGTTCAAGTCATACCCAGCAAGCCCAGCTTCCGCAATGGTAGGTATTGTTGGTGCACCTGTGGATCTCTTTGCGGAACTTACACCTAAAGCAGTCAGTCTGCCTGACTGAATATGTGGCAGAGCTGCTGCCAAGGTAACCATTAATGCATCAACATGTCCCGCCAGTAAATCAGCTACTGCTGGAGCGCCGCCTTTGTAGGGGATATTGTTGAATTTAATCTCTGCTTTTGATTCAAGAAGTGCGGCGGCGAGATGGCCTGGGCTGCCATTTCCTGCATTCGCCATACTGATTCCACTAGGATCTCTTCTAGCAACTTCAATAAAAGTCTTTAGATTTTTCACTGGGAGTTTAGGTCCCACTACCAATACTTGCGGTGCAGTAATGGCAAGTGAAATAGGTGCAAATTGATCTAACTTATAAGGAAGGGATGGGTAAAGAGCTGGATTAATCGCAAGGCTATCCCAACCCACTAGCAAGGTATACCCATCAGGGTTTGCTTTGGCAACATATCCAAATGCAATATTGCTACCGCCACCAGGCATATTTTCGACCATGACAGTTTGATTTAGTCTGGTTGTTAATTCTTTTGCAACGGTGCGGGCCAAAATATCAAGACTTCCGCCGGGAGCGGCCGGAACAATTAACCTGATAGGTCTATTGGGCCACAATGCGCTTGCCCTCGTAGTCAGCGGGATTGCTGAAATTACCGCTATGGATAGCAGGGATTTGAGAAGGCTTCGTCGTGAGGTGTGCATTAAGTCTTTGGCTGTAATTGATTTGTAACGTAATTGATTCTAAGTCTTAAAGATGGCAGAAAAGAGGGTATTAATAGTGTTTTTAGTAATTAGCTTATGCGCTTAGCTTGTTTTACAAAAATAGGGTCATGCCATAAGATATGTGGACATTTCAGCTGGTTTCCCTTTTTTAGGAATTTCTATGACTTACTTTACCGATAACTCCCAAACCATTGGCAAGACTCCCTTGGTACGTTTAAATCGCGTAACTGATGGCGCTAAAGCAACTGTGCTTGCCAAGATTGAAGGCCGTAATCCAGCCTATTCAGTGAAGTGTCGTATTGGTGTGGCCATGATTAATGATGCGCAAGAACAAGGTATCTTAGGCCCAGGTAAAGAACTGGTTGAGCCGACTAGTGGCAATACTGGCATTGCTTTGGCTTTCGTAGCAGCAGCGCGTGGCATCCCACTTACGCTAACCATGCCCGAAACCATGAGTATTGAGCGCCGCAAATTGCTCACTGCTTTGGGTGCGAAGATTGTTTTGACCGAAGGTCCCAAGGGTATGAATGGCGCTGTTGCTAAGGCTAAGGAGATTGCTGAGTCAGATTCTAAATATGTCTTACTACAGCAATTTAGCAATCCATCGAATCCAGCGATTCATGAAAAGACTACCGGCCCAGAAATCTGGGAAGACACTGATGGCAAGATTGATGTATTTGTAGCGGGCGTTGGTACTGGCGGAACAATTACGGGTGTCGCTCGTTACATCAAGAACACCAAGAAAAAGAATATTGAGGTAGTAGCTGTTGAGCCAACTTCAAGTCCAGTCATCACACAAAAATTGAATGGTGAAGAAATTAAACCGGCACCGCATAAGATTCAGGGTATTGGCGCCGGATTTATTCCGGACAATCTGGATTTATCAGTGGTCGATAAAGTTGAGCAAGTGAGCAATGAAGAGGCGATTGAGTTCGCGCGCCGCATTGCTAAAGAAGAGGGTATTTTGGTGGGCATCTCCTGTGGCGCAGCAGCTGCAGTTGCCGTTCGTCTTGCCAAGAAGCCTGAATACGCGGGTAAAACGATCGTGGTGGTTCTTCCAGATACGGCCGAGCGTTACTTGAGCTCAGCTTTATTTGAAGGCGTATTTGATGAAAAAGGTTTGCCAGCGTAACGCAGCACTCTCTGCTCGGCAATAAAAAAGGCACCCTAGGGTGCCTTTTGTTTATTTCAAGAATGATTACTCTTCTTCACGACGTAAGTGCGGGAACAGAATCACATCACGAATATTGGGCGCATCAGTCAGTAACATCACTAAACGATCGATACCAATGCCGCAGCCACCTGTTGGAGGCATACCGTACTCGAGAGCGCGGATGAAGTCATGGTCAAAGTACATGGCTTCCTCATCGCCCGCTTCTTTTTGCTCTACTTGCTTGCGGAAGCGATTGGCTTGATCTTCTGCATCGTTGAGTTCAGAGAAGCCGTTGGCAATTTCACGACCGGTGATGAAGAGTTCGAAGCGCTCAGTAATGCCTGGGCGAGTATCGGACTCTCTAGCCAGTGGGCTGACTTCAATTGGGTAATCAATGATGTAAGTTGGCTCCCAAAGATGTTCTTCGGCCACTAATTCAAATAAGGCTAATTGAAGTGCGCCAATCCCGGCATTCTTGAGGGTTGGGGCATCTGGGTTCTCACCACCCTTTTTCAGCTCAGTGCGGATGAAGTTGATGTCATCCAATTGAGCGGCTTCATAGCTCTTACCTGACTGGCCGCAGTACTTGAGGATGGCTTCCGTAATCGTTAGACGTTGGAATGGCTTGCTGAGGTCAAGCTCGCGACCTTGGTGTGTTAAAACGGCGGTGCCTTGCGCATCCATTGCAGCTGCACGAATCAAGCCTTCCGTGAAATCCATCAGCCAACGGTAGTCCGTGTAGGCTGCATAGAACTCCATCATTGTGAATTCTGGATTGTGACGTGGGCTTACGCCTTCGTTACGGAAGTTGCGATTGATTTCAAAGACACGCTCAAAACCGCCGACCACTAAACGCTTGAGGTAAAGCTCTGGAGCAATACGCAAGAACATTTGCATGTCGAGTGCGTTGTGGTGAGTAATGAAGGGCTTCGCTGCTGCGCCACCAGGGATAGGGTGGAGCATTGGTGTCTCTACTTCCATGAAGTCGGCATCTAACATATGGCGACGTAATGAAGCGATTGCATTGCTACGTGCTTTGAATGTATTACGACTTTCTGGATTAACAATTAAATCTACATAGCGCTGACGGTATTTAGTCTCTAGGTCTGATAGGCCATGGAACTTATCAGGCAGTGGACGCAGTGATTTGCTGAGTAAGCGTAAGTTACTGCACTCAACAGACAGCTCGCCTTTATTGGTCTTAAAGAGATTGCCTTCAGCAGAGATGAAGTCACCCATATCCCAGTGCTTGAAGGCGCCATGAACATCAGCGCCGCTCAGCTCATCATTGATGTAGAACTGAATCTGTCCGCTGCGATCTTGAATGGTGGCAAAGCTAGCTTTACCCATGACTCGCTTAAGAACCATACGGCCTGCCACTTTGACATGAACCTTTTTCGCAGCTAGCTCTTCTTTAGTGAGGCTATCGTAGTGAGCATGCAAATCAGCTGCTAAATGGGTAGGAACAAAGTCATTCGGAAATGCAACGCCACCTGCACGAAGCTTGGCCAGTTTTTCACGGCGCTCCGCAATGATGTGATTCTCATCAACTACTTCGGTGGCTGGGGCGGTATCTAAATGGGTTTTATCGTTCATGTCTATAGTGGTGCAGTAATGGGAGTTGGTTTTTACACGCCTTGTTTTAGGCTGGCTTCAATAAAGGCATCAAGATCACCATCTAATACTTTTTGAGTATTAGAGATTTCGACGTTAGTGCGCAAGTCTTTAATACGGCTTTGATCTAGAACGTAGGAGCGGATTTGGTGGCCCCAACCCACATCGGTCTTGCTTGCTTCTAATTTGTCTTGTTCGGCACGGCGCTTTTGCATCTCATGTTCATAGAGGCGAGACTTGAGCATGCTCATCGCTTCAGCACGGTTGCGGTGTTGGCTACGATCGTTCTGACACTGCACCACAATCCCCGTTGGAATATGCGTTAAGCGAACAGCTGAGTCTGTTTTGTTAATGTGCTGACCACCTGCACCAGAGGCGCGGTAGGTATCGGTACGAATATCTGCAGGATTAACGTCAATCTCAATGGAGTCGTCAATCTCTGGATACACATAGATAGAAGCAAAGGATGTGTGGCGACCATTTGAAGAGTCAAAAGGGGATTTACGCACCAAGCGATGGACACCTGTTTCTGAGCGGAGGTGGCCGTAAGCATATTCGCCATCAACTTTGATAGTGGCGCTCTTAATGCCTGCAACGTCACCATCAGATTCTTCGAGGATTTCTGTTTTGTAACCTTTGCGCTCGCAATACTTCAGGTATTGGCGATACAGCATGCTGGCCCAATCACAGGCTTCAGTGCCACCTGCACCTGCTTGAATATCGATAAAGCAATTACATGAATCCATCTCGTTGTGGAACATGCGGCGGAACTCTAAGTCACCGATAGTCTTGCTGTAGCCCTCAACATCCTGTGCAATAGCAGCAATGGTTTCAAAATCGCTTTCTTCTTTGGCCATGTCAAACAGCTCAAGAGCGCTAGTAATATTGGTATTGAGATCGGTAAGAGTCGCAACTACACCGTCGAGCAATTTCTTCTCTTTGCCCAGCGCTTGTGCTTTCTTTTGATCATCCCAAATGGTGGGATCCTCCAGAATGGAGTTAACTTCGGTAAGGCGACGTGACTTTACTTCGAAGTCAAAGATACCCCCGAAGAGCTTGCTCACGAGTGAGCAGATCAGACAAGGTATTCGAAATAGTGTTTAGTTGTTCAGCTTCCATCCCTTGATTATAAGGGGGTTATTGCCCTGGACCCTTAGGTGCTGGCTGCCTCGTCATGGGCCTCAATCATCAACTGCACACGGGCTTGACCCTGATAACGGTCGGTTACAAGGCGATAGGCTAATTTAGCTTTGGCTGGCAGGCTTTGAGTGCGGTTAAACCAAACGGCGGTAAATGGTTTGTTCGTCGGCTTGAGTTCGGATCTGCCGATGGGGCGAACCATCAGTCGTAAATGCTTTTCTTTCATCAGGCTTTGCTGGGTAATCTCAAATTCCCCGTAGAAAACGGGCTGAGGGAAGCCTTGACCCCAGATCTCTTCGGCCAGTAGGTCCCCAATTTCAGAGGTAAATTCAGAGAGCTCTAATTCGCCATCGTGGGCATGGCGACGTTCTAGTAACTCATCCGTCAATAAGCCATTTGCTACTTCCTGAAAGCAGGCATCAAACTTTTCAAAATCACTTTTCCGAATTGTGAGGCCTGCAGCCATCGCATGACCACCAAACTTCAATATGAGTCCAGGCTCACGCTTTGAAACAAGATCTAAGGCATCTCTTAAATGAAAGCCGATAAGGGAACGACCGGAGCCGCGGAGTTCTTCCCCCGTGCTGCCGTCTGCAGGTGCAAACACAATCGCTGGGCGATTAAAGCGCTCCTTCAGTCGTGAAGCCACAATACCAACAACGCCCTGATGCCATTCTGGGTTCCATAGGCAAATGCTGGTGCGCTCAGCCATAGTGCCGTCAAGCTGATCTTCGGCAAGATGAGAGAGGGCAGTTTCTTGCATGCCCGTTTCAATCACACGGCGTTCGCGATTAATGCGATCGAGTTCATGCGCAAGATTGAGTGCCTCATCCGTATTGTCAGTGAGTAGCAAGCGGATGCCTAAGGTCATATCTGCTAGACGCCCAGCAGCATTGAGTCTAGGGCCGATAGCAAAGCCTAGATCAAAGGTATTTGCTTTACGTGGGTCTCGAGTTGCCGCTTGAAATAGCGCCTGAATGCCTGGCTGAGATATCCCAGCGCGAATACGTTTCAAGCCGTTGGAAACTAACACTCGATTATTGCGGTCGAGTTGCGCTACGTCAGCAACAGTACCCAAGGCGACAAGATCTAACAGGTTCTCTACTTTAGGTTGAGTCTCATTTGTAAATTTTCCACGCTTACGAAGTTCAGCGCGCAGCGCGACAAGCAGGTAAAACATCACACCAACACCAGCGAGTGCTTTGCTAGGAAAGCTGCAAGCGGGTTGATTGGGATTAACAATAGCTAAAGCCTTAGGTAAGTTATCGCCGGGAAGATGATGGTCAGTCACAATCACTTCCATACCCAGTTCGCGGGCGCGATCTACACCTGCTTCGCTAGCGATGCCGTTGTCCACGGTGATGAGGTATTTGGGTTTTGGGGATTGCTGTGCTGCCAGCTCAACAACTTCAGGCGTCAGTCCATAGCCCATCGTGAAGCGGTTCGGAACTAGAAACTGAATTGGAGTCTCGGGGCCGCCCAGCAAGCGTAAGCCACGCAGACCCACAGCACATGCGGTCGCGCCATCGCAGTCATAGTCTGCGACGATGAGCATGGGCTCTTTTTTCTCAAGGATATCGGCGAGTAAAGCGGCAGTGCTAATGCAATTCTTCAGTTCTACTGGCGAAAGCAGTTGTTTTAAATCAAGTGAGAGTTCTTCCGGTGATTGCAGACCACGAGCGGCATAGAGTCTGGCTAGAAGTGGATGTAAACCGCTCTGCGCTAACCAGGTAGCGGTGCGTTCCGAGAAGGGGCGTTGAGAAAATAAATTCATATAAAACTCATGCGTAACTCATGACTGACTAATTTCTTTCCAAGTCAGGGGTTCTGCTTTTTTCCAGAAGGCCCATGATTTTTTATTGAGATCTTTGGCTGTGAAAATGCGTTCACGAACTTTACCCTTCGGAAAGTCAATGATCATCACTTCATCCAATTGTTTATTCAGTAGTGCCGCGCTTAACTTTGGCCAAGCCGCTTGTGGCTGATCAAGCCAGGCGAAGGTGCCAAGCAAGTTTTTCTCATCCAGGACGATTTCGTGTGGCAGGCTTAATACCCTTGAAAGGCCAGCCAGTATAGGGTGTGTGCCGATGAGGCGCTGTGAGTTTTTTAATAATGCTGGTGCTTGAACATCACTGAGCTTACCGATACCGCTAATCCAGATTGAGTTGATGCTGGGCATGCCACGTTGTCCGCGCTCTTCATTGACGGGGCCGATATGCCAAAGCATTTGGATTTCATTTTGAAGTTTGCGCCAACGTTTAGCGATACCTTCTTCTCGGGTATCACGCGGCATCCACCAATCAATATTCCGGCCATGTGCCTGGTCCACACTGTAAGTGACTAAGTTAGAAAATGGGCCAGCAGGAACAAACCAATAATGCTGGTTATGAAACAGTACAGAGTCCTGAAAATCTTCCTCGATAAAAGGCAAAGCTGCTTGTAGTAGCTGAGCCGACTCTTCAGAGGTCAGATCAATCTGGTTTTGCCCCATCAAAATGAGGTGATCTCGAGTGGCGTGCAGATGAACTGGCTGTAAGCAGGCAATGACTTCGTTTGGATTAATTTCTTGATTCGATTGCCCAAGAAGCAAGACCGGGGCAAGAGGAAGTAACTCTCCGAGCAAAAAGCGCTCATGAGGCAGTCCTTTATGGGGGCTATCTCTACTGTCAAGCTCATCTAGCGCATCTTCCCCTGAAAGCATCAGGGTGAAGCGGCGTAGCGGGGCCTTGGGGGAGGTGGGATTCGCAGTCATTCCCCTGATTTTAGGTGGCATTTAGATATTCCATCAGTTTGTCCGCGCGATTCACTAAACTGTGGCTATGTTGAGACTTCCTATTGAGCTAGAAATTGGCCTGCGTTACACCCGATCCAAGCGTCGTAAGACGGTGGGGAAGCGTGATGGCTTCCTATCGTTCATCTCCGGAATTTCTACTGCTGGCATCGCTTTAGGGGTTGCCGCGCTGATAGTGGTTCTATCGGTAATGAATGGTTTTCAAAAGGAAGTGCGGGATCGCATGTTGTCGGTGCTCTCTCATGTGGAAATTACCGCTCCTGATGGCTTGGCAAATTGGGAGCCACTTGCACTGAAGGTTGCGGCTCAACCACACGTTATTGGTGTAGCGCCCATGGTAAGTTCGCAAGGCTTATTGACCCGTGAAGGAGTGATGCGCGGAGTTGCTATTCGTGGCATCTTGCCTAGCGAAGAAGGTAAGGTATCGGATTTACCAAAACAATTTGTTGCTGGCAATATTGACGACCTGAAGCCGGGCAGTTTCGGTGTTGCTCTGGGCGCACAACTTGCGGCGATTGTTGGTGCGCACGTAGGTGATCGTATTAATTTAATTGTTCCCGAGAGTGATTTAACTCCAGCAGGTGCTATGCCACGCATGCGTACACTGCAGGTAGTCGGCATTGTTGATAGTGGCCATTATGAGTACGACAGCTCCTTAGCCATCATGCACTGGAAGGACGCCGCTGCCCTGCTGCGTCTACATGATCCGTCTGGCTTGCGTATCAAGGTGGATGATATGCAGCGGGCCCCAGAAGTTGCTAATGAGTTAGCGGGCATTGTTCCTCAGGCGCTTTGGGTGACTGATTGGTCAAGATCAAATCGTAATTGGTTCGCGGCAGTACAGACTGAAAGAAAAATGATGTTCATTATTCTGACTTTGATTATTGCCGTGGCTGCATTTAATTTAGTCTCCACTCTAGTCATGACGGTGAACGAGAAGCAAGCTGACATTGCCATTCTGAGAACTATGGGCGCAAGTCCTGGACTCATTCAAAGAATATTTTTAATTCAGGGATTGTCGATCGGTCTTCTGGGCTCCTTAGTTGGTGTTGCATTAGGCCTAATAATTGCCCTGAACATTGATGTCATCGTGCCAGTCATTGAGGCTATCTTCCGCGTACAGTTCTTGCCGCGTGAGGTGTACTTCATTAGCGAGCTACCTTCCGATGTTCGGGCTAGTGATGTGCTGACTGTGGGATTAATGGCGTTTGGCCTCTCTGTGTTGGCGACGCTTTATCCAAGTCGTCGTGCTGCGAAGGTACAGCCTGCGGAGGCCTTACGTTATGAGTAATGTAGATAGCCTGGTACTAAAGGCCAGAGGCTTAGCCAAGACCTATGGTCAAGGACCTACTGCGGTAGAGGTTCTGAAGGCGATTGATCTGGATATTTCACCATCGGAGAAGGTGGCTATCGTTGGTTCTTCAGGCTCTGGCAAGAGCACTTTGCTTCATTTGTTAGGTGGCTTAGACACCCCAAGCGCTGGCTCCGTTATTTTGGCTGGATCTCATTTGAACAACTTATCGGTTAAAAAGTTAGATCAACTTCGCAACCATAGTCTTGGGTTTATTTATCAATTTCATCATCTCTTGGATGAATTTAGTGCTGCAGAGAATGTGGCTTTGCCTTTACGTATTCGCGGCCTCAGCAACGATGAGTCAATGGATCGCGCAAGCAAGATGCTCAAAGCAGTTGGCTTGGCCGCACGTGAACTCCATACTCCAGGAGAGCTATCTGGGGGAGAGCGTCAGCGTGTGGCGGTAGCTCGTGCCTTGGTTGGCAATCCTGCTTGCGTTCTGGCGGATGAGCCAACGGGTAATCTCGATACCGAGACTGCAGACGGCGTATTTGATTTGATGTTGGACATCGCTCGAGATCAAGGCACAGCCTTTGTGATAGTGACGCATGACCCGGTACGTGCTAAACGTTGTGATCGGATCTTGCATTTAGAGCGTGGAGTACTAAAGCCATTTTCGGCATGAGTAGACATCCCATGTGGATCGATACCCATTGCCATCTAGATGCCCCTGAGTTTGCAGACTCGCTAGATGCAGTTATTCAACGAGCTGCCGATAAAGGTGTCAAGGCAATTCTGTTGCCTGCCGTACGGGTAGCAGATTGCTCTAATGTAAAAGAATTGGCCCATCAATATAGCCAAGAGATTCCTGGCTTGGTCTATACCTTGGGAATACACCCGCTGTATACAAATCAAGCTCAAGAAGGGGATATCGACACTCTTGAGAGGCAAATAATCGAGGCGCTTCCTGATCCACGCTTTGTTGGTGTTGGTGAAATTGGGCTAGATTATTTTGTAGAGGATTTAGATCCCCATAAACAAGAATTCTTTTTCAATGCGCAATTAGATTTGGCTCAGAAGTATCAATTGCCTGTCATTTTGCATGTGCGTCGTTCTCAGGATGCGATTTTGAAGGCCTTACGTCGCCACAATATCCCTGGCGGAATAGCGCATGCTTTTAATGGTAGCTTTCAGCAGGCCGAGCAATTTATTGAGCTCGGATTTAAATTAGGATTTGGTGGCGCAGCGACTTATGAGCGTGCCTTGCAAATCCGTAGACTCTTAAAAGAACTTCCGCTTGACAGTATCGTGACTGAAACGGATTCACCTGATATTCCGCCGGCATGGCTCAGGGGAGAGGGTATTGCATTTAATGAGCCTGCTTTTTTGCCGCGGATTGCAAAGGAACTTGCCTTGGTTAGAGGTGTGAGTGACGCTGAATTTGCTTCAGCGATATGGGCTAATGCACAGCAAGTGTTGCCACGTTGGTCTGCCCTCTGCGCAGACTATCCAAGCCTCAACTTAGCCTCTTAATTTCTTGCGATTAGCTATTGCGGCATTTATTGCCGGGGGATCGCTCCTTCTCTTTTTGGCACAACTACCGGAATATTGGGTGTATGCATGCGTGGGTGTTGGTATCTCTTGTTTATTAGCTAGCTGCTTTATTCCTAATGAATCCCCGCTTAAAAAATTTGCAGCGATTGGTTTGCTGTTTGTGGCGGGGTTTGCATGGAATGCCTTATATGCAGAAAACCGCTTGGAGAATGTTCTTGCTACAGAGCTGGAGGGTAAGGAGTTAATGCTTGAGGGTAGGGTTGCAGCATTGTCACAAAGTAATTCATCTGGCGCCAAGTTTGCTTTTGAGGTTGATGACATCGTCTCTGGAAAAGCAGTCCTTAAGCGCTTTCCAAAAAGAATTTATTTGAGTTGGCAGCCGGCCTGGAGAAATCCCCAGGCAATTCCTGAAGTTATTCCCGGACAACGCTGGAAGATCAGGGCAAAGCTAAAGCGTCCTTATGGCTCCTTAAATCCTTATACCTTTGATTTTGAGCGCTGGTCCTTCCACCAAGACTTTGGGGCTAGCGGATCGGTAAGGTCCGGTGAGTTATTGCTGGATAAAGATATCGCCTGGACAGAGCTTGAGTTGCGTATGGAGCTTGCGAGATGGCATCTACGAAAAAAGATTCAGTCTATGTTGCCGAATGATGCGAGGTACGTGGGTGTTTTGATTGCCTTGGTAATGGGCGATCAGAACGCCATCAATCAAGATGACTGGCAAGTATTTAATGCAACGGGTATTGGGCATCTCATATCGATATCTGGACTTCATGTAACTATGTTGGCAGGCGTTGGCGCTTCATTTGCTGCATTTTTGTGGCGTCGACGAACTTGGCCTCTGATTGCCCCAGTCAGCAAGGTAGCTGCAGTCTCAGGATTCGTGACTGCGTTTATTTATGCGTGGTTAGCGGGCTTTCAGATTCCGGCTCAAAGAACGATGTATATGGTTGGGGTAGTGGCATTTGCTTTATGGACTGGCCGAAATCCACGTTCTTTTGATATCTGGTGGTGGGCTCTTGCATTCGTATTATTGATTGACCCCATGGCCCCCTATACGCCAGGCTTTTGGTTATCTTTTGGCGCAGTGGCTGCCATTCTTTATGCCATGGGGGATTCTTCTGGCCTATTGGGTATCCCTACGGAAAAAGAATTGGAGATGCATTGGGTGCATCGTATGGGGCAAGCCCTTCGTGAGGCATGTCGCGTGCAAGCTGTTGTCACGCTGGCGCTGTTGCCTTTTACTTTGTATTGGTTTTACCAAGTTTCCATTGTTTCACCATTGGCTAATGCATTTGCTATTCCGCTAGTAAGTTATATCGTGACCCCGCTGGCAATTGCAGGTGCTTTGCTTCCGGAATTTATCGGTCGCTGGCTCTTATTGCCAGCGCATGCATCTATGGAATATCTTGCAATCATTCTGGAATGGATGGCGGGCTGGAGTTGGTCAGTGGCTTGGTCTAAACAGCCTGAGTGGTGGATGCTTGTGATAGCTGGGTGCGGAATTGTGTATGCGATTCGTCCTGGTGCTGTTGATGAATCATGGAAGAGACGGTTACTTAGCGTCTCTTTATCTGTACCCCTATTTATTTGGCCAACCCAATTGAAGACACATCTTGCTCAAGGAGAATTTAGAGCAATTGTTTTAGATATTGGTCAGGGCACCGCAGTTCTGATTGAGACAGCCAATAGGAGATTGCTATACGACACGGGACCCATTCAAGGCAAGAAAGATGATGCAGGGCAGAGAATTATTCTTCCCTACCTACGTGGCAGAGGAATCAATCAGGTTGATCGCATGGTTATCAGCCACAGCGACAGCGATCACGTTGGTGGCGCTGCAACACTTCTACGGCATATTCAATTTAATTTGATGATGGGGTCATTGCCTAGCAACAATCCACTGCTTCACAATTTAGCGGCAAGGAAGATTCCAGCCGTTCCTTGTCGCTTTGGTCAGCGCTGGTCATGGGATGGTGTGGACTTTGTGATTTGGCATCCTCATGAAGAAACGGTGTTTGCCGAACAATATCCCGGTAAGCCTAATGAAATGAGTTGCGTGCTGGAGGTACGAAATCAACAAAGCTCTCTTTGGTTAACGGGTGACGTTGAAAAGCAGGGCGAATCCGAAATTACCGAGCGCTTAGATGAAGAAATGTTGCAAGAAATTAGCGATAGGGAACTAATATTTATGGCGCCACATCATGGTAGCAAAACCTCCTCCTCTTTGGCGCTCCTCAAAAGATTGGAGCCTAGTCAGGCTTTCGCGCAAAATGGCTATCGCAATCGTTATGGACACCCACATCCAGATGTCACTGCGCGCTATCAAGGTTTGGAGATACCTTTTTATCAAACGCCGAAAACAGGTGCCCAAACTTGGATATTTAAAAATAATTCAAAATCTTCGACACAGTTTTTGCGGCATGATATAAAACGGATATGGCATCGATCGATGTGAAATTGAATAAAAGGATTCGCATATGAAAAAGCTACTCACTCTATGTTCTTTGGTTGTCGCTGTAACAGTCGGTTGCGCTGGTGCGAACGTTCGCCCTTTGGTGGATATGAAGGGTGTCAATGAGGCTGCCTATGAGAAAGATTTAAGCGAGTGCCAAGCTTATGCTCAACAGCAATCAGGCATGGGTGAGACTGCGGCCAAAGGCGCTGGCGCTGGTGCTGTTGTTGGTGGCCTATTGGGGCTCGTTACTGGTGGCAATAAGACGGGCATCCTGCAGACTGCTGGAGCAGGAGCTGTCATTGGTGGAGCAGGAGGTGCATTTACCGGTAATCAGGCTCAAGAGGCAGTTGTGAAGAGGTGTTTGAGTGGTCGCGGTTACAAGGTGTTGAACTAAATCCACCCTGAAATAGCTAAAAAGCCTGAGAAATCAGGCTTTTTTAATGCCCAGAAAAGCAAAAAGCCCTTAAAAATTAAGGGCTTAGTACGTAAATCTTGGTTGCGGGGGCAGGATTTGAACCTACGACCTTCGGGTTATGAGCCCGACGAGCTGCCAGACTGCTCCACCCCGCGTCTGAAGCTGGAATTCTACCATTTATTGGGGGTCTCTGTCGAGGTATTCCTGTAAATAACGCATAAATAAGGCGTTTTATTGAGGAAATTCTCGTTTTAATCACTGCCGGCAAGGAGTAACATATTGCCACGCAACATCACGCTAAGGTTTATTAATGTCAGTTAGCAATCCTGAGTTTTCAGAATCATCCTTATTACGGCCCGTAGAGATTTCTCGAGAGGATCATCCTCACAAGAAGGGCGCCTCAATTTCATTAATGTTTGCTGCTATTGGCGTGGTTTTCGGTGACATAGGCACCAGCCCCTTGTACGCATTAAAAGAATGTTTTAGTCCTGAGCACGGAATTCCGTTTTCACCAGATGCGGTCTATGGTGTGATCTCTATGGTGTTCTGGGCTTTTGCGATTGTGGTTTCGCTGAAGTATGTTTTATTCGTGATGCGTGCAAACAATCATGGTGAGGGCGGAATTCTGGCCCTGATGGCCTTGGCTTTAAGAACTGCTCCTGTGAATTCAAAGCGTTCACTTTTGATCATTATGGCGGGTGTGTTCGGTGCCTGTATGTTCTATGGCGATGCCATCATTACGCCGGCAATTTCAGTTTTATCTGCAGTTGAAGGTCTTGAGGTGATATCAAGTGATTTAACGCGATATGTCATACCGATTACTATTTTTATTCTAGTCATCCTCTTTTTTATTCAGAAGACAGGAACTGATTTAGTTGGCAAACTTTTTGGCCCAATCATGATGGTTTGGTTTATTGCTATCGGATTGATGGGGGTACATCAAGTCATTCTTAATCCAGCAATTTTTGCCGCTATTAATCCTCTGTTTGCTATCCGCTTCTTGATTGAGCATTCGCTACAAGGCTTTATTGTTTTGGGTGCGGTCTTCCTGGTGTTGACTGGTGCTGAAGCTTTATATGCAGATATGGGTCACTTTGGATTGAAGCCTATTCGTATGGGTTGGTTTTTTATTGTCATGCCTTGCTTGCTCCTGAATTACTTTGGTCAAGGTGCAATGTTTTTAAATAACCCAGAGACTATTACTAACCCATTCTTTTTGATGGTTCCTGAATTCTTGGTATTTCCGTTGGTGATATTGGCTACTGCTGCAACGGTGATTGCTTCGCAAGCGGTGATCTCTGGCGCTTTCTCAATGACAAGCCAAGCAATCCTATTGGGCTTTGTCCCGCGCATGAAAGTGCGACACACATCCGATAGGGAGATTGGTCAGATCTATATGCCGCTGGTGAATTGGGCTCTGTTGATTCTGGTGATCGCTGTGGTCTTGGCTTTTAAGAAATCTGAAAATTTAGCAGCTGCATACGGTATCGCTGTTACCACCACCATGATCGTAACGACCTTCTTAGCTGCTATTGTTATGCGCGTAGTGTGGCGTTGGAATACGCTGTTGGTAACGTTAGTTATTAGCGCCTTTTTGGTGGTGGATTTAGCCTTTTTAACTGCTAATCTTTTGAAAATTATGGAAGGCGGCTGGTTCCCGCTGCTACTCGGTGCCGCATGCTTCTTATTGCTAATGACTTGGTATCAAGGTCGTAAGATTTTGCGTCAGAACGCAATGAATAACGGTATTGAGCTTAAGGGCTTTATTGAGGCATTAATGCAGCATCCTCCGCATCGTGTAGAGGGCACAGCTGTTTTCTTGACGGCGCATGTCGACTATATACCCGTTTCTTTCTTGCACAACCTGAAGCACAACCATGTATTGCACGAAAGAGTATTTTTCCTCAAGGTCAGTATTTGGGATGTACCTTATGTAAAAGACAGCGAGCGCATTACCTTGCGCGATCTTGGTAATGGCATCTACGTCGTGCGTGCGGTTTACGGCTTTAATGAAACGCCAGACATGGGTCAAATTATTGAGTTAATTGAAAAAGCCTCCGATCTGAAGTTTGATTTGATGAACACCTCATTCTTCTTGTCGCGCGATACCATTGTCTCTACTGAAATACCTGGTATGGCTATTTGGCGCGAAAAATTGTTCTGCTGGATGTATCAAAACGCTGGACGTCAGTCGGATTTCTTCAAGATACCTGCGAACCGTTTGGTTGAGTTGGGCGCGAAGGTAGAGATTTGAGGAAAATGCTTTCTATCCGCTCAACAATATTGATTTCAATATTGTTTGCCACTTCCTTGGGTGGGCCTGCGCTGGCTTCTCCAGCCGAAGAGGCTGAACTAGATCAGCTTAATAAGATCGAGCAAGAGTTGGAGTTGCAGCGTGACTGGGCTAAATACCGTTGGGGTAAAGCATCTTCTGAGTGTTACCAAAATTACTGGGTTAATTCTTGCTTGAGAAGTGCTCGCGCGGACTATCGCAAGGAAATTGATCCGATTCGCGAGCAAGAGGTGGCTTTGCATGAAGTGCAACGCAAGCTTCGTGAAAGCCTCAAGACTCAAGAAGATGCTAAACGTGCTGCTGAGCGGGCTTCACCTGAAAAGGCTGCTGAGCGAGCGGCTAATCAAGGAGAGTTTGATCAGAAGCAGAAAGATGCTGCGGCAAGAGCTGCTGACTTAGAGCAGCGACGTAAGGATGCACCTAAGCGCGCAAAAGAAAATAAAGCGGGCACTCAGCTCGATTAATTTCTTCTAATTTACTTTTACATTTCATTAGGTAACTCTTGGCTAAAGTCAAAACGATTTATATTTGCCAGTCTTGTGGTGGCACCTCTGCTAAGTGGCAGGGCCAGTGCCCATCTTGCCAAGCCTGGAATACTTTAGAAGAGGGTTTGCCTGAGACGACATCCAATGCTCGTTTCCAGGGTTTAGCGCAATCACTGCCAAGACAAAAGTTATCCGCTATTAGCGCTGAAGACTTGCCAAGATTTAGTACAGGGGTCGAAGAGTTTGATCGCGTGCTGGGTGGCGGATTGGTTCCGGGTGGAGTTGTGCTTCTAGGTGGCGATCCTGGTATTGGCAAATCTACTTTGTTGCTCCAGGCATTAGCGGAGATGAGCTCTGCTGGCATGAATGTGCTCTATAGCAGTGGTGAAGAGTCCGCTGCGCAGATTGCTCTGCGTGCAAAGCGCATTGCTTTAGATGCACCTCAGCTTGAAGTGTTGGCGGAGATTCAGTTGGAAAAACTGATTTCTATTATGGATACCGTAAAGCCACAAGTATTGGTGGTGGACTCTATTCAGACTTTGTATTCCGAGGTATTAAGTTCAGCTCCTGGTTCTGTAGCGCAGGTGCGAGAGTGTGCGGCGCAACTCACTAGAGCTGCTAAATCAAGTGGTATCTGTGTGCTGATGGTCGGGCACGTTACCAAGGATGGTCATCTTGCTGGCCCTAGAGTCTTAGAACATATTGTCGATACTGTTTTGTATTTTGAGGGCGATACCCATTCCTCTTTTCGCTTAGTGCGTTCGATTAAGAACCGTTTTGGCGCAGTCAATGAGCTGGGCGTATTTGCGATGACTGAAAAAGGTCTGCGCGGTGTAACTAATCCGTCAGCGATTTTTCTGTCGCAACATGAGCAAATGGTTCCGGGCGCCTGTGTATTGGTTACGCAAGAGGGTAGTAGACCTTTGTTGGTGGAGATTCAGGCTTTAGTTGATACAGCGCATGTACCTAATCCCCGTCGTTTAGCTGTTGGCTTAGAGCAAGCTCGTTTAGCTATGCTCTTAGCAGTACTACATCGCCATGCTGGCGTAGCCTGCTTTGATCAAGATGTTTTCTTAAATGCGGTAGGCGGCGTCAAGATTTCTGAACCAGCCGCTGACTTAGCTGTTCTTCTAGCCATTCAATCATCTATTCGAAACCGCGCATTACCAAAAGAGTTGATCGTATTTGGTGAAGTTGGTTTGGCAGGTGAGATTCGCCCATGTCCGCGTGGGCAAGAGCGCTTGAAAGAGGCTGCAAAATTAGGCTTCACTGTAGCAATCATCCCAAAAGCCAATATGCCGAAGACCAAAATTCCGGGATTAAAGGTAATTCCGGTAGAGCGAATTGATCAAGCAATTGCTGCTGCTGCGGAACTCAGTTAACTCCTTAGCGCAAGTCTTCTGCTTGTATTAATAAGACTTGCTCTTCTCCTGCGGATACTTCCATCCAGATTGCCGGAATTTGTGGGAAAGCCTTTTTGAAGTGCTCATACTCATTACCAATCTCGAGCAAGATAGCGCCACGCTCAGATAGGTAATCAGGCGCTGACGCAATGATGCGTCTGATGATATCCATGCCATCCTCTCCGCCGGCTAAAGCTAATTCTGGCTCAGCGTGATATTCAGCAGGAAGCGCATTCATTGAAGCCGCATTCACGTATGGTGGATTACAGATGATGAGATCAAAGAGGTTGTCTTCATTGGGTTCTGGCAAGGCATCCCAAAGATCGCCATTCAATAGCTCTACTTGAGAGCCTAGGCCATGACGATCGACGTTACGGGCTGCTACAGAGAGGGCTGGCATGCTGATATCGCAGGCGCTCACATGAATATCTGGGCATGACAGAGCCAAGAGAATTGCCAGCGAGCCATTACCAGTGCAAAGATCAAGCGCTTTACCATCGGCTGGCAACCAGGTCTCTAGTGAGCCATCTACGATGAGCTCTGCAATCCAAGAGCGGGGAACAATGCTTTGCTCGCTGCAGAAAAAAGGGACTCCCATCAGCCACGCTTCACCCAAAATATAGGCAAGTGGTTTACGTGTAAGGATTCTGGTGTCGGCAATAGCGGATGCTTTTTGCTGTTGATTATCAGGGATTGCATCATCTAGGTGATCCAACGCCTCTGCTGGGCTGAGATTGAGCTGCTTGCTCACAATCCACAGAGCTTCACTATGGGCATCAATTGCCCCGTGACCGTAATGCAAGTTTGCTGCCTCAAGTTTTTGTGCAACCTGATTGATGCACTGGTTTACGGTAAGGTGTTGCTGAGGCTCAGGGTCCATGATGGAGAGGTTCTTTAGGAGAAAAGGCAGGGGTGCAATTGATCGATCAAGCGATTAATTGTTCAAGAGTCTTGCGATAGATATTTTTCAGTGGCACTACATCATCGACGATGACGCACTCGTCGATTTTGTGGCTAGTCGCATTGAGAGGGCCAAACTCCACTACTTCTTTGCAAATCTTGGCGATAAAGCGGCCATCACTGGTCCCACCGGTAGTGGAGAGCTCTGTATCAATATTGGCTTCTGCTTTGATGGCCTTTCGTAGGGCTCCAGCCAGGTCGCCGTCACCAGTGATGAATGGGCTACCGCCTAATACCCAATCAATCTCAAACTCTAAACCGGCATCCTTCAGAATCTTTTCTAGACGCTCACGCAATTGTTCTGGCTTACTCTCGGTGGAGAATCGGAAGTTAAAGTCGATCACCAGTTCGCCAGGAATAACGTTATTTGCACCGGTGCCAGCATGTACATTGGAAATCTGAAAACTAGTAGGTTGGAAATATTCATTACCTTTGTCCCACTCGGTTTCTACTAGAGCAGAAATTGCTGGTGCAGACAGGTGAATCGGATTCTTGCCAAGGTGAGGGTAGGCGATATGCGCCTGTATACCTTTCACCTTGAGCTTACCTGATAGGGATCCACGACGACCATTCTTAATCATGTCGCCAAGCTTATCTACAGAAGTAGGTTCGCCAATGACGCAGTAGTCTAAACGCTGTCCTTGTTTTTGTAGGCGCTCGCACATGATGACTGTGCCATCGTTAGCAGGACCTTCTTCATCGCTGGTGATCAAGAATGCAATAGAGCCCTCATGATCTGGGTGCGTAGTGACGAATTCTTCTGTGGCAACCACAAAGCCCGCGAGGGATGTCTTCATATCCGCTGCGCCACGACCATAGAGCATGCCGTCACGAATGGTTGGGGTAAAGGGGTTATTGGTCCACTTCTCTAATGGGCCTGTAGGTACCACATCGGTATGACCTGCAAACACCAATACTTTACCTTGATCGCCGGCCTTGCCTTTTTTGATTGCCCACAAGTTGGTGACCTGGAAATTTTCAGGACCACTCACCACACTCTCGGTATGAAAACCAATCGCTTGAAGGCGTTTGGCAATTAAATCTTGGCAGCCACCATCAGCTGGGGTTACGGAATGGCAGGCGATGAGAGCTTCAGTGAGCTCAAGTGTGGCGCTCATGGATTTAACTTAGTCGCGGAGTAGTTCGTTAATAGCTGTCTTTGCTCTGGTTTGAGCATCAACCTTCTTAACAATGATTGCGGCATACAAACTGTACTTACCGCAGGCGGAAGGAAGTGAGCCTGGAACAACTACCGAGCCAGCTGGAACGCGACCGTAATGCACTTCGCCAGTTTCACGGTCATAGATCTTGGTGCTTTGGCCAATGTAGACGCCCATCGATAAAACGGCGTTTTCTTCAATTACAACACCTTCAACCACCTCAGAGCGGGCGCCGATGAAGCAGTTATCTTCAATAATGACTGGACCAGCTTGGATTGGCTCCAAAACACCACCAATACCAACGCCACCAGAAAGGTGTACGTTTTTACCAATTTGAGCGCAAGAACCAACTGTTGCCCAGGTATCCACCATCGTGCCTTCACCTACATAAGCGCCAATATTGACGTAGGAGGGCATTAAAACGGCGTTTTTGCCGATAAATGAGCCGCGGCGGGCTACGGCAGGGGGAACTACACGGAAACCACCTGCAGCAAAGTCGGCTGCTGTGTAGTTTTCAAACTTACTAGGCACCTTGTCGTAGAACTGGGTATAGCCCCCAGCACCCATAGGTTTATTGTCTTCTAGGCGGAAAGAGAGCAAAACTGCCTTCTTAACCCATTGATTTACCTCCCACTTACCGACATCGCGGCGCTCAGCCACGCGAATAGTGCCGGCATTGAGGCCTTCTAATACGGCATTTACGGCATTACGGACATCCCCAGGGGCGCTATCTGGAGAAAGGTTTGCGCGGTTTTCCCAGGCTTGTTCAATGATGTTTTGTGGTGATTGGCTCATGCTTTTTAGTTAACTATCAGATTGTTAAGGGATTTTGTCCCGGGAGGTAGATTTATCATTATATAGATGGGGCAAAAACGGGTCCAAGCAGGCTAGAGCTTGCTATCATCTTCCCACTTTAGCTTTAATTTTTACCCCTTTATTTGAACCCCTTTTTTCCCTGCAAAGTACGCCGTGCAACTGAAATCCATCAAACTTTCCGGCTTTAAGTCTTTCGTAGACCCAACCCATTTTGAAATGCCTGGCCAACTCATTGGCGTTGTGGGACCTAACGGCTGCGGAAAGTCGAACATTATCGATGCCGTCCGCTGGGTTTTGGGTGAATCCCGCGCCAGTGAATTGCGTGGTGAATCGATGCAGGACGTTATTTTTAATGGCTCAGGTTTACGTAAACCATCTGGTCGCGCCAGTGTTGAACTCATTTTTGATAACACTGAAGGACGTGCTCAAGGGCAGTGGAGCGCTTTTACAGAATTGGGTATCAAACGCGTTTTAACTCGCGATGGAAATTCTAGCTACTACGTGAATAACCAAGTAGTTCGTCGTAAAGATATTCAGGATATTTTCTTGGGTACCGGTATGGGACCAAGAGGTTACGCCATCATTGGTCAAGGTACGATTAATCGAATTTTGGAAGCAAAGCCAGAAGAGTTGCGCGTGTTCTTGGAAGAAGCTGCTGGTGTTTCTAAATACAAAGAGCGTCGCAAAGAAACTGCTTCACGTTTAGAAGATACGGTAGAAAATTTAACTCGTGTTGAAGATATCTTGCGTGAACTTGATCAACAATTAACTCGCTTAGAAAAACAAGCAACTGTTGCAGAGCGTCATGCCGAGCTTTCTACACAGATGAAGTCTCAGCAACAACTACTTTGGTTTGTGCGCCAGACCGAGGCTGGTAAAGAGCAAGAGCGTCATGCCAATGGTATCCGTGACACTCAAGTTAGTCTAGAAGAACAGACTGCTAAGCTACGCCACGTCGAAGCCGAGCTTGAGACAATGCGCACGCAACAGTACGCATTACAAGATAAAGTTTCTCAAGCGCAAGGCGACTTGTATCAAACCAACTCTGACGTTAGTCAGGTTGAGTCACAGATTCTTTATGTGCAAGAAGCGCGTCAACGTTTACAACAGCAAACTCAGGATTTACAAGCGCAGTTACAGCGCTGGACTGTGCAAGAAACTGATGCAGCGCAAGCCCAACGAACTACTGAGCATGAACTCTCATTAGCCGCTGAAAAAGAACAAACCTTATTAGCCGATTTAAATGGTTTACAAGAGCAAATGCCAAGTCGTGAAGAGGCGTATCAAATCGCTTCACGTGAACTCAATAGTGCACGTGATTCACTGGCCTCTATTGAGCAGCGCTTAGCAAGTCTGGGTGAGCGCCTTCGTTCCATGTCAGCTCAGTCAGATGAATTAAAGGGTCGCGAGACTCGCCTAGTTGGTGAATTCGACTGCTTACGTCGCCCAGATGCTGAAGCTTTGCAAACAGCGATGGATCGTCAAGTAATGGCTGCCCGTAAAGTTGAAGAAGCGAAGCAGCGCGCTGTTGAAACGCAACAACGCGTTCCAGCTGCTGATGAAGCCCGTAATACTGCCCAACAACAGATTCAAGTTGCCAATCAAGACCTCGCTCAAACTGAAGCCAAGTTGACGGCATTGACCGCCTTGCAAGCAAGTGTTCAAGCCCAAGGCAAGATTGGACCTTGGCTTGAAAGTAAGGGCCTTAAGGAGAGCAAGCGTCTCTGGCAAGAACTCAAAGTTGAGAGCGGCTGGGAGACTGCGCTTGAATCCGTGCTGCGTGAGCGTTTAGCTGCTGTTACTGCAAAGAGCGTGCAAGAAACATTGGCTTTGGCTAACGATGCGCCTCCAAGCCGTTTAGCAATTTTGCTCACAGAAGAAATTACGCCGGCGCATACCTCTGCTCCAGCCGATTTCACAGCATTGTTGAGCCGTGTGCAAAGTGCTGGTGCGCCAAGACTCACTTCAGTATTACAAGAATGGTTAGACAATATTTACATTGCTAGCAGCCTTGAAGATGCTTTGCATCGCCGTGAAAAATTACCAGCTGGTGGTGCATTTGTTACTCAACAAGGCCACTTAGTAAGTCGTGTTGGGGTACAGCTTTATGCTGCTGACTCTGAGCAAGCTGGTATGTTGGCCCGTGCTCAAGAGATGGAAAGTCTCGAGAAGCAATTGCGCGCTCAACAACTTATGCAAAGCGAACTCAAAGGTGAGTTGGATCAGTGTGTAGCGAACTACCAGGCAGCGCATCAAGCGGCTGAGCAGGCTCGTGAAAATGCTGAGCATGCTGTTCAAGAGGCGCATGGTTTTGAAGTGGAAAGAATGCAGTTGACTCAAGCTGAAGAGCAATATAGTCAACGTGCAGCACAGATTCAGGGTGAGTTAAGCGAGTTGCGCCAACAGATGGAGCAGGTAAGTCAAACTCAAGAGCAATCTGCTGCCGAGTTGCTAGAATCCGAAGAATCTAAAGAAGGCTTGCAAGAGGCTTTGCAAGTGGCGCAAGAAAAATTGGAGCGTTCCACAGAAGAGCGTGATCGTTTGCGTGAGTCACTCCGTTCCGCTGAAATGGCTGCTCAAGAAGCGGCCTTTGCAACACGTTCATTACAACAACGTATTGCTGACTTGCAGCGTGATCAAAGTACTGCCCGTACCCAGATCATGGAAATTCAAGATAAGCATGATGCTGCCGCTCAAGAACTAGAAACTTTGAGCGATGAAGAGGCGCAAGATAAATTACAAGGCTTATTGCTAGCCCGCAGCGCACGTGAAGCTGCATTAGCTAATGCGCGCACTGAGCAGGATGCTTTATTGCATCAATTGCGTGAAGCCGATGAGTCTCGTATGCAGGTAGAGCGCAGCTTACAGCCAATGCGTGACAAAGTAGTTGATTTGCAATTGCGTGAGCAGGCTGCTCGTTTGAATTTTGAGCAATTTGCTACATTGTTATCGGATGCGGAAGCCGACCTCACTGCGCTTGAGGCAAATTTCAGTGCTGACTTAAAAGTAGGCGCATTGCAGAGCGAAGTAAATCGCTTAAATACTGAGATTCAGTCTTTGGGTCCAGTCAATATGGCTGCTTTGGATGAGTTATCAAGCTCCCGTGAGCGTAAGCAGTTCTTGGATGCTCAGTCTGCTGACTTGAATGAAGCAATGCAGACTTTGACAGATGCCATTGCCAAGATTGATGCTGAAACACGTGATCTATTGCAAGGTACTTTTGATCAGGTCAATACCCACTTTGGCAAGCTATTCCCTGAGTTGTTCGGTGGTGGTCATGCTGAATTGGTAATGACTGGTGAAGAGATCCTAGACTCTGGCGTACAGGTAATGGCTCAGCCTCCTGGCAAGAAGAATAGTTCTATTTACCTCCTCTCCGGTGGTGAAAAGGCACTGACTGCAATTGCCTTGGTGTTCTCGCTCTTCCTCTTGAACCCAGCCCCATTCTGCTTACTTGATGAGGTTGACGCTCCTTTGGACGATGCAAATACCTTGCGTTATGCAAATCTAGTTGCCAAAATGTCAGATAAGACACAGTTTTTGTTTATCTCTCATAACAAGATCACTATGGAAATCGCGCATCAATTGATTGGTGTCACGATGCAAGAGCAGGGCGTATCCCGCATTGTTGCGGTGGATATCTCTTCTGCTGTTTCAATGGTGGAGGCCGCCTAAGTGTATATAGAACAAATCATGACGATGTTGGGTTTGTCTGATTTGCAATTTGCGCTGGCAGTTATTGGGCTATTAATCCTGATAGCTGTAGCCATTCTGAATATTAAGTATGCTCGTGCACGCCGTAAGGCAAAAGAGCAAAGCATATATTCTTTGGATGATCGTTTTGGTAAAGAGCCTAGTTTTACTCAGGGCTTTGCTGATGGCGATGCAGCACGTACCGAACCTAGTTTCGGTGAGGTGATAACAACCATTTCAGCCCCAGAAAAGTTCGCTATTGATCCTCGGATTGACTGTGTGATCACGCTTCGTTTTGACGAGAGCATTAGTGGCGCAGAAATTCTGGAAGAAATTAATGCTTGGGCGGATCTGGAGGCTCAGTCGACTGCACGCTGGATGTGCGAAGGTTTAAATGCCAATCTAGACGTTGCTGAAGACTGGGAAGAACTCCATCCCGACTCGAGATATTCTGATTTACAGCTTGCTATTCAGCTGGCAAGCCGCAAAGGCGCTATTGGTGTTCTAGAGCTATCTGATTTTTGCTCTCGTGCTCAAGCGCTTGCTGAGACTTTGGGTTCACAAATTGATATGCCGAGCGTGAGCACGATGTTGGAAAGTGCTAATGAATTAGATGTCATGGCTGCTGAAAGCGATATTCAATTGAGTATCAATGTGCTCTTTGATGAGCCATGTCCATGGGGTAACTTTGATGCGCTTATGCGTCAACGTGGCTTTAAGTTATCTCGCAATGGCCGTCAATATGAATATCTCAGCAAAGGCATAGTGCTTTTTAGTAGCACTGATTTTGATCCAAACAAGTCCGTAACCCAAGTGACCTTATTGCTTGAAGTTCCCCTGGTCCCGCAAGAAGAGCGTGCATTTGAAAGAATGTTGGCTGAGGGTGTGGAGATTGCACAAGCAGCTCATGGACGTTTAGTGGATGACAATGGCATCAACCTCAGCGAGGCTGCGGTCATCAGCATTCGTCAGCATCTCGATGTTCTCTATTCGAACCTTGAGAAATCCGGCATCCCTGCTGGGTCTTCTACAGCTAGTAGACTATTTAGCTAGGAAATCACTTTGTCGTCCTCTAGTCCGACAAATTTAGCGGAGCGTTACGTATTCTTGCAAGTAGAGCTTGCCCGCCTCGAGCATGCCTATTACGTTTTAGATAATCCACTTCTTCCTGATATTGAATACGACCGCCTCTATAGAGAGTTGATTGACATTGAGGCTGCTCATCCAGAATGGATTACTCCAGAATCCTTGTCTCAGCGGGTAGGTGGAACAGCATTAAAAGAGTTTGATTCGGTTACCCATGCGGTACCAATGCTTTCTTTAAATAATGCGTTTGAAGATGCTGAGCTGATTGCTTTTGATCGTCGTTGTCGCGAAGCCTTGCATACAGATCACGTAAGCTATGCCGGTGAACTCAAGTTTGATGGTCTAGCAATCTCACTTCGTTATGAAAACGGATCGCTGGTAACAGCAGCAACCCGGGGTGACGGTGCTAGTGGCGAGGATGTCACTGCCAACATTAAAACGATCCGTGCCATTCCACTCAAACTCACTGGAAAAAATATTCCGCAGGTCCTAGAAGTGCGCGGTGAAGTCTTTATGTACCTCAAAGACTTCGAGAAGATGAATCGACAAGCGGCAGAGTTGGGTGAGAAAGAATTCGCCAACCCTCGCAATGCTGCAGCAGGTAGTCTTCGTCAACTAGATTCTAAGATTACTGCTAAGCGACCTTTATCTTTCTTTGCTTATGGCTTAGGCGCCCTAGAGCCAGCCTCTTGGTTGCCTCAAACCCATGAAGAATTACTTAATACTTACGCTGAACTAGGCTTGCCGGTATGCTCGGAGCGTAGAGTGCTGCATTCTGTAGAGCAGATCTTGGCCTTCTATAACGAGATAGGTGCTAAACGGGATGCACTGCCATATGACATTGATGGTGTTGTCTACAAGGTAAATTCATTTGCTGAGCAAGCTAAGTTAGGTTTTGTATCAAGAGCCCCCAGATTTGCATTGGCACATAAGTACCCAGCGCAAGAAGCCCTCACTACTGTTTTGGGTATTGACGTCCAAGTAGGACGCACAGGAGCGATTACTCCAGTAGCCAGATTGGCGCCAGTAGAAGTAGGTGGTGTAACCGTTACTAATGCCACGCTACACAATGAAGATGAGGTGAGGCGCAAGGATGTGCGTGTAGGTGATACTGTTTCGGTAAGAAGAGCAGGCGATGTTATTCCAGAAGTGGTTTCAGTTATCAAGGATCGTCGTCCTGTAAATACCCAAGAGTTTCAAATGCCAACCCGTTGTCCTGTATGCGAATCTCATATTGAGCGCTTGGCAGATGAAGCGGTGGCTCGTTGTAGCGGTGGTCTTTTCTGTGGCGCGCAGCGCAAGCAGGCATTAATTCACTTTGCACATAGAAGAGCGCTGGATATTGAGGGTCTGGGCGAGAAGATAGTTGATCAGTTGGTAGATCACAATCTCGTTAGAACCCCGGCTGATCTCTACAGATTGGGCTTCACAGCACTAGCCAATCTAGAGCGTATGGGTGAGAAGTCTGCAGACAATCTCATTCAAGCAATTAACCATTCCAGAAATACCACCTTAGCTAGATTTATCTTTGCTTTGGGTATTCGTCATGTGGGTGAAACCACAGCCAAGGATCTAGCCAATCATTACCAATCGATGCATGCCTTAATGGATGCAAATCTCGAAGATCTACTCACGGTAAAAGATGTAGGCCCGGTTGTTGCAGACTCCATAACCAGCTTTATGCAAGAAGCGCACAACCGTGAAGTGATTGAGCAACTATTAGCATCGGGAATGCAGCTCTCCGTAGAAGAGAAAGTCATTAGCGCAGCTGTTGTAGGTAAAACATTTGTTCTGACGGGTACATTACCGACAATGACCCGTGATGAGGCTAAAGACCTCCTTGAAAAAGCGGGCGCAAAGGTTGCTGGATCAGTCTCCAAGAAAACAGATTATGTCGTTGCTGGTACTGATGCCGGTAGCAAGCTTACTAAAGCAGAAGAGCTAGGCGTTCCAGTGATTGATGAAGTGGCAATGATGGATTTATTGAAGTAGTCAATTTCCTACAAAAATATCAGGTAGTCATTTTTCCATCCTCTAGATAAGCTCGAAGCTTTGAAAGGGGAATATGAGTAGCAAGTTAACAGAAAAATCTCTAAATCATCACACTGGATCAAGTGATGACACAGTTTCTTCCGAGACTCAGGCAATCTTTCGCATTGCAATTATCGGCTCTGGTGCTGCAGCTGTTGCGACGCTATTTGGATTACTGGAGTATCTGCCTTCTAATTTCAATAAAAAATTACAAATAACTATTTTTGAGAAAAGTTTTGGTTTTGGTCCGGGCTATGCATATCAGTGTGATAGCAATGAGTTATTGATGAATATGACAAGTTCAACCACATCAATTTTTGCTCATCATGCAGCAGATTTTTGGGAGTGGACCTTTAAGGGTGGATGCGGGATCGGTAGCGATCATGTCATGTCTCGATCAGGGGTGGCTCCATACGGCTATATCTCTCGACAATTCTTTGGTTTGTATCTAAAAAGTCGTTTAGAGGACGCAATCCTTGCTCTTGAGGAGTTGGGTGTTGAGGTTATCTTGGTTAATCTAGAGGTGGTCGATATTACGGTGTTAGGTGGCACTAAATTCAATGTAATAGCCTCTGGAGGGCAGCCCAAAGAATTTGATTGTGTAATTTTATGCATAGGCAATAACTCCCCGCAGGACATCTTTAAGTTGGTTGGTAAGGGCCAATATATCAATAACCCTTATCCAGTAAACAATTATTTGAGGCTTATTGCAAAGACGGATAGCGTTGGCATTATTGGTGGCCAGCTTACTGCAGCTGATATCGCAGTTGTACTAGCCAACCAAGATCATCAAGGGCCAATCAATTTCTTTACAAGAGACTCAAATTTTCCATTGGCAAGATATCAACAGCAAAAATATGAGTTGAAATATTTGACTTTAGATAATCTTGAAATTTTAAAGAGTAAAAATAACAAAGGGATATCTGTGCGTCAGCTATTGAGGCTAGCAAGGAAGGAGTTTTTATGGGCGGGAATTACTTGGAATAAATTCTTTAGCCCCTCAAATATTGAATATAGCCGTTGGATCAAGTCCTTGTTAGGCGGGGATAGGGATTTCTCTTCTTGGCAAAATTTAGCAATCAAAACCGATGACGTTATCGGTGACTTTTGGAATGCGCTCTCCAGCTCAGAGAAAGACCTATTTATGAGTAAATTTCATCGATTATGGGCTGCTAAAAGAGTCCCTCTGCCCATGCATACTGCGCTCAAGCTACATTCTTTATTTCAGGCGGGGATTCTTACGCATTACCCGTGCTTAAGGATGATTAATGTTTCCGGAAGAAATAGGTTCACGGCCCTTGTTGGGGAATCTGGAGAATCTAAATCAAGTATCGAAGTTCATTGCGATTGGATAATTAATGCAACGGGTCCGGCTAAGGATGTTGGTGGTAGCACAGAGTTGCTGTTGATAAAAAACTTGCTTAAATCAGGGGTTATTGTCAAAAACCCACATGGTGGAATTATGTTGGATTATGAGACTTCAACTGTCAAAAGCGTAAGTCATCGGAGTCTTAATTATTTTTATGCAATAGGACAGCTTACTTCAGGAACGTACTATTTTGTAAGTTCGCTTGATATGGTCTCCATGAGAGCAAAAAATGTTGCTAGACACATAGTTGAGTCACTTGGGTTGCGACAAGACCAGAAAGAAATATATAAGAAAACTCAAGACGAGCCTTTATATGTCCCATAAAAGTAAATTTCTAATACCAATTCTTATGGCCTTGGTAATTTTGCCAATGATTGCTACAGATATCTATCTTCCAGTAATGCCTGCCATGGGCCTACAATTAGGTGCAATGAGCTCGGATATCACCAATACATTAACCTCATACATGCTTGGCTATTCTTTAAGTCTGCTGCTTGGGGGCATATTGGCCGATTTATATGGCCGTCGAATTATTTGTATCGCTGGTTTATCGATTTTTTGTGTTTCAAGTATTGGATGTTATTTAGCTTCAACGATTGAGCAATTAACTGCTTTTCGTTTTTTTCAGGCGCTCGGAGGGGGTTGTGGCACGCTAATTGCAAGGGTTATTGTTAGGGATGTATATGACCAGCAATCCCAGGTTGGGGTATTAAGTTACTTGGCTGCGGGAATGGTGATTTCTCCTATTTTTGGACCAGTCCTGGGGGCTTACATCGCAAATTACTTTGGCTGGCGATCAATATTTCTTGCATTGTCAGCTATATCTTTCTTGGTATTTATTTTTTTGTATGCTTTTATGAGAGAGAGTCTTGTGAATCGTGGGGATAGGGAATCTTTTTGGGTCAGGTCTGTTGTTTCCCAATACTATCGCCTGCTGGGGCATCGCGAATTTGTGTTTTATACCCTCGCAATTAGCCTTGCCTGGACGGTTTATTTTGCGTTTCTTTCTTCATCCCCAGTGCTAATTCAAGGTATTTACCAAGCCACCACTATTGAATACGGCTATATTTTTTCGGTAACAATTAGTGGCTTCATTTTTGGGACAATTTTTATTCGCTGGAAATTGGCGAGCTTAAATTTAAGACGCCTAGTTTTTTTGGCTGGAGCAATTATTTTTATCGCTACTTTAATTGTGTATACATTAGCTGCGCTTGAGATTAAGTCTCTTCATGTTCGGCTGATATTTGTCTTTTTTGCATTATTCGGTATTGGTATTATTTTTCCCGCCGCTCAAGCCGGTGTTACTAGACCCTTTAAAAATAATATTGGACTCATTTCCGGTCTTTTCTACTCAATTGAGATGTTCTTTGGCGCCGTTTGCGGGTATATCCTTTCTTCTATCGGCGATGTGACCTGGATTTCTACGTCACTAATAATGCTGGCTGCAGCTACTGGAATTGTTCTGCTTTGTATTTACGATAAGCAGCATGAGATTCGCACACAAATTATTGGCTTTAATCCCTTGGTTAAATAAATAACATGTTCAAGATTGAAGAGGATTTTCGCATTAAAACCATTTTGAATTCCGATAACCCTTTTTCAAGAAAAAATCAGGAGGGACATATTACCGCCAGTGGCTTGGTTATCAAAGATGACAAAGTTCTGTTGATCTTTCATCCATATATCAAGCGTTGGTTTCAACCTGGAGGCCATATTGAAGAGGGAGACTCCCCAATTGAAGCTGCCATTAGAGAGGTGTATGAGGAAACGGGATACTTCTGCGAGCTAGACTCTGATAATCAAGATCCCATTGATATTGATATTCATGAGATCCCTGAGAATCCCAAAAAAAGCGAGGGCGCCCATTTACATATTGATCTGCTCTATCGCTTGCGTGTCTTGCGACAAGAGAAATCTGTCGAAGATATTGAGTTTCAGTGGTTCTCTTTTGGCGACGTTGAAAGTATACGCATTCAACGCGCCTTAGATAAATTAGCTTAAGCCCCTAAAGCCTCAAGCAGTTCTGTTTCAAGCTGGATTTGGAGCTTTGGATTCTTACCCAGGTTTGCTGCATCCAGCAATAGAACGTCTTCCACTCTTTCACCCAATGTATTAATTCTGGCGGTATGAATGGATACCTGATGCTTCGCCAATACTCTAGAGATTGTGTAAAGCAAGCCAGTGCGGTCGCTCGCAGAGAGCGCAAGCGTGTAATAACGGCCACGATCATCTGGCACCATGTGAACGCGTGGTTGAATCGGGAAAGTGCGCGACTGTCTGGAAAGACGGCCCATGCTTGGGTTGGGAAGTGGCTCCGCATTCGTTAAAGCATCGGTCAACTCAAATTCAACGAGCTGGATAAGGTCGCGATAGCTGCCACCTTCATCTACCAAGTTGCTGCCGGAGATTTGGAAGGTATCTAGCGCATAGCCATGACGCGTCGTATGAATACGGGCATCCCAAATGGAGAAGCCATGTCTTTCAAAGTAAGCACAGATTCTGGCAAAGAGATCTTCCTGGTCTTTAACGTAAACAGCCACTTGTAAGCCTTCGCCAATTGGGGAGAGTCTTGCCCTCACAATCGGTTGATCACCATTAACTTTGTTATATAGATGGCGCGTAAGCCAAGCAATGTCAGATGAGTCTTGTCTTAAGAAGAAGGCGACATCTAGCTGCTTCCATAAATCTTCATAAGATTCATCATTGATACCGTACAGACGTAACTTGGCTTTAGATTCTTCTTGGTGTTGCGCTAATTCTGAGGAGGCATCTGGTTTTGCCCCACCCAATACCCTGAGTGTTGCGCGATACAGATCTTCTAAGAGCTTGCCTTTCCAGGCGTTCCAAACTTTAGGGCTGGTACCGCGAACATCTGCTACGGTTAATAAGTAGAGTGCAGTAAGGTGACGCTCATCACCCACTTTTTTGGCAAATGCCTTCACAACATCGGGGTCTGTGATGTCTTGTTTCTGAGCTGTTTGACTCATATTGAGGTGCTCGGCAACCAACCATACCAATAGCTCGGTATCTTTTTTATCCAGGCCATGATCTTTTGCAAACTTGCGCATGTCAGCTCTACCCAGCTGCGAGTGATCTCCGCCACGTCCTTTGGCGATGTCATGAAAGAGTGCGGCAATGACAAGTAACCAAGGTTTTTCAAAATGAGCGATGAGGCTGCTGCAGTATGGGAACTCATGGGTATGCTCAACCACCATGAAGCGGCGCACATTACGTAACACCATCAAGATATGTTGATCGACTGTATACACATGAAATAAATCATGTTGCATTTGTCCAACAATTTTACGGAAGGCTGGGAGGTAGCGACCTAGAACGCTACTGCGATTCATGAGATGGAAGGCACGACTTACGCCCTCAGGCTGCTTCAATATCTCAATAAAGAGTGCCCGGTTGATGGGGTCTTTGCGCCATTTGCTATCCATTGTTTGGCGAGCGTTATATAGAGCTCTAAAAATAGTTGCTGACAGGCTCTTCACATTTGATGTTTGGGCAAATACCAAGAAGGTTCTCAGAATCTGCTCTGGATGCTTTTGAAAGAGCTGTGGGTCAGTAATATCCAATACCCCTTGGCGTTCAATAAAATACTCGTTTCCTTCTCCGGGAATAGCAAGAATTGTCTTGGACTCTTGCGGAAAGAGGAGCGCCTCAATATTTTGTAAGAGAACGTCATTCAATTGGGTCACTGCTTTAGCTGCCCAGTAATAGCGACGCATGATGGCTTCGCTAGCTTGACGTGATGATTCCTCTTTAATTCCCATGGATGCTGCTAATGCTGCTTGCAAATCAAATGCAAGAACATCTTGCCTGCGCCCTGCTAATAAATGGAGATTGGCACGCAGGGTTTCCAAAAAACGTTGATTGCGTTTGAGCTCAGTGAGTTCGCGCTGTGTCACAAGGCCAGCTTCGTTGAGGTCCTTGAAGGTGTCGCCCAATAATGCGGCCTTACTAACCCAGGAGATGACCTGTAAGTCGCGTAAACCCCCAGGACTCTCTTTGCAATTAGGCTCTAAGGAGTAGGGGGTGTTCTGATACTTGTAGTGACGCTGAATCTGCTCTGCCTGTTTGGCCTGAAAGAAGGCTTTTGGATCCATTGCCGATTCGAACGCTTCGGCGAAATCTTTGAATAATTGTTTTTTACCGCAAATCAGTCTCGCCTCTAAGAGGGAGGTGCGCACGGTAATGTCTTGCTCAGATTCAGAGATGCATTCTGCAACATTTCTGACTGAGGAACCAATTTCTAATCCAGTATCCCAACAGCTGGCAACAAATTGCTCAACTTGCTTTGATAAGGCTCTGGCTTGACCTTCATCCGCTGGAAGCAGAATTAATATATCAATATCAGAGTAGGGAAATAGTGCACCTCTACCGAATCCGCCAACTGCGACTAAAGTGGCTTCATTATTTAAGCCACAGCTATTCCATAGATGGGAGAGTAGTTCATCGCTTAGCTTAGAAAGTTGCTTGGTTAACTTACCAACCGATTGTGTATTACGAAACTCAGCGTAAACAATTTCTCGTGCCGCACGCAGGCTAGCTGCATCAATAATAGTGCCGATTGCCTGCGACTTACTCATAGGCTTAAGCGCTTACTAATGCAGATCTAAATGAAAGGCCTTTAACGCAATCAGGAGGGGGATTGCTGCCTTCTGACCAAGTCAGCACCTCAACGCCAGTCGGAGTTACTAGAAGTGTATGTTCCCATTGGGCAGACAAGCTGCGATCTTTTGTTTTTACAGTCCACTGGTCAGGCATGGTGCGAATATCTCTTTTGCCTGCGTTGATCATTGGTTCAATCGTAAAGGTCATGCCGACTTCTAGTTTTTCGCCAGTACCCGGTTTGCCATAGTGAAGAATCTGTGGATCTTGGTGGAACACTTTGCCAATGCCGTGACCACAGTATTCGCGTACTACTGAGTAGCCTGCTTTTTCAGCATGAGTTTGAATCACATGACCGATGTCACCGAGTGATGCACCTGGTTTCACTTGAGCAATACCCAGCCACATGCATTCAAAAGTAATTTGTGTGAGACGTTTTGCCATGACGGAAACTTCACCCACCATGAACATACGGCTGGTGTCACCGTAGTAGCCATCAGGAGTAATCACTGTGATGTCGAGGTTCACAACATCACCAGTTTTGAGAACTTTGTCTCCCGGGATTCCATGGCAAATCACATCATTTACGGAAGTGCAAATCGATGCTGGAAAAGGTGGGTAGCCAGGTGGCTGATAGTTCAGTGGAGCTGGAATGGTTTTTTGGACATCGCGCATATATTCATGGCAAATCCGATCCAGCTCTCCAGTGGTAACCCCAGCCTTGACGTGAGGGGCTACATGATCAATCACTTCGCTAGCTAAGCGGCCAGCTTCTCGCATCCCAAGGATGTCTTTTTCTGCGGTAAATACACTATTCATGCCTTGATTATCAACGACTTGGATAGTTTTAGCTTGGTCAATTTGCCTAAAATTTAGGCAAATATCCCATTTTTGGGGCTTCTGGAGGTCATTTTGAGGGCAAGCCCCCTTTTATGCTTGGGGGTGAGGGTGGCTAGAGCATTGATATTTAAGCTATAATTTCGTTTCCAGGTCTATTTTGGACTTGAAATCGCGAGTTGAGCCTTCCAGGGTGGCGTTTTTTAGCGCAGCTAGGACTCAACTTTAGAAACAACCCTTAGGAGAAGTTATGTCAGTAACTATGCGTCAAATGCTGGAAGCCGGTTGCCATTTTGGTCACCAAACTCGCTTCTGGTCCCCAAAGATGGCCCCATTTATTTTCGGTCATCGCAACAAAATCCACATCATCAACTTGGAAAAAACATTGCCAATGTTTCAGGACGCCCTGAAATTTGCAAAACAAGTTGCTGCTAATCGTGGCACGATTTTATTTGTTGGTACTAAGCGTCAATCACGCGAGATCATTGCTGAAGAAGCTGCTCGTGCTGGTATGCCTTATATCGACAGCCGTTGGTTGGGTGGCACACTTACCAATTTCAAAACTGTTAAAGGTTCCCTTAAGCGTTTGAAAGACATGGCAGTTGCTAAAGAAGCTGGCGACTGGGAAAAGCTTTCTAAGAAAGAAGCTTTGACTAATGACCGTGATCTCGACAAATTGCAAAAAGCACTTGGCGGTATTCAAGATTTGAATGGCGTTCCTGATGCTATTTTTGTAGTGGACGTTGGCTATCACAAGATTGCCATTACTGAAGCTAACAAGCTTGGTATTCCAGTAATCGCTGTTGTAGATACCAACCACTCACCAGAAGGTGTTGATTACATCATCCCTGGTAACGACGACTCCAGCAAAGCTGTTCTCCTTTATGCACGTGGCATTGCTGACGCAATCCTCGAAGGCAAAGCTAGCTCTGTTCAAGAAATCTTGACAGCAGTTAAAGAGGGCGAAGAAGAGTTTGTTGAAGAAGGGAAAGCTGAATAATGGCCGCTATTACCGCTGCAATGGTTGGCGAGTTACGCGCCAAAACTGATGCTCCGATGATGGAGTGCAAAAAGGCTTTGACTGAGGCTGATGGTGATATGGCTCGTGCAGAAGAAATTCTGCGTGTAAAGCTGGGTAGCAAAGCTGGTAAAGCAGCTTCTCGTGTAACAGCTGAAGGTATCGTTGCTACTTCTATCAATGGCACTACTGGTGCTTTGTTAGAAGTGAACTGCGAAACCGATTTCGTTTCTAAGAACGACGACTTCCTGGCATTTGTTAATGACTGCGTGAAGTTGGTTGCTGAGCAGAATCCGGCTGATGTTGCTGCATTGTTAGCATTGCCATTGAACGGTCAAACTGTTGATGAAGTTCGTAGCGCATTGATCGGTAAGATCGGTGAGAACATCATGCCGCGTCGCTTCAAGCGTTTTGCTGGTAGCAACAAGTTAGTTTCTTACCTCCATGGCACCCGTATTGGTGTAATGGTTGAGTTCGAAGGTGATGAAACTGCTGCTAAAGACGTTGCAATGCACATTGCTGCAATGAAGCCAGTGGCCTTGTCGATGGCTGACGTTCCTGCTGAAGCAATTGCGGTTGAGCGTAGCGTTGCCGTTCAAAAGGCTGCTGAATCTGGCAAACCACCGGAAATCGTTGAAAAGATGGTTGAAGGTTCTATTCAGAAGTACCTCAAAGAGGTTTCTTTGTTGAACCAGACTTTCGTTAAAAACGACAAGCAATCTGTAGAGCAAATGCTCAAGGCTGCAAATACAACAATCAAGGGTTTCACCATGTTTGTTGTAGGTGAGGGCATTGAGAAGCGTCAAGATGACTTTGCGGCTGAAGTAGCTGCACAGGTAGCTGCCGCTTCTAAAGCAACAGCTTAATAGGCTAGTTTGGGGCTTTCCCCGCTGGTTAGTAATACCCAAAAGGGCATAGAAACCTCAGTTTCTGTGCCCTTTTCTTTGATCCCTCCCAAGCCCTTTATAATTTGGCAGAGATATTAAAAAGTGCTTAAAGATCAATAAGCTAAGTAAGTTAATTACTTAGCAAATTACGGAAAATAAAAAACATGCCAGCCTACAAACGAGTCCTCCTAAAACTATCTGGTGAAGCCCTTATGGGTGATGATGCTTTTGGCATCAATCCAGTCACTATCGATTCCATGGTTAAGGAAATCGCCGCTATTGTGAATATCGGAGTGGAGTTAGCGATTGTGATTGGCGGCGGAAACATCTTCCGCGGTGTTGCGGGTGGCGCAGCTGGCATGGATCGTGCAACTGCCGACTACATGGGTATGTTGGCAACCATGATGAATTCCCTGGCCTTGCAAGACGCATTGCGTCAAAAGGGTGTTGAAGCGCGCGTGCAATCTGCACTCCGTATGGACCAAGTGGTTGAGCCCTACATTCGTCCTCGCGCAATTCGCGCGATGGGTGAGGGCAAAGTCGTTATTTTCGCAGCCGGTACGGGCAATCCATTCTTCACTACTGATACTGCTGCAGCTCTGCGTGGGGCTGAGATGGGTGTTGAGATCATGCTCAAAGCAACTAAGGTCGATGGTATTTATAGCGCCGATCCAGTAAAAGATCCAACTGCCACTTTATACAAAACCATTACGTTTGACGAAGCGTTAATCAAGAATCTACAAGTCATGGATGCAACTGCATTCGCATTGTGCCGTGATCGCAAATTACCAATCAAAGTATTTTCAATTCTCAAGCCAGGCGCATTAATGCGTGTAGTGCAAGGTGAACCTGAAGGTACTCTAGTACACGTTTAATAGGAGGCCTGATGTCTGCAGCAGAAATTAAAACTAATACCGATCAAAAGATGCAAAAGTCTCTTGAGGCTTTGAAGACCAATTTAGCCAAGATTCGCTCTGGCCGTGCTAACCCAGGAATTCTGGAGCACATTCAGGTGGATTACTACGGTAATCCCACTCCATTAAGTCAGGTTGCCAGCCTAGGCTTAGCGGATGCGCGCACCATTAACGTTCAACCATTTGAAAAGACGATGGTTGCAGTTATTGAAAAAGCGATTCGTGATTCTGATTTAGGTTTAAACCCAGCATCTCAGGGCACGGTAATCCGTGTACCAATGCCTGCTTTGACTGAAGAGCGCCGCCGCGACCTCACGAAGGTTGTTAAGAATGAGGGTGAAGAAACTAAGATTGCTGTTCGTAACTTGCGTCGCGATGCGAATGAGCATTTAAAGCGCCTCACTAAGGATAAAGAAATTTCCGAGGATGAAGAGCGTCGCGCTACTGATGAAATTCAGAAGATGACGGATAAAGCAGTGATCGATGTCGACAAGATTATTTCTGAAAAAGAAAAAGAGATCATGACGGTTTAAAACCGCCTTGAATTTTTAGCCTCTCATGACTCAACACTCTAGTTCAACCCTAGCCATCCCGGAGGTAAGTGCTATACCTCGCCATGTGGCGATTATCATGGATGGTAATGGGCGTTGGGCTAGTAAGCGCATGATGCCTCGTGTTGCGGGGCATTCAGAAGGTTTAAGCGCGGTACGAAAAATCGTTGAAGAATGCCGTAAGCTTGGTGTTGAATACCTCACCGTATTTGCCTTTAGTTCAGAGAACTGGCGTCGCCCACCAGAAGAGGTGGGTTTCTTGATGAAGTTATTTCTGAAATCGCTAAAAGGCGAAGTTTCTCGCCTGGCTGAAAATGATATTGCTTTGCGATTGATTGGCGACTTGAGCCGTTTTGATTCTGCTATCCAGGAGATGGTTCAATTCTCCGAGCAAAAGACTGCTGGCTGCAAAGGTTTAACTTTTACGATCGCCGCTAACTATGGTGGTCGCTGGGATATCTTGCAGGCAATGCGTCAATGTATAGCTACTAATCCCAACTTGAAGCCAGAACAGGTTACTGAAGAATTGCTTCAGCCCCATCTTTCGATGGCTTACGCGCCAGAGCCAGATTTGTTTATTCGTACTGGTGGTGAGCAGCGTGTCAGCAATTTCTTATTATGGCAACTGGCATACACCGAGTTGTATTTCACAGATGTTTTGTGGCCTGACTTTGATGAGAAAGAATTGCATAAGGCATTCGACTGGTTTAGCCAGCGCGAGCGCCGTTTTGGTCGTACCAGTGCTCAGCTTGCATCTCAAGCAATGAGCGATGCAGTGTGACACTGCTAATTTCTAAGTTCAATTCCCCATGTTAAAAACCCGAGTCATTACCGCCCTTGTTCTATTGGCGGTATTGCTGCCTATTCTATTTTTGCTGCCTGCAATGTATATAGGCGCATTCTTTTTGGTGGCCTTAATGGCCGCAGCTTGGGAATGGAGTCACTTACTAGCGCCTGAGGCGGCGCGCGCTGCTTGGTTGTACGCTTTATTTTGCTTAGCTATTATTTTGTTTTTGCTGGGTATGCAAAATTCTTCCTGGCAATTTGCCTTATTGCTTCTTGCTGTCATTTTCTGGTTCTTTATTGCGCCATTTATTTTGGCCAAAGGAATGAACCTTTCGCTGGAAAAACTGCGACCTTTTTATGTGGTGCTTGGCTTAATTTTGTTGCCAGCCACTTGGTTTGCATTAGTGTTCTTGCGCGAGTTAGGTCTGATCTTTTTGCTCAGCAGTATGGCTCTCGTATGGGTTGCCGATATTGGTGCTTACTTTATTGGTAAAGCGTTTGGCAAACACAAGCTTGCTGTGCAAATCAGCCCGGGAAAATCAATTGAGGGCGCCATCGGTGGCTTAGTACTTTGTTATGTATATGCATTCTTATGTGTTTACTTTTTACCCTTTGAATCAACTTTGTTTGGCGCATGGGCTATCCGTTTTGGTTGGGTTCCAATGTTCCTGATGGTGACGGTATTAACAGCCTTCAGTATTTTTGGGGACTTATTTGAGTCTCAGTTGAAGCGTTTAGCTGGTGTCAAAGATTCAAGCCATTTATTACCAGGGCATGGCGGAGTGTTGGATCGGGTGGATGCCTTGATTCCGGCAATGCCAATTGCAGCACTCTTAGCGGGATTTGTGTAATGTCGGTCAAGCAGGTTGCGATCCTAGGCTCAACTGGCTCCATTGGCGTTAACACGCTCGATGTGATTCGTTCCCACCCAGATCGCTTTAAGGTAGTCGCACTTACCGCAGCAAAGCAGGTAGATTTACTCGCTGAGCAGTGTGCTGAATTTAAGCCAGCCATTGCGGTAGTGGCGGATGCTGATGGCGCTGCTCGCTTAAGCAAGGTTTTGCTAGAGAAAAGAATCAATACGCAGGTCTTGTATGGACCGCAAGCTTTAGTCAGCGCCGTTACTGAATCCAACTGCGATACTGTTATGGCGGCCATTGTGGGCGCCGCAGGATTGGTGCCCGCCTTAGCTGCTGCAAAAGCCGGCAAAAGAGTGTTGCTCGCAAATAAAGAAGCCTTGGTGATGTCTGGCGATTTATTTATGCAGGCGATGAAGATGGGTGGCGGTGAGTTGCTACCAATCGATAGTGAGCACAATGCCATCTTTCAATGTCTGCCCAGTCAATTTTCTAAAGCTCCCAATCCTGGTCTAGGGGTTGAAGAGTTGTGGTTGACTGCTTCAGGCGGACCATTCAGAAAGACACCGCTTGATCAATTGGCTGGCATTACTCCTGAACAAGCCTGCGCACATCCTAACTGGGTGATGGGCAGAAAAATTTCAGTTGATTCTGCGACGATGATGAACAAAGGTCTTGAAGTAATTGAGGCGTTTTGGTTATTTGGTTTGCCATTAGAAAAAATTAAAGTATTAATACATCCGCAAAGCGTTGTGCATTCTATGGTTCGTTATCGTGACGGTTCTGTGCTTGCTCAATTAGGTCAGCCTGATATGCGAACTCCTATTGCTTACGGCCTGGCCTGGCCGGAGCGTATTGAGGCGGGTGTGGCTCCACTCAGTTTGACGCAGTTAGCGAATTTAAGTTTTACTGATCCAGAGCTAGAGCGTTTCCCGTGTCTTTCTTTGGCATTTGCTGCCGCTAAAACTGGTGGTACTGCACCAGCAGTTCTGAATGCTGCCAATGAAATTGCGGTAGCAGCATTCCTAGATGATGGCTTGCCGTATTTGCAAATTCCGCGTGTGGTAGAGAGTGTGTTGAACGCCATTTCTTCCGTCAATGCAGACTCACTAGAATTGATTTTGGATGTGGATGCTCGCGCTCGTCAAGCGGCGCAAGATGTCGTTAAGGAAATTCTTTGCAGGCATTGATTACTCTTGCGGCTTTTTTGTTAACCCTGGGTGTGTTGGTTAGCTTCCATGAGTTCGGACATTTTTTTGCTGCTCGCTGTTGTGGAGTTCGAGTTCTTCGCTTCGCAATTGGCTTTGGTAAACCGTTATTGACCTATCGTGCCAAAAATAAAACAGAGTGGGTATTGGCTGCAATTCCATTGGGCGGTTATGTCAAATTGCTCGATGGTCGAGACCGTCAGCAAATGATTGCTCCGGCTGATGAGTCTGAAGCATTTGATAAAAAACCGTTATGGCAGAGATCATTGATTGTGGCTGCGGGCCCATTAGCCAATTTCTTTCTAGCGATTGTCTTTTTTGCCCTGATCTATATTTCCGGCGCCCCGCAATTGCCTGCCGTCTTACAAAATCCTCCTGAAAACTCTGTTGCTGCCAAGCTGGGGCTAATGGAAGGTGATCGGGTGATTGGTTGGCAAAATTTGGGTTCTGAGGAGGGTGGGGCGTCCCTTTCTGGGGATTTTGACCCTGTCCCGAGCTGGAATGCCTTGCGTTGGAACTTGATGGATGCGCTCACTGGAGGAGACGGATTCGCTCTAGAGCTAGAAACATCTACTGGTGGAAGCTCAATAAAATCCTTTAATGCCAAAGATTTACCCAAAATTAGCCCTAAACAGGATCCGATATTGGCTCTCGGCATTCTGCCTGCATTAACACCCTTGGCAAAGTGGCATGACCTGAAATTAGGGCCAGTAGATGCGCTCATTTTTGCCTCAAAGAGGGTCTGGGTAATTACGAAGGTTTCTGCAAGGCTAATGGCTGGATTGTTTACCGGAAATACCTCCTTAAAACAACTGGGTGGACCCCTCAGCATTGCAGACATGGCAGGTAAATCCGCTCAGGTAGGGTGGCAGCCATTTTTAGCCTTTTTGGCACTTATGAGTATTAGCATTGGTTTGCTAAATTTGCTCCCTTTTCCGATGCTTGATGGGGGTCAGCTACTGTATGATGCATGGGAGTTGGTCGCCGGTAAGCGGATTTCGACATCAATGCAGGAGCGGCTCCAAAAAGTGGGCTTTATTTTGCTGATTTCTATGTCACTACTGGCCTTGTTTAACGATTTACAACGCTATATTTCGCCTTGAATCCTCTGACACATTCTTTCCGTATTTTTGCCCGCTTCATTGCCCATATCTTGGTATTTTCTGCGCTTGGGTTGAGTTTGAATGCTTCTGCGGCCGAGTCATTTGTGGTGAAAGATATTCGTGTTGAAGGCTTGCAGCGTGTAGAGCCTGGAACGGTATTTAGTTATTTGCCCGTTCAGGTAGGCGACACTTTTACTGAAGAAAAAGGCGCGGAATCGATTAAGGCCTTGTATAGCACTGGGTTTTTTAGGGACGTGCAAATTCAAGAGCAGGGCAACGTTCTGATTGTGATCGTAGAAGAGCGCCCCACGATTTCTCGTATTGAATTTACAGGGATGAAAGAGTTTGATCCCGAGATCGTGCGTAAGTCTTTAAAGACGGTTGGCGTTGCGGAAGCGCGTTTTTACGACAAGGCACTTATTGACAAAGCAGAACAAGAATTAAAGCGCCAATACGTTGGTAAAGGTATGTATGCAGCGGAAGTTGTTGCTACAGTTACCCCAGTTGAGCGCAATCAGGTAGCTGTTTATTTCAATATTGACGAAGGCCCTGTTGCCAAAATTCAAGAGATTAATTTCATTGGTAACGAAGTATTCAGTGAGAGCACTTTAAAAAGCGAGATGCAGTTAAAAACTGGCGGTTGGTTATCTTGGTACAGTAAAGATAATCTTTATTCCAAGCAAAAGTTAACTGCCGACTTGGAGTCCATTCGATCCTATTACCTCAATCGTGGCTATCTCGAATTTGTAATTGAGTCTACTCAGGTATCGATTACTCCGGATAAAAAAGGCATCTACCTGACCATCAGTATTCGCGAAGGTAAAAAATTCACCGTTAAGGATGTACGTTTAGCGGGCGAAACTTTAGGTAAAGAAGCCGAGCTGATGCAGTTGATTGTTTTAAAGCCTGGCGACACCTTCTCATCAGCTAAATTAACCGAGAGCACCAAGGCAATTGCTGAAATCTTAGGTTCTTATGGTTACGCATTTGCAACCATTAACCCTCAGCCAGATATCCGTCGCGACGTAGCTGAGGTAGACCTAACCTTGGTTGTAGATCCTGGACGTCGTATTTATGTTCGCCAAGTAGCGATTTCTGGAAATGCTAGAACGCGCGATATGGTGATTCGTCGTGAAATTCGTCAGTTTGAAAGCTCTTGGTTTGATAGCGACAAGATCGATTTATCCAAAAAGCGTTTAGGTCGTTTGGGCTACTTTACTGAAAGCGATATCACTACTGAAGATGTCCCTGGATCCCCTGACCAGGTGGATGTCAATGTCAAAGTCACTGAGAAGCCAACAGGAGCAATTACCGTCGGTGCAGGTTTCTCCTCAACTGAGAAGTTGATTTTGTCGGCCGGTGTTAATCAAGATAACGCGTTTGGCACTGGTACTGCGATTGGCTTGAATGCATCGCTAGGTAAGATTACCCAGAATCTAACGCTCTCAAATTACGACCCGTATTTTACGGAAGATGGAATTAGTCGTTATACCGATCTGTACTATCGTTCATCCAAGCCTTTGTACTACGCTGGCGATCCTGATTATCAAATTAAGTCAGTTGGTTCCAACATTAAGTTTGGCGTTCCGTACACCGAGGTTGACCGCGTGTTCTTCGGAACGGGTATTGAGGTATTTAGTATTTATGCCACCACTAATACGCCGATCCCTTATCAGAATTATGTAACCAGCTATGGTGGGACAGTGCCAGGCCGCTTGCAGACTTATAACGTGCCGTTAACCGTGGGTTGGGCGCGTGATGGTCGTGATAGCACGTTGATTCCTTCCGATGGTTCATTGCAGCAGTTATCTGCTGAAGTGGGCACTCCGGTCGGCGACCTCACTTTTTACCGTCTTTATGGCCAATACCAGAAGTATCACTCCTTCTCGAAGGGCAATATCTTGTCCTTTAACGGTGAAGTTGGCTACGGTGAGGCTTATGGCACAAAACCATTCCCAATTACTAAAAACTACTATGTTGGCGGCATTGGATCCGTTCGCGGCTATGCTCCTGGATCTTTAGGGCCCCAGTACTACAACACCCAGATTGGCGCCTTTCAGCCAACTGGCGGTCAATCTAAAATTGTTTCCAACGTGGAATATACCTTCCCCGTTCCAGGATCTGGCGTTGACAAGACCTTGCGTCTATTTACCTTCGTAGACGGTGGTAATGCCTTTGGGGAAAACATCAACCTGGTTCTGCGATATTCCTATGGATTGGGTTTATCATGGATATCACCGCTAGGGCCTCTGAAATTCAGCTACGGTATTCCGTACAAGTCACAACCAACGGACAATATCCAGCGTTTGCAGTTCCAAGTGGGTACAGCGTTTTAATTGTTTAAGGAAAGTTTTATGAAGCTTTATCAATCTTCTAAATGGATTCAAGTTGGCGTGATTGCTGCAATGACAGTAATCGCAGCCCCTCAAGTTTTTGCTCAAGATGCAGGAACGCGCGTTGCTGTTGTGAACTCTGAGAAAGTCTTCAACGAGTCCAATCTGGCTAAAGCAATGCAAACTCGCTTGCAAAACGAATTTACTAAGCGCCAAAACGACTTGCGTGACAGCGCTCAAAAAATTAAATCAGCTGCTGAGAAGTTAGATCGTGATGCTGCTGTGATGAACGAAGCTGAGCGTGTTCGTCGTCAACGTGAGTTGGCTGACCAGGATCGTGAACTGCAACGTAAGCAACGCGAATTTACTGAAGATCTCAATCAGCGTACTTTCGAAGAGCGCGCCAAGATTGCGGAAAAAGCAAATGCAGTGTTGAAGCAAATTGCGGAACAAAGAAAAATTGATGTCATTGTTCAAGAAGCAGCTTATGTCAGCCCTAAGGCAGATGTAACCGATGATGTTATCAAGGCTTTAAATAGCCAGAAGTAAGCTTTATGCCGACCGCCATTGAGCTGGCCGAACAGTTTCAAGCAAGCTTGGTGGGGGAGGCTTCCCACGGATTTACTGGCCTTGCTCCCTTAGAGCGGGCTCGGTCAGATCAGATATCCTTCCTTTCCAATCCGCTTTACAGACAGCAAGCTAGCGACAGTGCTGCTGGCGCCTTGATTGTTGGCAAGTCTGATTTAGAGTTTTTGCAGGCTAATCCAAGTGCAAATTCCGCAAAGCGGGTGTACTTTGTTTCTAAAAATCCATACGCCACTTTTGCCAGAATGGCGCAGCACTTTGCAAAAGCGGGTAGTCCAAGCTATGCCCCCGGAATTCATCCTAGTGCAGTCATCGATTCCACTGCAAGTATTCCATCTTCCTGCCATATTGGCCCATTTGTGCAAATTGGTGCTGGTGTAAAGCTCGGCGAGCGCGTTGCTGTTTTAGGAAATTCCAGCATTGCTAGGGATAGCTTTATTGCAAGCGATACGCTGATTTATCCATCCGTTTCTATTTATTACAACACTCAGATTGGTGAGCGCTGCATTATTCATAGCGGCGCAGTCATCGGCGCAGATGGATTTGGTTTTGCTCCTGATTTTTCTGCTACCGGTGGAGAGTGGGTCAAGATTCCGCAGACAGGTCGAGTGGCGATTGGCAATGATGTTGAGATTGGCGCCTCAACCACGATTGATCGTGGTGCGATGAGTGACACCGTGATTGGCTCCGGAACCAAGATTGATAATCAAGTGCAAATAGCGCATAACGTCGTGATTGGAAATTGCTGTGTCGTTGCAGGATGTGCCGCAATCTCTGGTAGCACCAAGATTGGTAATTTCTGCATCATTGGTGGCGCAGCAAACTTTGCTGGTCATCTCACGATTGCTGACAGAACGACAGTTTCTGGTAATACCTCCATTATTCGATCTATTGCGGAGCCTGGGCAGCATTACACAGGTGTTTATCCATCAATGCTCCACGGCGCTTGGGAGAAAAATGCTGCCATTTTGCGTGGGCTGGATAAAATACGTCAGCGCTTGCGCTTGTTAGATAAAAACAAAAACACAGAGTCTTGAGATTCTGTAAAACCAAAATTATTATTTACTTTTTAGCGGGTCATTTATGAGCACACCAATAGCAATCGACATCAATAAGATTCTTCAATTGCTACCGCATCGTTACCCATTCCTATTGGTAGACCGCGTATTGGAAATTACGCCACGTGAGAGTATTACTGCATTAAAAAACGTCACTATGAATGAGCCTTTCTTTCAGGGCCATTTCCCAGATTTCCCGGTAATGCCTGGTGTATTGATTATTGAAGCTTTAGCTCAAACAGCTGCATTGCTCACTTTCTCCGAAGAGCGTGCGGAAGATGCAATTTATTACTTTGCTGGTATTGATGGCGCGCGCTTTAAAAAGCCTGTGTTACCTGGCGATCAGTTAATCATGACTGCCACATTAGAGCGCGGTCGTGCTGGTATTTACAAGTTTGCCGTTAAGGCAACCGTGGATGGTGAGATTGCAGCAGAAGCCAATATTACTTGTGCGGTTCGTACGAAAGGCGCGTAATGACTCGGATTCATGTATCTGCTGTAGTTGACAGTAAGGCTGAGCTGGCTAGTGATGTTGAGGTTGGTCCATATTCAGTCATTGGCCCTAACGTCAAGATTGGCGCTGGTACTAAAGTAGGCTCTCATACGGTGATTGAGGGTTACACCACTATCGGTGCACAAAATACCTTTGCCCACTTTGCAGCCATTGGTGGTCCGCCGCAGGATATGAAATACCGTGGTGAGCCAACTCAGTTGATTATTGGTGATCGCAATACTGTTCGTGAGTTCACGACGATTCATACGGGTACAGCGCAAGACGAAGGCATTACTCGCATCGGTAATGACAACTGGATCATGGCTTATGTGCATATTGCTCATGACTGTCAGGTCGGTAATCACACAATCTTCTCAAGTAATGCCCAAATAGCGGGCCACGTGCAAGTTGAAGACTGGGCAATTATGGGCGGCATGTCTGGTGTGCATCAATTTGTTCGTATTGGTCAGCATGCTATGCTGGGTGGTGCATCTGCCTTAGTGCAAGATATCCCGCCATTCGTTATTGCTGCAGGAGACAAAGCTTCTCCTCATGGTATTAATGTAGAAGGTTTAAAGCGCCGTGGTTTCTCAAGTGAAACTATCTCTGCCTTGCGTCAAGCTTATAAAGTACTTTATAAGGATGGCCTCAGTTTTGAAGATGCCAAAGTAGAGATTCAGAAGATGGTTGTTGCTTCTACAGCAGATGCAGCTACAGCTGAGAGGCTCGCGCAGTTCCATGACTTTATTGCCGCATCAACGCGCGGCATTATTCGGTAACGGAATCACTTTGCCAAAGTTAGCTTGTGTAGCTGGCGAACCTTCTGGCGATTTATTAGCGGCGCCAGTACTTAGTGCGCTAAATCAAATACCGGATATGGCCGGTCTTGAGGTTTATGGAATCGGCGGTCCTCGCATGCAAGCCGAGGGCATGCGCTCCAATTGGCCCATGGAAACCTTAAGTGTGCGAGGTTATGTAGAGGCTATTAAGCAGCTTCCAGCCATTCTGAAACTTCGTAAAGAGCTAATTCAAAACCTCCTCAATGAAGGCCGCCCAGATGTTTATCTAGGAATTGATGCGCCTGACTTTAATTTGGGTGTTGAGTTGCAATTACGTAAAGCGGGTATTCCGACTTTGCATTTGGTTTCTCCTTCTATTTGGGCTTGGCGAGCAGGGCGCATCAAGAAGATTTCCCAAGCAGTGGAACGTATGCTTTGCATCTTTCCCTTCGAAACAGAAATCTATGACAAAGCTGGTGTGGCGTCCACTTATGTGGGGCATCCCTTGGCCAGCGAGATTCCGCTTGAACCTAATATTCAGCAAGCGCGAGAAAAATTAAGTAAACACCTCAAAATTCCCACTACTTCACTTGAAGGATTAGTAATTGCTGTCTTACCTGGAAGCCGTGGATCAGAGATTGAGCTCATAGCCCCCGTCTTTTTTGAAACGATGCAGTTATTGGCGGAGAGATTAAAAGGTCAGAAGCTCCATTTCTTAATTCCGGTGGCAACTCCACGATTACGTGAGCCTCTTGAGCAGCTTTTACTCAAGACAAAAAATAGTAATCCTGATATTCAGATTCATCTGCTAGATGGCATGGCTGATGAAGTGCTAGAAGCTTCAGATGTAGTGTTGATTGCAAGCGGCACAGCTACCTTACAAGCCGCCCTATGGAAAAAGCCCATGGTGATTTCTTATAAGGTGCCTTGGTTGACTGCGCAGATCATGAAACGCCAAGGCTACATGCCTTATGTAGGTCTGCCAAACATCTTGTGCGGCGAGTTTGTTGTACCCGAGCTCCTACAAGATGATGCCACTCCAGAAAAATTAGCTGATGCTGTACAAGCTTGGTTAGAGCACCCAACTAAGGTTGCCAAACTAAAAGAGCGTTTTGCGCAGATGCATGAAACTTTACGTCGTCCCACTGGTTTATTGGTTGCGCAAGCAATAGCACAAACGATTACCAATCAACGCAAGAATAAAACAAGTGTATGAGTCTGATTTGGGTCTGTGGTGTGGATGAAGCAGGGCGCGGACCACTAGTTGGTGCGGTGGTTGCTGGTGCCGTAGTTCTTGATCCCGATAATCCGATAGAAGGTTTAAAGGATTCTAAGAAGTTAACCGCTGTTCGACGCGAATATCTCTATGAGCAGATCATGGAAAAGGCAAAAGCTTGGGGTGTTGGTGAAGCCAGTCCAGCAGAAATTGATAGCATTAATATTTTGCAGGCTACCATGTTGGCAATGCGCAGGGCAATCGAAGATCTCACAATTCGCTTAGGCACTTGGCCTGATAAAGCATTGATTGATGGCAATCGTTGCCCAGAGTTGCCAATTGCTGCAGAAGCGATTGTGAAGGGTGACGCTAAGGAGCCTGCAATTTCAGCGGCATCGATAGTCGCCAAAGTGACGCGTGACCGCCAGATGCAAATATTGCATGAGCGCCATCCAGAATACGGCTTCGCACAGCATATGGGTTATCCAACAGAAGCCCACTTTGCGGCCCTTAAACAATACGGCGCATGCGATCAACACAGAAGAAGCTTTTCACCGGTGCGCCGAGTTCTAGAAAACCAAAACCACTAAGCTATGAACTTTGATCTTATTACCTCCAAAGAAAATCCGCTGTTTAAGGAGATTCGCAACCTGCAGGCCACAGGTTCTAAAGGGCAAAAGGCTAGACTTGCTAGCGGCCAAGCTTTATTGGAGGGCATTCATCTAGTCCAAACTTGGATAGGTGATCCAGCCTTGAAGACATTGCTCACTTCAGAGGTTGGTTTGAAGAATGTAGAGATCTCACAAGCCGTCTACGAACATCTCGAAATATGTCCTGAGACTAAGGTATTCCAGTTGGATAGCGCACTCTGGGACTTGCTTTCTGATTTAGTGAATGCGCCGCATATTGCAGGCTTGCTTGATCTTCCAAAATCCACGCTCGCAACACCTCAATCTATTGCAACCTTAGAGGGTGATGTAGTGATATTGGATAGGGTGCAGGATGCGGGTAACGTTGGCTCTATATTGCGAACTGCTGCTGCAGCAGGATTTACTCAAGTGATCGCTTTATCTGGTTGCGCCCATTTGTGGTCTGCAAAAGTATTACGTGCAGGTATGGGCGCTCACAAACTTCTAGATTTATATGAGGGCTGGTCTAACCAACAATTACTGAGTGCAGTCACGGCGCCATTACTTGCTGCTACAGCAGATGCAGAGCAAGATCTTTACTCTCTTAAAAAAGAGCTACTGCACCCAGTTGCTTGGGTAATGGGTAGTGAAGGGCAGGGTGTATCAGATGATTTGCTTGCTCAAGCCAAAGGGGTATCAATACAGATTGATCCAAGAGTGGAATCTCTCAATGTATCTACTGCAGCGGCTGTATGTCTATTCGAGACTCTGCGGACGAGACGTGGTTAGCTAGCAGTCTTTTCTTGATGGTCTGCTTTCGGTTAGCAGAAGACGCTTATGGGGGTGGATGTAGTTTTTTTAAGGCCTTAAACTGCTAATTCACTTCTAGAAGGTCAATGCTACTTTAATTTAGTGCCTCGTTAATTGCTTCAAAAGATACAGGGGCTCTAATTAGCCCGTTAATTTTTGCGAAATTCCTAGATATGAGACAGGAAATTAGGCAACCTTCATTAGGACTCCAAAATAATTCCAATTAAATTTATTTTCCCAATATGAGGCTAATGGCTGGAGTAGACTTGCTAATACTAGCTGGGGAGCGAATGCAGTGTTCTTACGCGTTACCTGCGACTTCAGTCAATCCAGCTTGGCCTAATTCTCATGGCGCAAACGATCAAGGTATTTCATTAAATATAGTGTTATGTGGAATTTATTTGTAAAGGTTTTTAGTAAGTGAAAAAGATATCGAATTATTTATTCCCGCTCGTATTAGTATTAAGCGCAACCGTACCTGTGTTCGCAAATGGAGCTACTTGCATTGCTAATAGTGCAGTAATTAGCTCTGATTGCTCTGATTTAACTATTGATGCCGCCGTTAGCACAGCGATTAATAATGGCGTCACCGTATCTGGTGTAACTCAGACGGCAGTTAGCGTTAGCGCATCAAATGCGGCATTGAATAATTTAGGGTTAATTGACAGCTTTAGTGCAAGTACGATTGGCCTAAATAACCTCGGCTCTAATAATGTGTTTATTAATGGAGCTAGCGGAGCTATCAATGGTAGCTGGTCTGGTTTTTACAATAACGCAGGTTCATCTTTGGGTCTAATGAATTTAGGATCGATAGCCGCTACCAATACTATCGATGATGGCAAAGACAACGCAGGTATTGTCAACTTTCAGGGGCAGTTTAATGTTTTATCCAATGGCAAGGGAGGCTCCATTAGCGGCCTTTATTATGGTGTTGAAAACTTGGGAGCCATTAATGTTTTAAATAATTTTGGAACGATGAGTGGGACTCTAAATCCTGGAGAGTTTGTGGCATCGAGCGGTATCTTTAATGGATTAAATTCTGTTATTGGAACTATTACTAATTACCAAACTGGAGTCATCAGCTCCAGCACCGGCAGCGGCATTGCAAACTACGGCCAAATATCCGTAATCAATAATTCAGGTGTTATAGCTGGGGCAAACGGAATTATAAATAGTGGCGGGGTTATTGGCGCTATTAATAACTTTGGTTCAATCACAAGTGGGGCCAGCGGGATTGGAATTTATAACGTCGGCAATAGCACCATTACCACCTTAACCAATGCGGGCACAATTAGCGGCCCTGATACTGCGACCGGTATTTTTAACGAGACCGGTAGCGCAATTACAACCTTAGTCAATACAGGCTCAATAGTGCCTGGCAATAATGGCTATGGAATCATTAATAACGGTAGTATGGATACGTTAACTAATTCAGGCTCAATCGTGACGGGCGTGGGAAATTCAATTGGCATCAGCAATCAAGGTGACATCAATACGCTGAATAATGCAGGCTCCATCATTGTTGGCAATAGCGATACTATAAATTCTGCCGCTGGAATTCTGAACTTCAGCAGCATTAACTCTTTGATAAATACAGGCTCCATTACGAGCGGGACTGCTGGGTATGGGATTATTAATAATGGCAATGGTAGTTCAATAACCACATTAATTAATACGGGCACTATAGCTAGTGGCGATGGCGGATATGGAATTTATAATGCTAGTACGGGTACCATCAACACGTTAACCAATATGGGCTCAATCTCGAGCGGTATTGGTGGATATGGAATCTATAACGAAAGTGCTGGCATTATTACTAGCCTCACTAACGCCCAGGGGGGCAACGGCAATTCTCCTGTAACCACTGCGTTAACTTATGGCGGCGCATTGCCGACAAATTACAGCATCTTCTTAGCTAGCCAAACCCATTATGGACAATTGGTTGGTTCTGGATTGTCTGGCGCAACCACTTTTAGTATTGCTGCTGGCTCTTATGCAACGTTAAATCATATTTATTCGGGCGTTCTTCAGGGCTTCTCGGCAAGCAATCTTAATAATGCTGTTGGTTCTCGGGTAACTGGTGCATCAAATGGCTATACATATGTACTTACTCAAATAGACCCTACTAGTGGCATTTGGAATCTGGATGTTTTATCTGCACCTGTAAATTTAATCGATACTCAGCAGTCTCTTATAAATACGGCAGCCACCTTGCAGAACACTTATGCCTTGCAGAACTCTGTTCTTGCAAATAGTTTCTCGTATGACTGCAATCAGTTTGGTGCTAACAGTATCTGTATCTCAGTGGGCGGTCGCAACACTGCCGTTTCTGCTGCCAATGGTCTGAATAACATGAGTGGTTTATTGATTGCAGCCTATCGGCCTCATCAAAACTATCACATCGGCGCATATGTTGACCAGAATCTTTCGGTAAATAATGCCGGGTCAACAGTTAGCCTTGGCAACAACACTCCGTTGATTGGTCTGTTTGGCGTTTGGAATGGACGTGTAGATGGTACGGGCACCGAAGTGAAGATCTCTGCAGCTTATGGCCAAAAGAACGCTACCATCTCAAGGCAAGTGGTTAATACTTCAGAGCCGGGTATTGGTTCATCCCAACTAAATAGCCAAGGCGCACAAGTAACAGCTAAATATGGTTTTGGGGTTGTGGAAAACGTAATCGTTGCTCCATACGTTGGCATTCGCTACACACAAAACAATATGGGTGGCTATACCGAAGGCGCTAGTGCGACAGTCACTGCGCCACTAACTTACTCAGCGCTTAATACGAATGCTACGACTGCATTAGCAGGCCTCGGTGCTTCCTATAAGTTTGTTTCTCAAGCAGGGGCCTTTGGTAGCGTTGGTGTTGAAACAGATGCCAACACAGCTAATGGCACTTACTCAGCCACTGGATTTAGTGGCCTGACGCCAATAAACTTCAATGCCACTCCTGTGAAGACAAGACCTACTGCGATGTTGGGTGCTTACTATGATGTGGCCAAGAACCAGCGACTCGGAGTAACCGGTATTTATAGGCAGGAGCCGTTCCAAGCAGTATCCACAACCACTGTAATGGCGACTTATACGATTGGCATGTAATTGCCGACTGCCTGCTAAGGCCCAAAAGCAGACATTACGCAATACTTCTTTACCCCAGTATTGTTTTATCTGACTTAATTGCCTGTAGTACTGTGGTTGCAATCTCTTCAATGGATTTGCTGGTAGTGAGCACCCATGGGATGGATTGCTTTTTCATCATCGCCGTTGCTTCATTGATTTCATAACGACAGTTTTCGAGCTTGGCGTAGTTACTACCAGGTCTGCGCTCATTACGAATCTCTGAGAGTCGTTCAGCATCAATCATTAAGCCAAAGATTTTTTGACGGTAAGGCACAAGATCTTTCGGGAGCTGTCCTCGTTCAAAGTCTTCTGGAATGAGGGGGTAGTTTGCCGCCTTGAGCCCATACTGCATTGCTAGGTAAAGGCTGGTTGGTGTCTTGCCAACCCGGGAGATTCCTATGAGGATAACGTCGGCTTCAGCTAGGTTTTGATTGGACTGACCATCGTCGTGGGCCAGGGAATAGTTGATTGCCTCAATCCGGTTCTTATAGGCCTCGGTATCGGCATTATGGTGAAGGCGGTTCATGGCATGGGTGGATTTCATGCCTAAAGCTTCTTCCAAAGGGGCCACGAAGGTCTGGAACATGTCCAAAATCAGTCCATTTGCCTTGGCCACGATCGCATTGAGCTCAGAGTTCACCAAAGTGGTGAAAACGATGGGTTGCACCCCATATTTAGCGGCTGCCTGGTTGACGCTGCTAACGGCATCGTGCGCTTTATCCACGCTATCTACAAAAGGTACTCGAATATGCTTAAAAGTGGCCTCAAATTGCGCCAAAATCGACTGGCTGAAGTTCTCGGCGGTAATGCCGGTACCGTCAGAGACAATAAAAACAATGCGGGTTTCGTTAGACATGGATTTAGCTCAAAAGTCAGGGTCAGCACTACAATAGAATCATATTAAAGCATGCCCCATTTAGGGTGGCCGCTAGACTAGTTTCCTTATCTTTTGAGAGTATTTTATGTCCAACCAACAGCAACAAAATAGCAGTATGGCTGATGCCTATGTTTTGCCTTTTGAACAACTCCGAATGACTGATGTTGAATCAGTCGGCGGTAAGAATGCCTCATTAGGGGAGATGATTTCTCAGTTAGCGTCTACTGGGGTTCGTGTTCCTACGGGTTTTGCAACTACTGCATTAGCATTCCGTGACTTTCTAAAGCACAACAATCTGACTGAGCGCATTCAGCAGCGTTTAGAAGGTTTGAATATTGATGATGTGCGTGCATTGGCGCAAGCTGGTGCGGAAATCCGTAACTGGATCGAAACCGCGCCATTTCAGCCAAAGTTGGACGAAGAAATTCGTAAGGCATTTGCAGTATTAGATGATTCCGGTAAAGGTTCATTTGCGGTACGTTCATCAGCTACTGCTGAAGACTTACCAGACGCTTCTTTTGCTGGTCAGCAAGAAACTTTCTTGAACGTCGAGGGTATTGATGATGTTTTGAAGAAGATTCGTGAAGTATTTGCTTCTTTGTATAACGATCGTGCGATCTCTTATCGTGTTCACAAAGGCTTTGCCCACGCTGAAGTAGCCTTATCTGCCGGTATTCAGCGCATGGTACGTTCTGACTTGGGAGCTGCTGGCGTAATGTTTACTCTGGATACCGAGTCTGGATTTGAGGATGTTGTTTTCATTACCTCAAGCTATGGCTTGGGCGAGACTGTAGTGCAGGGCGCAGTGAATCCGGACGAGTTTTATGTTTTCAAAACCACCTTAGCTCAAGATAAGAAGGCAATTATTCGCCGCTCCTTGGGTTCCAAGTTAATTCAGATGCAATTTGCCCCTAAAGGCTCTGCAGAAAAAGTACAAACTGTTGATGTCACCCCAGAAAAGCGCAACCGCTTCTCTTTGGAGGATGCCGATATCACTGAGTTGGCTAAATATGCGGTGATCATTGAGAAGCACTACGGTCGTCCAATGGATATCGAGTGGGGTAAAGATGGTCAAGATGGCCGCATCTATATTCTGCAAGCACGTCCTGAGACTGTAAAGAGTCAAGCGGCTGGTCAAGTGGAGATGCGCTACAAATTAAAAGGTAGCTCAAAGGTATTGGCAAAAGGCCGTGCAATTGGTCAAAAGATTGGCGCTGGTCCTGTGCGTATTATTCGTGACCCAAGCGAGATGGATCGTGTTCAGCCAGGCGACGTATTGGTTGCCGATATGACTGATCCGAATTGGGAGCCAGTCATGAAGCGTGCTTCTGCGATTGTGACCAATCGTGGTGGACGCACTTGCCACGCAGCGATTATTGCCCGTGAATTAGGCGTACCTGCTGTCGTTGGTTGCGGTGATGCAACTGAGCATTTACAAGATGGCATGATGGTGACGGTTTCATGCGCCGAAGGTGACGAGGGTCATATTTATGATGGCTTGATCGAGACCGAAGTCACTGAAGTATCTCGTGGTGTATTGCCGGAGATTCCAGTGAAGATCACCATGAATATCGGTAATCCTCAATTGGCATTTGATTTCTGTCAGATTCCAAATGCTGGTGTTGGCTTAGCTCGTCTTGAGTTCATCATCAATAATTACATTGGTGTACATCCACGTGCTGTATTGGAGTATCCAAATATTGATCCTGACCTCAAGCGTGCAGTGGAGAGCGTTGCTCGTGGCTATGCTAGCCCACGTCAGTTCTACGAGGATAAGTTGGTTGAGGGTGTAGCAACGATTGCTGCTGCTTTCTATCCAAAGCCAGTGATTGTTCGTTTGTCAGACTTCAAGTCCAATGAATATAAGAAGTTGATTGGTGGATCACGCTACGAGCCTGATGAAGAAAACCCAATGTTGGGCTTCCGCGGTGCATCACGTTATGTATCTGAAGATTTCGGCGAGGCTTTTGCTCTTGAGTGCGCAGCTATGAAGCGTGTTCGTGAAGACATGGGCTTGGATAACGTAGAAATCATGGTTCCATTCGTACGTACTATTAATCAGGCTAAGCGCGTCATCGATATGATGGAGAAGTTTGGTCTCAAGCGCGGTGTCAATGGTTTGCGTCTGATTATGATGTGCGAAATTCCATCCAATGCAATTTTGGCGGATCAGTTCCTCGAGTACTTTGATGGTTTCTCAATCGGCTCAAACGACATGACTCAATTAACTTTGGGTCTAGATCGTGACTCCGGTATGGAATTGTTGGCTATCGACTTTGATGAACGTGATCCAGCGGTAGAGTTCATGATCGCCCGTTCAATTGATGCGTGCCGTAAGCAAAATAAATACGTTGGTATTTGCGGTCAAGGCCCTTCAGATCATCCAGACTTTGCTCGTTGGTTGGTTGAGAAGGGAATTACCTCAATCTCATTAAATCCAGATAGCGTAGTAGCTACTTGGGAAATGTTAGGTAAGAATTTAAAAGCCTAAAGCAAAGCGGATAGCAGCAAAGCAAAAGGCCTAGATTTTTTCTAGGCCTTTTTGTTTGTAAATGTATCCAGCACTTCATTATTGGAGACTTACTTTTTCTTTACGGCCACCTTCCTTACGGGAGAAGCCTTAGTTGTTTTTGCAGCCTTTAAGGCTCTTGTTTTAGATGGCGGATGATTGATGGGAACAATCCCCATTTTTTTAGCGGGAGTAGAGATGTCTCGCGATTTATTTGCACCGCTCCAACTTGGTTCAGCTATAGAGTTAAAAGCCTCGCGCAGCTTCTCGCCCCATGCTTGATGAATCATTGCGAAATAAGGATTTGCATCATCTAGAGTAACTAGCTTAGTGGCTTTTAGAGAATTTTTTTCATAAACCAGCATATCCAGAGGCAACCCAACAGAAATATTACTTTTCAGAGTGGAGTCCATGGAGATGAGGGCGCACTTGGTTGCCAGGTTAAGTGGCGTATTGAAATTGAGTACGCGGTCCAAGATTGGCTTTCCGTATTTGGATTCGCCAATCTGGAAGTAACAGGTTTCCGGGGTGGCTTCAATAAAGTTTCCCGCCGAGTAAACATTAAATAAGCGAGGTTTTTCACCTTTCACTTGGCCACCAAAAATCATATTGCAATTAAATTCGAGCCCAGCTTTTTCAAGGGCTATATGGTCGCGTTCATAAACTTGTTTGATTGCATCACCTACAACGACCACGGCTTCGTAAGAATTTTGAGCTGTCCAGAGGTTCTTGCCCTTAATAAGCTGTCCTTGAAGCAGAATTTCTTTAACGGACTGAGTAATAGCGAGATTACCGGCACTCATTAATGTAAAGAAGCGATCCTTGTTTTGAAACAAGGTCATTTTTCTAAATGTGCCAATTTGGTCTACACCAGCATTAGTGCGCGTATCTGATAGAAACACAAGACCATCGTTAAGGCAAAGCCCAATGCAATACGTCATACCTAAACCCTCTTCATTATTTCCTGAGATTATCTCTTAAAAGGCAGGTTGACTTACTCTAGTTGCTGGATGGAGATGTTGGCGCTGAGTTCTTCGCCACCGCCACCGGTGCGCACTCCCTTTACGGGAGCCGCTGAGTAGTAGTCGCGACCAATGGCTAGTCGGATATGGCGTGAATCGATTAAGCAGGCATGGGTGATATCTACGCTAATCCAAATACCTTTTTCGATATCACTACAAAAGTCTATCCAGGCATGACTGGCAAGGTTTGGAGATTCTTCCGCAAAGAAATAGCCGCTGACATAACGGGCAGGAATTTGTGAGGCGCGACAGAGGCTGAGCATAATGTGCGCATGATCTTGGCATACGCCAGATTTCATGGCAAAGGCTTGAGTGGCTGTTGTAGCAAAGTTAGTTTGTCCTGGGGAGTACACAATTAAGCCCTGAACCGCCTCCGCAAGTTTAAGCACTTGATCGACAGAATTTTTCTTAGGAAGGCTGTAAGAAAAATATTCCAACATTTCTTCTGTTGGCTCGGTCAGGTTGGTTTGCTGTAAAAGATAATAGGGCGAAACTGCTTTAGCCTCATCAATAAATTCAAATGCATCTTGTGTATGCACTTCGCCCTCTGCCTCAATCATCATTGAGGTGTAAGGACTCTCTTGGACGAATACGCTACAGACATTACCGAATGTATCTATTGAATTCGAGGCTTTAATTGGGGTGCTAATCTTCCACTTATCGACCTGCTGCCCTACAACAGCGGGTGGTGTCAAGCGCAGCTCTTGAATGGAGTAACGCACCGGGGTTTCGTAGCGATATTCCGTGCGATGGCGAATTTTAAGATGCATATAGTTGATTTCTTAGGCAACAGCTAGTGGTATGAGGTAGGCGCTACTGAACTCATCAGCCACATGATTGATGCGCTCCAAGAAACTCTCAATGAATTCTTCTAGGCCTTGTTCAAAAACCTCATCAATGTCTGAATAATCTAGGCTAGCCTTGAGTTTGCCAAGTAAACGTTCTATTTCCTTAGATTGTTGATTCTTTACTTCCGAAATAAGGGGAATGAGTTCATTGATGCAGCACACTAAGGAGCGCGGCATCTGTTTATTGAAGATCAGTAGTTGTGCAACTTGTTTTGGTGTAACTTGGTCAGAATAGATTTGACGATAGATTTCAAATGCGGAGACTGACCGAAGCAGGGCTGCCCAGTGATAGAAGTCAAAGAATTCACCATGAGTGCCGTCATCTGAGGATTTCTTGGCGCCGAGAATCTTCAAAGCCGCCTGATCTTCATATTTGGTCTCCAAAATACGGGCAGTATTATCTGCGCGCTCGAGCAGCGTTCCAATGCTGATAAAGTCAAAGGATTCATTCTTGAGCATCGTTCCATAAAGTACACCCCTAAACAGATGGCAGCGGTGCTTCACCCACTCCAATAAACGACTTGGATCGGTCTGATGTCTTGCTTCGAGGATGCGCTGTAGCTCCAGCCAAGTGGTGTTCTGGGTTTCCCAAACTTCGGAAGTGATCTTGCCGCGGATAACGCGGGCATTCTCACGAGCGGCAAACAAGCAAGAAACAATGCTAGAAGGATTACTGGTTTCATAAATCATGAAGTCCAAAACATTCTCGCGATTAACCACATCATATTTACTGAGGAAAGCTTCTTCCAGTTTAGAAATCGTGAGTAGTTTTTTCCAGCTCTGCTCTAAAAATTCTGCTGGCTGCGGAAGTAGGGAAGTTTGATGGTTTACGTCCAGCATGCGGGCAGTATTCTCTGCGCGCTCGGTATAACGGGCCATCCAATAAAGACAATCAGCGGTACGACTTAGCATATTTTTCTTATTTCCCTTACTCTTCCAATACCCAAGTATCTTTAGTTCCGCCACCTTGGGAGGAGTTCACTACTAAAGAGCCTTCTTTGAGTGCAACCCTAGTCAATCCGCCGGGAACCATCTTGATCGTTTTGCCTGAGAGAACAAAGGGTCTTAAGTCGATATGTCTTGGTGCAACGCCTGACTCAACAAAGGTAGGGCAGGTGGATAGCGCCAGAGTAGGTTGGGCAATATATTTATCTGGATTAGCGATAAGGTGAGTTCTAAATTCTTCAATCTCTGCTTTAGTTGAAGCTGGACCAACTAACATGCCGTAACCACCGGCACCATGGGTCAACTTCACCACCAACTTATCCAGATTAGCTAATGTATAAGCTAAGTCATCCGCCTTGCGGCACTGGAAAGTAGGAACGTTATTGAGAATCGGTTTCTCACCAAGATAAAACTCGATCATCTCGGGTACATATGGGTAGATGGATTTGTCATCGGCAATACCGGTACCAATCGCATTTGCCAGTGTCACGTTACCAGCGCGGTGTGCCGATAAGAGCCCCGCAACACCTAAAGTGGAGTCAGAGCGGAATGCCAATGGATCCAAGAAGTCATCATCAACGCGACGATAGATCACATCAACGCGCTCAGGTCCTTGAGTGGTGCGCATAAAGACTTGCTCATTCTTTACAAATAAGTCTTTGCCTTCCACTAACTCAACACCCATCTGCTGTGCGAGGTAGCTGTGCTCAAAGTAAGCAGAGTTATACATACCTGGAGTTAGTACAACGACGTTTGGTTTTTTAACGTCATCGGGCTTCACGGACTTGAGACATTCTAATAAAAGATCGGGGTAATGCTCTACCGGAGCGATGCGATATTTCTGAAAGAGATCGGGGAAGAGGCGCATCATCATCTTGCGGTCTTCAACCATATAAGACACGCCAGATGGAACGCGAAGGTTATCTTCTAATACATAGAACTCACCTTCACCAGCGCGCACGATGTCGATCCCGGCAATTTGCGCATAAATGTCGCGCGGTATGCTGACATTGCGCATCTCAGGGCGGTATTGTGCGTTGTTATAAATCTGTTCAGCCGGAACAATGCCTGCTTTAATGATGTCTTCGTCGTGATACACGTCATAGATGAAGCGATTGAGTGCTTTGACTCGTTGACGTAATCCGGCTTCCAGTTGTTCCCACTCTTTGGCGGTAAAGATGCGCGGCACTTGATCGAAGGGAATGGTTCTTTCTGACCCCAGGTCATCTCCATAGACGGCAAAGGTGATTCCCACCCGTCTAAAGATTAGGTCCGCTTCAGCGCGCTTGAGACCCATGAGGGTGTCACTTTGCTGCTTCAGCCAGTTGTGAAAGATTTGGTAGTGGGGACGCGCTTTGCCTGCGGCGTCGAGCATTTCGTCAAAAGGCAATTTCATAGTTACCAAACTAATGCCTTTATAAATTCTGGAAGGAACGATTTGAAGCGGCTTGGTGCTGGAATGCACCATTAAAGTGCATAAATGCTTAAATATTTGCCCTCAGGCCAGTCTACCCCAGTTTTTATGGGGTCAGGCGTTTAAATCGCCTCTGGCAATGCGACCTTTTTGGACTTCCCACTCACGTTCTTTGGTGGCTGCGCGCTTGTCATGCTGCTTTTTACCTCTGGCCAGACCAATCTCGCACTTCACGTTGCCTTTGGAGAAGTGTAGGTTAAGCGGCACCAGGGTGTAGCCTTTTTGCTCTACTTTGCCGATGAGTTTTTTAATTTCGATCGCATTCAGAAGGAGTTTGCGAGTGCGCGTACTGTCTGGAACGATGTGGGTGGAGGCTGAGAGCAGGGGGGTGATATGGCAGCCAATTAAATATAGCTCCGCCTTGCGAATGACGACATACGCTTCTTTGATGTGCACGCGACCTGCGCGGATGGCTTTCACTTCCCAACCTTCCAACACAAGCCCTGCCTCAAAGCGTTCCTCGATAAAATAATCAAAGAAGGCTTTTTTGTTATCGACGATACTCATATTTATTTAGCTCTCAAGAACGATTATGGCAGACGTCTACAAGACCGTTTTAATTGGTCAATCAGCCGACCGTATGTATGGCTTGGTGACCGATGTCGCCCGCTATCCCGAGTTCTTGCCCTGGTGTGGTGGGATAGAAATTTTTGAGCAGACTGAAACCGTGCTCGACGCCAAAATCAATATTCATTTCAAGGGCATTACCCAGTATTTTCATACTCGGAATGTGAATCACCGCCCTGAAACAATTGATATGGTCTTTGTAGATGGCCCGTTTAGGCACTTTTCTGGGCAATGGAACTTTATCCCCCTGCGGGAAGATGCCTGTAAGGTGGAGTTCAAGCTGCACTGGGAGTTTAAGAGCGCCATTCTGGACAAGATTATTGGTCCAGTATTTGGCCATATAGCCGGCACTTTTGTTGATTGCTTTGTAAAGCGTGCCGAGGATCTCTATGGCTGAGCGCTCACTTGATCTCATGCTCTGTGATGCCAGGCAGGGTGAGCCAGAGCTGAAGCCATTCAAGCTCCTTCTGTCAGCGGAAGAGTTGCCTACAGTGGGCTTGGCCCTCATTAGGGCTGGGATCGCAGTTGGCCCAGATGACCCTGTTTTAGCCAGAAAAGGCTGCTTCGGGGTCTTTGGCAGGCGTAAGGATTGGGGTAGCCCCATTTATGCTGGAGATCGCCTAGAGCTCTATTCCTCGCTTCTAATTGACCCTAAAACAGTTCGACGCAAGAAGGCCAATCAGAACCAGGATGCCAAATTCCAGGCTGCTGCAGCTAAAAGAAAGGCTAGGAGGCTATAATCTTGTTTTGCGACTAGGGGTTTTGCATGCGACTCATTCAAAAAGCACTCACTTTTGACGATGTGCTCCTCGTACCGGCTTATTCATCGGTACTCCCTCGAGATGCCAGCTTGGCAAGTAAGTTAACTCGAGATATTTCACTCAATACACCATTGGTGTCCGCGGCTATGGATACCGTCACTGAAGGTCGTTTGGCAATCGCCATGGCTAGTGAAGGTGGTATTGGTATCGTTCATAAAAACTTAAAGCCTGCTGAGCAAGCGCGTGAAGTGGCCAAAGTAAAGCGGTATGAATCTGGTGTTCTGCGCGATCCGATCACGATTAGTCCAGATGTCACTTTGCGTCAGGTAATTCAGCTTTCTCGTGAACATGGTTTCTCAGGATTCCCAGTGCTCGTTGGTAAAGAAGTGGTCGGCATTATTACGAATCGCGATTTGCGTTTCGAAGAAGATTTAGATGCTCCAGTAAAAACGAAGATGACTCCTCGTGAGCGCCTGATTACTGTGAAAGAAGGTTGCTCATTAGAAGAAGCAAAACGTTTGATGAGTCAGCATCGTTTAGAGCGCGTACTGGTTGTCAATGACAAGTTCGAATTGCGTGGCCTGATTACTGTTAAAGACATCCTAAAGGCAACTGAACACCCTAATGCTTGTAAAGATAGCGAAGGTAAGTTACGTGTCGGCGCAGCAGTAGGCGTTGGTCCTGATAACGATGAGCGTATTGAGCTATTAGTGCGCGCTGGCGTCGATGTGATCGTTGTTGATACTGCTCATGGCCATAGCCAAGGCGTATTAGATCGCGTGAAATGGGTTAAGAAAAACTATCCTCACGTACAAGTGATTGGTGGAAACATTGCTACTGGCGATGCTGCTAAGGCATTGGCTGATCATGGTGCTGATGGTGTCAAGGTAGGTATCGGCCCAGGTTCAATCTGTACTACTCGTATTGTTGCAGGCGTCGGCGTTCCACAAATCACTGCGATTGTGAATGTAGCAACTGCACTTAAGGGTACCGGTATTCCATTGATTGCTGATGGTGGCATACGTTACTCCGGCGATGTTGCAAAAGCTTTGGCAGCTGGCGCTAGTTCAGTCATGATGGGCGGTATGTTTGCTGGAACCGAAGAGGCTCCAGGCGAAGTGTTCTTATATCAAGGACGTTCTTACAAGAGCTATCGCGGCATGGGTTCTTTGGGCGCGATGGCCGATGGTTCTGCTGATCGTTATTTCCAAAGCGACATTGTTGCGAATGCAGAAAAGTTAGTGCCAGAAGGTATTGAGGGTCAAGTCCCATACAAAGGTAGTGTGTTGGCAATCTTGCATCAGCTCACTGGTGGTATTCGTTCTTCTATGGGTTATCTCGGTTGCAAGACTATTGATGAGCTCCATGAAAAAGCCAACTTCGTAGAAATCACCTCAGCTGGCGTGCGTGAGTCGCACGTTCATGATGTGAAGATTACTAAAGAAGCGCCAAATTACCATATTGATTAAGACTTAAATTAGGGCTGTTCCTTTCGTGCACGACAAAATACTGATTCTCGACTTTGGTTCACAAGTAACTCAACTCATTGCTCGGCGTGTGCGTGATGGACGCGTGTATTCAGAAATACATCCCTACGATTGCGATCCAGAATTCATTCGCAAGTTCATTCAAGAGCGGGGCGGCAAAGGCATCATTCTTTCTGGTGGCCCAAGTTCAGTAACTGAAGACGGCAGCCCCCGCGCACCCCAAATTGTTTTTGAGCTTGGCGTTCCTGTTCTGGGTATTTGCTATGGCATGCAAACCATGGCTACCCAGTTGGGTGGTGCAGTTGCCTCTGCGGAGTCTTTAGGGAAGGCGCGTGAGTTTGGTTACTCTGAAGTGCGTGCTCATGGGCATACAAATTTACTCAAAGGCATTCAGGACTTCTCCACTAGCGAGGATCATGGCATTTTGAAGGTGTGGATGAGTCATGGCGACTCAGTCACCTCAATGCCTCCTGCATTTAAGTTGATGGCCTCTACTGAGTCTTGCCCAATTGCGGGCATGGCAGATGAAGAACGTCGCTTCTATGCATTCCAGTTCCATCCTGAAGTCACTCATACCATTCAAGGCACTGCAATCATTGAGCGCTTTGTGCACGAGATTTGCCGCTGCAAGCCTGATTGGGTAATGGGTGATTACATTGCAGAAGCGGTTGAGAATATTCGCAAACAAGTCGGCAATGAAGAAGTCATTCTAGGCTTGTCTGGCGGTGTTGACTCTAGTGTTGCCGCAGCCTTAATCCATCGCGCGATTGGCGATCAGCTCACCTGCGTATTTGTGGATCATGGCCTACTTCGCTTAAATGAAGGCGACATGGTAATGGAAATGTTCGCACGTAATTTAGGTGTGAAGGTCATCCGCGTTGATGCTAAAGAGAAATTCATGGGCGAGTTGGCTGGTGTAGCTGATCCAGAAGCCAAGCGCAAAATCATCGGTAAAGAATTCGTAGAAATTTTCCAGGCTGAGTCTGGGAAGATTCAGAATGCGATGTGGCTTGCACAGGGAACGATCTACCCAGACGTAATTGAGTCTGCAGGCAAGGGCAAGAAGGGCGCGCACACGATCAAGAGCCACCATAACGTTGGCGGTTTACCTGAAGACATGCATCTCAAATTGCTCGAGCCATTGCGCGAACTATTTAAAGATGAAGTCCGCGAGCTTGGAGTGGCCTTAGGTCTTCCTCGTGAGATGGTATATCGCCACCCATTCCCAGGCCCTGGTCTTGGAGTGCGCATCTTGGGTGAAGTCAAGGCAGAATTTGCTAGCTTGTTGCAGCGTGCTGATGCCATTTTCATTGAAGAGTTGCGCAATACAATTGATGAGGCAAGTCAAAAATCTTGGTATGACCTTACTAGTCAGGCGTTCGCTGTTTTCTTGCCCGTGAAGTCGGTTGGTGTAATGGGCGACGGCAGAACATATGAATATGTTGTTGCTCTCAGGGCAGTTCAAACCCAAGACTTTATGACTGCGCATTGGGCTCACTTGCCGCATGAATTACTCGGCAAGGTTTCTAATCGCATCATCAATGAAGTTCGCGGCATCAATCGAGTCGTGTACGATATCAGCGGAAAACCGCCCGCAACGATTGAGTGGGAATAAGGAGTAGGCGATCTAAGCCTACCCAACAGCCATGCTTGAGTTACGCGAAGTAGCGCTCGCTATCCTAGCAAGCGCTGATGCTCAAAGCAAGGTAAGTCAGTTACTCAGTTTGTTTGCCGAGTATCAAAATCAAAAAATTACGCTGGATATTGCTCGTAAGCTTGATGCTCAAGACGTCTCTCTGCCTGGTCGCCCATTAAAGCCTGAGTTGGTACTTCCTAAACTGGTTCCCAAAAGAAGAATGGATTCGCCTGAAGGTAGGGCGGGCTTATTACATTCACTTGCGCATATTGAATTTAATGCGATGAACCTTGCCTTAGACGCTATCTGGCGCTTCCCAGATATGCCCAAGGAATATTATGAGGATTGGCTGAAGGTCGCTAAAGAAGAGGCTTACCACTTCAGTTTGGTGAATGCGCATTTGCACGCACTTGGATTTTCTTATGGAGATTTCCCTGCGCACAATAGTTTGTGGGAGATGGTCGAGCGAACAATCGATTCTGTGATTGCCAGAATGGCATTGGTTCCCAGAACGATGGAGGCTCGAGGCTTAGACGCAGTTCCAGCGATTCGTGATCGCTTCAAGCAAATTAAAGAAACTAGGGCGGTCGAGATTCTGGAAATTATCCTCAATGATGAAATTGGCCATGTTCTGATTGGCAATCGTTGGTTTAATTTCTTGTGCGCTCAAGATAATATTTCTCCAATCACCGCTTATAGAGAGTTGGCTGCCAAATATCGTGCACCTGTTTTAAAGCCCCCATTCAATATGGAGGCCCGCAAGCAAGCTGGCTTTACAACTGAAGAGTTAACTCTTCTTGGTGCGTAGTAAATAAAGATGAAGGTATTAAGTCTCATTCCACCCATGACCCAGCTGAATACGCCGTATCCTTCTACGGCCTATCTCACGGGGTTCTTGAGATCGCGTGGTGTTGATGCTGTTCAAGAGGATCTCGCCTTGGCGTTGGTGCTGAGTTTTTTTACTCCAGAGGGTATGGTGGAGATTCGCACTCAAGCGCTCACTGTTCCCGAAGAGGGTCGCAGTGCCAGCGTCAATTTCTTTCTGGATTACTTTGATTCATATCAATCCACCATTGCTCCGACCATTAGTTTCTTACAGGGGCGCGATAGCACTTTAAGTCATCGCATCAATACCCGTGATTTTTTACCTGAGGGGCCACGCTTTGCCTCTCTTGATGCATTTGATGATGAAGAGGCAGGCGATTCTTTGTCTTGGGCCTTTGGTGCCCTGGGGTCGCAAGATAGAGCGCGTCATTTAGCCACTCTTTATCTCAATGATTTATCCGATGTATTACGTGATGCAGTTGATGATCGCTTTGAATTCGTGCGCTATGCAGAGTCTTTAGCAAGCAGTCAGCCTACATTTACGCCTTTGGCTGATGCTCTCCAGGCTAAGCCAACACTCATGGATCTGCATTTACAAGATTTAGCCGGCAAAGCGATTGAGCGCCACCAGCCGGAGATAGTGCTTCTATCGGTACCCTTCCCCGGGGCAATGTATGCGGCCTTGCGTATAGCCCAGGTGATTAAAAAATCACATTCCAAAATCAAGATTGCCTTAGGTGGAGGCTATGTCAATACAGAGCTTCGAGAGCTATCAGATGCTCGCATCTTTGATTATGTTGATTTCATTACGCTAGATTCTGGTGAGAGACCACTGCTTGCTTTGCTCGAGCACCTCGGCGGCAAACGCTCCACAGAAAGATTGGTGCGCACCTTTATTCGGAATTCCAAAAACCAAGTGCAATATCTGAATTGGCAAGAGCTAGATGTTCCTTTTGAAGAAGTTGGAACTGCCACTTGGGATGGGTTGCCGCTGGATTCTTATTTATCCCTTTTGGATATGCTCAACCCCATGCATCGCTTATGGAGCGACGGCCGCTGGAATAAGCTAACTGTTGCGCATGGATGTTATTGGAAAAAATGTAGCTTCTGTGACGTATCTCTTGATTACATCTCTCGCTATGAAACTGCGTCAGCCAGTTTATTGGTGGACCGCATTGAGCAAATTGTTCACGAGACTGGGCAGACAGGATTTCATTTTGTAGATGAAGCTGCGCCACCTAAGATATTAAAGGCGCTAGCTGAGGAGCTCATTCGCCGCAAGGTGCTGATCTCTTGGTGGGGCAATATTCGTTTTGAGAAAACCTTCACACCTGAATTGGCAGAGTTGCTGGCAAAAAGTGGATGTATTGCGATGTCTGGAGGCCTCGAAGTAGCCTCTGATCGCCTGCTCAATCTCATGAAAAAGGGTGTGTCGGTTGAGCAGGTTGCTCAAGTTACTAAAGGTTTCTCAGATGCCGGCATCTTGGTTCATGCTTATTTAATGTATGGCTTCCCTACACAAACCGTCCAGGAGACGGTGGATGCTTTGGAGTATGTAAGGCAGTTATTTGAGAATGGCTGTATACAAAGTGGCTTCTTCCATCGTTTTATTTGTACCGTGCATTCTCCTGTCGGCCTGAATCCTCAAGAGTACGGCATTGAACTCATTCCATTGCCGGAAATCACTTTCGCCAAGAATGATGTAGCCTTCATTGATCCTACTGGAGTTGATCATGACGCGCTCGGCCAGGGGCTAAAAAAGGCCATTTATAACTATATGCATGGCGTAGGCTTTGAGATCAAAGCACAGTCTTGGTTTGATGGTTTGGGTATTGCTGTACCAAAGACAACGATCCCTAAGAATTTCATACAAAATGCTTTATATCGCTAGCCCACCCGTATAAATCAGACTTACAATTATTTGCAAAGCTCCCAATTAACGCAGGAGAAATCAATGAATTTATCGCGTCGTACTTTTATTGCATCAGCCGCATTAGCCCCAGTAGCTTGCGGGGTTCCTCTTTCATATGAGCGCGGGACACCGGTTGCACAACCAAAGCCTCTCCCATTAGTGCGAGCCCCTCAAGTCGGCCAGGAGTGGTCTTATATCAAGCGCAATGTATTCGATGGGAAAAACTTAGGAATTATTACCGAGCGTCTTGCTAGCGTTGGCTCGACTATTGTGATTGAGCGTACAGATGAAAGCGGTGGCAAGCTGTCGAACGAAGTGCAGGGCCCATGGGGTGTAGTGCAGATTGATCCGCAGTGGTCGCGTACGATTAGCTTTACTCCAGCTATCCCTTTATGGCCATCAGAGTTGTCTTCCAGCTGGAATAAGCAGCTCAACACCAAATACAAAATAGCGGGCTATCCAGATTCGGCCTATGGCTGGCAGGAATTTATGAGTGCGCATGGCTGGGAGCAGATTACTGTGCCTGCCGGAACATTCTTAACCTTGCGTTATCAAAACCTCATCAACTATGAGAGCAATGATGACAATAAAGTAAATTGCATTCGCAAAGAAACCGTTTGGTTTGCGCCGAGCATTGGACGCTGGGTAGCACGAGAGTCCTCTGGTTCGTACATGATTCAAGGCCAGCTAGGTATGCCCAATTTAGAAGATAGTTTTCAATGGCAGCTGACTTCTTACAAGTAGGCTCTTTGCGTCGCTTTATCTTATTGATGCTGCCAGTCTTACTGGCCGCATGCATCTCTTCTCAACCCTACCCACGGGGCATCCTTGAATCTCAGCCCATACCAGCTCCAGTAGTCAGAGCGCCCAAGATAGGTCAAGAATGGGTTTATCAAGTTCGGAATGTATTTAATCAAGAGATCGTAGATACCGTCACCGAAAAAGTAGTTTCTGTTGGCAATGAAGTGCGCATTGCTCGCACGAGCATTAAGTCTGGACCCCTTCCAGATGAAGTTCAATCCCCCTGGGGTTATGTTGTACAAGACCCCCATTGGAAGCCAACTCAGAAATTCATAAAGCCTATCCCGATGTGGCCCCCAAAATTACAGGCTGGCTGGGATGGATTTTTTACGTCCCAATATCAAGTGCTCGGATACCCCGATGGAGCTTATTACTGGGGGCTTAGTATGACTGCATCGCAATGGGAGCGGATTAATACCCCCGCTGGGCAATTTTTAGTGTTGCGGATTCATAACGAAATGCCGAATTTTGTAAGTAATGACCTGTTTAGGGTTGGCAATCAACGGCAAGAGGACTTGTGGTTTGCGCCAGAAATCGGACGCTGGGTTATTCGACGCAGTTCAGGCCGCTATATCACTACTGGCGTGTATTGGGCTAATGCCTACTGGGAAGACTATCTGGAGTGGGAGTTAATCTCCTGGAAATAAGCAAAGCGCTTAAAATAGATGCATTGCTATGTATACCGTAAAAGAACTATTTCCCACGCTCCAAGGCGAAGGCACCCACACTGGTAGGGCGGCCGTATTTTGTCGTTTTGCTGGATGCAATCTTTGGAGCGGTCGTGAAGAGGATCGCGCAACAGCTATTTGCCAGTTTTGCGATACCGATTTTGTAGGTAGCGATGGTGCTGGCGGTGGCAAGTTTGAAACTGCCGCTTCACTTGCTGATGCCATCGAGGCTTCATGGCGAAGCACTTCGGCCGGTCCTCAGCAGCGTTATGTGGTTTTCACGGGCGGAGAGCCGCTCTTGCAATTAGACGAAGAGTTGATTGCAGCACTTCATCAAAAAGGTTTTGAAGTGGCAATTGAGACGAATGGCACCATCAAAGTTCCCAAAGGAGTGGATTGGGTTTGCGTAAGTCCTAAAGCTGGTTCTGACCTGATCGTTCTTCAAGCCGATGAATTAAAGCTAGTGATCCCGCAAAATGACCATCAGGCATTAGAAAAACTCATGGCCCGCTTTGAGGGGATGGATTATCGCAATCGTTTCTTGCAGCCCATGGATGGGCAAAACCTCAAAAGCAATACTGAGTTAGCAGTAAGCTTATGCCAAAAGCGTCCTTTGTGGAGGTTGAGTCTGCAATCTCATAAACTGATTGGGATTCGATAGTTGACTAAGCTCAAACAGGATTAAATAAGCACCTAATGACAAATAAACAACCTGCCATCTCCATTACCCGCCGCCTTGAGTTTGACTCCGGGCATCGTATTCCTAATCATGATGGCCAATGTCGCCATCTGCATGGACATCGTTATGCAATTGAAGTCACGCTGACTGGCCAGGTAGCCGATCATCCTGGTAAAGCAGATGATGGCATGGTGCTCGACTTTGGTGATATCAAGCGCTTAACAAACCAACACGTAGTCGATCTTTGGGATCATGCATTTTTAGTGGCCAAAGAGGATGAAGGTTTAGTCGCTTTTTTGTCGACCTTACCTGGTCACAAAACAGTCGTCATGGAACACGTTCCTACTGTCGAGAACTTAGCTAACGCTGCCTTTGCAATATTGAAACCCGTTTTCAGCAAAGCTTTTAGTGGCCGCTTAGAGCTCTCTTCCATTCGTCTTTATGAGACGCCCAATTGCTGGGCTGATGTGCATCCTGTCTAAATGACGCAAACAGAGCTTGATCAGCAATATATGTGCATGGCAATTGAGCAAGCTCAGTTGGCAGCGCAATCAGGCGAGGTTCCTGTAGGTGCGGTGCTAGTTCGGGATGGTCAGGTAATCTCGAGGGCATTTAATAAGCCGATTGCAAATCATGATCCGAGCGCCCATGCTGAAATGTTGGCCTTGCGACAAGCCGCTCTAGCCGAAGAAAATTACCGCATCCCTGGTAGCACCCTATATGTCACCCTTGAGCCCTGTGCAATGTGTTCTGGAGCCATGCTCCATGCTAGGATTGATCGAGTGGTGTATGGGGCGCCAGATCCTAAAACTGGTGCGGCTGGCAGCGTATTAGATTTATTCTCTTCAAAGCGGATTAATCACCAGACAAGTGTTGAGGGTGGCATCATGAGTGAAGAGTGCGGTCAATTGCTACGTGATTTTTTTAAGGGGCGACGTTGAAATCCATTCACATCATTGCTCCTTCCGGGGCAAGCTTAGATAGCAAAAGTCCATTGGCCGGTATTGATTGGTTAGGACGCCAAGGTATCGCCATCCATAATGCAGATTGCGTACATCGTGCCTATGAGCGCTTTGCTGGTAGTGATGACGAACGTCTTGCTGAGTTAAATCATTTAAGTAAATTAGAGTCTCAAACTGTAGTTATGGTTATGCGTGGGGGCTATGGGCTCCATCGCTTGCTACCAGGTATTGAGTGGGATGCAATTACAAAGGCCATTCAAAATGGTTTGCAAGTATGTGGTCACAGTGACTTCACCGTCTTTCAGTTGGGATTATTAGCGAAAACTGGTGCCATCACTTTGGCTGGTCCGATGCTGAACTACGACTTTGGAAGGTTGGGTGATAATGGTGCTCCGGTAGTGCCGGATGAATTTATGTGGAAGCATTTCCAGGAGGCTATTCAGAATCGCAAACTGGAATGTCAGGTATCAATTCCACAGTCCTTCCTTGGTAAAGCTATAGAAAATTCACCCACGGGCTTATTGTGGGGCGGTAACTTAACGGTTCTAGCTGGTTTGGTTGGTACGCCATACCTTCCAAGTACCAAGCAAACGCAAGGCGGCATCTTGTTTTTGGAAGATGTTAATGAGCATCCTTATCGGATTGAAAGAATGTTGATGCAACTGTTGGATGCGGGCATTCTTTCAGATCAAGCGGCTATATTGTTAGGCGGCTTTTCCGCTTATCGTCTTTATGATAACGATAAGGGGTATTCGCTCGAGCGTGCAATTGAAGCGATTCGCAAGCGTTTACCAGAAGCAATTCCAATCTTGACTGGGCTGCCATTCGGACATCAGGCTAATAAATTAACTTTGCCTATTGGCGCCAAAGCTAGTTTACATTTCAATTCAAATGGATTTGAACTTAAAGCGCAGTGGTAATGTTTATTGAAGTCCGTATGGATAGCTCTTTCTTTAAAAGTGTTTTATTTTTCATTGCACTTACCTTTACAGGAGCAGTCATGGCAACCGAAGAGCCAAAATATGCTGTTCTCGAAAAAGAGCCCCCTTTTGAAATTCGCTCTTATGCGCCAATGATTGTGGCTGAGGTGCAGGTTGAAGGTGATTTAGATGAGGCCTCGAGCCAAGGGTTTCGTTTGATTGCTGCATATATTTTTGGTCAGAATCAAGTGAGTGAAAAAATCGCAATGACTGCGCCTGTGACAATTGAAGATCAATCAGTAAAGAGCGAAAAGATTGCAATGACTGCACCTGTAGGAATTGAGTCAAATGCGGGCAAATGGACAGTGTCATTTGTGATGCCGGCTGAATATACGATGGAATCAATACCCAAGCCCATGAATTCAAAGGTGCAATTGCGCCAAATTCCCGCGGTAAAAAGGCAGTGATTAGCTTTAGTGGTTTTTATAACAATCAGAAAGTAGCTGAAAAAACATTGGAGCTAGAGCAGTGGCTCAAGACTCGCCATTTAATGGGTGCAGGTAACCCTAATTTTGCACGCTACAACCCGCCTTGGACTTTGCCCTTCATGCGTCGCAACGAGGTTTTGATTAACCTGCGTGACTAGTTTTTGGCCTCAAAGCTCTTCAGTAAGAACTGGCCGCCGCCATTAATTCCTAAAGCCTTGGTCAAAGTGGGTAGAGCCTGCGCTAGATGTTTTTCTAGAGTCCATGGTGGGTTGATAATAAACATTCCACTAGCTTGTAAACGGCGCTCACCTGGCGCATTTTCAACACGTAATTCTGCATGTAACCAAGAGCGTTTATGTGCTGTAGCAATTTTTTTCAGACGATCAGGCAGGGCTGCCGATTCTCTTCTAGGTAGTACTGGATACCAAATCGCATAGCAACCTGTGGCAAAGCGTTGCAGTGCCTCTTCCATGGCGACTTCAAGATAGCGATAGTCTTGCTTATCTTCGTAAGAAGGATCAATTAATACAAGGCCGCGACGACTGGGAGGGGGGAGTAGTCCTTTGAGTCTGGCAAAGCTATCCTCGGCATAAATATCAATCTGTCTAGACTGCTTTAGCTCGCCAATATTGTGGCGCAGAATATCAATCTCTTTAGGGTGTAGTTCAAATAGCTTGAGTCGATCTTGTGGTCGAAGCAGGCGGGCCAGAATAAAGGGGGAGCCGGGATAGGTGTTCAGTTGACCTTCAATATTCTCAGCATCAATGTACTTCAGATACTCTTGAATGCTCTCAGGGACTGGAGTATTTGCACGATGGCAAGTTTCCACATATTGCTTGAGGCGAAAGATTCCACCGTCAGCTTCTTTGCTCACTGTCGAAAAGCCATCTTGCAGGCTGTAGATGCCGGCGCCTGCATGAGTATCAACAAAGGTGATCGCTACAGGTTTTTCTTGAAGATACTGAACTAAATGAATTAAGGTGAGGTGCTTGAGGATGTCTGCGTGACTTCCCGCATGAAATGCATGTCGATAACTAAACATCTTGAATTATTCTGCCTTGCGAGGCGCTTGAGTAAATTGCGCCTTTACATAAAAGACTAGGGTGAAAGCCACAATGGCAATAGAGAGATACTGCATTGGCAGATTTAACTCCAGATCCATGATTTGAGTAAGGTGGGCGTACATTGCGATAACGCCGCCAAGCGCAATCAGATGCGACCAGATTTTTCTTGGCCCCAGCTGGGTTTCTGGAAATTGATTGGCCGCTAAAGCCCCGAGCATTCCGCACCAAATGCCAACACCCGCACCACCTAAAACATCAGTAAGCCAGTGAGCCCCTACAGCGCTACGTGAAAGACCTACTAAGGCTGCAAGTAGAAATAACGGCATGAATGGAGTACGTTTTTCTTTATCTGCGGAAAAATATAAAGCGCTTGCAATAGCAAATGCAGTCAGTGTGTGTCCAGAAGGAAAGGCTTTGTGAAGTAAGGCTTCACCAATGCGATAGAAGCTGCCATCGGTCAGCACGCCTGCAGGGCGCGGTAGATCGAAGAAACCTTTTAAAGCAGTGCTTGCTAATGCAGCAATCCCGCCGGCAAAAATTCCAGCAGTCAGCATCCTTGGTGCAAGCAACAGTAATGGAAAGGCAAATGCAAAGACCCCCCAACCATTCCCTAAAAAAGTAAGCCAAGCCCAAAACGTGTCCGGCAGTAATTGTGTAAAGCGGTTAATAAATAAAAAAGTACCGCTTTGAAATTCACCAAAATAAATTGCGCAAGCGAGCGCAAGAGGGGCTAATGGAATGAACCAAGCATAGGTAGAAATTACTTTTTTACTCATCCAGCTTAGCGAGCCTTTGCCGTATCAGCATCTTGTAATTGCTTGATGACTTTATCCAGGACTTGTGGAACGGTGATGGCCTGCATGCACACGTTGTCCTGACAAGGGGTTTTACGGTGATTGGCAGCGCTTACGCAGGGCGAGCAAGCTAGATTGGCGGTGATCGCAATAGAATTGCCAACAGAGCCGTATAGGGCTGGAGTCTCGGGTCCAAACAGAACAACTGTTCTTAATGGTGTCACCGCAGAGAAGTGACCGGGACCAGAGTCGTTAGTAACCATGACATCCGATAGCGTGTACAAAGGTGGAAGTTCAGCAAAGCTCACCTGTCCAGCAAAATTCAACGCATTTTTAACATTGGCAACGGCCCGAACTTTTTCAACATACACAAACTCAGCAGGTGAGCCGGTAATCAAGATGAGATCGTTTGGATATTGCTGATGGATTGCTTGAATGAGTTCAGAAAAACGTTGTTGAGCCCAACGGCGCTGCGGAAGCAGGTCACTTGCATTCGGATTGATCAGAATGAGGCGATCTTTTTCAGGTGTGTAATTGATACGTGCCTCTTTAGCCATTTTTTCAATACGCTCACGCACTTTTTCTAGGGCGCTTGGATTAATAATGGCTTGCTCTAGGCGTACTTCAGAGTCTGGAATCTCAATCTTACTAAATGGAACTTCAATTTGTTGGGCAAATGCCGCATGAATTAATGACAAGAAATTTTTAGTAATGTGAATGTGCGGGTTGTAATGCACCTTGCGAGTGAGCATGAAGCCACGCCACAATCCCTCGCCATGAAATATGTGATATCCCACGCGACGTCGCGCACCACACATACCAGTCAGCAGGGCGGTAAAGCGGGAGAACAGCTCTAAGTCAATGACGGTGTCAATGCGGTGCTTGCGAGCAAGTATCAGAAAGCGTAGCGTATCTTTGATTAATCCACCCAAGCTAGATGAATCAATGGTGAAGATATTTTCTGGTTTGACAGTGTTGAGCAATGTCAGGCTCGCGCGATTGCTTTTGAAGATCAAGAAAAATAACTCCGCCCCACGAGCTTTCGCATTGCGCATTGCAGGATCTACTAGAATGGCGCTTCCCATTTCTGAGAGCTCAATAAAGAGTAATTTTTTTGGAGTCTCTGGGCCGTGATTGAATATATTTTTTATGCGATCAATCAAGGCGATAAAAGGGCTAACGATTGCACAAAGAGGCACACCGACCCAATGATCAATCGCCCGCATAGTGTTGACACTAATAGTCATAGTTTGGCTCTAAAAAATTATTTACGTTTTAATAAAAAATAAGCGCCTGGCAGCACCGATAAAACAGTAATTGCTCCGTAGCTAATAGAGGCTAATACCGTTAGTGAGGGGTTCACACCCCATAAGGCCAGGACTGATGAAAGAGTGGCTTCACGCAAGCCCCATCCCGAAATGCTAATCGGCAACATAAGTAACAGGCTAAGCGCAGGCAAGCCAATCATTAAGCCTTCGATAGGCGCATCTACACCGTAAGCCTTAAGGCAAAAGAGTAGTGTCAAAATAGTGAGGAAGTGAATGCCAATTGCCAGGCACGCTTGGGCAATATTGTTAGGCCACGAAAACGCTAGCTGTATACCAGGCATGGCGTTATTCATATTGAAGCGCTCTAAGAGTTTTTCCAGAAGTTGCTTGCTAGGCTCCCAGGCAAGAATGAGGGCAATTGCTACACCGGCTAACAGCATTACTGCCATTACTGCATAGCCTAAGTCCTGACCCCATGCCGCAAGGGTGGCGCCACCCAATATCAAGCCAATTCCGCCTAGTAAATTGTTACCAGCTAAACCGAGGAGACGGTCGACAAGCACCATCGAAAAACTTAAACGTAATTTAGGAGTGGCGTGCTCAAGGTCTACTGAGTGATGAAGTTCACTGTCTAATTCTTTGGTTTCGGTGAGATTGCCGGCGCTAGTTAAATGCGTTGCAGTAATGGCGCGATAACTATCTCCACCCAACGTACTCGGCAGACCTTGGTTAATGAGGCCGCCTGCGAAGTAGAGGCCAATATAAGAGCGAATACGGCGAGGAAATCCTACTGTTTGCATAAACAATCCCCAGCGATATCCGCCGCAAATAAATGCAAACATCATGCTTGCTAGGGCCGCCAAGAACCATAGAGGCTGCATCTGAATATGAGTGTCAAATAGTGAGCGCCAATCAATCCCGCTCGTTGCTTTCCAAAGCAAAGCGACGGAGAGTAGAACGCGAATGGTAGGCCAAGCCTTCTTCAGAATGGATTTCCACCCCGATTGGATTTTGGGGTTGGGCTTGGCTGGTGAACTCATAAGCGTAAGGATAATGCCTCAGGCGCCTAAGGTCTTGAATTTGGGGGAATTACTCCGCGCGGCCAGGGCCTTGCCAATGACTGCAAAGGCTAAAGTCAAATTTAGATAAAACTCGGCCAAATCGGACGATTTCTAGGCTATCCAAGGGTTCGCAGGCCTGAAATCCTGATTTATTGCCCACGGGCAAAGGGAATGACATACCAGACCAGTTAATTAGGAGCACATTTGCGCCTGGGGCAAGGTCTCCAAACCAGAGATCAAACTGATCCTGTCTCTGGTCTAGAACAAAGACCGGAATGGGTGATGCATACCAAGCAGCCCGACTACCTAAAGTCCAATTTTGAACGGCGATACCATCAGCTTTAGTCGCTTTGCTGAGATCGGCTGCTTTTTGACCTGCCGCCTTCCAGCCGTATAAATCAGCAATCGGATTGGATTTGATAGAAGCTGAGTTAATACCGCCTGACAATACATATCCAAAGCCGATGCAACACAGAGCAATTTGGATAAAAAACAAAATGCGAATCCAATAACGATGTTGCGTAGCCCAAGCTTTTGCTAAACCAATTCCGGCAAATGGCGCGAGACAAAACCATGCAGGCGAAGTCCAGTGAGGAAGTCCACCTCCACCAGAGAGGCTGACAAAGATTGCGAATGGAATCAGAAAGAATCCGAAGAGCGCAAGCAATGATAGTTTTGTTGCGTGCATGCAATCTTTTAAAAACACAACAGATCCTAAAATAAAAAGAGGACCAAACACTAGTATTTGAATGCCGATATAAGCGCCCAGCCTGCGCCAGAGCCATTCTCCGCCACCGCCATGGGCAAGCTGATATTTAAATGAAATCCAATCATTAGCCCAATTCCAATACAGGACGGGAGTGATCAATACTAGAGCGCTTAGTGCAGCAATCCAAAAACCCACTTTTGTAATCCATGGTTTTCTTGGCGCGCTCAGCAATACCAATAACAATGCAAGCGCAGTAAAAGCAGCCGTGTATTTGCTTAAACCTGCTAGGCCTAATAAGACGCCAGTAATAATCCAATCGCCAATACTAAATTGGTTTTTGCTTAGCCAACGTAAAGCCATCCACATCAGGCCAAGGCTTAATGGCGCAAGCAAGGTATCTGGTAGTAAACCAATTGCCAGAATGTGCAGCATCGGTGCTGCGATAACAGTTAGGACCGCCATTAGCCCGCATAAGTTTGCTGATGGCAGTGCGCTCGTGAGATAGCCTGCGTTGCGCCCACGAATAAAGTGGTGCACTTCAACGGTTACTTCATAAACTAGGTAACTAGAGAGAATCCATAGCAACTCTGGAATGAAGCGAATGATGCCCTCCGAAGAGGTGAGCGCCACCAAGGGCCACTGTATCCAACCTACCAAAGGCGGATGATCAAAATAACTCCAGGCTAAATGTTGGGCATATAACGCATAGTGGGCCTCATCAACTGAAAACTCTATTGAAAAGCCTAAAGCTAGGTGCACTGCCGCGGCAATGAGGATGCAGATTGCAGCCCAGCTGGAAGGTGATTGTTGGCGCATACGATGATTTTAGACTCACAGAGATCATTCTTTGGGACAATTAGGGCATGCTTAAGCGAGCCTTCTCACTTTTAATCCTTGGCGCAGTCGTATTTTTGACTGGATGTGCAGGGCTGGGCGGCGATTCCGTACAAAACGAGGCAGGACAGGCATTTAATGTGGATCAATTGCCGGCCCAAGAGGACTTGCCTAAATTCTCTGCCGAGACTGCGCGCGCTGGTATGCCCAATGGTTGGAATTTTTATCGCATTGCACCCTTTAAAAAGAATACGGTTTATCGCCTAGAAAACTATCAGGGCAGAACAGTGTTGAGCGCTAATTCCAAAACATCTGCCTCCGGGTTGGCTGTCAAGTTACGCCCTCGTCAGGCAAATAATTTGTGGCTGCAGTGGGAATGGAAGGCAATCAATCCGATTGTTAATGCTGATAATGCTGATGCTTATGCGGACGATGCTCCGCTACGTATTTTGGTTGCATTTGATGGTAATAAGTCAAAGCTACCTTTAAAAGAAAAAATGACTTTTGAGATGGCTAATCTCATTAGCGGGCAAGAAATGCCATATGCCACACTGATGTATATCTGGTCTGGAAGGTCCCCTGTTGATGCCATCATTCCGAATGCACATACTTCCCGCATCAAAATGATTGTGGTGGATTCCGGTTGGGATAATTTGGATCAATGGCACAAACATCAGCGTGATTTAGCAGCTGACTTCAAGCGTGCCTATGGCGAGAGCCCTGGTCAAGTTATTGGTATCGCCTTACTCACTGACACTGACAATACCAAATCAGAAACGCGTGCGTATTACGGCGATATTGAACTCATCCGCAAGAATCAAAAATAAACAAAAGGTAAATCATCAGTAACGCTCTAGTAAGTAATGCCGGTTACTGATTAGTGTGCAGGGCGCCAACGCTTGAGTAGTAGTGCGTTACTGAGAACGCAGAAGCTTGATAGCGCCATTGCGCTACCAGCTAACATCGGTGATAGATACCCTAGTGCGGCCAGGGGAATGCCGGTAGCATTAAAGATAAAAGCCCAGAATAAGTTTTGCTGAATCTTTTTCCAAGTCCGCTTGGAGATATCAATAGCATTCGCCACCAGAGTAGGATCGCCTCGCATGAGGGTAATACCAGCGGCTTGCATGGCTACATCAGTTCCGGTGGACATTGCCATGCCAACATCTGCGGTTGCTAAAGCGGGCGCATCATTCACGCCATCCCCCACCATTGCAACAAATTGACGCACACCATCTTTTGATTGGAGTTGGCGAATGATTTCTGCTTTATCGCTTGGCATAATTTGCGCAAATACTTCTTGAATGCCAATGGTTTTGGCAACGCGATTGGCGGCGGCAATATTGTCACCAGAAAGCATCACTGCACGAATGCGTAAATCATGTAATGAGGAAATGGCCCCCTTGGCGCTGCTCTTTAACTCATCTCCAAAGGCGATGATGGCAATGGGTGATGAGGGATTTTCCTTATTCATTAGTACGGAGACTGTTTGGCCAGCATCAAAACAAGCTTGCGCCTTTGCAAGTATTGTGGGGTGTTGGGGGTTGTCTTCTAGCGATGCAATACTTTGTAGGCTTAGGCTAAGACCCAAGAAAGCTCCAGCGCTTGGTTTGCCACTGATGCCAATACCAGGAAGGGCTTTACTGTCAGTCGGGGTAATAGGGTTTAGACCCTGTTGTTTAGCGGCATCTAGCAGTGCTTTTGCAAGAGGGTGTTCGCTACCGAGTTGTAAGCCTGCAGCACTCGCGAGGATGTCATCGATTGCATATGAATCATCAAAAGTAATAATCTCCAGTAGTCTTGGCTTGCCAATGGTGAGCGTTCCCGTTTTATCGAAGGCCACCACATTTAAGCGGTGCGCCAACTCTAAAACCTGCGGATCTTTAATGAGGATTCCAAAGCGCGCTGCAACGCCAGTTCCCGCCATAATGGCTGCAGGTGTGGCAAGACCAAGCGCACATGGGCATGCAATGACGAGAACTGAGACCGCCCGCAATATGGCTACTGATGTGGAGTCTAAATAAAACCAATTCGCCAATCCGGTAATAAGCGCAATCACAATCACACTAGGAACAAAGATCGCGCTGACTTGATCGACTAATTTTTGTATGGGCGCCTTTTGGGTTTGCGCGTCTTCCACTAATGAAATAATTTTTGAGAGGACGCTCTCAACGCCCACCGCCTGGGCCTCAATGGCTAATAAGCCTTCGCCATTCAGTGAGCCGCCAATGACTTTTTCGCCAACATGTTTTTTGACGGGATTACTTTCCCCTGTGAGAAGAGACTCATCAACATGGCTGTTGCCAAGAAGAATGATTCCATCTACCGGTATACGTTCACCTGGTAATACTAAGACGCGATCTTTAGGGAATACTTGATCTAGCGGCAGGTCACGAAATTGATCTAATGCGAAGCCTTCGGTGATGACAATATTGCGATCGATGACTTTGGCATGCTCAGGCCATAGTTTTTGTAATGCGCGTATCGCTTCGCTAGTTTGTTGTTTGGCTCGGGCCTCTAACCATTTACCAAGCATGACCATGCAAATAATGACGGCTGATCCTTCAAAATAGAGCTCGTGACTTGCATGAGGTGACGCAATCATTTGATACGCACTCAATCCGTATGCTGCACTTGTACCAAGTGCCACTAACAAATCCATATTGCCAACACCTGACATCAGCGATTTGAAACCTGCTTTATAAAAACGCCAGCCCAAGAAGAATTGCACTGGAGTAGCAAGCAATAGCTGCCATGTCGGCGATAGTGACCAATGAATGCCAAAAGGCATGAGGAGCATGGGCAAAAAGAGTGGGGCTGAAAGACCAAAGCCTAGAATGACACGACCCAGACCATCGGCTCCCCAGAACAATTTAGAGGGGGCTAACTCTGGTATGCCGTGGGGCGCGCTGATTTTGGCTTCATAACCCGTTTTTTGTACCAAAGCGATGATTTCATTGATTTTGAGCCCAGAATCGGTATTTATGCGTATTTTGGCCTGTTCAGTAGCCAAATTCACACTAGCAGCTTCAACCCCTGGAATCTTGTCTAAGGCTTTTTCAACCCTACCAACGCAAGAGGCGCAGGTCATCCCGCCGATATCAAGAGTAAATAGCTCTGAATTAGTGTCTTTTTGGGGGTCCATATAGAAGATAATCTACTCTATACAAGCTATATTCAAATCAAAAAGGCCTATATGTTGAGTTTGAAAGTATCTGGAATGACCTGTGGAGGCTGTATTAATGCCGTAACTCGGGCGGTCCAAGCTGAGGACCCTCAGGCAAAAGTTCAGGCCGATCTGGCAAGTCAAATAGTGACACTCGAAACCACCTTATCTGCCGCGCAGGCGAGCCAGCTTATAACAGATGCTGGCTTTCCAGTTGTTCAATAGCAATTGTTTAGAATGTCGGCAAACCTAGCAAAACCCGTAGTTTTTGTTCCTAAAGGATCGTGATTTATGTTCTTCAGTAAGTTAATGCCTCACGATGGTAATTTCTTCGAGCTATTTAATGAGCACGCTAGCAATATCGTTTCCGCCTCCGAATCTTTTTTGAAGTTCGTTGAGCATTACAGCGATGAAACATTACGCGCTAAGTACACCCAAGAGGTTGATACAGCAGAGCATGCTTGTGATGATGTTGTTAAAGAAGTGCATCGTCGTTTGCATAAGACCTTCATCACGCCTATCGATCGTGACCAAATTTTTTCACTCATCAATACGATGGATGATGTAGCTGATTTGTTGCAAAACGGCACCGAAGCAATGCATTTGTATGACGTTAAGCAAATGACGCCAGAGATGTTGCAAATGGCAGAGCTTTGTAATCAGTGCTGCATCAGCATGAAGAATGCCGTTGCTACATTAAAAGATATCTCTGATCCAGAAGTAGCTAAAGCGGCGTTAAAGACTTGTGATGAAATTGATCACTTGGAGTCTGGGGCTGACCGCCTTCTATCTACTGCTATTACTAGATTGTTTCGTGAAGACATCGAAGTGCGTGAGCTCATTAAGTGCCAGCGTATCTATGAGCTACTCGAGGAAGTTACCGATAAATGTGAAGACGTTGCCAACTTGGTTGAAGGCATCGTTCTTGAAAACTCTTAAGGCGAATTAAGTTGCCAGCGACAGAAGTAGCTTTTTGGGTTGTAGCACTATTAGTGGTGCTTGCTCTTGCATTTGATTTCATGAATGGCTTTCATGATGCTGCTAACTCTATTGCGACTGTAGTTTCTACTGGTGTTTTAAAGCCACAGCAGGCGGTAGTTTTTGCTGCTTTCTTTAACTTTCTTGCCATCTTCATTTTTCACTTAAGCGTAGCTGCTACCGTCGGTAAAGGTATTGTTCATCCAGCTGCGGTTGATTTGCATGTGATCTTTGGTGCTTTGGTAGGAGCGATTATTTGGAATGTGGTTACTTGGTATTACGGCATCCCATCCAGTTCATCCCATGCTTTGATCGGTGGCTTAGTTGGAGCGGCATTACCAAAGGCTGGGGTAGATGGCTTGGTCTGGTCCGGAATCATCAAAACCGTTTCCTTTATTCTTATTTCTCCGTTGGTGGGTTTCTTGCTTGGCTCCTTAATGATGTTATTAGTAGCATGGGTTTGCAAAAACGCTAACCTAGCAAAAACAGATCGTTGGTTCCGCCGGCTGCAGTTAGTTTCTGCTAGCGCCTATAGTTTGGGTCATGGCGGCAATGATGCTCAGAAGACTATCGGTATTATTTGGCTCTTGCTCATCATTACGGGTTACGCGGAAGCTGGCGCAAAGATGCCTCCGACCTGGACCATTATTTGCTGCTATATCGCCATTGCGATGGGTACGATGTTCGGTGGTTGGCGGATTGTAAAAACCATGGGTCAAAAACTGACAAAACTCAAACCGGTGGGCGGTTTCTGCGCCGAGACTGGTGGCGCCATCACTTTGTTTGCGGCAACAGCCTTGGGCGTTCCCGTTTCGACTACCCACACAATCACTGGGGCTATTGTTGGTGTTGGCTCGACCCAAAGGGCTAGTGCAGTTCGTTGGGGGGTCGCCGGAAACATCGTCTGGGCCTGGATCTTCACCATCCCAGCCACTGCTTTGATGTCGATGGCAGTCTATTATCTGAGTCTGCTGATTTTCTAATGCGATAAATAGAAGGTGATCAAAGTCACTTTCAGCAAATATTGGCAGCTACGAGTAAGCTAGCGCTAATTAAGAAAATACTAAAAACCTAGAGGTCCATTCTAGGTTTATTCATATTAGGAGAATGTAGTGTCGGTTACACCAGAGTTGGTACAGGCAGCGCTAAAAAACTTAGTTGATCCCAATACGAAGATCGATTTTGTCTCAGCCAGAAATATTAAAAATCTTCGCGTAGAAGATGGCGATATTTCTTTAGATATCGTGCTGGGTTATCCCGCTAAAAGTCAGTTTGATTCGATTCGTAAATCGGTAATTAATGCTTTACGTGAATTGTCAGGCGTCAAAAATGTGAGCGTCAATATCTCAAGTCAAATCGTTGCGCATGCCGTTCAACGTGGCGTGAAATTATTGCCTGGCGTAAAAAATATTATTGCCGTGGCTAGCGGTAAGGGTGGAGTAGGGAAGTCCACAACGGCCGTGAATCTCGCTTTAGCTCTTGCTGCTGAAGGTGCGCAGGTCGGTATTTTGGATGCGGATATTTATGGCCCAAGCCAGCCAATGATGCTGGGCATTACTGGTAGACCAGACTCTATTGAAGAAAACACGATTGAGCCAATGGAGGCCTATGGTTTGCAGGCAAGCTCAATTGGTTTTCTGATTGATGATGACGCCCCCATGGTATGGCGCGGTCCTATGGTGACTTCAGCGCTTGAACAGTTGCTTCGTCAAACCCGTTGGCGTGATCTAGATTACTTGATTGTGGATATGCCGCCTGGTACGGGTGACATTCAGCTGACTTTGGCGCAAAAGGTTCCTGTCACAGGCTCAGTCATTGTTACTACACCTCAAGATATTGCTTTGCTAGATGCTCGTAAGGGCCTCAAGATGTTCGAGAAGGTGGGCGTACCCATCATCGGCATTATTGAGAACATGAGTACTTACGTTTGTACCAAATGCGGACATGAAGAGCATGTATTTGGTGCTGGCGGTGGTGAAAAAATGTGTAAAGAGTACGCAGTAGATTTCTTGGGCTCACTACCTCTAAATCTTTCGATTCGTGAGCAGGCTGATGCCGGGCGTCCAACTGTAGTGGCCGACCCAGACGGCGCAATTAGCGCAATCTATAAAGGTATTGCTAGACAGGTCGCCATCCGTGTTGCTACTTTATCCAAGGATATGAGCAGTAAATTTCCGAACATTGTGGTTCAAAACACCTGAGGCTCTGAACATTTATGCGCTTTGCAGTGCTAATGCGTAAACAGAATATTGATAACCCATGGGTCTCTTACCGCTGGGTGCCTCAGGAGGTATTGCCTGATTTTGGGCAATTCAACAGCCAACAAACTAAATCCATTGTGGGTCAGTTTCTGGGGCGAGATGAGGATGGTGAATCTTGGATGTTTACCGGCTATGAGCTTGATCTTTTTCTGGATGAGGCTGAGGGATACTATCTCAATGTTTCAGCTGCAATCCCAAGTTGGTTTGTGATGTGGCGTCTAGAGGAAGATGTTGAGCGTTACATCGACGAACAATCTATTGCCTTGGCTAAAGCCGAGCCATCTTTTGCAATTCCACACCGTATTTGTGTCAGCTATAACGAGGCTGCACGCTTGCTTGATGGTGGTGAGTCAGTTGATACGGTTCCCATGATTGACGAGCATGCTGCTTGGTTGCAGGAGTATGTCAATGACAACTACCGGCCCGAACCCAAAAAACGCCATAAGCCCGCTTCATTCAAGGGCGCAGAACGCCCTATGGAGGAATGATGGCCGATGGATTTCTGGGGCGCTGGTCTAAGCGTAAAGCTGGCAAAGAGGATGTCTCACCAGAAAAAAAAGTAGAGATTCCTAAAGAAGTTTCTCAGACTCCAATAGTTGAGGGCGCCCAAGAGCCTGCACCTCCACCTGCTACCTTAGAAGATGTAGCTAAGATCGATCGTTTTGATCCAGACTTTTCTGCCTTTATGAAGCCGGATGTAGATCCCTCAGTTCAGCAGGCCGCTTTAAAGAAAATGTTTACCGATCCTCACTTCAACATCATGGATGGATTGGATATCTATATTGATGATTACAGTAAGCCAGACCCATTGCCGCCTGGAATGCTCGAGAGAATGGTTCAGAGCGATATGCTCAATTTATTCAGTAAGTCGAGCGAAGAGAATGTTCAGAAATCTCAGCAAAGCGCAAGCCAAGCCTCCGATTCTCAGCTTGAGGGGAACACATTGGCAACCCAGCAGCAAAGTGATTTAACATCCACACAAGAAATACCAGCTCCATTGGATGAAGTGCCGAATAATGTTCTCAATGAGTCATCAATTCAGCCCGAACAGAAAAAAACCTAAGAAGATAGCGCATGAGTCAAAAATTAGTCTGTAATTGCAATGGCACCATGCCTTTGGATGCAAAAGCTATCGGGGTTCCGATTCACACATCCTTGTGTAGACAAGAGGTCGGCTCTTTTTTAAAGGCACTAGACGGTTCTGATTCCCTGGTGATAGCGTGTACGCAAGAAGGGGCACTTTTTAGTGAGCTAGCGGACCAATCTGAAAAGCCGTTAGTTGCGCCACTACGTTTTGTCAATATTCGTGAAGTAGCTGGCTGGACTCAAGAAGCCAAAACATCCGGACCTAAAATTGCCGCTTTATTGGCTTTAGCTGATATGCCGGAGGCTGAACCTGTTCCTGTTGTGAATTACGAAAGTCAGGGTAGGTTGTTAATTATCGGCGCTGGCTCCCAAGCTATTCCTTGGGTCGAAAAATTAAGCCCATCTTTAGATGTTTCTGTCTTATGTACGCAGCCTGGTGACTTGCCGCTTAGTCGCAGTTATCCAATCTTTACTGGTGCGGTCAATAAGTTGGATGGTTATCTAGGAAACTTTTCTGTAAATTGGGAGCTGCAAAATCCGATTGACCCAGAGATGTGTACTCGCTGTGGGGCCTGTGTTGAGGTTTGCCCTGAGGGCGCCATTGATCTCTCCTTTCAGATTGATTTAGGTAAATGTAAATCTCATCGCGATTGCGTTACTGCATGTGCCAGCATTGGTGCCATTTCTTTTGACCGAAAAGAGCGCGAGCGTAGTTCTGAGTTCGATTTAATTTTGGACCTGCGTGTAGACCCCAAAATGCGCATGAGTCAAACCCCGCAGGGATACTTTGCCCCTGGTGTTGATCCCCTAGAGCAGGCGCTGGCAGTCAATCAAATCTCGGAGATGGTGGGGGAGTTTGAGAAGCCTAAATATTTTTCCTATAACGAAAAAATTTGTGCGCATGGTCGTAATGGCAAAGTAGGCTGCAATGCCTGTATTGATGTTTGCTCAACTGGCGCTATTGGCTCGATCTTTAAAAATGGCCAAGGATCTGTAGAGGTCAATCCAAATCTTTGCATGGGTTGTGGTGCCTGTGCTACCACTTGCCCATCCGGCGCAATGCGTTACAACTACCCAAGCGTTGCCCATCAGGGCAAGGAGCTGAAAACGGTAGCGAGCGTCTTTACTGCCGAAGCTAAAAAGTTGAATCAAGCGATGGCTCCCAGCTTGCTATTGCATACCTTAAAAGCCGGTACGCAAATGATTGATGGCTTGGGCAGGTCTGCGCATGTCATGCCAAAACAATTTGAAGGTCTTCCATCATTTGTTATTCCTTATGGTATTGAGCATATCGCCTCTACTGGTTTGGACTTATGGTTAGGTGCACTGACATATGGTTTTGCTGAAGTCACTTTGTTATTGAGCGGAGACGAGGATCCTGCGTATCGTGCAGCGCTGGAAGAGCAAGCGGATTTAGCAAATAGCATTCTCAAAGCGTATGGCTTTGATGAGCGCGTTCACTTGATCTTAGCGAGTTCTGTTCAGGATCTATCGACGGTATCTAAAGCAATGGGAGCTTTACGTCAGCGAGGATCACTTGGCCCTATCTGCACTCCTGCAAGTATTGGTTTATCAAATCAGAAGCGCGAAACGCTAGAGGCAGCGCTAGAGCATTTACAAAAACAAGCTAAGACGCCATTACCTGAGGCGGGAGTCATACTTCCAAAGTCTTCCTTGTTGGGTGGTCTGACCATTAACAAAGATTCTTGCACCTTGTGTATGTCTTGTGTCAGCGGCTGTCCTGAAGGTGCTCTTTTAGATAATCCCGATGAACCCATTCTTTCTTTTATTGAAAAGCAGTGCGTTCAGTGCGGTATCTGTGTGCAAACCTGTCCCGAGAAGGCATTAACTCTTGCGCCTCGTTTGCAAACAGTTGAGCAGCGCAAGCAGCGGACCACCCTGAATGAAACCCAGGCTTTCCATTGCATTAGTTGTGGCAAGCCTTTCGGAACACTCAAGATGGTTGATCTCATGCTTACCAAGCTGGGCGCTCATGGTGCATTTGCTGGCGCTGCAATGGATCGATTGAAGATGTGTAGTGATTGTCGAGTGGTAGATATGGTGAAAAAAGAAACATGAGCGAAATTACTAAAGAAGCAGCAAAAGAGAATTTATCTGCCGAAGTGGGGGATGTTGGCCTGCCAGAAGATCTGGCTAGAGCAGATTTGTATGGCTTGATCGCCCGTTTTTTTCAGATGCCGCCTGATCAAGAGCTTTTAGATCAAATTGCCGCTACTGCCGATCAACAAGACGCGGCAGACGAAGCGCCCTTGGCTAAGGTTTGGATGGATGTAGTGGAGGTTGCTAAAAATAATCCTGCCAAGGCTTGGCATGAAGAGTTTGATTTGAATTTCATCAGTGTTGGTAAGCCTAATGTCGTTTTGAATGGCTCCTTTTATATGGCCGGCCATTTGAACGAAAAGCCCTTGGTGAATATACGCAAGGCTTTGGAGGGTTTTGGGCTTGAGGCCGCGGAAGAAATGACTGAAACCGAAGACCATATCTCAGCACTGAGTGAGGTCATGCGCTACCTTATTGCGGGGGATGACGTGGAGATCTCAAACCTTACAAATCAAAGGGTTTTTTTCAATGAGCATATCCGCCCTTGGTATGACGAATTTTGCGATGCAATAGAGGGTATTCCGGAGATGCATCTGTATCACCCAATCGCCGCGCTAACCCGAGAATTCCTGGCAATTGAAGGACAGGGTTTCGACATGATTTGATGTTGCATCGCAATATAAATATTGTCTTAATAACGAATAGTTACACCAATATGTCAAAAATGCGATTTCCTATTACACTTGACCCAAATCAAGAATAATTCCAGAGGAGCATGCAATGACCACCAAATCCAAAGTTGCTTTAAGCGAAGAAAACAAGCCATCGCGCCGTAAGTTCTTTATTGGTGCAGGCGCTGCGGTTGGAGCTGTTGCTGTAGTAAGTCAAACTCCAGTTGGCAAGGCTGTTATCCAAGAAATTAGTGGTGCAAAAGCTGTGAAAGATGCGGGTCAAACAATGACTGCTCACATGCGCAAGTACTACGAATCTACTCTGATCTAACCATCATAGTTTCACTATTGCTTTAACTGTTTCCAAATAATTAAAAAAACTTTCTCAGGGAAATCATATGAGTCTGACTCGTAAATCCGCTACCCCACAAAGCAGTCGCTCCACATCGCGTCTAATTGGTAGTCTGTCACGCGGCTTAAAGGCTGCTGTACCAACGATGGATCGCCGCACATTCTTAAAGCGTTCAGGCGTAGGAGTTGGTGCTGGTATCGCTGCTAGTCAATTGAGCTTTGTGCAAAAGGCCTCAGCCGAGCAAAGCAAGGCAATGCTAGATGGCAAGGGTAAGATTGAAGTCAAGAGATCTATTTGTACTCACTGCTCCGTAGGCTGCGCAGTAGATGCCACCGTTGAGAATGGTGTATGGGTTCGTCAAGACCCAGTATTTGATTCCCCAATCAATATGGGTGCCCACTGCGCTAAAGGCGCCGCCTTGCGTGAGCATGGACACGGTGATTATCGTTTGCGTTACCCAATGAAGTTGGTTGATGGAAAGTACCAACGTATTTCTTGGGACCAAGCCTTAACTGAAATTACTGCGCAGATGAAGAGCATTCGAGAGAAATACTCTCCGGATGCGATGTTCTTTATCGGCTCCTCCAAACACAATAATGAACAGTCCTACTTACTTCGTAAGTGGGTCTCTTTCTTTGGTACAAACAATACAGACCATCAGGCTCGTATTTGTCACTCCACAACGGTAGCGGGTGTTGCAAACACCTGGGGCTATGGTGCGATGACTAATAGCTACAACGACATGATGAATTCCAAAGCTGCTTTGTACATTGGTTCAAATGCTGCTGAGGCACACCCAGTTTCGATGTTGATGCTTTTACATGCAAAAGAAAATGGTTGTAAGGTGATTGTGGTTGATCCGCGCTACACCCGTACTGCTGCTAAGTCTGACCAGTTCATCCGTATTCGTTCTGGTACTGATATTCCTTTCTTGTTTGGCATGCTGTATCACATCTTTAAAAATGGCTGGGAAGATAAGAAGTACATCAACGACCGTGTTTATGGCATGGAAGAGATTCGTAAAGAAGTAATGGAGAAGTGGACTCCTGCAGCAGTTGAAGAAGCTTGTGGTGTTCCAGAGGCTCAGGTTTACCAAGCTGCCAAAACCATGGCAATGAATCGTCCTAGTACCGTTGTTTGGTGTATGGGTCAAACCCAGCACACTATTGGTAATGCGATTGTGCGTGCTTCCTGTATTTTGCAGCTGGCATTGGGTAACGTAGGTAAGTCTGGCGGCGGTACGAATATTTTCCGCGGACACGATAACGTTCAGGGTGCAACTGACGTTGGTCCTAATCCAGACTCATTACCTGGTTACTATGGCTTGGCTGCGGGCTCATGGAAACATTTCTCAACCGTTTGGGGTGTTGACTACGAGTGGATTAAAGGCCGCTATGCGCCCGACATGATGGAGAAATCAGGCACTACTGTTTCTCGTTGGGTGGATGCTGTTCTCGAAAAGAATGACATGATCGACCAGCAGACTAACGTGAAAGGTTTGTTCTTCTGGGGTCATGCGCCTAACTCCCAAACTCGTGGCCTCGATATGAAGCGCGCAATGGATAAATTGGATCTCTTGGTTGTTGTGGATCCATATCCAAGTGCTACTGCTGCAATGGCTGCAATGCCCGCCGCAGAAGGTCAGGCGGTTAATAAGAATCGTAATGTGTATTTATTGCCAGCGGCAACGCAGTTTGAGACCTGTGGTTCTGCTACAGCATCGAACCGCTCATTGCAGTGGCGTGAGAAAGTTATCGACCCATTGTTTGAGTCTGTTCCTGACCACGTGATCATGCAAGCTTTTGCTGATCGCTTAGGTTTCGGCGAAGAGTTGTCTAAGAACTACAAGATACTCAATTCTAAATTTGCTGGTAAGCAATGGAAAGAGCCACAAATTGAAGACATCTTGCGTGAGATCAATCGCTCGTGCTGGACCATTGGCTACACCGGTCAAACCCCTGAGCGTCTAAAAGCACACATGAGAATGGTTGCTACATTCGATCCTAAGACCCTGAAGTCTCGTGGTGGTGTTGACCCGGTAACGGGATACGACACAACAGGTGACTACTATGGTTTGCCTTGGCCTTGCTACGGTACAGCAGCAATTAAGCATCCAGGTTCGCCAAATCTGTACGACACCAGTAAGAGCGTCATGGAGGGCGGTGGAAACTTCCGCGCTAACTTCGGTGTTGAGCGTGAGGGTAAGAGCTTGTTGGCTGAAGACGGTTCATACTCTAAGGGTTCAGCGATCACCACTGGTTACCCGGAATTTGATCACGTGCTCGTAAAGAAATTAGGCTGGTGGGATCAGTTAACTGATGACGAGAAAAAGCTAGCTGAAGGTAAGAACTGGAAGACTGACTTGTCTGGTGGTATTCAACGCGTTGTAATGAAGAACGGTTGCCATCCATTTGGTAACGCCAAAGCACGTGCAGTGGTATGGAACTTCCCTGATGCGATTCCAACTCACCGTGAAGCGCTTTACAGTACAAATGCGCCAATGATGCGCAAATACCCAACTTCTGCTGATAAGAAGAACTTCTGGCGCTTGCCAACCCTCTATAAGACTGTTCAAGATCAAAACTTGAATCAGAAGTTATATGAGAAGTTCCCAATCATTCTGACCTCTGGTCGTTTGGTTGAGTACGAGGGCGGTGGAGATGAGACCCGTTCCAATCCATGGTTGGCAGAACTTCAACAAGAAAACTTTGTGGAGATCAATCCAAAGGCTGCAGCGGACCGCGGCATCAAGAACTGGGATTATGTTTGGGTGAAGTCGCCAACTGGCGCCAAGATCAAAGTGCGCGCAATGGTTACAGAGCGTGTTGATCAAGGAACCGCCTTTGTACCTTTCCACTTTGCAGGTTGGTGGCAGGGCGAAAATATTCGGAAGTACTACCCAGAAGGTGCTGCTCCAGTAGTTCAGGGTGAAGCGGTCAATACTGCAACAACGTACGGCTACGACCAAGTGACGATGATGCAAGAGACTAAAACCACCATGTGTCAAATCGAAAAATTTGCCTAAGTCAAAAAATAAAGTCAGGAGAACACAATGGCAAGAATGAAATTTATTTGCGACACAGAGCGATGCATTGAATGCAACGGTTGTGTCACCGCCTGTAAAAATGATAATGAAGTGCCTTGGGGTGTTAATCGCCGCCGTGTTGTTACGGTAAATGATGGCATCATCGGTCAAGAAAAATCAGTTTCAGTTGCGTGTATGCACTGTAGCGACGCTCCTTGTATGGCGGTGTGTCCAGTAGATTGTTTCTACCGCACAGACGAGGGTGTTGTACTGCACGATAAAGATATCTGTATCGGTTGTGGCTATTGCTCTTTTGCTTGCCCATTTGGCGCGCCGCAGTTCTTAAGTAAGGGCGCCTTTGGTTCCCGTAGCAAAATGGATAAGTGCACATTTTGTAGTGGTGGCCCTGAAGAAAATGGCAGTGTTGCAGAGTTCGAGAAATATGGACGCAATCGTTTGGCAGAAGGCAAGTTGCCACTCTGTGCTGAGATGTGTTCAACCAAAGCATTGATCGGCGGTGATAGCGATATTATTTCCGGCATCTTTAATAATCGTGTTGCGACACGTGAGAAGAATGGCAAGTACCCAGGATCTAAGGCTTTTGGTTGGAACACTGCGTACGGTGGACCAGACGCGCCAGCGCCTACGCCAACACCTGCTGCAAAAATTCCAGGAGCTAAATAATGAAAGTTAATTTCAAATCTCTCGGTTTATGTTTTGCAGCGGCATTGTTGTTGGCCGCCTGCTCTGAGCCACCAGAAATTGCTGCGAAAGCTGCTAAGCGTCCTGATGTGGCCCCTTATATGGGTGCCAATAATGGATTTATGACCAAGAATTGGACACCAGGAAACCAGGCTAGTTGGACTGAGTCGATTGACAAGCGCAATCAAGGTCAAAACGAATACAGTCGCGTTAAGTGATCAACTAAATAATAATAAATAAAACGAAAACGTTTAAGGACATGTGTATGAAACGATCATTTTCTAAAGTTCTACGCACTTTGGTAGTGGCTGCTGGTTTGTCGCTGACTATGGCAAGTGGAATCAGTTTCGCGGAGCGCGCACCGATGTTGCCTTTGCCATCTGCTAGCGGAGTAGATATTCCGCCTTCGTCAGTACCGGCAAATCCAAATGCTTTGGCTAACGGCACTCAAGCACAATCGCAGCCAGCAAACCCTTCCATTTTTACAACAGCAAATAGCGATCCATACAACTTCGTCAGCATCCCTGATAAAGAGGCTAGCGTTTTAATTCAGCGCTCTGGTCAACAATGGCGCTTAATTCGCAATGGTGTTATCACGGTATTCGGTGGCTGGTTGTTGGCCATTGGCTTCTTTGGTATTGCTGCTCTTTTCATCATTAAAGGCCCAATTAAGTTACATGCACCGATGTCTGGCCAAAAAGTCAAACGTTTTAATGGCTTTGAACGCTTTACACATTGGGTGATGGCATTCAGTTTCTTGGCTCTTGCATTTACAGGCTTGTTAATTTTATATGGCAAGTATTTTGCAATGCCTTTAATGGGTGGTGTTGCTTATGGCTCCTTCTTAATGGTTTGCAAAAATATTCACAATTACACTGGGCCGTTATTTACACTGAGCGTTGTTATCTTCTTCCTGCTCTTTGCAAGCAGAAATATCCCAGGTCAAGGCGACCTTACTTGGATCAAGTCATTTGGTGGGATGTTCGGCGGAAAGCATCCTCCTGCGGGCTTCTTTAACTTCGGTGAGAAAATTTGGTTCTGGTTTGGCATGACTTTCTTAGGTTTGGTAATTTCATCCTCTGGTTTTGTGCTCGACATGATCGTTCCTTTCATGGAAGTTCAATATATTCGTGGAACTATGCAGTTAGCAAATATCATTCACAGTTCAGCTTCTATCTTGATGACTACTATGGCTATGGGGCATATTTATATTGGTTCAATAGGTATGCAAGGTTCTCTTGATGGTATGAAGACAGGCTATGTAGATGCTACTTGGGCGAAAGAGCACCATGAGCTCTGGTACAACAAGGTTAATAAATAAGGACAAGGCCATGAAAAAAATCATTGCTTTTACATTCGGCGCATTTGCCTCTGCCGCAGTTTTTGCGACTCTTCCACCGCTGACGCCAGAAGCTCAGGCAGCAGCAGATTTAGCTAAAGCTAAAACTGCTTACGGCGATAAAGTTGGCGCCTATCAGTTATGCCAGGCGCAAAATCGGGTTGCCGATCGTTTTAAGGTAGCTGGGACTGCAGCGCCAGCTGCATGTGTCGCTCCACCACCATTTGTTCCGCCAGTGGTTGCCGCAGCTGCTGCGCCGGCTGCTCCAGTAGCACCAGCCGCACCAGCATCTAAGTAATTAATCGCTGAGCAACTCTTGCTGTAAGTAGCGTTTAGCTGCTGGTGTTTGAGGATTGTTGAAGAAGGGGCCTACGGGTCCCTTTTCTTTTATCTCACCTTGGTCAATAAAGATAATATGTTCAGCCAGCCTTTGTACTTGGGCAAGTTGATGAGATGAAAAAATCACATCTGCTCCCTGCCGATCAAATTGACGGATCAACTCTTCAACTTGCTCGGTAGTCTTGGGATCAAGGTTGGCGGTAGGCTCATCGAGCAAAACCAAATTGGGTTTTTGAAGAATGGCTCTTCCAAGACAAAGCTTTTGTCTTTCACCTGCGGATAATTTTTGAGCTGGGCTGTTGACGAACTTGCCTAGACCCACTTGTTCAATCACGCGGTCTACATCAGCATTCTTAATGGATGCATCTGCATCACAAATTATTGTTAGATTTGTTTTTGCTGAAGCTTTAATCATTGGTGTGTGATGTAAAACCAAAGCCGTTTTTGTTTTAAACGAGTAGCTTACTGTTCCACTATCTGGCTTGATGAGTCCGTCTAGAAGTTTGAGTAGGGTAGTTTTGCCAGCGCCATTGGGGCCAATGCAGGCGGTAATTCTGTCTGCTGGAATCAGCGCATGAGGGATATTTAGGATGGTTCTGCCATTGCTTTTAACAATAATGTCTTTGAGCTCAATGAACTTTTCAAAATGCTCCATTGGATTAGCCATATCGACGCTCCGCAATTTGACGAACTGCAAACGTAAATAAATTGGCCAGAAGGACAATGGTAAGCAAGATGATGCCAAGGGCGAGAGCTAAAGGTAGATCACCTTTGCTAGTCTCTAGCGCAATCGCAGTTGTCATTGTTCTGGTTGAATGATCAATATTCCCGCCAACAATCATGACCGCTCCAACCTCTGATATGGCTCTAGCTAGGCCGGCAAGCACGGCAATGGTCAGCGAGAAGCGGCAATCCCAAATTAACCATTTAAAGCGGGAAAGGGATGGCAATTTGAGGCTCAGAAAGGAATCGCGGTGTATTTTCCAGGAGTCCTCTAATATTTGACGACTGAGGGCGGCTATCAAAGGGGTTGTGAGCAACGTTTGAGCCACGATCATGCCCTTGACGGTAAACAGCCAACCCCAGACGCCAAGAGGCCCTGTGCGTGACAGCATTAGGTATACCAACACGCCAACAATGACTGTAGGAACCCCCATGAGGGTATTCAGGGTCACAATAATGGTCTTTTTGCCTGTAAAACGTTCTGTTGCCAGCAGGGCTCCAATCGGCAGGCCCAAGAGGGTTCCAATTAGAAGGGCAGTAAGGCTGACCTGCAGGGAGACCCAGACGATCCCCAGAACGCTGCCATCAAGGTGGGTAAGCAAGGAAAGGGCGTCTTGAAAAGCTTTTAACATGCGCTTGATTCTATCAAGGCAATGGCAAAATGACTGTAATGAGATTGATTCCCCTATTTTTGACCTATGGCTGAAGTGGTTTGCCTCTGTAATGAGGTCCTCGACGTGGATTTACGCGAATATTTGGATGCTCACCCAATAGACTCGATTGATGAGTTGCGGGAGCAGGCATCCATTTGCAATAAATGCATGCAGTGCCAGGAATTAGTCGAAGGCGAAATCTACTTGGCGCGCGTTCGACGCCAGCGTGCTGCGGGTCAGTTTTAATGAGCCCTAATAAAGCTATCCGTTTCACGGTATTGAGTATGAATGTCCATAAGGGCTTATCCCCCTTGCATCGCTACTCCACGATTTATCAGTTGCGTGAAAAAATGCGCAGCCATCATCCAGATCTTCTTTTCTTGCAGGAGTTGCAACAGGAGCATCGGGGTAGAGCCCGTCGCTTTAGTCAATGGCCGCTAACGGAGTTGACGCACTTCCTTTCGGAAGATTTTTGGCATGATTGGCATTATGGGAAAAATGTGGAGTATCGCGATGGACATCATGGTAATGCCATCCTCTCTAAGCATCCGCAACAAAAGGGAAATAACTACGATATTTCAGCGTATCGCTTTGAGAGTCGTGGCCTGCTTCATAGCGTTACAAGATTGGAAGGGATGGATCTGCCTATTCATTGTTTCTGTGTGCATTTGGCGCTTTTTGAGCGGGGCAGGGAGCGGCAGTTAGAGGCGATCATTAGGCATATCCAGGATCTAACTCAAAATGGACCCACGATCGTAGCGGGAGACTTCAACGATTGGCGTAATCGTGTGAGCGCCCCCATGAAGGCTGCTGGCTTTGATGAGGTATTTGAATTGCTCACCGGCTCCCCAGCAAAAACATTTCCCAGTGTGAAACCATTGCTTCCAATGGATAGGATTTATGTTCGAGGAATAAAAGTACATTCAGCAGAAATTTTGCATGAATGGTTAAAGCTGTCAGATCACCTAGGTATTACCGCTGAATTGGAACTTGAATGAATGATTTATTAGGCTTTTTTATCAATACACAATCTGCATTCAATTTGAGATTGATTTTGCTAATTCACTTCTTATTGGTAACGTATTTTATTGGCGCCATCATTTCTGTAAGAAGACCTGTTGGGGTTGCATTTGCTTGGATTTTTATCGTGATGACCTTCCCGCTAATGGGAATTGCTCTTTACGTACTGATTGGCGAACGTCCCGTGGGAAGAAGTTTGACGCGAAAAATTAAACGCATGAATCTAGAGTATGCGCAAATTACTCAACAGCTATGTCAAGAGTTTGCAAGTGAGAGACAGAAGTTACCTATTGAGTCTAGGGCTTTAAGTTTATTGGCCCAATCCAAGAATGGCACACCAGTAGTGGATGGAAATAAAGTGGAGCTGCATACAAATTCACTAGAAATTCTGCAACTCTTAATTGATGAGATTAATCAGGCAAAAACAAGCCTGAATCTAGAGTTCTATATTTGGGCTTTGGGTGGTGATGCCGATCGAGTGGGTGAGGCTGTTATCGCTGCTTCAAAGCGCGGCGTAGATTGCCGCGTTCTATTGGATTCTTTAGGTAGCAAAGACTGGTTTAAGTCATCTTGGCCTGTCCGATTCCGAAATGCAGGCATTCAAGTAACTGAAGCATTGCCGATTCAGATTGGCCGCTTTCAGTTCCGCCGTGCAGATTTGCGCTTGCATCGAAAAATATTTGTAGTGGATGGTTCTGTAGTGTGGACGGGTAGTATGAATATGGTTGACCCTCGCACTTTTAAGCAGGACTCTGGAGTGGGAGAGTGGGTAGATGCCATGGTTCGCATTGAGGGTCCAGTGGCAGCCCAATTTGAATTGACCTTTGCCTTTGACTGGAGCGTTGATAATCCTAAGATCACCCACTTTAATGATTGCTCCCCTCCAGTGGCGCCAAAGGAGGGTGGGGTCATCGCCCAGGAATTTGCTTCAGGGCCGGTATATCGTGACGATATTTTGTATCAAGTAATGCTCTCGGCCATCATCGATGCACGTGAGGAGCTTACTATTACCACTCCTTACTTTGGTCCGGATGATGGCCTCATGCAAGCATTGATGGCCTCTGCAAGGCGCGGTGTGAACGTGACTTTGATTTTGCCAAAGCTGAACGACTCCACTTTGGTTGCGTGGAGTAGTAAAAGCTTTTATCAGGATTTATTAGCGTCCGGAGTAAAGATTGCTGAGTTTAAAGGCGGACTCTTGCATACCAAGAGTTTGTTGATTGATAAGCGGATTGCAATCTTTGGCTCGGTAAATTTTGATCAACGTAGTTTGCGTCTGAACTTTGAAATTAGCTTGATTGTGTATAACGATGACTTCTGCGCCAATCTTGAGAAGTTAATTGAGTCCTATTTAGAGAAATCTGATTATGTCGATCCTAAGGCCTGGGCAAAGCGCCCGCGCTGGCATCGCTATCTTGAGAACGCAGCACACCTCACTTCGCCACTACTTTAAATCGCGCCGCTTGCCTTCATGCTAGCAATATCTGACTCTACTAACCCCAATTCCTTAAGGATGGAGTCGGTATGATCTCCAACCGCAGGGATGGGATCCATGCGATAGTCATAGCTACTATTTAAACCCGGGGGGAGTAAGGCAGCAATGGCGCCGTTAGGAGTGTCTACTTCAGTCCAGCGATTACGTGCTTTAAGCTGTTCATGCTTCCAAAGACCTTCCATATCATTAAGGTGGGCATTTGCAATTTGCGCTTTTTCGAGTCTCGCGATCAATTGTTCTGAAGTGAGCTGACTAAAGCAGGCATCAATAATTTTTAACAGCTCAATACGCTTTTCATTGCGCTTGAAGTTACGATCAAAGCGCTCATCTTGGGCGAGTGCAGGGTTTTCTAAAACAGTTTCGCAAAACTGAACCCATTCACGTTCGTTCTGTAATCCCAACATGACAGTCTTGCCATCGCCTGCTTTAAAAGGACCGTATGGATAGATGGTGGCGTGAGAGGCGCCATTTCTTGGTGGTGGTTCCGCACCTTTGTAGGCGTAATACAGAGGAAAGCTCATCCATTCGGCGAGGGATTCGAGCATAGAGATATCAATGACCGAGCCTTTGCCTGTTTTTCCTCTTTGCAATAGAGCCGCTAAGATATTCGTATAGGCATACATACCCGCTGCAATATCAGCAATCGAATTTCCGGCTTTGCTGGGTGTTTCAGGGGTTCCGGTAACAGACAAGAATCCGGCTTCACTTTGAATAAGTAAGTCGTAAGCTTTTTTATCGCGATAAGGGCCGTTATTGCCATAGCCAGAGATATCGCACAGGATGAGTTTAGGATTGTCTTTTTGCAAAATCTCAGCTGTGAGTCCCATACGAGCAGCCGCTCCTGGCGCGAGGTTTTGTACTAAGACATCAGCCGTCTTTAGTAATGTCTTGAGTGCTGCAATTGCTGACGGTTGTTTAAGATCTAAGGTCAAACTTTCTTTGGAGCGATTGACCCAAACAAAGTGAGAGCAGAGTCCATCCACTTGGGTGTCATAGCCTCTAGCAAAGTCACCCCCGCCAGGCCTTTCAACCTTGATAACTCGCGCACCTAAGTCTGCTAATTGGCGCGTGCAGAAGGGAGCTGCAATAGCATGCTCTAAAGAAACAACAGTAATGCCATCCAATGGACGAATGCTCATATTAAAGTCTTCTTAGAAGGATCTTGGGAGGCCAAGAACATGTTCAGCAATATAGGAGTAGATTAAATTCGTGGAAATAGGCGCCACTTGATACAGGCGGGTTTCTCTAAACTTTCGTTCAACATCATATTCATTGGCAAAACCGAAGCCACCATGAGTTTGTAAACAGACGTTTGCCGCTTCCCATGATGCTTTAGCTGCCAGGTATTTAGCCATATTGGCCTCTGGGCCGCAGGGTTGGTGATTGTCAAATAACTCACAAGCTTTAAAGCGCATGAGATTGGCAGCTTCTGTTTCTATATAGCTATCAGCAATCGGAAATTGAATCCCTTGATTTTTACCAATTGGGCGATCAAAAACAACTCGGTCATTGGCATAGCGGCGGGCGCGATCGATAAACCAGTAGGCATCACCAATACATTCGGCGGCAATCAGGACTCGCTCGGCATTCAAGCCATCTAGAATGTATTTAAATCCTTGACCTTCGGTGCCAATGAGGTTCTCTGCAGGGATTTCCAGATTGTCAAAGAACACTTCGTTAGTTTCATGGTTCACCATGTTCGCAATAGGTCGCACTTCCATGCCTTTACCAATGGCATCAGCAAGATTGACGATAAAAATCGACATGCCCTCTGATTTGCGTTGTACCTCGCTGAGCGGAGTGGTGCGCGCCAGCAAGATCATTAAGTCAGAGTGCTGAATTCTGGAGATCCATACCTTTTGACCATTGATTACATACTTGTCACCTTTTTTCACTGCAGTCGTTTTCAGTTTGGTGGTGTCGGTACCAGTAGTTGGTTCTGTAACAGCCATGCTTTGAAGACGTAGTTCACCTGTGGCAATTTTTGGCAGATACATTTTTTTCTGCGCGTCTGAGCCATGGCGTAATAGGGTGCCCATGTTGTACATCTGCCCATGGCATGAGCCGGAGTTACCTCCAGAAAAGTTAATCTCTTCCATGATTACGGAGGCTTCAGCAAGCCCTAATCCGGAGCCACCATATTCCTCTGGAATTAATGCAGCCAACCAACCAGCCTTAGTCATGGCATCTACAAAAGCCTCGGGATAGCCTCGTTCATGATCAATTTTTTGCCAATAGACGGAGTCAAACGACCCGCAGAGATCGCGCAATGCTTCGCGCATTTCTTGGTATTGGTCTGGCTTAGGAGTGGGGTGATTCATAAAAGTCTCAACTTATAGGTTTTATGGTTTATTTACTGATTTAGACACTAGTTTAAGCAAGATTTGAAAATCTTGGCTATTGCTTAAAACAGGGCAAAATAGGGTAAATGAAAACCAAAGAAATCCACTCGTATGACAGCGCCTTAGAGGTCATTACTTAATGGACCCCATGTTCGAGCATTTTTTTGGATGGTTTGAAATGCCATCGGTTGGCTTGCCGGCGGTATTTATCAGTGCGTTTATTTCTGCAACATTGATACCGGCTGGTTCCGAACCCATTCTGTTTGGCTATATCACCTTAAATCCCCACTTATTTTGGGCGGCGATTGCTGTTGCCACCATTGGTAATACATTAGGGGGAATGCTAGATTGGTGGCTTGGAGCGTTAGCGCGCAATAGGTTTAAGGCAATGGATGAGCCACGTAATACCCGCCTCAAACGTTGGCTTGAGGAGTGGGGGCCTAAGTTGCTACTGCTCGCCTGGCTGCCTGGATTAGGTGACCCCCTGTGCCTGGCAGCGGGTTGGTTAAAGCTCCCATGGCAGCCATGCCTGATTTATATGTTTCTTGGTAAGCTCTTGCGCTTTATTACGCTTACCTGGTTGCTCACTTTGATCCCAAGCGGTTTTTGGCTCCAGTTGGGTCACTGGTTACATCTCATCTAAACGGCGCAATACTTCTGCTGAATCTCATCATTGCTTAAGAGATTCTGTGCAGTGTCATGAAACACAATTTCACCCTGGTCCAAGATATAAGCCCGGTCAGAAATCTTAAGCGCTTGCTGTACGTTTTGCTCCACCAGCAGAATGGTTAGACCCTCCTGCTTTAGTTTGGCAAAAAGTTCAAACATCTCTTCAACCAAGACCGGCATGATGCCTTCCGAAGGTTCATCGAGCAAAATGACTTTAGGCTTACCAATCATTGCTCTAGCAATGGCAAGCATTTGTTGCTCACCGCCAGACATTGAAGTGCCGTCCTGATGTAAACGCTCTTTTAGTCTAGGGAAGGTTTCAGCGATTTCATCCACCAGGGCACTCATATCGCCAGAATTCTTCTTGGCGATGACTCCAAGCTCCAAGTTTTCTTTGACAGTCAATCCAGGAACAATGCGGCGATCCTCTGGAACATATGCCAGACCTAGATGAAAGCGTTCATGAGCAGGTAAATCTAAAAATGAAGTGCCATCAATAGATGCTTTACCTTGACGTTTGGATAGCAACCCCATCAGAGAGCGAAGGGTAGTGGTTTTACCGGCACCATTACGACCCATCAACGTCACGATCTCTCCTTTATTTACTTCAAGTGAGACGCCTTGCAATACGTGACTACGGTCATACCAAGCGTTTAAGTTTTCTACACGCAACATAGTTTGCTTTCTGTTTAACCTTGACCTAGGTACACGCGACGTACCTCAGCATTATTCTGGATTTCTTCTGGAGTGCCTTCTGCCAAGAACTCACCATGGTGAAGAACGATGATGCGTTTGCAAAGACCCATAATGAGTTTCATCTTGTGCTCAACCAAAATCACTGTCCGTTCGCTGGCAAGTGTACGAATCAATTCCATCATCACTAAAGTTTCTTCTGGAGACATGCCGGCAGTAGGCTCATCAAGCAATAGGAGACTGGGGTTGCAGGCCAATGCCATCGCAATTTCCAGAGCGCGCTGCTGACCATGCGCTAAGTCACCCGTTTTCTTATTGCGTAAGTGTTCTAGGTTGACTCGATGCAGTAATTCATCAGCGATCTCAATTGGTTTTGGATAACTTTGAGCATTACGGAAGAAGTTATAACGCGCCGTTTCCATCTGTGCAGCAACGCGGACATTCTCATGAACGCTCAACTGCTTAAAGACGTTAGTAATCTGAAAGCTTTTAGAAATACCAATGCGAGCAAATTCATGCTGTTGCATACCAGTAATATCTTTGCCATTAAATAGGATCTGGCCGCTAGATGGTGGGAACGCCCCACTTAAGACATTAAAGAAGGTGCTTTTGCCGGCACCATTAGGGCCAATAATTGCCGTAAGCGTTCCGGGCATAAAGCTAGTAGATACATCTTGCAATGCCTTGAACTTGCCAAAGCTTTTGCTGACATGACGTGCTTCAAGAATAGGGGTTGTAGTTGCGCTACTCATTATTTCGAATCCTGATTAATTTGTAGCTTGCTCAGAATGGTTCCCCAGATACCTTTAGGGAAGAACAGCACAAAGAACATGAACACTAAACCAACGACAGCCATCCAATGCTTGGTGAAGGTGGTTACGACATCCTCCAGGTAGAGCATGACTGCTGCGCCGATGAATGGACCAAAGAAGGTGCCCATTCCGCCGAGAATACTCATCATGACTGCCTGGCCAGATTGTAGATAGTGCAGGGAATCAATTGGCACGATAGAGAGGTGGAGGGCGCGTAATGAGCCTGCTAGGCCACAAATCGCCGCTGACAATACAAAGACCAATAGTTTGGTGCGTGCTACGTCAAACCCACAGGCTGCTGCGCGTTTCTCATTCTCGCGGATTGCTTCCATCACAGCACCTAAGGGCGAACTCAGGATGCGGGAAATAAGCCAAATGGCAATCACCACAAAGAAAAGAATGATGTAGTACTTCACCAATGGGTTTAAGAAATCAACTGGGATGCCCAAAATATTGAATTCATCTACGCGGACGCCGCGTAAGCCATTCTCCCCACCAGTAAGACTCTCTGCCTTATAGAAGATGTAATACACAATTTGACCAAGCGCTAAAGTCACCATGGAGAAGTAAATGCCACGAGTGCGAATGGCGAGGTAACCCATGATGAGGCCGCCAATAGCGGCACCAATAATGCCAGCCAAAATAGCAGCACCCCAAGGTACCCCATAGTGAACAATGGCAATGCCAGTGATGTAGCTACCAATACCTAGAAAGGCTGCGTGACCAAAGGATAGTAGACCCATGTAACCAAACAGTAAGTTAAAGCCCATGGCGAATAAACCAAAGATCAAAATATTGATCGCCAATGCTTCGTACGGCATGATGAATGGGAAGATTGCCAAGAACAGCGTACTTGCTAGTACGCGATGACGTGCAATGAGTTGGAAAAATGAATTCATAAATATACAGAGCCTTAGCCCATCGCTCCTGCTTTACCAAATAAACCTTGTGGGCGAATTAACAGCACTACAGCCATCAATACAAAGATAGAGAGTTCAGCTAAGTCAGGGAAGAAGAGGGAGGTCATGCTGTAGACAATGCCCACTAATAAGCCTGCAACGACTGCGCCTACAGGTGAGCCCATGCCGCCTACAACAGTCACCACAAAAGATTCAGCCAAAATCGGAATACCCATCTCTGGATTCACTGAGCGTGTTGGAGAGGCAAGGATTCCGGAAAGACCGGCAATTGCGCAGCCTAATCCAAAAACCAAAAGCCAAACCTTGGCAATGTCGACACCCAAGACCTTTACGATTTCTTGGTCGGCAGCACCCGCTTTAATGATGAGGCCGTAACGGGTCTTTTGAATGAAGAACCAAACGCCCAAAATAACAACGGCAGTTGCTGCAATTAAGAAGAGGCGGTATTTGGGGAAATAGCCGATACCTACATTCACTGTTCCGCCCAGACCCTCAGGGGTGATCGAAGGTAAGCCTTCGATACCAAAGGTAACTCGCATCACTTCAATCAGAACGTATGAAAGTCCGAAGGTCAGTAGCAAGGGGTAGTCAAGACCGCGTCCATAGAGCGGCCTGACCAAAAAGCGCTCAGTGACAAGACCTATGCCACCTGTAAGTAATGGCGTTAGTACTAAGCTAAACCAAAAGCTTCCAGTGATGCCCAGGAAGTAGACGCCTAAAAATGCGCCCACCATAAAGAAGGCACCATGCGCAAAGTTCACCACGTTCAGCATGCCAAAAATGAGGCATAGGCCAAGGGCTAAAAGTGCATAAATACTGCCCAAGGCAATGCCTGTAAGCAGCTGCATGCAAAGAAGTTCAAATGTAAGACCGGTCATAAATATACTCAGAAAAAACTCCCCGTTACCTTATGGTGCGGGGGAGTGGATCAGGGTGAATGAGTCATCCGCCCTGAAATTTTAAGATTAGGCTTTGTGGCCTAGCTCTGCGCAAGAACGCATATTTTTCTCAGTAGTAGGTTCGATTGTCAGAATATTGAAGACGTCGTACTTATCTTTCATATTCTTGGATTTGGACTCTACGATAATGACGGTTTGTACGGCCTGATGGTCGCACTTACGATAGTACTCGGGACCTTTGTACCAGTCGTACTTAAGGTTCTCCATCGCAGAAACTACTTTCAAGGTTTCAGTAGACTTTGCTACCTTAATAGAGGCCAATACGCTCTTAACACCCGCATAACCTAATGCGCCGTAGTCTGATGGCACGGAACCGTTGTACATTTTACGGAATGCATCGTTAAATGTTTTCGCAGTAGGGATGCGATCTTCCAGACCCCAGTAATAGGATGTTCCGCCGATAATGCCTTCGAAGGCTTCAGGGCCGCCTGCAAGGCGTGAGGTATAGAGGAGTACTGGTGTAACAATCTTCATGCTGGACTTCAGTCCAAAGTCAGTACATTGTTTTGCTGCATTGACTAAGTCGCGACCAAAGTTACAGAGCACCAAAATATCTGGGTTCAAAGCTTTGATGCGTGGCAAGAAAGCAGAGTAGTCGGAGGCACCTAGTGGATGGCGAATATCGGCCAAGGTAGTAGCACCCATTTCTTTGCCGGCACGTTCAAATGCACGTACCATTTCATGGCCATATGCATAGTCAGCTGTTAAGAACACAATCTTTTTGCCAAAACGTGGAATAGAGTAGCGCGCTACAGCGCCAGCAGTCATCGTTGGATTTAGTGCTTCATGGAATGTATAGACACTCCAGTCTTTTGCTTCGTTAATCGCATCAGATTGGCTAATGGAGTTAAAGAGAACCTTGCGCTCTTTGCAAACAGCATTGATCGAGAGTTGTGTCGCTGCGGAAAGTGAACCAACCACAAAGTTCACTTTGTCCTTTTCAATCAACTCTAATGTGCGTGTTGCCGCTTCACCGGGATTGAGTTTGTCATCACGTACCAAGAGCTCTGCTTTGCGTCCATTGAAGCCACCTGCATCGTTAAATTCTTTGATGGCTAATTCAGCGGCCTTCACCTGGTCCTGAGCTTCGGCCGAGAAGGGGCCTGTCAATGGTGTCGGAAAGCCGATCTTAATAGTGTCAGCTTGAGCATTTGCTACGTTTAACCAAAGTGGGGTGCTTGCTGCCGCAGCTCCACCAATCAACATCTTGCGTCTTGTTTGATTCGTTACTTTTTGTTTCATGGTTGTCTCCTCCATATAAAACTTTGTTAAATAAGAATACTTTTTATTTTTTTAAATCTTAACTGAATGCGCCTTTTAATGCGCAGATTCAGGCACTGCTTTCCCTTGAGCCAATAGATCGCTGATATCAATCGCGGTTTCCGCCATTACAGTATCGGCATTTCTTTTTAGCTTCTCGTTATCCCTATTACCCTTACTACCTTGGGCCTGCATATAGCGCCCCAAATATTGGGCTCTAGCCACTACTTGTTGACCCAGTCTTAATCTCTCTTCGCCATATGCACTGAGCGCTGCAGGAGAGGCACCAAGTGCGGCAATATGTTTTGCAATCACTATTGCCTCATCAGCGGCCTTGGTGACACCCATGCCTACGTGTGGCCTACCAACAAAAGCGGCATCACCCATTAATGCGATTCTGCCAAAGACAATTTGCTCAGAGCGAACGTCATAAATTGCCTGCAAGAATGGTGCCGCTGTCTTTTCCAGAATCTCAGCGTATTGAGGAGCTAGAATTTCTCGTGCCACTTTGCGCATGTGAGCAATATGCTTCCAAGAAACTTTTAGCGGGGGAATGCCAGTAGGGTAGTAACGACCATTGTCATCAGTTAATAGGCTGGCTAACTCTTCATGCTCTGATGCCGGGCGATACCAAACAAAGTTATAGCGACGTTTTCCAGGGCGAGTGTCATTGCCAGAGCCAGCAACTGGGTAACCCAGCATTTGCTCGCCATTGGGTAAACAAAAGCCAAAGCGATTAAATAGAGTTTCTAAGGTGTAATTGGATAAACATGCTTCATCGCACACGCCACGCCAAGCTATATAGCCAGCGTATTCAGGTTGAATCTGTGGTGCAACTTGTGCGCGTACTGCGGAGCGTATGCCATCGGAGGCGATGAGTAGCTCCGCATCATATTGACTGCCGTCTTCACAAAGCACCTGCACAGCATTCGAGTCTTGTGTAACTGAATTTACTGTCTTGCCTTGAAGGTAGCGTTCGCTTGGAAAGCTTTCCTTCAGCATTTGATAGAGGCGACTCCAGGAGGTCAATACTTGAGGCAACTCCATTTCACCTAAGCTATCGCCATCAGCACCCAAAGTGATGCGTTTTGTCACTGGTACGCCGAGTGTTTCATCAACAGTGACTCCAGCTGCACGCAGTGCTTCAGCTAAAGCATCATGGGTCACAATGCCGGCACCACGCCCATCCAAAGATCCAACGGTCTTTTCTAGCAAAGTAACGTCATGCCCTTGACGCAGCAAAATATTTGCCGCGAATAAACCGCCAAGAGAGCCGCCAATGACTAGAATTTTTGCCATTAATAACTCCTATGCAACTTTCGCATCTAGGGCGGTTTTTTCTGTTGCTGGATAGTTCAACTCAATGACAATACCATTTGGATCATCGAGAAATATTTGATGCAGCCCTATTACTGGTACGGTTCGCTCGCGATAGGCAACATTTAATTTCTTGAGGAGCGCAATTTTTTCTTCTAGGCCGGTCGCAAAAAAGGCAATGTGGTCAACTGCGCCAGATCCATGCAGCGTGCTAGGGTCGCGTTCACCTAAATATTTTTTCAGTCCATTAGGATCATTCTTGTCAATCGCAATCAGGTGCAAGACTGCATTAGCCCAGCTACTCTCATCACCGTTGTAGAGCCAGACACCTGGAAATGGAAACTCTGGTCTAGGGCCGACTGTAAGGCCAAGTAATTTGCTGTAGAAGTCAGTGGTTTTTTCAATCTCGAGACTGCGGATAGAGAAGTGATTAAGGCTTAAGTTAGACATGGTGACCTTTTCAATTAAGCAAATAGTGATTTAGCGGAATGGAGGTAAGACTGCACTCGGTCGCGAATGATTTCTTGTTCTGTATTGGGGCTTTCGGCGGCATATATGGCTTGTCCATAGATCCAGCGTCTCATGCCGATATAGAAGACGCCACCGTGTAATCCCATCAGGAATTCAAGCTCACGCTGCGTGGGCTTTGATGTATCAGACCTACCACAATATTTGCGCGTTTCACGAATGAGCCTTGGTAATAAGCGTGTGCGCAAGAGTTCGAAGAAGCGATCGCTGATGGAGTGATCACTTAAGCCAGAGAAAATCAAAATGCGCACAAAGTCATAAGTTAAGACTGTGTTGGAGTAGTCCAAATAGAACGCATTGAATTTTTCTTCAGGGGTGAGGGACTCATCATCCAGCAATTCTTCCCACTCTGGCTTCCAGCGAGACTCAAAGACCTCTTTATAAACTTCTTGAATCAGCGCATCTTTTGTAGGAAAGTAGTGATAGAGCAGGGTGTGGGTGATGCCTAATTCTTTAGATAAATTTCTTAACTGGCCATCGATGCCATTTCTAGCAAAGAACTGAATAGCGCTATCCAATATTTGGCGTTTGCGCTCGGCTGTACCCATTCTTTTTCGGGTAGGCGCCATGGAGCCTTCTGAAATTTCAGCGGTGTTTGGGCTGGTAACGCTATCTTCAGTAAAACGCATGGATTCTCAGGGTTTATCCGAATTTGGACTTATTGACCAAAAGTTAAATAATGGTACATTGTTGAACAATTGGTAGATAAGACTCTATTCGTACAAACCCCAAGGAGATCAAATGGAATTAAATGGTGAGCAACTCATATCCGCTCCAATCCCTGATGTGTGGAAGGGTTTGAACGATATTGACGTGTTGGCCAAGTCCATTCCTGGTTGCGAGGAGATCAGCCGCATCTCTCCGGAAGAGATTCACGCCAAGGTGATGTTCAAGATTGGGCCTGTTAGAGCCCGTTTTGCTGGGAAACTGCTCCTAAGCGACATCATTCCGGACCAGTCCTGCTCTATGGCCTTTGAGGGGTCGGGTGGGGCGGCAGGGTTTGCTAAAGGTAAATCACGGGTTGAGCTAAAGCAGGCTGAGGGTGGCACTTTGGTCTCGTATACAACTGAAGCCTCGATTGGCGGCAAGTTAGGTCAAATTGGCGGTCGCTTAATTAGCGCATCGGCAAAAAAGATTGCAGACGATTTTTTTCAGAAGTTTGCAAAGGAATTAGGCGGGGAGACAGTGGCGTTGGAGTCAGACGCTGGCGGTAAATAAAAAAGCGGTAATAAAAAAGTAGCGCAAAAAATAAAAAGCTAAAAAGCTTAATACATTGGTGGTGGAGGAGACTTAATGAAATCTGCAGCATTCGATTATGTAAAGCCCAAGGCATTACAGGAAGCCCTATCTTTACTTGAACAGGGCGGCGATGATGCGCAATTAATTGCGGGTGGGCAAACTTTATTAGCTACTTTGAATATGCGCTTGTCTGAGCCAAAAGTGTTAATAGATATCACGGATATCTCCGAACTCAAAGGCATTTCAGTGGTTGGCGATAGTTTGCGTATTGGCGCTCTAGTGACCCATACCGAAATTGAAGATTCAGAATTAGTTGCAAAGCATGCCCCACTTTTAAAAGCAGCAGCACCACATATTGCCCATCGCGCCATTCGTAATCTTGGTACCTGGGGAGGTTCGCTGGCATATGGCGACCCGGCTGCTGAATGGCCTGCGTCTAGTTTGACCTTGCGTGCCACTATGGTAATTCATGGCCCAGCGGGCGAACGCCGAATTTCTGCAAACGATTTTTTCATTGACTTGTATACGACCTCTTTGGAGCCCGATGAAATTTTGGTTGCTACAGAGATTCCACTGGCTAGCAAGCAAGAAGTTTTTTATTTTCATGAGCTAGCTAGAAGACATGGCGACTATGCAGTTGCGGGTCTAGCTGCAGTTGCACAAAAGCAAGGCGATGTTTTAACGCATTGTGCTTTTACATTCTTCTCAGTTGGTGCTACACCAGTAATGGCAAGCAAGGCTCAGGATTTAATCAATGGGCAAAAGCTCAACGATGAATTAATTGCTAAAGCTGTAGCTGAAGCGCGTAATGAAATCGAGGCGATTGCAGACATTACTAATAGCGCGGAAGCGAAACAGCATTTAATTGGTGTATTACTTGAGCGCGGACTCAAGCACATGATTGCTTAACGCTCAAACAGCAAGCATCGGTAAAAGAATTCGGAGATCAAAATGAGTTTGAAGAAAAAAATTTCAATGACCGTGAATGGTCGACTCGTCAACGCAGAGATTGAGCCGCGTAGACACCTGGTGGATTTTTTACGTGAAGATTTGCATTTAAAAGGCCCTCACTTGGGTTGTGAGCAGGGCGCGTGTGGAGCCTGTACCGTCAAGGTAGACGGTCAAATCATTCGCGGATGTCTATTTCTGGCGGTTCAAGCAGATGGCAGCGTGGTCGAGACAGTGGAAGGCCTTACTAAAAACGGTGTCTTGGCGGATCTGCAAGAATCTTTTATGCGTCACAACGCTATGCAATGCGGCTTCTGTTCCTCTGGCATGTTGTTGGCTGCAGCGGAATTGATTGAGAAGCAGCCAAAAGCTACGCGCGAACAAGTACGCGAATGGATCTCCGGTAATTACTGTCGCTGCACTGGTTACCACTCGATTGTCGATGCGATTGTCGACGTCTTAGATGCTCGTGCTAAGGGCCAAAAAATTAAACCTGTCCTTGCTAACGCTTAAGGGAAACGCATTATGAATAAGCCAAGTGATTTGAAGGGAATGGTGCTGGATCCTGTAACAAACGATCAGCGATATATCGGTCATAGCGAACCAAGACATGGCGCTCGTCGTCTGCTTGAAGGTCAGGGCACTTATATTGATGATATTCAATTGCCTCGTATGGCTCATGTGGTGTTCTGGCGCTCCCCGGTTGCGCATATGAAAATCGGCAAAATTCATACTGAGCATGCCAGCAAGATGCCTGGAGTACTTGCAGTAGTTGATGGTGTGCAAATGGCAAAAATTTGTAAGCCTTGGGTGGCAACCTTAGGTCACCTAGCCGGTATGAAATCCGCCCCTCAACACGCATTAGCAATTGATCGTGCTTGTTGGCAGGGTGAGCCGGTGGTAGCGGTGGTTGCAGAAACAAGAGCGCAGGCAGAAGATGCTCTACAGCATATCGATGTTGAGTGGGAGGAGCTGCCAGCAGTCGTTTCCATGGAAACCGCGCTTGATGCAGATACTCCGGTGATTCATCCGGATCTTGGCGATAACTTATGTTTTACACGCAGCCTGGATGTTGGTAATGTGGATGAGGTATTTGCAACGGCTGACGTAGTTGCAGAAGCTACTTTTGGATTTGGGCGTCATACCGGAGTAACGCTCGAGCCACGCTGTCAAATTGCGGATTACAGCCCAGGCGATCGCCGTCTCACTGTGTACCATTCTCAGCAAGCACCACATATGATGCAAGATTTGTATTGCCGTCAATTTGGGTTTTCAGAATCAGATGTGCATGTCATTTGTAAGGATGTGGGCGGATCTTTTGGTATTAAGGTTCACGCATATCCAGATGACTTCGCTACCGTAGGTCTCTCAATGATGCTTGAGCGCCCTGTGAAGTTTGTTGCAGACCGTCTTGAATCATTTACAAGTGATATTCATGCGCGCGAGCATCGCATTAAAGGCCGCATTGCGGCCAATAAGGCAGGCGATATCTTGGCCTTTGAGATCGATGATCTGACCGCAATTGGCCCTTATTCTATGTTCCCTAGGACCAGCGCCATTGAGGGCAATCAGGTAGTGAACCTGGTCGGCGGCCCTTATAAGCATCAAAACTATCGCGCTAAATTGAATGTAGTTTTTCAGAATAAAACTCCTACCTGTCAGTATCGTGGCGTAGGCCATCCGATTGCTTGCGCTGTGACCGAAGGTTTGGTGGATTTGGCTGCGCAAAAATTACAAATGGATCCGCTCGAGTTTCGTAAACGTAACGTCATTCCGGATGATGCTTATCCTTGCTCCGGAATTTCTGGAATTAAGTTGGAAGTTCTCTCACATGAGCAATGTTTGCGAACCATCGAAAAGATGATGGATTATTCTGCATTGCGTAAAGAGCAGGCTGAGTTGCGCAAAAAAGGGATTTATCGCGGCATTGGGTTTGCAACATTAATTGAGCTAACCAATCCAAGCCCTGCTTTCTATGGCGTAGGAGGTGCTCGTATTGCCTCTCAGGATGGCGCTACCGTTCGCATGGATCCTAGTGGTGTGGTTTCAGTCTTGATTGGTGTTGGTGAACAAGGTCAAGGTACTGAAGGTATCTATACCCAGATTGCGGCTGATGCTGTCGGTGTTTCAATCGACCAAGTGCGCGTTATTACTGGTGATACCGATGTGACTCCTTACGGCGGTGGCACGTGGGCTTCACGTGGAGCGGGTGTTGGCGGTGAAGCGGTTCTTTTAGCTTCTCAAGCCCTACAAGAAAATATTATTAAACTTGCGGGCGCAATTTTGAATCGACCTGTTGCAGAACTCACTGCACGTCGTGGCCATATCTTAGACAAAGCGACCGGCGAGCAATTACTACCATTCAGTGAGGTGGGTAGAGTGGGGTATTTCCGTACCGATACTTTGCCAGCTGGATTTTCTGCAGATCTCATGGTGACACGTCACTACACTCAAAAGGAATACCCATTTATCTTTACGAATGGGGTCCAAGCATCTTATGTTGAGGTTGACCCAGACACAGGCTTTGTAAAGTTATTGAAGCATTGGGCGGTAGAGGATTGTGGACGCGTTATCAATCCGATGTTAGTCAATGAACAAGTGCGTGGTGCAATCGTTCAGGGTATTGGCGGCGCTCTGTTCGAAGAGTGTCTCTATGACGAAAGTGGTTTGTTGCGCAATGGCAGCATGGCAGATTATTTAGTGCCGATGGCCAATGAAATGCCGGATATTGAGGTTGCCCACGTAGAGACGCCCACCCAATCTTCAAAATTGGGCGCTAAAGGGGCGGGTGAGGCTGGTACTGCTGGAGCGCCAGGCGCAGTTCAAAACGCTATCAATGATGCCTTGGCACCATTGAATGCAGCGGTCTTTGATCAGCCTCTCACCTGTGAAAAGATCTTGCGGGCTCTCAAGAAAATCTAGCTTTGAATAGATTCTGGTCGCCCCTGGTGCATAGGCTTCAGGGGTGGTTCAGCACATCCTGTAACATCAAGTTTTGGGGTTCATAAAGAAGCGGGAAGCCCTTTTAGTTAACTTGATACGGTAAATAATATGTCCACATTAAAAGGTAAAACAGCCCTAGTTACTGGCTCTACTAGTGGTATTGGTTTGGGAATGGCTATTGCGCTGGCTAAACAAGGTGTCAACATCATGGTCAATGGTTTTGGCGAGAAGGATGAAGCTATTGCCAAAATTAAAGCCTGTGGAGTAGAGGTTGATTACCATGGCGCGGATATGAGTAAGCCCGCTGAGATCGAAGATCTGATTAAGCAAACAGAAAGGCGTTTTGGTTCACTTGATATCTTAATCAACAATGCGGGTATTCAATACACCGCAAACATTGAAGAGTTCCCGACAGACAAATGGGATGCCATCATTGCCATTAATTTAAGTTCGGCATTTCATACAACGCACCATGCCTTACCTGGTATGAAAAAACGTAACTGGGGCCGCATCATCAACATCGCTTCCGTGCATGGTTTGGTTGCTTCTACCCAGAAGGCTGCTTATGTTGCTGCTAAGCATGGCATTGTGGGTCTCACTAAAGTAACTGCACTAGAAAATGCGCGTACTGGTGTTACCTGTAATGCAATTTGCCCAGGTTGGGTTTTAACTCCGCTAGTTCAGAAGCAGGTAGATGCGCGCGCAGAACGTGAAGGCATTTCCAATGAAGCGGCAAAGACCGCCTTGGTATCCGAAAAGCAGCCATCTGGAGAATTTGTGAGTCCAGAGCAATTGGCAGCCTTAGCTGTATTTCTCTGTGGGCCAGATGCCTCTGAGGTTCGTGGGGTAGCCTGGAATATGGATGGTGGTTGGACGGCTCAATAAATCGTTGTTAACGCCATTGAAGTTAATGCCGGTAGGCTACTTTGCCGGCATTTTTCTTGGGTCAAACAAAAAACCTAGAATAGTCTATAGTTATCGCAAAATAACCTATATTTTGGTTAATGTAATTAAAAGGAATACGAATGGAACATACCTTACCTCAGTTGCCATATGCCCTCGATGCTTTGGCCCCATACATCTCTAAGGAAACTTTAGAGTACCACTATGGTAAACACCATCAGACTTATGTCACCAATTTAAATAATTTGATTAAAGGGACTGAGTTTGAAAATTCATCTCTTGAAGACATTATTAAGAAATCTACAGGTGGTGTATTTAATAACGCTGCACAAGTTTGGAACCATACTTTTTATTGGTCAAGCATGAAGCCAAATGGTGGTGGAGCACCTAGTGGCCCATTGGCTGATGCGATCAATGCTAAGTGGGGCTCGTTTGATAAGTTCAAAGAAGAATTTACAAAGTGTGCTGTTGGAACTTTTGGTTCAGGTTGGGCATGGCTGGTTAAAAAAGCAGATGGCAGCGTTGATTTAGCATCCACCAGTAATGCGGCAACTCCTATCACCACAGATGCTAAGCCGCTGATGACATGTGATGTTTGGGAGCATGCTTACTATATTGATACACGCAATGCGCGACCAAAATATGTAGAAAATTTTTGGAACGTAGTGAATTGGGATTTTGCTAGCCAAAATTTTGCTTAATTTATCTTATTTAGGAAAATTTAATGACATCAATCTTGACCTCTTTAGGGCGTACCGTTTTTGCCGGTTTTGTCCTCCTCGCCCTGATTATTTTGGCTTTAGGCGGCAACTTTAGTTCTGCTGAACTACCATTTGTTTTCCGTTGGTTACACGTGATGTTTGGTGTGATGTGGATTGGATTGCTTTGGTACTTTAACTTTGTGCAAATTCCTTCAATGCCAAAGATTCCTGATGAGCAAAAGCCAGCAATTGGCAAAGTGATTGCTCCAGCAGCGTTGTTCTGGTTCCGTTACGCAGCCTTGTTTACTGTACTAACTGGTTTGATTGTTGCTGCTTTAAATGGTTACTTACATCAAGCCTTCACATTACAAGCCCCATTCCGTGCAATCGGTTTAGGTATGTGGATTGCATTAGTAATGGCCTTTAACGTTTGGTTCATTATTTGGCCAAATCAAAAGCGCGCTCTTGGTATCGTTGCTGTTGAAGCTGATATCAAAGCAAAATCTGCTCGCGTTGCGATGTTGACATCCCGTTTGAACACATTGTTATCTGTACCAATGTTGTTCTTGATGGTTGCTCAATCACACAACACTACATGGTTCGTGATCGTTTCTTAATCACTACTAGTTGCATCAATAAAAGGCCCGCATCGCGGGCCTTTTATGTTTGATAAATCAAACGAATCCATGGAATTTAAGCCAGAATAGCCGGCAGCTCCTTAGTGAGGGCGCCACGTTGTGAAGTGGCGGCTCCCATTAATACAAAGCCCAATAACTTGCCATCACTAGATTCAAAACGAGACTCCAGGCCACCTTCAACAGGTGTTGTGGTCCACTTACCTTCTATGCCTTGAGCTGGCGGAGAAACGATGGTGGCTAATGCGGGGGTTTTGACCATCACCGGCATCGCAGGATAGGTAAGTGAGGTAGTTTGTCCAATTAAGGTAGGCGCCAATGCTCTTGCCGCTTGCATAATCGGCATGACATAAGGCAGAACCAAACCATCTACCTCTGCGCAATCTCCAATTGCGAAAATGTTTTTAATATTGGTTTCGAGTTCACGGTTTACCTGAATACCAGTTTCCGTATTAATGCCGCTTGCTTTAGCTAATTCAATTCTTGGCTTTAGGCCAACAGCTGATAAAAATACATCGCAAGAGATTGTGTTGCCATTGGCCAGTATGACCTGTAAAGAATCTCCGTGACGATCAATCGCTTGCACGGTTGTAGAAAGATGCCAACGTACACCAGCTGCACTGAGTTTTCCTTGCAGCTCTAGAGCTGCAGCTTCGGGCAAGAGGCGACCTAGAGCCTGTGGAGCCAGGTCAATCACATCTACCTCATAACCACCCAGCACAAGATCGTTGGCAAATTCACAGCCAATCAGGCCTGCACCCAGGATGGTAATCTTCTTTTTTCCAGTGATTGCATTGCGAAAGCGTACATAGTCTTCTAGATCATTTACTGTGATAACTTCGTTAGCAGCGTTCCCTTGAAGTGGGAGGCGAGTTTGGTCGGCACCCAATGCCATTACCAGTTTTCCATAAGGAACCTCACCTTTACTAGTTTGAATGGTTTGCGCGCCAGGATTGATTGAGATGACATCACACTCACCCAAGATAGTCATCTCTAATTGCGTTGCCATGCCATCAGCTGGTGTAGAGATTAATTGCACCGCCTCTTTCTTGCTCGCAAGAGCGGTAGAAAGCATGGGCTTTGAATAAAAATAACCGGGTTCACGTGTCACCAGCGTAATTGGGGCTGCTTTATCCAATTTTCGAATTTCACGGATAACCGTGTAGCCAGCTAATCCGCTACCAATGATGACAATTGCGGATTGGGATTGGGGGGTGGTTTGATCCAAAGCTGGGCTCTCCAAATAACGAGTAGGTAAAAAAGTGGTAAGGAACGCAGAAGTGGACTTAGCTTACTTGAACCATCTCAAAGTCGGCCTTTGCAACACCGCAGTCAGGGCATTCCCAATCTTCTGGGACATCAGCCCAAAGTGTTCCGGCCGGAATGCCATCTTCTGGGATCCCTTTTGCTTCGTCGTAAATATAGCCGCATACGATACATTGGTAAGTGTTCATTTTGATTCCTTAAATAGTCTGCTGATTTTAAATTTAATTTCTAATTCTTTCTGGGCCCGTCTTATTGGGCTGCAAAAACCTTCGCTTTTGCCAGAGCTTGCTTGTAATGGTTTGCGTGACGCTCTTCAACGTTTGCTAACGCAGCGAAGCGTTTTGCTGCTTTAGTCAATACCGCCTGAAATTGCTCAGCATGCTCTTTAGATTCCGCAATTTGCTCATCAATTTCTTGTATGGCCGCAGCATTGCCTTCTTCTACGGCTGTTTTCCGAAAGGATGGATACATTTCAGTGTATTCATAAGTTTCGCCTTCAATAGCAATCTCTAAGGCTCTTGCTGGAGTAACGGTGCCAGCAGGGTAAAGTAAGTCTAAGTGGCCAAAAGCGTGCATCACTTCTTGGTCAGCGGTAGCTTGAAAGATCCTTGCGGTTTCTTCGTCGCCAGCAGCGCGAGCTAACTTGGCAAAGTAACGATACTTAATGTGAGCCATGGATTCGCCGGCAAAGGCGGACTCTAAGTTTTGGATGGTTTTGATTTCTGGACGTGCCATTTTGATTCCTTTCAAATTACATTCAGTTTGTTGAGTCTTCTTTACTGCTTTCTCAACGATGAATGCAGTGTGCGCCTTATTTATTGATCAGTCTAATGAATCATTATGATAGTATTAATCTAATTATTCGATAATGGAGTGAAAATGGCTTATTTACCGTCTTTAAGGCAGCTGGGGTATTTCGTCGCATTAGCCAAAGAGCTCAATTTCACGCGTGCAGCCCAAGCCTGTTTTGTCGGCCAATCGACTTTAAGCGCGGGCCTGAAGGAGTTGGAAGAAGCATTGGGAATACATTTGGTAGAGCGTGATCGGCAGAATGTATCTATTACTCCAATGGGATTAGAAGTTCTGGAGCGTGCCAAGCTGATCTTGGCAGCATCTGAAGATTTAGTGGAGTATGCGGGTGCAACCGGCAAACCCATGACTGCCACAATTCGTTTAGGCGTCATACCAACGATTGCACCATTTTTATTGCCAACAGTGCTTCCAGAAATTCGCAGTCGTTTTCCAGAACTTAAAATTACTCTTAGAGAAGATCTCACTGCTAATCTACTGTCTAGATTGGCTGAGCATAAATTGGATTTTGCTTTGATAGCGCTTCCATATGATGTAGAGGGTCTTCTGGTACAAGAATTATTTGACGATCATTTTTGGTTGGTTGCGAAAGAAGGTGATCCCGCTCTAAAAGGAAAAGAGGTTACCTTGCCTGCCAAGATGGCTGAGCGACTTTTATTGTTAGAGGAGGGGCATTGTCTGCGAGAGCATAGCTTGCAAGCATGCAAGCGCACCGACATTCGTAAAGCTGAAGGAATGGAAGCAACAAGCTTGTTGACCTTATTGCAAATGGTGGAGTCTGGACTTGGGATTGCTTTGCTTCCTGGAATGGCAGTCAAAAGCAGTCTATTAAATAACTCTGAGTTAGTAGCAAAAGAGTTAGCCTCACCAGCGCCTAAAAGAGTCATTGCCTTGGTTGCGCGACCTTCTACCGCACACACACAGGAATTTAACGCACTAGCAGATTGCATACGCGAACAATTTGGAGCGGCCTAATCGCGTATTCAGCAAAATTTACCAATCCTTGTTACAGTCAACCCTCTTTTTACTTATTTAAAAGGCAGCAAATGTCAGGCAAAGAAATCATGTTCACTCCGGTAAATCTCGGAGCACTTCATTTAAAAAACCGTTTAGTAATGGCGCCACTCACTAGAATGCGTGCGATTGCTGGTGATGTGCCTAACCCCTTAGCGAAGATCTATTACGCGCAACGTGCGAGTGCCGGACTCATCATTACTGAGGCAACACAGATTTCTCCGTTGGGTAAGGGTTACCCAGCGACGCCTGGGATTTATTCAGCGCAACAAACTGCTGCATGGAAAGAGATTGTTGAGGGAGTTCATGCTAAGGGTGGTGCGATTGTTGCGCAGTTATGGCACGTTGGGCGTATCTCCCATTCTTCCTTGCATCCAGAGCAGGGTGCGCCTGAGGCACCCTCAGCAATTGCTGCAGAAGGTCAAACCTATGGCGCAGATTGGAAGCTCCATAACTACGAGACTCCAACGGCAATGAGTTTGGAAGATATCGCTCGCTTACTCAAAGAGTTTGAGGCGGCAGCACAAAATGCAAAAGCTGCAGGCTTTGATGGTATTGAGATTCACTCAGCTAACGGCTACTTGCTGGATCAGTTCTTGCAAGATAAAACTAATCAGCGCACAGATGAGTATGGCGGCTCTATTGAAAATCGCTTGCGCTTATTGGGTCAAGTCATTGAAGCTGTAAGTAAAGTATTCCCGAGCGATAAAGTGGGAGTTCGCCTTTCACCATACGGCACCTTCAATGATATGGGGGATAGCAATCCAGTGGCATTGTTCACTGCCGCAATTGAGAAGCTCAATGGCTATAACTTAGCTTATGTGCATATGATTGAGCCACGCTCAACTAGCGCTGGTGGTGGCGATCAAGTCTTGGAAGATGCGCCTATTACTTCAGAGTTGTTCCGTGCCGCTTATCAAGGGAAATTCATCACTGCTGGTGGCTATGACCAGGCAATGGGTGAGAAGGTGTTAGAGGATGGTCTGGCTGATGCAGTTGCTTACGGCCGTCTCTACATTTCTAATCCAGATCTAGCAGAGAGATTCCAGCAGGGTGCCACACTAAATCCATATAACCGCGCTACTTTTTATGGTGGCGAGGAAGTAGGCTATACAGATTACCCAACTTTGTAATAGAAACCCCAGATTCTGGGGTGGTTGCTAATAAATCCCGCTCTTAATAAAGCGGGATTATTTTTTGTCTTCTGGATCTTTTAAAAGATCGTAATGATTGGCTACGAGCAACATGGCAAGAGATGCGCAACCCATGGCAAAAAATTGCCATTGATGAAGCATCGCAGTGCCCACGACAGTCATCAAGACTGTCCAGCCTATTGCCATCTTGGCTTTTTTGGAGAGAGGTTTCATTTTAGATAACAATTTTATTCAACATACGACGAAGTGTAGCGTCCTTTAGGACGTAATGTTGCCACAAGCCTGCTAAAGCATGAATGCCAATCAAAAAGTAGAGCGAGTTCCCTAAGAACTCATGGATCCCCTCAACCACCTTTTTCATCTCTGGATTGGGGGTGACTAGCTGAGGCCATACCAAACCAAAGAAGTGAATTTCTTTGCCACCATACTGGAAATATAAGATACCAAAGATGGGTGATATCAAGAGCAGGGCATACAGCATCCAATGCATTGCCGTAGCCAATGAGACAAATAAAGGTTTTGGATTTGTAGGCTTAGGAACGCCATAAGTAAAGCGCACTATCAAGCGAAGAGCCATGGCTATAAAAATGAGCTGACCAATAACGCCATGGACCGTTTTACATAGCTCACGAGGCTCGCTTCCTTTAGGGAATTGCCCTTTGAGCTCAATCACTGCAAAAGCAGCAATAACTAGGAAGAAAACAAGCCAATGAAAGAAGATAGAGGCAGTGTGGTATTTGGTTTTCGGCATTGCGGTTAAATGTTATGAGTATTCATCATAAATGATAATGAATCTCATTAACAGCATTAACGCCAGGGGCTTTACCCTTTAAGATGGTAATTCAGCCTCAGTTATTGAGCCTTACTTTGGCGCTCAGCTCGTTTGCTAAGCCACGTTTATCGATTTGCGAGAGTCTAAGAGCCTCAACTTCAAAATCTAGCTGCCCAGGATGAAATTCCTCATCATTCTGGAGATGGATGACATAAGTCCACACCAGTTCGCGACCACGGTTTTTAAAAACATCCACTACTCGTTTCATCTGGACCGCCTTTATGGTGAAGCTTATTGATTGCTTATGGATGGGTTGGCAATGTTTATCTGTTGGCTTAGATTATTTTTTAGCGCCACTAAGTTTCTAGCTTCAATACGAATAACGCCACCCCTTGGACTATCAATGTCGGCAATCAAAAAGAAAGATACTGAAATAACAAAAGGGAAGATCATGAATAGGCCGATGTTCTTCTCAAAATTCCGTGCGCCAAATCCAACCAAGAGATTGGCACAAATAGCAATTGCTGCCATCAATGCCCAGGCTGTCAGAGGGATGCGATTCCACCATGCCGCTTGAACATAGCCTTGAGAATTCAAAACATCATTCATGCCGGAGGCAACCAAGGCAATAGAAGCGGTGTGTTGCGTGCGAACAGTTGGCAGAATCTCGTTCCAGAGGGCAGTTTGTAATTGATCTGTTTTGCTATGAATCTCTTCAATCTTTTCTGGGGGCTGTTTGGAATAAAACAAAATACGTTGATCTACATATTGCAGTAAAAGACCCTTGGTGGCGGCAGCAGCTTTTGGGGGTAGCAGATCAGCTCTTAAGAATTCAGTACCAATGGCATTTGCCTCGCCTTCCTCAAAGATCTCCCGCTGATCATGGCGATTAATAGCCATTGAGAAGGTAAAGCCAATAATTAAGGCTAGTAGGGTTAAGGTTGCCGTCTGAATGATGCCGAGATCTGCAGACGTCTCGGTATCTTTTGTACGATAGCGACTCAGTGCGGCATATCCAAACCAAACAGAGAAGGCAAATACGATAAGTGAGATGCCAAATACAGCAAGAGGGTGGTTGAGGAGGGGGAAAATTTAAAAGGTTCCTGGATACAAAATATCTTTAGTCACATTCTGAATATCGCGATGGCCTGTAAATGCCATGGTGATGTCCAACTCATTGTGAATTAACTCTAAGCACTTGGTTACACCGGCCTCACCCATAGCACCTAAGCCATATAGGAAAGGGCGACCAATCATCGTGCCACGCGCACCTAAGGCCCATGCTTTTAAAACATCTTGACCTGAACGTATACCGCCATCCATCCACACTTCAATATCTTTACCAACAGCATCCACAATTCCAGGTAAAGCCTGAATGCTAGAAATCGCACCATCTAGTTGACGGCCACCGTGATTGGAAACAATTAATGCATCCGCGCCGGAGTTTGCTGCTAAGCGTGCATCGCCTTCATCTAAGATGCCTTTAATAATCAGTTTTCCACCCCAGAGTTTTTTAATCCATTCCACATCACCCCAATTGAGGCCTGGATCAAATTGCTCTGCAGTCCAAGAGGACAGTGAGGACATGTTGCCAACGCCAGTAGCGTGGCCAACAATATTGCGGAAGGTCCTACGCGGCGTCATAGCCATGCCCAAGCACCAGCGTGGCTTAGTTGCCATGTTGATCATATTGGCAATTGTGAGCTTAGGAGGGGCAGAGAGGCCATTCTTTAAGTCCTTGTGACGCTGACCTAGGATTTGCAAATCCAAAGTCAAAACCAGTGCAGAACATTTGGCTGCTTTAGCGCGCTCAATCAAACGTTCAATAAATCCGCGATCTTTCATGACATAGAGTTGAAACCAAAATGGTTTTGTAGTGTGTTCTGCTACGTCTTCAATTGAGCAAATGCTCATAGTGGATAAGCAGAATGGCACACCAAACTTTTCAGCGGCCTTGGCTGCCAAAATTTCACCATCGGCGTGCTGCATGCCAGTAAGACCTGTCGGTGCAAGTGCCACTGGCATGGCAACTTCTTGACCGATCATGGTTGTCTTAGTGGTGCGGTTAGTCATATTGACCGCTACACGCTGACGCAATTTAATCTTTTGAAAATCGGATTCATTGGCACGGTATGTTGACTCGGTCCATGATCCTGAGTCTGCATAGTCGTAGAACATCTTGGGGGTACGCTTTTGATGGAGGACCCGCAAGTCTTCTATATTGGTAATGATTGCCACGATGTATCCTTCTGTTTGATGCTATTTTGTTGAAGCAAATGCTTAATTTAAGCTCTATCTTAGCAATACCGGGGATTTGTTTCTACAATGCTAGGGTATCCCTTGCTTGGGGACCTCAAATTACTGCTTCCCCAATAAGCCACTGAATGCACCAGCTCAATTTCGCCACAATCGCCTACTTGCTCACTGCTACTGCTTTGTGGGCAGGTAACGCAATCGCTGGGAGGGTATTGGTGGGAAGTATCTCCCCCATTACCTTAAGCGCAGTTCGCTGGGGCTTGGCTGCTTTGCTTTTATTTCCTTTGGGTTGGCGTGTATTCATGCCGGGAAGTGCCTTGTGGCAAAACAAGAAGCGTTTCCTGCTTTTGGGTTTATTCGGGGTAGGCAGCTACAACGTACTGTTATACCTCGCTCTTCAAACATCCACTGCCATAAACGTTACCCTTATCGGCGCCAGCATGCCCATCTGGATGTTATTCATTGGTGCGGTGTTTTATCAAGTAAAGCCCAGTATCTTGCAGATGATTGGCGCAGTCGTGAGTTTGCTGGGTGTTGGCATTGTGCTTACCCGTGGAGATCTGTCGGCCTTGCTGTCTATGCAAATGGTAGTGGGCGATCTTTTAATTATGTTGGCCACTATCTTGTGGGCGTTTTATAGTTGGATGCTAAGTCGCCCAGGATCCAGCACAGAACGTCAATGGCCATGGGCTGAATTTTTAATGGCGCAAGTAACAGTCGGTCTGCTGTGGACGGGATTTTTTGATGGTTTTGAAATTGCAGCTGGCCATGCTTTTCTGGACCTCAATTGGTGGACTGGCTCTTTGATTGTCTTCGTGGCCATTGGACCCTCCTTGATTGCCTATCGCTGCTGGGGTCTAGGAGTTAATGGAGCGGGGCCTACAGTTGCCGCCTTTTTTGCTAATTTCATACCCTTATTTACTGCACTTTTATCGGCTGCCATGCTGGGTGAGCCTCCCCAACTGTTTCATGGACTCGCCTTTGCTCTAATTGTTGCGGGCATAGTGATCTCCTCTAAAAGAGGAAGGTAAACCCAGCAAAACAGGCAAAAATGCCCTTTTAAGCAGGGTTTTGGGTTCCAGCCCCCAAGAAAGCCTTAAATCAGTATCATTTAGGGCTAATCACAGAAATCCCTAGGAAATTACTATGCCAGGCTTACTCCCCAATGTTGATCCAGACGGTTTATTAGAGTTCTCGGTTGTTTATACCGACCGCTCCTTGAATCATATGTCTGAAGAGTTCAAGCGCGTGATGGTCGACATTTCTAGCATCCTTAAAGATGCTTATAACGCTAGCTCTGCAGTCATCGTTCCCGGTAGTGGAACTTTTGGCATGGAGGCAGTAGCCCGCCAATTTGCCAACAATGAAAAATGCTTGGTCTTGCGTAATGGCTGGTTTAGCTATCGCTGGACACAAATCTTTGATTTAGCGAACATTACTAAAGATGTGACGGTTATCAAAGGCCATCAGTTAGAAGATTCAACGCAGGGTGTATTTGCACCAGCTCCAATTGAGGAAGTGGTTGCGTTCATCAAGAAAGAAAAACCAGCAGTGGTATTCGCGCCGCACGTAGAAACTTCTGCCGGCATCATTCTTCCAGATGATTACCTCAAAGCAGTTGGTGAGGCAGTACGCTCTGTAAATGGTTTGTTTGTATTGGATTGCATTGCCTCTGGCGCAATGTGGGTTGATATGAAGGCCTGCAATGTTGATGTATTAATTACTGCGCCTCAAAAGGGTTGGAGCAGTTCCCCTTGCTGTGCATTAATCGCTCTTGGCGATCGTGCACGTGAGCGCATTGATGCAACCCAAAGTAGCAGCTTTTCTATGGATCTCAAAAAGTGGCTTCAGATTATGGAGGCATACGAAAAGGGTGGTCATGTGTATCACACCACCATGCCGACTGATGCCTTAAAGATTTTGCGTAATGTGATGAAAGAGACGCAATCCCTTGGCTTCGCAGCATTAAAAGACAAACAAGTAGAGTTGGGCACAAAAGTACGCAACCTATTGGTCTCTCAAGGTTATAGCTCTGTATCTGCAAAGGGCTTTCAGGCTCCTGGCGTAGTCGTAAGCTACACCAAAGATCCTGATATTCAGTCTGGCAAGAAGTTCATTGCACTGGGCTTACAAACTGCAGCTGGCGTGCCTCTGCAGTGCGATGAAAGACCAGACTTCCGTACTTTCCGCATTGGTTTGTTTGGCCTAGAAAAATTGGCGCACGTAGATCGCACTGTTGGTCTTCTTGCTGCCGCATTAGAAAAAATTACTGAGACTGAAGCGCAGCCTGCGTAATCAACTCAAGTAGTGCAGCATTATGTAATAAAGGCCATCATTTGATGGCCTTTATTACATTACAAGGCATTGCTGCAACTATCTAGCAAGGGGATTGGGAGTGGCTTCCCCGATCTTGTGCAGAGTGTTGTTATCAACATGATGAAATAACGCTGCTTGATCTTTAATCTTCATTACCGTGTCTTGTTCATAAGACCAAGTGCCATCATCATTGATCGACACCTGGATACGAAACTCTACTGCTCTAAATGCGTAATCTAAAAATGGATTAGACGAGATACCTGCGCAGCGATCATCTTCTTTTGCGAATAATTCAAATTGTTTAGCATTTGCAGCGGCCTTACCAGAAGCCATCGTAATCATGCCTCGAGGAATGCTCAGTGTATGAAGGATGTTGCCAGTTGCGGGCTCCCATAACCAATATCCGACTTGGTCATGATAGGTCTTTACTTGATCGGGCTTGGTGATGTGGGTGTGGTATCTCAAGCCATAAAAAAGCTGAGGGCCATTGGTTTGGGGATCAATTGGCTGGAGCTCAATTCTCTCCACATAAGCTTGCTTCTTTGGTCCTTCGGCTTTGGGCTTTACGTCTAGGCCACGAACACCTTCCCAGATCCCAGCCATACCAGTCAAGGGCCCAAGTTGTTCCAGGGTGTTGACTGAGTAGCCTTGGGGCTCAGTAAAGATGTCGTCCGGAAAATCACTCATGAGCAACCTTTTAAAAATGAAGCATTTTTCTCAAATATTTGAGTATTATTAAATTATCCACAAACTCTTTTGGAGAATTACATGATTTCTCGTATCGCGCGCTTGAGCTTGGCAACCCTGATTTCTGCTGCTATCGGTATTGCCCCTATCTCTGTGATGGCTGCTGATCCAGCTCCTGCACCTGCTGCCGCTCCAGTGGCCGCTCCAGTGGCCGCCCCTGCCGCAACTCCGGCTGAGAAGTCTGCTGAGAAAAAAGCCAAGAAAAAAGCAAAGAAAGAAAAGAAGGCTGAGAAAAAAGCGAAAAAGAAGTCTAAAAAGAAAACTAAAGCAGCAGCTGACGCTGCAGCTCAGTAAGCCACAGAAATCATCCCCTCTTAATTAAGAGGTTCTGCACCATCAAAGTCATCAGATCTTTTGGGGTCTGGTGACTTTTTTGTTGGCGCATCATTGCGTACCAGCAACCACATTGCAGCCATCACCAAAGTCATACCGCTAATTTGCGTCCAAGTGATTGGCTCCGCCAAAATGAGATATCCCATAAAGATAGTGGAGACTGGACCTAGTATTCCAGCTTGAGCCACTAGTGGAGATCCGATGCGGTTGATTGCGATCATAATCAGCAGCATTGGAATGACCGTGCATAAGCTGGCATTGAGTAGACTAAACCAATAAATTGGTATGGGCTGCTCAAATATAGCTAGTGGGTTGTGGATAGTTGACTGCGCGATGCTCAAAAATGCCGAGGCTGAACTGGCATAGACAACCAAGCGTACGCTGCCAATACGCTTAACCATTTCTCCTGCACCAATCATGTAGGCCGCATAGGAGCAAGCACTACCAAATACGAGGGCCATGCCTAACCAGGCGCCAATGCCAGTGGAGCTGGCATCTTGAATAAAGACGATAAAAACCCCAATGTAGCCAACGATGAGCGAGAACCACTGCAGTTGAGATACGGGTTTCTTTAAAACAAAATAAGAGATTAATAAAACAATGGTTGGGGTGAGGTAAAGAACAATTCTTTCTAAGCCAACTGAGATGTATTGCAGTCCCAAAAAATCAATATAGCTTGATAAAAAGTAACCTAAAAATCCGAGGAAAAATAATTTAGCCCTATCAAGCCAGGTGATGGGGTTCATCGCCTTACGACGGGACTCCCACCAGAAGATTCCCCAGAATAAGGGGAGTGCTATAAGCATGCGCAAGGCTAAAAGAGTCTCTGCATTTGCGCCATAACCAAAAGCGAGCTTTACCAAAATAGCTTTGCCGGAAAATAGCATTGAGCCCACTCCGGCCATCAAAATGCCATAGAGGTAGCGTTGGTGAAGATGTGCTGCTCTTGCTGAATGCATAACGATTTATAACAGCTTATTGAGTAGCGCTCGCATTTCCAAGATGGTCTCTGAGGGTGTTAAGCCTATTGGGCCAATCCCTTTGTTCACTAAGCTATCTGCCGCGCTGGCGTGTAGCTCAACTGCAATGCCAGTGGCTTGCCATAGATCCAGTTGATGTCGAATTCCTTGAGCGGCGATAGCGGCAATACTTCCCGTCAGAATATCTCCCATGCCACCTGTGCCCATTCCGGGGTTGCCGGCAAGACATTCCACCAGTGAATGCTGTGGGGAGGCAATCAAAGTATGTTGTCCTTTGAGAACCACAATCGATTGCGTGTGCTCAACCAACTGTTTAATTGCACCCACACGATCTGATTGCACAATTTCTGTTGTGGTCTTCAAAAGTTTTGCCGCTTCGCCGGGGTGAGGGGTAAGTACGGTTAATTCTGGAAGCGCTCGATTACGAGCTTGTAGTTGCTCGAGCAACTCAGTGGATTCGCTGATTAAATTCAGCGCATCAGCATCAATCACCAATGGAGTGTTTGGATACAAGAGTGAAGCACGCAAGCATTGAATTGCTAAAGTTGACTTGCCAAGACCTGGGCCAATAGCAACAACATCAGGCTGAGTAGCATTGAGTGTTTCATAAACATCTCCTGTAGCAAGGCGAATCATGAGCTCTGGGTGATCAAGATCTGCGCGTGCTGAGGCAGGATCTAATATTTCTAAGATCGTCCAGCCGGCACCTAGATGTAAGCATGCATTGCCCGCCAAAATCAGGGCGCCAGCCATTCCTGGTGCACCGCCCATTAAAACGACTTTGCCTGCGCTACCTTTATGTTCTGACGGCTGGCGCCGCAGCAGCTTCACTTGCTTGAAGGTGTCTAAGGTCACAGGTTGCGGATTCATTTAAATAGTATCGCTCTGATTTCAGGGGTATTGAGCTAATTATAGGAAAGAGTATGCTAAACCTATGAAGATCCAGTTTTTTGGTGCAGCAGGAGAGGTAACGGGCTCACGCCATTCGGTCGAGGTCATGTTGTCTGGAAGGCTAAGACATTTCATGGTTGACTACGGAATGTTTCAGGGTGGGCGCGAGGCAACAAATAAGAATCTTGAGCCATTACCATTTTCGCCAAAGGATCTTGATTGCGTGGTGCTAACACATGCGCATATCGACCATAGCGGTTTATTACCCCGTCTATGTGCTCAAGGTTTTTCAGGCGCTATTTATTGTACAAATGCCACCTTTGAATTATTGAAAATTCTTTTGCTGGATAGCGCCCATTTGCAGCGCTCAGATGTAGAGAGGGCAGAGAGAAAGATCAGGGCAGGCAAGTGGCATGGAGAGATTCCTGTTGCCTTATATTCTATTGAAGAGGTCGAAATGACCTTGAATCAGTTTCAGCCGCTCGATTATGGGCAGGTGACGGAATTGGCGCCGGGAGTATCCCTAGAGTTTCGTAATGCAGGTCATATATTAGGTTCTGCCATCGCCATAATGGATATCTCGGAGGATGGTGCCAAGAAAAAGCGTTGCGTCTTCTCCGGTGATATTGGTATGAAGGGTAAGGTCTTAATGCCTGATCCTGATTTGGTTAAGGATGCTGATGTAGTTGTTGTTGAATCGACCTATGGCGACCGTCTACACCGTAGTTTGCAAGATACTGAAGACGAGTTGGTTGAGGTGATTTCCTCAACTATGACCGCGCACGGCAATGTAGTGATGCCCGCCTTTGCGGTAGGGCGTACCCAAGAGATTTTATTTCTCTTGATTGACTTAGTTAAAAGAGGGCGTTTACCTCATTTAAGTATTTGGGTGGACTCACCAATGGCTACTGCAGCCACTCATTTAACCCAACATTTTTTCTCGCAATTGGATGGGAGCTCACAGGCAACTTTTACTTGGTTTAAAAATAACCAAGATGCTGTAGATCTTCGCTTCATTGCGGACGTGGAAGAGTCAAAAGCTCTGAATAAAGTTAAGGGTGGGGCAATCATTATTTCAGCGAGCGGTATGTGTGATGCTGGTCGCATAGTTCATCACTTAGCTAGTAATTTACCTCGCACGCAAAATGCTATTGTGATCACTGGATTCCAGGCGTACGGAAGTCTCGGTAGGCGTTTAGTGGACAAAGTGCAGAAAGTGCGATTGTTTGGTGAGGATGTTCCTGTTAAGGCCTCAATACATACGATTGGTGGATTGTCTGCCCATGCTGATCAAGCAGGCTTGTTAGATTGGCTTAGGGGATTTGAGCGGTCGCCAAAAACCGTTTTTGTAGTGCACGGTGAGCCTGAATCATCTTCTGTATTGGCTAAATGCATCAGGGATGAATTGCATTGGGAAAACGTCATTATCCCTGAGCATTTACATGCTTATCAGTGCTAATCTAATTAGCTTATTTAGTCGGCTACTTTTGCGCCTTGGATATTATGACGTTTCATGGCATCCGCTATAAAGCCAGATTGCTTTAACTCTGTAATGACGTTGCTTAAGTAGGCGCTAGTACTTTGATAGTTGGGCCTAGCCTTCGGTATGCCAATCGCTTGATTAATCACCATGAAACGACCGGGTAGCATGCGTAAGCCCTCATAGCGCTTGGCATCACTTTCTAGCTGTTGTTTTACGCCCGCTGCGACATTTCCTGCTCCAGACATGAAGTCATCAATCACTGCTTGTGAGCTTGCGGCTCTGAGTAGGGCAGCATTCTTAATCTCACGCGTAAGGTAGAGATCATAGGCGCTGCCTTTGCCAACTACGATTTCATTATCAGCGGCATCCACTTCATCATTCAGCTTTAATGGGGATGAGACTTTCACCATATAGGCCCCTTCAATTTGAATATAGGCTGGGGTATAGCTAATATCAGCGCCACGAACTGGATCGATCGCCACAAATACTAAATCGATTTCACCGGTCTTTACGGCATCGACTGTTGACCCCGCCGTTTTGAAGGGAATTAATTGCACAGGCAATGAAGTGCGCTTCCCGATCTCACTAGCGATATCAATCGTTACGCCATATAAATTTTTTGAGCTTGGATCTTCATTGGCAAGAATTGGATTGCCTAAATTAATGCCAACACGCAGAATACCGGTTGGTGCAAAGGAAGACAGAGTGGGCTGATCAATAGTTTTCATGGTCTTAGATGATTGACTAATAGCAAGTTGCGATACACACAAAAGTGCAAAATATAGGAGCGAGGAAAATATCAGCTTCATTAAAATATGGCGATAAAAAAACCGCGGCGGACCGCGGTTTTATAAGCAAAAGAAGAGATTACTTCTTAGCGTCAGCCGCAGGAGCCGCAGCAGGCGCTACTGGAGCAGCTGCAGGAGCATCTTTCTTTGCTTCTTCCATATGAGCAGCTTCTGCACCATGCTTTTCGCCGCCCATATCAACGTTACCGTCGCCTTTGAGGAGTAAGTAGGCAGTGGCACCAATTAAGACTAGTACCATAATGATGATTGAACGGTTGCTCATTGCTTTTCCTTCGATTTAGTTGAGATTCTAGCAATAGTAACTCGCCTTTAGCACCAGGTAAATCCCAATAATCCCTAGAGCACCTTATCTTCGATAGAACTAGGTATTAACACTAACTTAGTGTGCAGGTTAAGATTAGCTTATAGATACCCTCGAAGGTTGGAATATGAGTCCGAAACTCCCGATTAATAACTCACAGACCATTACTGATTTTTTAAATCTTCACAAGAGTCAAATAGCAGAAGATGATTCAGAAGATTCTTATAAGTTTGCTTTTGATGACGAAGCCTTTTTAGCTCGAAGAGAGACTATGGGCATTCGCTTTGAGTTGGAGTTACTTAAGCCTAATGTTCTGCTAAATGAGCAAGGTATTGAGCATACGATTACTGTCTTTGGTTCAACTCGATTTATTAGTCATGCTGAGGCATTGACTCTAAAGAAAAAAGCAAAGACTCCGGAGGAGATTACGGCTGCCAACAAAGCATTCTTACACAGCAGGTACTACGAGTCAGCCCGAGAGTTCGGGGCATTAGTAGCTCACTACAACGCCACTCAAGAGAGCAGCGCTAATAAGCTTCATGTTTGCACTGGAGGTGGCCCTGGAATTATGGAGGCCGCTAATCGAGGTGCATTTGAGGCGGGCGATAAAACCATTGGATTTAATATCAGCCTACCCAGAGAGCAGCAACCCAATGCATACCTCACTCCCGGCTTAAGTTTTCGCTTTCACTACTTCGCGCTGCGCAAGATGCACTTTATGTTGCGTGCTAGGGCGATCGTTGTTTACCCTGGAGGCTTTGGGTCCTTTGATGAGATGTTTGAGGTACTCACCCTCATGCAGACTAAGAAAGTGGTCCGCATCCCGGTGATATTGGTGGGTAAGGCCTACTGGAATGATGTGATTAACTTCAATCATATGGTGGAATTTGGAGTGATTGATGAGGAGGATATGCAAACCATTCACTTCTCTGAGACGGCCCAGGATGCTTGGCAGGTAATTCGGGATTGGTATCAATTGGGTTAATACACGCTCCCCTGTAAAATCCCCCTTATGAATCCTTCGCAAACTAGCATCGCTACATCTCTAGATCTTCCGGGCTATCTCTTGGGTGGGGTCATGCTCTCATTGGTTATGGTTTTTCATGGAGTAGTGCTGCTACAGGTTGCTAAGCGCTATGAAGTCAAAACTTTTCTATATTTGACTGAGAAAAAATACTCTGCAGTAGCTTTCTGTTTTTACGTGAGCGTCTTCTGCTTATTCTTAACTCATATCGCTGAAATACTGATTTGGGGCATTGCTTTGTATGTATTCAAGTTGCTACCTGCACTGGGGCAATGCATTCTATTTAGCGGTAGTACATATACAGCAATGGGGTTCATGGAGGATATTCTGCCCGATGGCTGGAAGATGCTGGCAGTTATCATCGCTTTTTCTGGAATGTTTGCCTTTGCATGGACTGCATCAGTCATGATCTCAATGACTAAGAACTTTCGCCAAGCCTATACCAAGCTTCACATGAGAAAACTCAATATCTCATCTGACATCATTGATCGTTTTGAGTAATCTATGAGTAAAACTTGGGATGCCATCATTATCGGTGGCGGAGCAGCCGGCTTATTTTGTGCAGGAGTTGCAGGACAGTTAGGAAAAAAAGTGCTTGTGCTGGATCACGCAGAGGTTCTGGGTGAGAAGATTCGCATTAGTGGTGGTGGTCGTTGCAACTTTACTAATTTACACAGCAGCCCGGCTAACTTCTTATCTCTCAACCAGCATTTTGTTAAAAGTGCGCTTGCTAGATATCCCTCATCCGAATTTATCAAACTGGTCACATCCCATGGCATTAATTACCATGAGAAACACCAAGGCCAATTATTTTGCGATGAGTCTGCTAAACAAATCATTGATATGTTGTTTGCAGAATGTGCCAAAGGAAATGTGACTATTCGTCATCCGGTATCTGTGCAATCAATTGAGCAAGAAGGCGATCGCTGGTTAATTCAAACGAACGCTGGCACTGAAAAATCCAAGTCAGTAGTCATGGCAACTGGAGGGTTGCCGGTGCCTGCCATTGGAGCAACGCCCTATTCATTGGATATTGCCAAGCAATTTTCCATGAATGTGATTGATCCTAGGCCCGCATTAGTACCGCTCTCATTTACTGCGGATAATTTCGGCGATCTCAGTGAATTAGCCGGTCTAGCTGTCCCAGTCAGAATTGCCTCTGGCTCTAAGGGCCATCGATACGGCGCCTGTAGATTTAATGAGGATTTGCTTCTGACGCACAAAGGCCTATCAGGTCCTGCGGTTCTTCAGGCAAGCAGTTATTGGGAAGAGGGCGAACCCATTCATATTGATTGGCTTGGGGCAATTGAGCGTCCTGGAGGATTTAATTGCGATGAGCTCTTTAACAATGATGAGAATCGCTTAAAGCTAACTGAAACGATTTTGGCTTCTGTACTTCCTCAGCGATTAGCTAAAGCATTTGCAGAGCAGCGTAATTTAATGGGCCGTAAATGGGCTGAGGTCTCCAAAAAAGATCGCCAAGCTCTTAAGGAGCTACTAACGAACTGGTCTGTAAAGCCAGCAGGTACCCTGGGCTGGAAAAAAGCAGAGGTAATGTTGGGTGGGGTGGATACCAAAGAGCTCGACGGGCAAACGATGATGTCGCGCAAGCATCCAGGATTATTCTTTATTGGTGAGTGCGTGGATGTCACTGGTCATTTGGGGGGACACAATTTTCAGTGGGCTTGGGCAAGCGGTTTTGCTTGCGCACAATCCCTATAAAGCCCGCAAATCAGGGCTTACTTCGACTGTCTTTTCTTTTCACGTGAGCGGATATTTAAAAGCTCAACCGATAAAGAAAATGCCATAGCAACGTAGACATAGCCTTTAGGAATGTGAACACCCATTCCTTCTGCGATGAGTACCACGCCTACAACAGTCAGGAATGACAAGGCCAGCACTTTAATAGAGGGGTGGCGCTGAACAAAATCTCCGATGGGCTTAGCGGCAATGAGCATGATAAGTACCGAAGCAAGGACTGCTGCGATCATGACACTAATTTGATCAACCATACCTACAGCTGTAATCACGCTATCCAGAGAGAAAATAATATCTAGTAAGCCAATTTGTAAAACAGAGCCAATAAATAAAGAGAACATTGACTTGGCGCCGTCCTTCCCTGGGGAGTCGCTTTGCTCGTCACCATGCTCACCCACTTCTATTTCAATATAAATTTCTTTAGAGGCTTTCCAGATGAGAAAGAATCCACCGAGCAATAGGATTAAATCTCTACCGCTAATCAGGTGGTCAGAAATGCTGAAGAGGGGGTTGGTGAGGCCCATTACCCACGACAAGCTAAGCAATAAAAGAATGCGGGTGACCAATGCAAATAAAAGGCCAAAGCGGCGAACTTTCTCCCGAATTTCAGAGGGGAGTCTGTTGGCGATAACGCTAATAAAAATGATGTTGTCAATGCCGAGAATAATTTCAAGGGCAGAGAGAGTCAGAAAGGCAATCCAAGTATTGGGATCACTCAGGAGTTGCATAGAACTTTCAATCATTTTCTACTTTACAAATGTGGTCTTAAGGTAAAGTGTATCCAAGTAAATTCAATGCAGCCCTTTATGTACAAGTCCATACAAGTTATCAGGATATTTTTGCTGATTGCAGTCGCATTTTTAGTAATTAATCCAGCTAATGGGGCATATCCTGATAAGCCCATCAAGATCATTATTGGCTTCCCTGCGGGCGGCCCCCTGGATGCTCATATTCGTCTTTTGGTTGACAAGCTGCAATCTTCTTTAGGTCAAACCGTCATTGTGGATTACAAGGCTGGGGCTGGGGGTGCGGTTGGCGCTCAGTTTGTTGCTCAATCTCCGGCTGATGGTTATACCGTGCTGCTGGCAAATACGGGAACGATGGTCATTAATCCTGCGATCTACACCAAGTCACCCTATGACACCTTAAAAGATTTTCAACCTGTTGCTAGAACAGCTCAGCAACCTCTTGCCTTAATTGTGAACAAGGATGTTCAGGCTAACACCCTGAAGGAGTTTGTGGCTTATGCAAAAGCAAATCCAGGAAAACTGAACTATGGCTCCGCTGGTAATGGCGGAATTTCTCATTTAGTTCCAGAGATGCTTAAAAGTGAGACTGGAATTTTTATGGTGCATATTCCATTCAAAGGAAGCGCCCCTGCCTTTACCGATTTGATTGCAGGTCATGTGCAATTTATGGCGGAGTCTGTTCCGCAAGCAGCTAATTACGCCAAACAGGGGAAGGTAAAGGCATTAGCTGTAACTAGTGCGAAACGTAATCCTGCTTTACCTAACGTCCCCACGGTAATTGAAACTGGAGTTGCCAATCTAGATGTTGTCGGGTTTTACGGGGTCTTAGCGCCCAAGGGAACGCCACCGGAGGCTGTAAATAAACTGAGCCAAGCATTTAAGGAAACACTCGAATCTCCAGAGGTTCAGAGAAAAATGATTGATCAGGGTGCTGATCCAGCTTATTTAAACGCCGAACAATTTACTAAGTTTCTTACGGCGGAAATGCCGCGCTGGGCAAAAGCCGTTAAACAAGCGGGAGCAAAGCTCGACTAATCGAATGATTAGTTGGCTTGGTTTCTCATCCAATCTGCAGTGTTTAGAAAAGACTCCTCGAGTTGCTTCGCAGCATTGCCAGATATCCCGCACTCTTCCATTGCTTTATACATGCACGCAAGCCATTGATCTCGCTCTTTTAAGCCAATCTTGAATGGTAGATGTCGTGCCCTAAGCATAGGGTGACCATACTTGGGAGAGTAAATATCGGGACCCCCCATCCAGCCGGTAAGGAAAAATTTCAACTTTTCTCTAGATCCTGAAAGATCCTGGGGGTGCATGGACCGTAGATCCTGAAAATGGGGCTCTAAAGCCATTAAATCGTAAAAACGATCTACTAATTCATCAACCTTGTCGATTCCGCCGATAGCGTCATAAATGGATTGTCTCTCAGTCATACCCTCATTTTAATGCCTGAATTTAGGGGCATTGGCAGTTCATCTATTTCGGTATAGAGTTAAACATCAAAGCCTTATTAAACCTTGTTTACAGGAGTGTAAAAATGGATGCAAAAGATCTTCAAAAGTGGCAACAAGAAAAAGCTAAGGAGCTGTTTGAATACTCACATAAGCTACTGGATGCCGCCAAACAGTTGGGCGAGCATCATATTGCTGAAATGGAGTGGGGCATGAAAAATGCCCTTGATAGCGCCAAGTCAGCCGCTAAGAACGATTTAGCTAAATTAAAAGACCTACAAGAAGAGGCAGCAAAAGAAACCGCCAAGCGTGCTGCAGTCTATCAAAAGAAGGTGAAGTCAGTTCTCAAAGATATTGGCGAGAGTGCTGCCGATGAAACTGAAAAGCATTTGGAAAAGGTTCGCAGTTCTTTAGTGGGCTGGCTGGAGGATGCTGAAAATAAATTACCAAGTCACGCAGATAAGCTCTCTAAGGTTGTAAACGAAATGTCTACAACCGGGCAGAAGATGTTTAAAGAAGGGCGCCGCATTGTTAACCAAGTTGCCGAGACTGCTGAAAAGAATATCGATGACTTAGTTAAAAAATCCGGAGGCAAGAAGAAATCTGAATAGTATCGATCTCTAATATTGCAAAACAGAAGGCCGCCCCAGAATTGGGGCGGTTTTTTATTTCCAGCCCTGCAACCATAATTCGCTATTGGTGAGATCACGCCAAGCAATTTGCGTAGTTTGCTTAGAGTAGACCGCCTCAATTTCGACGAACTCAATTTTTTCGTTTGGTGGCTCGGGTAGGATTACTTTACTGACGAGAAAATGCTTTTGCTTGGCAATCGGTTTAACTGCAGTCCATTTGGTGAGGAGTAATTTCTTGGGGCTGAGTCGATTCATCGTTGATGCATTCCTATGCTTTTTATAAGGCAGTGCACTGATATTCTTGACCTTTGGTCAGAAGCAGTCCTGAGGAGGTTGTAAATACAGTCTTCGATTGATCGGTTTGGCCTGAGCATTTTTCGTCAAAGTAGCTTTGAGCACCCAAACTGCCGCAATAATCCAGTACTGCCCCCTTAAATTCCATTTGGGCCTTTCGAAGCACCATAGGAATCTTGGATTCAGAAGGGGAGTTACAGCTCCAAGTGGTATACGTCTCTCGTCCACAGGCGCTTAGCCCAAGAAGGGTCGCAAAGTAGATTACTAGGTGAATTAGGGAGGGGATTTTCAAGGGTCTCACCACTAGAGGATAGCGATATTTCCAATATTTCGCCTAAGAACTGGGTTTGGTATTAATATTTACGGCAGATTGTTTAATAAACAACGTATTAGTATTAATAAAACATTAAAAAAAATATTGAAGGAGACGCTGTGGATACAAATCGGAGAGATGCGCTTAAATTGGGTGCATCTGCTGCTATGAGCGGCATGTTTATTTCTAATGCACTTGCTGCTGCTGATGGCCAGCCGCCGATTGTGGTGGAGCCGTTGACTGGTAAAGCAGGCCTTAGAATTGCCAACTATCTGCCAAAAATGGGCGCCACCTCAAGATTGGGTTTGGTCACCAATGACGGCATGGTGGTTGATATCCCTGCGGAAGCTGCTCGTCAAAAGGTGCAGCTCTCATTTGATCCTACTTCAATGATTTCATTAGCTAGTTCTGGCAACAAAGGCTTGCTAGAGTTGGCGACATTATTTAAAGGTCGTAGTAGTAATTTGGCAAATGTAAATACAGTGATTTTGTTGTCACCTATTCCCAAGCCACAAAGCAATATTTATTGTGTGGGCTGGAATTACCTTGACCACTTTGAAGAGGGTCTCAAGCATCGTGCTGATACTGCTGTAAAAGAGTATCCAAAGGTTCCCGTGCTATTTACTAAAGGTACGCAAACCATGAATGGCCCATTCGACAACATTCCTTATGACGCTGGCATTTCCACCATGATTGACTGGGAAGCTGAGCTAGCAGTGGTGATTGGTAAAAAGGGTAAGAATATTTCTGAAGAAAATGCAATGGACTATGTCTTTGGCTATTCTGCCTACAACGACACTACAGCGCGTGATATTCAGCAAAAACGCCAGTCCGGTCAATGGTTTAAAGGCAAGAGTATAGATGGTCACGGCCCGATGGGTCCCTGGGTTGTTACTGCAGGTGGCGTCAATTTGGAGGACACTCGCATTATTTGCCGTGTGAATGGCGTTGAAAAACAAAACGCTAGTTACAAGCAAATGTATTTCAAGATCCCAGCAATTATTGCTGAGCTATCGCGTGGCCTAACCTTGCTACCTGGCGATATCATTGCGACCGGCACTCCATCTGGGGTTGGCGCAGGAAGAACTCCTCAGGAGTTTATGAAGCCGGGTGATGTCATGGAAACAAACATCACCGGCATCGGCATCATCCGCAACAAGATTGCTTAACTGATAACTCAGTAGGCATTCAGAACAACAGCAAGGACCTAAAGAACCCAGAAGTGATGGGTTCCGTCCTTGCCCAGTTGTTCCACTAAGCCAAACTCCCAGTCAAGATAGGCCTGCATCGCTGCAGGATCTACGCTAGTGCCTTCATATGGGCGCTTATAGCGATCTAAAGGAGGGGATGCTAAATGACTCGGACCTTTCTCCTGATCTAAGCCTGCTTTTATCCAGGCGGCATTGCCACCCTCTAAAACGAGTACCTCGGCTTCAGTCAACGCTTGCACTTCCTGGGCAGCAAAAAGACTTAATTCAGCTGGTGAGCTGGTAATGACATAGCGATCTACCTGAGGAATTTTTTTCATTGCTTCAGCCAGTTGTGAGCGTAGGGCATACCAGCTTCCAGGAATATGTCCTTTAACGTAGTTGGCATGTGTGCTGAAATCGATTGCAATCGTATTGCTATCGCTCTTAAGCCAATTGGATGCCGTCACTGCGTCAACACTCTCTATTGTTGGAAGATTGGGCAGGGGGGTCTTCCAGACTCCTTTTTCGGTGAGATCGGAGACATTGACTCCATCGAGAACGTAAATATCCCAAGCCATTTGCGCCAACCAAGATGCGGGCATATTGGCGCGTACTCCGCCACCACTAGGGTCTACTAAAACTACCCGAGCACCACGAACTGGGGCAACCATCTCAGTTTCTTGTACGAGCTGCCCGCCTGGCACTGATCTAAAGCCAGGAAGATGACCTGCTTCATATTCATCAGGGGTGCGCGTATCAAAGAAATAAGTAGTTCGATCAGATTGCGCCTTCCATGTCTGTACATCACTAAGGCTGGCACGCTTGACACCTGCCCGATCAGCAACACTGCGAGCGCGGACCGCTGCTTCGTTTCTAGTGTCGTCGCTGACTTCCTGAAACTTTCTGCTTTGCCCCTTATCTAACTCTTGGCCGGCAAGTGTCCAGCCAATCGTACCGTTACGTAAGGCATTCACTTCATTTGGAATGCCGGCATTAATCAGCGACTGCGTGCCGATAATGCTACGGGTTCTGCCTGCGCAGTTCACAATGACCTTTGTCTTTGGATTAGGCGCTAATTCTGGGAGACGCAGCACTAGCTCTGCCCCTGGAACGCTGATGCCTGTTGGAATACTCATTGTGTTGTATTCATCAAAACGGCGCACATCTACAACCACAACATCTTCCTTGTTGTCGATTAATTGTTTTACTTCTTGTGCCGATAGGGAGGGGGTGTGACGCTTGGACTCCACAAATTCACCAAATGACTTACTGGGAACATTAACGTCTTTAAATACCTCACCACCAGCCGATTTCCAGCCTTGAACGCCACCATCGAAAACAGATACATCGGTGTAGCCAAGATTGATAAAGCGTTGCGCGGCTAATTGAGCAAAACCTTCGCCATCATCTAGAGTGACGATGGGCGTGGTTTTCTTCGGCAGCTTTGCATAAGCATCAATCTCTACTCTAGAAAAGGGGAGGTTGGCAGCAAAGAGGGGGTGCTCTTGTGCGTGAGGATCTTCCTCGCGCACATCTAAAAATGCAATCTCTTCTTTATTGAGAAGTTTGTTGCGAACAAAGGAATAATTTTTGGTTTGAATGGTCATGCTGTCTCTTGAATTTTTAATTTAATGAATATCTTTTAGTCTAACTTGGCGCCGGATTTTTTGACTACCTCACCCCAGCGCACCACCTCTTGATTGATGTAGGCGGCCAGTTCAGGGCGCGTCATCTTAGGCACGCTTGCACCCATAGCTGCCCAGCGCTCCTTAATATCAGGTGAAGCAAGCGCTATCTGCGTTTCGGCACTCATCTTGTCGACAATGTCTTTGGGTGTTCCCTTGATTGCCCACAAAGCATACCAACTAGATACGATGAAATTAGAGATTCCCAACTCTTGAGCAGTTGGGACATTTGGAAATGCATCCACTCTTTTGGGGGTTGCAACAGCAACTGCAATAAGCTGACCATTTTTATGGTGCTGCACCTGCCAAGGTATCAAACATCATATCCACTTGACCTGCAACAAGATCCTGAAGGGCAGGACCTGTTCCGCGATAGGGAATGTGGGTGATGAATAATTTGTTTTGCAGCTTAAAGAGTTCGCCTGTTAAATGCTGCGAAGTGCCATTGCCTGTAGAAGCGTAGTTATATTTTCCTGGGTACTTCCGAATCTCCGCCATGATGGATTTCAAATCATTTTTTGGAAACTTGTTTGGGTTCACAACAATGACATGAGGAACGCTAGCAATCATTGCGACTGGCTCAAAATCCTTGGTGATGTCATATGAGAGGTTTGTATACATGCTTGGGGCAATGGAGTGATGCACTGCACCAAGAAGCCAGGTATAGCCATCCGGTGCCATTTTTGCTGCAACTGCGGCACCCAAGGTTCCACCTGCACCGCCCCGGTTATCAACCACGATCGCGTCATTTAGCTGTGTTGAGAGCTGCTTTGCTAAAGGGCGTCCAAAGGCATCCACAGCCCCGCCTGGTGGGAAGGGGTTAATAAAGGTAATTGGCTTGTTAGGGGCCGGCCAAGAGCTAGTTTGGGCACTAGCGGACAGCCCAATGAGGCTCCCGACCAGTATTGCCAGGATATTTCTGAACATTATGTGTCTCCAGTGTATTTATAAGATTTATAGGTCTATTTTGGCTTAACCCCGCAATATAAGAGTTATCCCTGATTTAGGGAGCGATTTTCTATGGTTTTTATAGGGATATACTGACCGGGCTGTCAGTATAAATATTCATTTGTTAATAGGAGATGAGATGTCACAACACGATACATTGTTGGCTGCTTTTGAAACTTACAAAGCTGAAAACGAAAAATTTATTGAAAAAGGTATTAAGGCATCTGCTGCTCGCGCACGTAAGGCCTTGCAAGAAATCGCTGGTGCCTGCAAGGAGCGTCGTAAAGAAATCACGGCCGCTAAAGAAGCGATGGAAGCTAAGAAGTAATTCTCACTCCAGACTGATTGATAAGCCTAGCTTTTTCGAGCTAGGCTTTTTTATTGGCAAATTACATATTCAATATTCTTTTTAGATGACAACGCTAAACAGGGTTAGCTTCATTGCCTTGCTGCGAATGGGTACTAGCGCTTGATATTCAGGGCTAGTAGCCCAAGCATGAGCATCCTGTACTTCAGGAAACTCGAGTTCCACAAAAGTACTAAAGGGTGCAATCCCCAATTCATTCCAAAACTGTTCCGCAACTGAACCGCGGTTTTTGATGGAGCCCTGATAGAGTTCAACTGTTTGACCCACTTGGGAGCGATATTGTTCAAATGCGCCTTGATCCATGAGCTCCATTAATCCAATAACTTTTACCATCACGACTCCTTAAATAGATTGCCGAATGCTAAGAGAGTATATCCACGCTATAGTTAGGACATGAATACTGAGCAATTTCAGCTGCTGCTTCAGCAGGACGGATTTCCTGAGCCGGTAGAGGTGCAGCAAGTCCCTAACGGTCAGCTTGGCAATCACGAGCATCCTTTTGAAGTGAGGGCGCTAGTAATTGAGGGTAGTATTGAAATCACCATTAATGGAAAGAGTAGTGCCTACAAGACTGGTGATGTTTTTGAGCTAGGATTTAAAGAGGTGCATTCTGAGTCCTATGGACCTGAGGGAGTGAAATACCTGGCCTCTAGAAAACAATAAACAATAAACAATATTAAGAAATTGAGAATGATATGAAAATTGGATTTATTGGGCTTGGCAATATGGGCTTACCAATGGCTCTGAATTTATTACAAGCAGGGCATCAAGTTACAGGCTTTGATTTAGTGAAGAGTCAGCTTGATGTCTTTGCAGCCGCAGGGGGTAGTGTTGCAACTAACGCCAATGACACCGCAAAAGATGCCGATGTATTGATCAGCATGTTGCCAGCTTCTCGCCATGTCGAGGGTTTATATCTTGGTGATGCTGGTTTATTGGCAAGTGCAAATCCTAAAACACTACTGATTGATTGCTCAACGATTTCACCTAAGGTGGCTCAAGCAGTTGCTATCGCTGCTAAGGCAAAAGGCTTTGCCATGATTGATGCCCCAGTCTCAGGCGGGACTGCAGGTGCGCAAGCAGGCACTTTAACGTTTATGGTTGGCGGCGAAGAAAGTGCTGTTGAGTGCGCGCGCCCTTTATTAGAAAAGATGGGTAAGAATATCTTTCATGCCGGGGGCAATGGAGCGGGTCAGACCGTCAAAGTCTGCAACAACATGATGTTAGGCATTCAGATGTTAGGAACGAGTGAGGCGCTGCGTTTGGGCATCGCGAACGGCATGGATCCTAAAGTACTGTCTGACATCATGTCCAAGAGTTCGGGCCGCAACTGGGCTTTGGAGCTATATAACCCTTGTCCCGGCGTAATGGAAAACGTGCCTTCTTCAAAAGGTTACGCCGGTGGTTTTGGTGTGGATCTCATGCTTAAGGACTTAGGCTTGGCGGTAGAGAATGCAGAAAATCTCGATGCTAGTATTCCCCTCGGAAAATTAGCGCAGCAACTTTACGATAATCACAGCAAAGCAGGTAATGGCCAGCTGGATTTCTCAAGCGTCTTTAATTTAAAAAATAAATAATGAGACCCTTCGTAGATCAACCAAATCAGGTCTGGATCATGTCAATAAGCTAAACACAAGTTGTTTTAGCGACTAAAACTTCTTTTGGGTTGACTGCTGCGCTTGGCAGGAGCTTTCTTCGCTTGAGTTCCGCCTGCGCCAGCAGGTCTTGGTTTGCGAGATTGCTGGTGTTGCTGACTGCGCAGCTGAATCGGTTGAGCCACGGCATTTGGATCTGGTTCAAAACCGGCAATCACTTCTTGCGGTAGCTTTTGTTTAATGAGTTTCTCAATATCTCTGAGCATCTGATGTTCATCAACGCACACCAGAGAGACTGCTACACCATTTGAGCCTGCGCGACCAGTACGACCAATGCGATGTACGTAATCTTCAGAAACGTTTGGCAGGTCGTAGTTCACTACGTGAGGGAGTTGGTCAATATCAATACCGCGTGCAGCAATGTCGGTAGCAACTAATGCAGTTAATTTACCAGCCTTGAAATCAGCCAATGCTTTGGTACGAGCGCTTTGGCTTTTATTGCCATGAATAGCCATACTAGTGATGCCATCATTTTCTAACTGAGTAACCAGCTTATTCGCGCCATGCTTGGTACGCGTAAAGACCAGTACCTGCTTCCAGTCGTTGGTCTTAATGAGATGGGCTAGTAGAGGGTGTTTCTTGGTTCTATCAACCGGATGAATCAATTGGGCAATGGCTTCATTAGCACTATTACTACGAGCCACCTCAATCAACTCAGGCGAATTGAGCAAGCCGTCTGCTAATTGTTTAATTTCAGTAGAAAAGGTTGCTGAGAATAAAAGATTTTGACGCTTCTTGGGCAAGGCGGCTAAGATCTTTTTAATATCACGTAAGAAGCCCATATCAAGCATACGGTCGGCTTCATCGAGCACTAAAATTTCGATGTCATTGAGTGAGACACAATTTTGTGACATGAGATCCAATAGGCGACCAGGTGTGGCTACCAAAATATCCAAGCCACCAGCAATCGCTTTAATTTGCGGATTAGCGCCAACACCGCCAAAAATCACAGTGGACTTCAAGCCAGTGTATTTGCCATAAGTCACAACAGACTCTTGGACTTGAGCGGCTAATTCTCGTGTTGGCGTCAGAATGAGTACGCGTAACAGACGTTTGCCTGAGCTAGGCTTTGAAGAGGTGAGGCGCTGCAGAATGGGGAGTGTAAAACCGGCAGTTTTTCCTGTGCCCGTTTGTGCGGCAGCTAAAAGATCGCCGCCTTTTAAGACAGCGGGAATCGATTTTGCTTGAATCGGGGTGGGGCTGGTGTAGCCTTCTTCAGCAATAGCGCGAAGAATGGGTTCTGATAAACCAAGATCTGTGAATAACATAGGGGCCAATAAAGTATTGACCCGTATTCAATTAAACGACTATCCCGGTCAATGGGGTGAGCTGCCACGCTAGGGCGTTTGCAGTAAGAGCTCCTATTTTAAGTCATCAACCCCAAAAGCTGATTAATTAGAGAATTACGCTGGATTCCAGAGGTTGGGCACGAGAGTATTGGCATAACCGGAGACAAATGACTTTTCTGCACCAGTTGCAGGATCAAATACCGAGCGATGAATACGGCCAATATTGCCTCCATACACATGAATGCTGATCGAAGTCTTGTCGCTTAAGCTATTTTCGACTACGTGAATGTCGTGCGTATCTGGAGATACGGTATCCACGTGACCAGGCAAACTAACGCATGCCTTACCCGCTTTAAAGCTGGCATCAGCTTGTCGATAGTATGGGGTGCCTGTTTCTTGGCCACGCAACTGACCGATCATTCCCCATGCCGTGTGATTGTGTAGCGGTGTTTTTTGGCCTGGTCCCCAAACGAAACTCACCACAGAGAATCGATCCAAGGGGTCGGCATATAAAAGGTATTGCTGGTAATACTGCGGATGGGGTTTGGTGAACTCTTCTGGTAACCAATCATCCACTGCAATTAGTTTCTCTAATAATTTCTTGCCTTTCGTAAAAATAATCTCTTCGCCTGGCTTTTGCTCAAGTAGCAGGCTGAGTTCTTTAACAAAGGTCAGTAATTTTCCATTAGACATATTGCTCTCCATTGCCAATATCACTCAGCAAGAAATAATCCATCAGGCCATGCCTTAGGTTTAAGGGTATTGGTATCGACGCAGACGATATGCAATACCGCGCTGGCAATGGTTTCTAAATCATCACTCCCAAGAACTTTTCTCTGCGCAGTTTGTTTTACTGATATCTGAGTGCGACCGCGATGCTCAATTACCTGATCAATGTAAAGAATGTCATCCAAGCGACCTGGCTTATAGAAGTTCATGGTGAGTTCACGCACAGGCATCACGATATTGAGTTCGTTAACTAGTTTGGTAGGGCTTAAGCCTCTTTGTGCAAGCCACTCTGCACGGCTGCGTTCAAAAATCTCTAGATAACGGCCGTGATAGACAAAGCCTGCTGCATCTGTATCCGAGTAGCAGACTCGATGGGTATAAGTAGAGACGGCGGGATTTGGATTGTGGATGGTTGTCATTGATCGGTAAAACTAGTTGGGCAATAAGAGAATCATATTACGATGAGTAATCCCAGCTTCGCTGTAAGTAGACCCCTGTGTCTGAAAGCCTAGTTTTTCATAGAAGGGTATAGCGTTTACTTGGGAGTGCAAGACGATAGACTCCGCTCCTTGAGATCGGGCTAGATGAACTAACCTCTCTAGGATTTGCCTTCCTACCCCCTGATTTCTGAATTGGGCTAAGACAGCCATGCGTCCAATTTGAAATAATCCGCCGCCTAAATCAACCAATCGGCCGGTGCCAATACAGTGCGCTGCTTGGTAGGCTAGGGCATGGGCCGCAGAGGGGTCAAATTCGTCTAATTCAAGCTTTGCTGGAACCTTTTGCTCCCGTATGAAGACCTCTTGACGCACCAAAAAGGCGTCCTCCTCAGCTTCTTTCCAGGGTTTAGTCAGTATTTCCAAGATTCCCAGCGCCTCCAAGTGCCAATTTCAACCTAATTTACCAAATATCGACGGGAGTGAGGATGGTTCGATTCCATACAAAAACTGCCCCATTCCATGGTTACAATGAATTGTGGCTCTAGATTGAGCTCGTCCAAAACCTTTTACTCAATTAGGAGTTATCTTGAAGAAATCTTTATTAGCTAGTTTGTTTGCTGCAGTAGGCGTTACCTTTGCAAGTTCTGTTTTTGCACAACTGCCCGCAAAGATGTTGCCTTTAGCTGCTGATGTTGTAGTTTTGAGTGCAACAGTTGATTCAGTAGATGCTAAAAAACGCATCGTTGTATTGAAAGATGCTAATGGTAATTTGGCGCAGATGAATGTTGCTAAATCTATCAATGATTTAGATAAGGTTAAGAAGGGCGACGTATTCTTGGTTGAGCATGCACAGGCAGTTGCTGTTGGCTTAACTGCTGTTGGTAAAGATCAGAAGCCAGGTGTTTCAGGTGTGCGCTCTGTTGTGATCGCTGGCAAAGGTTCTGCTAAGCCTTTCGAAGAGACTACAGAAACTGTTTACGCAACTGTAAAGATCTCAACAATTGATCAAAAGACACGTATCGTAACTTTCACATTGCCAAGCGGCGAGAAGCAAAAAGTTAAGGTAGACCCAGCTGTTTTAGGTCTTGAGAAATTCAAAGCTGGTGATGACGTCATGGTTGAGTTTGTTGACGACACAGCTATTGGTTTCGTAACACCAAAGAAATAAGTCTTCAAGTAACGAATAACTGGGTAGTACGCTAGTTATGAAAAAGCCCGCAGATGCGGGCTTTTTTCTTGATGGAGCCAGGATTATTTCTTGGCATTCGGGAAAAAGAGTTGCTCGCCATCAATCTTGTAGCTGGCAATAGCATCTTGTCCGTTTTTGGAAATGAGCCAGTCAATAAATTCTTGACCCTGAGCTTTTTTCACATGAGGAAACTTTGCTGGGTTTACTAGCATCACACCATATTGGTTAAATAGCTTTGGGTCGCCTTGAACAAGAATGACTAGATCACCGCGGTTCTTAAAGCTGAGCCAAGTAGCGCGGTCAGCCAAAATGTAGCCGTTCATGGCAGAAGCAGTATTAAGGGCTGGGCCCATACCGGAGCCTGTTTCTTTATACCAAGATTGACTGGAGGAAGGGGTGATGCCCACACCTTTCCAGTAACGAAGTTCTGCAGCATGAGTCCCACTTTTGTCTGCACGCGATATAAACGGGGCTTGAGCTGAAGAAATTTTTTGTAGGGCTACTTGAATATCTTTACCACCACCGATTTTTGCTGGATCTGATTTAGGTCCAATGAGGACGAAGTCGTTGTACATCACTTCGTAGCGTTTAGTTGAAAAGCCTTCCTCAACAAACTTTTCTTCAGCAGGTTTGTCATGAACAAACACCACGTCCGCATCGCCGCGACGGCCAATATCTAATGCCTGCCCTGTTCCAACAGCTACTACCTTGACTTCAATACCTGTCTTCATCTTAAAGATGGGCAATATGTAATTGAAAAGACCGGATTGTTCAGTGGAGGTAGTGGATGAGACCACAATACTTTTTTCTTGGGCACAAACCTGGGCGGAAAAAATGGAGAGGGCAATGGAAATGGCGGGGAGTAGTTTGCGAATCAAGTTGTTCATAGCATGGCTCAAAGTAGTTGATTAAAGGTTTATGATCGTATACATTATTACTTATTGAATATGCAAAATATTACACATGCAAATCGAAGTACGACCAACTCTCATTGTTAAAACCAAAGTTGATGGAAAAAGCTCCATTGACCTGATATGGCTATCTCAGTTGTTAAAAGACATTGGTCGGGGCAGATCCTTGGTGGTTGCCAGCAAAAAATCGGGCACCTCTTATAGGGGTGCTTGGGGCAAGCTGAATCAGGCCGAAGAAGCTTTGGGTATGCCGCTGATTGTTAGAACCAAGGGTCATGGATCAATATTGACTGAGTTTGGTAAATTTTTAATTCAGTTTATTGGGGATATGCAGGCAGGATATTCAAAGCATGAAGCTCAATACCATGACGTGCTGCAAAAAGAAATTAAGAAAATACAAAAGTCAGAAAGTCTTCGTTGGAAATTTTTCTCTAGTAGTGATTCGGTGATTCAAAAGGCGGCTACTGAAGTAAGTGGGATAGATCTAAAAATTGCCGGTTCAGGTGAATCTTTGGAAAGGCTGCTGAATAATGAAGCGCATATTGCTGGCTACCACGTCTCTAATCAGAAGAGCTCAAAAGCAATTTATCAGCGCTTATCAAAAAATGGTATTGAAATTTATCCGGTAATGAAGCGAACCCAGGGGTTGATTGTGAGGAAGGGGAATCCCCTGCATATTCGATCTATAGAAGATTTAGTTAGTAAAAAAGTGCGCTTTATTAATCGCCAGATTGGCTCAGGCACTAGACTCCTATTGGATACCTTGCTCATGGAAGAGGGCATTGACCCATTGGAGATTGATGGATATCTGGCCGAAGAATTTACTCACTCTGCTGTCGCTAATGCCATTTTGGCTGGAAAAGCGGATGTAGGTTTGGGGGTAAAGAATATTGCCTTAGAAAATGGCCTTGGTTTTGTGCCACTCAAGGATGAAATTTTCTTTATTGCCATGAACAAGGAGATGGCCGCACAATCGGAATCATCTAAGTTGATTCGTAAGATTCGAAGTTCCTCTGGAGAGACGCCGGGATATAAGGCGGTCAGTTTAAATAGACAAATTCAGGAATGGTTATAGTTTTATTTTGGGCCGTCAAAGAAACATCAATCCACTAGAATGGATTTCATGAGAACCACGCGCCTACTGGCTTTATTTTCGGCATTCCTTTTTTCCATTGGCACTGCCTTTGCGCAGATTTCCACTATTGCAGTCGCCGCCAATATGAAAGATGCATTTATAGAGATTGCTGCTGCATACAGAGCCACGGGTAAGTCCGAGCCCAGGGTGGTCTATGGATCATCCGGTAACTTCGCCACACAAATCATGAATGGGGCGCCATTTAATTTATTTATTGCTGCTGATGAGCAGTTCCCACTAGAGCTATTTAGGAATGGCAGAACAATAGATGAAGGGGTAATTTACGCTATTGGTAAGTTGGCCATCATCACTAAAACTTCTTCTGATATTCGTTTGCTAGATAGCAAGACAGAAATTGCCAAGGCTATTGGAAAGGCAAATAAGATAGCTATCGCAAAGCCTGAACTTGCACCTTACGGTAAGGCGGCAGTTGAGTATTTAAAGGCGGAGGGACTTTGGGGGCTAGCTAAAGATAAGCTGGTTTATGCAGACAATATTGGTGCAGCTACAGCTTATGTAATGAGCGGTGCAGCGGATATTGGTTTTACTGCACTTTCTCTAGCTAAGTCGCCTGAGGTGGCGAAGCAAACGAGCTTCTTTTTAGTTGATACAAGGCTGTATGAGCCCATTAAACAGCGCATGGTGTTAATAAAGGGCGCGCCTCAAGAGTCAGTGGACTTGTATCGTTTTATACAAGGGCCTCAGGCCAAATCTATCTTACTAAGGTATGGCTACACCACACCTTAGTTGCTGATTACTTAGGTGCCCTCATGTATTGGAGCATCTCTTGTAAAGCTTCTTTTGGCGACTTCTCTAGCTGCTCCACCACGGCATCATAGTCTTGGGCTGGACGATTCTGACTTAGCTTAAATTTGCCAACCAAACTGCTGATCTCAATCTCGATGCCAATAATGGCTTTGAGCATCAATTGCACGTATTCTTCTGGGGCATCATCTAGCTTCCATGTCGATTGATATGTAGGCTCATGAAGATTGGTCATTTGTGAGACATGGCTTCTTAGCCACTGCGCATCCTCAATCAGTTTGATGCTACCTTCTGCATGAACTGCAGCATAGTTCCATGTAGGCACCACTTTCCCGCTTTCTTGTTTCGATGGATACCAAGATGGGGTCACATAAGCGTTCGGCCCATTAAAAATTGCTGTAATAGATGTGTTGCTGCTGCTCGCAACTTTAACGAGCGGATTCATTTTGGCGACATGTCCATAAAGCTTAGTTTTGTCTGCGCTTAACATGAGGGGCAGGTGGTTAATTTCAAAATGACCATCTAGATTCGCAACGATAGTCGCTAATGGGTATTCAGAAATCAGCTGCGCTAATACGGTTTGATCTTCAACTAAAAAATGTTTTGGTAAGTACATAAGGGTTTAAGCAGAATGGGTAAATGGTTGTATTTAATAAGAACATAGCAGAGATTGAGGCCTTTTTCTTAAAATTCGTACTCTACCTGCATTCTGATGGTGTTTTTTGGTGATGCTGTGGTGGTTCCCCAAAGGTAGGCTACGTTGTATTTCAAGGCCTCCTTGCGACCCAGTTTGGTTTTCCCAAAAATGGCTGGCCCCGCACTAGATTGTTGTTGTTCATTGGTATTCCAGTTGTTAACCTGTCCCAGCCACGAATAAATCTGTGCTCCAAGCTCAAGCTCTGGCTGAAGGCGATACTTCACCTGACCCTGATAGCCGAAATAGGTGCCTTGATTTTCGGTGCCTGTGTAATGTCCTTGCATTAGGATGTTCAGGTTGGCAACCCACTTTTTCCATTCGCTTTGAAATAAGAATCCATATTTCGCTTCATAGCCTTCATTGCGGTTTTGGGGGCGCTCTAGCTCGAGCAGGAAGCCAATATCGACTGGGTATTTTCCAGTTTCTGTTAACTGAAATTTATTCTCCCATTCCACTGCATCAAATTGGGAGTTAGTGCCATCCCAAATAACTTTCCCATAGATCTCAGTGAACCACCATGAGTTCACGCCATAACCAAAGCCAATGGAGGCGCCTGATTGTCTGTTGTCTTCTCCGCTTCTTGGAGTTTGAGTTCCAAACTTCGTATCTATCTCTCTTTCACCTTCTTCCACTCTTGGGGTGTAGATGTAATCTGCTGGCCCACTTAAGTACTCGCCAGCGTAAACAGAAGTACTTGCGCAGAAGAGGGCGATCCATAAATATCGCGACAGTAAATATTGATGCTTCATTATTTAACCCTCACTACGCCTTGAGCGGTTTCAGGGCTAAATTCACCTTCAAACTTATATACGCCAGGACTTAAAGGTCCGATGTAGAAAGAGGCTTTGCTGTTGGCTTTGATTAATACTTCTCTGTTGAGGTCGTAGCTTTCAAATTCCTCTGGAGTGTCATCCAGGTTTTCAATCGTCAGTTTTACTTTGGTGTCGGCAGGGACATCGATTTCTGATGGTGAAAATCGCCCATTTTTAATTGAAATCTGGATGTCATTGCTTGCTGCAATGGAGATATTTGTCAAATTTAACAACAAGAAAAATCCGATAAGTAACTGTTTTGTATGAGTATTTTTCATGTATTAGGGTATATATAAATGAGAACTATTCTCAAGTATAAGGTATATAATGAGAATCGTTCCTATTTATTGATAAAAGTGACAATCCTCCATGCATTTGGACCAGGTTGATTTGGAAGTTCTTTACCGAGTGAGCGCGGTTAACGCGCCTAAGGGCGCCCCTCAAATAAAAGGGCAACTGGAAGATATTGGGTTTTTACCTGGTGAACAAGTAACGGTTTTGCGTAAAGGTTTGCTTGGTAAGGGGCCATATATGGTTCGCGTCGGAGCCTCTACATTCGCATTGCGTCAATCAGAGGCGCGCATGATTACGGTCGATGCCATTTCACATGCCTGAATCTAAAGTTCATTTTTTCTCGAGTGAGCCACTCGTAGCTTTATTGGGTAATCCCAATTGTGGCAAAACTGCGTTATTCAATTTGCTGACTGGCAGCCGTCAAAAAGTAGCGAACTATTCAGGCGTCACTGTAGAGCGCAAAGAAGGGCGTCTGTCCCTCGAGTCTGGCAAGAATATTCGCATACTCGATTTGCCTGGTGCATATAGTCTTTATCCAAGATCCTTGGATGAGCGCGTGACCTGCAATGTACTGCTTGGTCGAGCTGAAGGTGAAAAGCGGCCTGACCTTGTCGTTTGCGTATTGAGTGCCATGAACTTGCGTCGTAACTTGCGCCTAGTATTGGCCGCAAAACGCTTGGGCTTGCCTTGCATTGTGGTGCTCAACATGCTTGATATTGCTAAGCGTCAAGGCTTAAAAATAGACGCCGCCGCACTTTCTAATGAATTGGGTTTGCCGGTGCTTACCAGCATTGGTATTCAGTCTGATGGTGCGGATGACATTAAGCGGTTCTTATCGAATCTGGACTGGCGTAATCTCAATGGACTTCGCACGGGCACTAGCGATGCGACCTTAGAGAATGTTGCCTCTCATATTGCACATACAGAATCTGACAATATTCAAGTTCAAAGAATTTTGCAAAACCTCAAGCTTGATCAAATTATTCCCGATCAATTGAGTGATCGTTTGGATGCGGTATTGCTTCATCCGGTTGTTGGCCCCATTATTTTGGTGGCCTTGCTCTTTTGCATTTTTCAAGCCGTATTCAGTTGGGCTACGGTACCCATGGATCTGATTAAGTCTGCAGTAGATTTTATTGGCGCCCAGATTGTTGAAGTATTGCCAAATGGATGGCTACGTAGTTTATTAATCAATGGAATTTTGGCGGGCTTGGGTGGTGTAGTGATTTTCTTGCCGCAAATCCTGATTTTGTTTTTCTTCATTCTTCTGTTGGAAGAGTCTGGTTATCTTCCGAGAGCTGCCTATTTGTTAGATAGAGTGATGGGGTCTGTTGGCTTATCTGGTAGATCCTTCATTCCACTGCTCTCTAGTTTTGCTTGCGCCATCCCTGGAATTATGGCCACCAGAAGTATCTCTAATGCACGCGATCGTATGGTGACGATTCTGATTGCGCCGATGATGACTTGTTCTGCACGCCTGCCGGTGTATGCCTTATTGATCTCAGCATTCATTCCAGAGCGCAAGCTATGGGCTGGTATTGATTTGCAGGGCCTGGTTTTATTCTTACTTTATCTCGCTGGAATTTTGGGCGCGATGGCAGTGGCCTGGATTCTGAAGCGCTTTACGAGTGAGCAATTTAGGATGAACGCGCTCATGATGGAATTACCGAGCTATCACTTGCCTCGCTTAAGTAATTTAGCTATTAGCTTGTGGCAACGAGCAGAAATCTTTTTGCGCCGTGTTGGCGGAATTATTTTGCTAATGACCATTGCTTTGTGGGTGTTATCTAGCTTTCCATTTCCTCCTGAGGGCGCCACAGGATCACCGATTCAATATAGTTTTGCTGGGATGATGGGGCAAGCATTGGCTCATGTTTTTTCACCCATTGGATTTAACTGGCAAATCAGCATTGCTCTAGTACCAGGGATGGCTGCTCGTGAGGTTGTGGTGAGTTCATTGGCAACGGTATATGCGCTATCTAGCTCAAGTGTCGACGCGGCTGATGCTTTGATTCCTTTAATTTCTAGTGGCTGGTCCTTGGCTACAGCTTTATCTCTATTAGCCTGGTTTGTATTTGCTCCGCAGTGTTTATCTACCATTGCTGCAGTGAAGCGCGAGACTGGCGGCTGGAAGATTCCAATCATCATGCTGAGCTACTTATTTGGCTTGGCCTATATCGCCTCATTTATTACCTATCGCCTGGCTATTTTTCTGGGCCTAGGTTAAATCTACTGGCGTCTATATTTGCTGCAGCACCGCATAAATGGGTGCGGTAGTATTCCTTTTGTAGTTAAAAAATAGATAACAACAAAAGGAGATTTAGATGGGTTCTCGTCGCCAATTTATGAAGACTGCTTCAGCTGCTGGGGCTGGTTTAGTAGCTGCCTCTGCTATGGGCGTGATGAAGGAAGCTTCAGCTCATCCTACCTCGGTATGGGGAGGGGAGGTTTACACCGGTCCACGCGAAATGGTGAGGAACAGTAAAGTTCTCTCGATCCAAAATGCGGATGGGACGGAAACCCTGGGTGTGGTTACCCCCAAAGGCATCATCGATGTTCGTGCTGTAGCTAAGAAAATGAAGATTGCAGCACCGATTACCTTAGATCAATTATTGCAAGAGGGTAATGCTGCAGGATTCAATAAGGTGGTTGCAAGTGCCGATAAGTCTGGCGTGCCCTACTTAAAAGAATCTGACATTACTTTCGGGTGTTTGTTTAAAAACCCTGGAAAGATTGTTTGCGTTGGTTTAAATTACCGCGCACATGCGGACGAGGTAGGTATGGCACACCCACGAGTGCCGCCACTATTTAATAAGTACAACAATAGTCTTACGGCTCACAACTGTTTATTGCAAATTCCACCGCCATCAGTTTCTTATAAGTTAGATTATGAGACTGAGTTACTGATTGTTGTTGGTAAGCAGATGCGTAACGTTCCTGAATCCGCTGCTTTGGATTATGTGGCGGGTTATTGCACCTCAAATGATTTCTCATCACGTGATTTGCAACTGGAATTGCCAAGCGGTCAATGGATGATTGGTAAGACCTTAGACCAATACGCGCCAATTGGGCCTTACTTTGTGACCTCTGACTTAGTAGGTGATCCTAATAAGCTTCAGGTGAAGACTTGGGTTAATGGCGAGTTACGACAGAACTCCAATACTGCAGACTTCATTCACAACACTCAAAAAATGTTGTCTTACATTAGCACCTACTGGACATTAGAGCCGGGAGATATCGTCTTCACCGGCACACCGCAAGGCGTTATTGCTGGTATGCCAAAAGACAAGCAGGTATGGCTGAAGAAGGGCGATAAGATCGTAAGTTCAGTAGAAAAGCTTGGAGATTTAAAGTTCACGCTGGCTTGATCACTCTAGAGTTTTTTTATCAAAAAGAAAGCCACCCTAGGGTGGCTTTTCTTATCAGTGGCTAGTGTTTTTAAAATGCTTAACCCGCTTTACTCAGCAATAAAAGTGTTCTCCAGCTTTCCAATGCCGCCCATCTCAACCACTACAACATCGCCATTCACCAAGTACTTGGGGGGTTTAAAGCCGATACCAACGCCGACCGGAGTTCCAGTGGCAATCAGATCTCCTGGGTATAGGGTGATACCAGCAGAGACCGTAGCGATCATATTAGGGATATCAAAAATTAGATCTTTGGTATTAGAGTTTTGGCGTAATTCACCATTGACCCAACACTTAACGGCAATATCTTCAGCATCAACTTCATCAGCTGTCACTACCCAGGGGCCCATAGGGCAAAACGTGTCAAAGCTTTTACCTAAAAACCATTGTTTATGTCTATGCTGCCAATCGCGCGCAGTTACGTCATTGATGGCGGTATAGCCCCAGACATGCTTCATGGCATCCGCTTCGCTAATACCTTTGCCGCCTTTGCCAATCACAATAGTGAGTTCCGCTTCGTAATCAATGCAGGTTGATACGGCAGTGGGAATGATGACGTTAGTATTGGGTCCAGTTACAGACTCAGGTGGCTTTGTGAAGAAGATTGCATGGCTTGGAATATCTTCACCTGGTTTGGCGCTACCATCAAATCCGCTATTGGAAAATTCTTTAGCATGCTCGTGATAATTTTTACCGACGCAGAAAATATTGCGGCGCGGTCTAGGCACTGGAGCGAGCAGACGGATATCGCTAAATGCATGCGTGACAGTAGGTTTTGGGAGCTTGCCCGCGAGGTCAGATTTGAGAATGGCAACAATGCCATCTTCACTAACGTCAACGCCTAAATCGAGCTCTTGAACTGTCTCACCATCAGCAGACACAATTCCGACGCGAGTTTTGGCGGGTTCTTTGGCTAAAACAAATGCGGCATATCTCATGATTACTATCTCCGGCTGGGGTTTTGTCTACGCTAACCCCTGTTTATTGTGATGAATCTTGTAGTAGGATAAAGAGCATAAATAATAACTAATTTACGTATTTGAGACAAAAAATGAGACAAAAATATTCATTTGCCACTGCCTTAGCCTTTTTATGCGCTTGCTTGGCCTCTCTGGGCGCTTTTGCGCAGGCACCAGAACCCTGGCCTACAAAGCCCATCACTATGGTTGTGCCATTCCCACCGGGTGGGGTTGCTGATACGGTAGGCAGGCCCGTTGCTGAGGCACTTTCTCGTAGCTTGGGTCAGCCAGTGATTGTAGAAAATAAAGCTGGGGCCGGTGGTGGCATTGGCATGGCAGCAGTAGCTAGAGCAAAACCTGATGGGTATACGATTTTGATGGCCCTATCGTCTATTTCAATTATTCCAGAGGCAGATAAAGTGGTGGGCAGAGACCAATCTTTTCAGCTCAATCAACTTAAGCCGATTGCACGCTTTACTGCGGATCCAACAGTTTTAGTAGTGAGGGCAGATAGCCCGTGGAAAGATTACAAATCTTTTGTAGCGGCCATGCGAGCCAATCCTGGCAAATACAATTTTGGATCGTCGGGTAATTACGGAACAATGCATGTACCAATGGAGATGCTCAAGTCTTCCGAGAAGTTCTATATGGTTCATATTCCGTATACAGGTGCAGGGCCAGCGATTGTGGGTTTATTAGGTGGGCAAGTAGATGCGATTGCAACTGGACCTTCATCAATCGTTCAGCAAATGAAGGCGGGCAAAGTTCGCGCATTGGCTCATTGGGGTGATGGCAGGTTAGCCAGCATGCCTGAAGTACCTAGTTTTAAGGAAATGGGCGTCAAGGTTGAGTTCTCTCAGTGGGCTGGTTTATTTGTGCCCAGCGCAACCCCTGACTACATTACTAATAAGTTGCGTGAAGCTGCAAGGCAGGCTGCGAATGATGAGCGGGTGCGCGCTGTGATCAATGGAGCGGGAAGTCCAATTCAATATATGGATGCGCCTGAATTTAAGACTTACTGGGATAAGGAATCCACCCAGATGGGTGAAGTTGTGAGAAAAATTGGCAAGGTTGAGTAATGAAAAATAAATTATTTTCGTCCTTTCTGATTCTACTTTTTTCCCAAGTAAATGCCGCAACCGTTCAGGAGCAAATGGATCAAAATCCAGCAGTCAAGACCGCGATTGAGGAGCTTGTTTTAGCAAACCATATTTTGTATGACCAAAATGCAGTAGATGGCTATGGCCACATTAGTGTTCGTAATCCAGTTAATCCCAACACCTTCTTTCTGGCAAGAAGTGTTGCTCCATCGGTTGTTAAAGTTGAAGACATCATGGAATTTGATATGAATGGCAAAGCTTTAAATGGCGATACGCGAGTGGCATATGGAGAGCGCTTTATTCACAGCGGCATTCTAAAAAATCGCCCAGATATTAATTCAGTTATCCATGGTCATGCCGCACCCATTCTGCCGTATGGATTAACAGGTATCACACTCAAGCCTGTTTATCACATGAGTGCATTTTTGGGTGAGGGTGCACCTGTCTTCGAAATCCGAAATTTTGCTAAGCCAAATCCTGATACGGATATGTTTGTTAGCAGTGGAGATTTGGGCGATGCTTTATCCAAAACCATGGGTTTGCAATATTTTGTTTTGATGCGTGGCCACGGATATGCTGCAGGCGCAGACTCCATCAAGAAAGCAGTCTTTAGGACGGTGTACGCAATTCAGAATGCGAGCATTCAGTCTGAAGCAATGAAGATGGGGCAGGTGCAGTACCTTAGTCCTGGTGAGGCTATCGCTTCGCAGGAAACGATTGAGAAAACCATTGGACGCCCATGGCAGCTTTGGAGTGAGCGCGTCAAAAAACCCTAATCCTTGTTAAACTCACGCATCATGCAGATGCAAGCTCGCCCCTTCAAGAAAACGCTCGCTCAGGGGCTTCTATTAACCGCATTAATCCTCTCGCCATCGATCGGTATAGCGGCTCTGCAGGATGAGATTCAGGTTTACGACGATGAAATTAATGCCAAGGGCGAAGCAAGTTTAGAGGTGCATTTAAACAGCACTCCACGAGGCATTCAAAGCCCCTCCTATCCAGGAGAGGTGATGAGCAACAACGGTGTGCGGGTGACCCCAGAGTTTGCATATGGGCTAGGCCACGATTTAGAAGCTGGCTTATATATCTCTTATGTGAGCTACGACAACAAGTTTCAATATGCTGCCACTAAGGTGCGCATGAAATGGTTGCCAATTCGCGAAGATAAAGGGGATTCTTTCTTTGCTGGTGCAAATCTAGAGTTATCCAACGTACAACCACAGTTTGATGAGTCTAGATACAACAGCGAAATACGTTTCATTATTGGTAAGCATTTTGATGAGTGGCTTTTCTCGTTTAATCCAATTGTGGAAATGCCGCTCTCGCAGCCTTACATACATCAATCGCCATATTTTTCTACAGCAACTCGCTTGTCTAGAGAAGTGATGCCTGAGTTAGCGTTGGGGGTGGAGTATTACTCCAACCTGAATCAACTTGGTCAGCCCATTAATTATCAAAATACCCAGCAACTGGGTTTTTTGATGATGTACTACGAAGGCAAACCAATTTCTTTTCAGGCTGGGGTAGGTAAGGGCTTCTCTAACAGTACGGATTCGTTAACGCTTAAAGCGATTTTTTCCATTCCATTCAATTAACGCCATTAGCCTTAATCAGGCTTAATGTTGGCGTCTTTAATGACCTTGCTCCACATATTCATTTCGCGTGTAATGCGCTTGCTGGAATCTGCAGGTGAAAGGTAGTTCACATAGACGCCTGCTGCCAGCATACGTTCTTGTACTTCGGGACGCTGCAAAATAACCTTAATATTTGCGCTGAGCTTATCGATGATTGGCTTAGGTGTTCCTGCTGGAGCCAAAATACCAAACATACTCACCACATCAAAGTTAGGAAGGCCAGTGGCTTCAGTCACGGTTGGCACATCCGGCAATTGACTAATGCGCTTAGCAGTTGTCACAGCTAGTGGTCTTAACTGGCCTGCTTGAATAAATTGCAGAGCCGCTGGAACCGTCTCAGACATTGTGAGCACTTGTCCGCCCACTAGATCGGTCATAGCAGGACCACTGCCTTTGTAAGGCACATGCAACAGGTCCAAGCCTAGTTGATAACGAAACATTTCCATTGCAAGACGTTGTGGGGCACCAGCTCCGGATGAGGCGAAAGTGAGTTTTCCTGGGTTTGCTTTTGCGTAGGCAATGAACTCTTTCATATTCTTGACGGGTACTGAAGGGTTCACTACAAAAACCAGAGGCACTACTCCTACCACGTCCACTGGTGTGAAATCTTTTTCAAGGTTGTATCGAATCTTATCTTTATCAAGATTTGCGTTGATAGAGTGCGAGGTCAGGGCGCCCATTAACAGCGTATAGCCATCAGCAGGAGACTTGGCAACCATATCGGCACCAATATTGCCGCTATCGCCTGCGCGATTATCAGGAACCACTTGCTGGTTTAGTGACTTAGAGAGTTCTTGTGCCATGATGCGTCCAATCACATCGGTAGCACCACCTGGTGGGTATGGAATGACCAGCTTAATAGGCTTGTCAGGGTAGTTTTTAATTGCAGAGCTATTAGTTTGCGCTAGCAGTGGAGCAGAAATCAGGCTACTGCAAAGTAGTAGGCCAAAGCCTCGAATTAGGTGTTGTCTCATTTTGTATTTTTAGTGGTGGGTTGAGTTACGATTTTCTATTATCTACAGATTAAAAATTCATGCGCTGCGTCAATGAACTGCAAATTTCCCTTATTACAATGAAGAAATGAACCTAGAGCCCCACCAAATAGAGATTATTGGATATTGCGCTGCATTCTTGACCACCATTGCCTTTTTGCCGCAGGCAATACAGTCTTGGCGCACCAGAGACCTCTCGGGCATTTCCTTGGGGATGTATTCCTTATTTACGGTGGGAGTGGGTTTGTGGCTGGTTTATGGCCTCATTATTGAAAAGTGGCCCCTCATTTTGGCCAATGCGCTGACCTTTGCCTTGGCGCTCAGCATCCTATCGTTGAAATTGCGTCATACTTCTAAACATCAGAAATAAACCCCTTATTCATCAAAATTCCTAGAAAGGTTTTTATGTCTTCAGCATTTGTGATTGATCCACCTCCAGTGATTTCATTGCCTGTGACTGGCGATACTCGTCGCTTTGCCGTGAATCGCATTTACTGCGTTGGTAGAAATTACGCCGATCATGCGCGTGAGATGGGTCATGATCCCGATCGTGAGCCGCCATTCTTCTTTATGAAGCCTGCCAATTCGATCGTGACCGATGGTAAAGATATGGCTTACCCAAGTTTATCGAAGGATGTTCATCACGAAATTGAAATGGTGGTTGCCATTGGTAAAGGCGGCGCAAATATTGCTGCAGATAAAGCCCTAGAGCATGTGTATGGCTACGGAGTTGGCTTGGATATGACTCGACGTGATCTACAGGGCGAGGCCAAGAAGATGGGGCGCCCTTGGGACACTGGTAAAGCATTTGATCAATCCGCTCCTTGTGGTGAGATCACGCCAGCGAGTCAATGCGGCCATCCTGCCAGTGGTGCCGTTAAGCTTTTAGTGAATGGTGAAGTTCGTCAAGAGGGCGATCTCAATCAGCTAATCTGGAATGTTCCTGACACGATTGCATATTTATCTACCTTATTTACCTTAGAACCGGGCGACTTAATTTACTCTGGCACTCCAGCAGGAGTCGGGCCAGTTAAAAAGGGCGATGTACTCGAGGGTAGTGTTGCCGGCTTACCAAACTTAAAAACAAAAATTCTCTAAATAAAAAAGAAGGTCGGATTGATGACAAGTTTTATCAAGAAAATATTGCTGGTTGCTGTAACAATAGCTGCACCCATTTTTTTGGTTTCATGTGCTAGCACTGAGAAAACCGCTTCAACTCCACCCGCAAGTCTTTATGCCGATGCTGCTCCCTTGGATCTGCACTTAAGTAAATTGCCTTACCCATACCCGCTCAAAGAATTTAAAACTTCTTTGCAAGGGCAGCCAGCCAGCATGATGTATATGGATGTTGCTGCCTTAGGGAAGCAAAAAGGTATTGTGGTGTTATTTCATGGAAAGAATTTCTCCAGCGATTACTGGGCCACAACGATTACCGGTCTTTCTAAGGCTGGCTATCGAGTGATTGCTCCCGATCAGATTGGCTTCGGCAAGTCTTCCAAGCCAGATGTGGCTTACCACTTTGACGATCTGGCTGCCAATACCCAGGCATTATTGAAGTCACTTAATATCAAGCAGGTTTCAGTTATAGCTAACTCAATGGGCGGTATGGTGGGTATTCGTTTTTCCCGCCTATATCCGCAAGCTGTCCAAAAGCTAGTGCTAGAGAATCCTCTAGGACTTGAGGATTACTCCAAGGATATTCCTCCGCAGCAGAATGATGAATTGCTCAAGCTAGAGATGGCCCAAACTGAAGCGAGCTATCGCCGTTTTCTACAGAGTTATTTTCCAAACTGGCAACCCAGCTATGAAAAGTTTGTAGAGGTCTACGTGCGCGTTCAGAAGGGTCCGGACTATCCTGCTTATGCAAAGACTTCGGTTCTGACTTACCAAATGATTGCTGAGAAACCAGTGGTCAATGATTTGCCGCAATTGAAGATGCCGGTGCTATTGGTGATTGGCCAAAAGGACCGTACGGTCTTTGGTCGACGCTTTGCTCCACCAGAGGCAGTGAAGGCATTGGGTAACTTCCCGGAGTTAGGTAAGAAAGCGCAAGCGGCTATTCCGAATGCAAAGCTAGTTCCGATTGAGAATGTTGGGCACGTACCTCACGTTGAAGTGCCCGATCAGTTTTTGAAAATCGTGGTTGAGTTTTTAAACTCTAAGGGCTAGTCCAGCAGCCTTACTTATTTCCCAATCCACTGGGGTGGACGACCTTCCAGGAAGGCGTTCACACCCTCTCTAAAGTCTTTGCTGTTGTAGGTTTCTCGCATGAGCTCTGTGCAGTCTGGAAGATTGCTTTGGAGCAAGCGTGCCAAAGCAATCTTGCTGGCTTTTTGCGTGATTGGCGCTAATGCGGCTAACTTTTGCGCTAGTGCATTTGTCACGGAAACAATCTCGGAAGGTTCTGCTGTTTGATGCAAGTAGCCTGATGCTAATAACTCTGGTGCCTTAATGAGTTCTGCGGTAAGTAGCATCCTCTTGACTGTCGGAACTCCAAGATGCGCTGCGATCCAAGATAGATTACTTGGTGATAAACAGTTCCCCAAAGTCTTTGCTACAGGTATACCAAAACGCGCATCCGGCGTTGAGATGCGAAAGTCGCAGAAAGTTGCCATCAATAAACCGCTACCCACAGCCAAACCTTCGATCATGGCAATAGTCGGCATGGGTAGTTGTTGCAGCGAGGAGAAAATATAATCAACTGCAACTTCATATGCCTCATTCTCTTTGAGGTCAATAAACTGCTGAATGTCACTTCCAGAGACAAATGCTTTATCTCCTGCCCCTCGAAAAATGACGACTCGAATTTCAGGATTCTTGGCTAAGGATTCACAAATCCTTTTGAGCTCTTCATACATTGGCCAAGTGAGCGCATTACGCGCAGCGGGGTTATTAAAGGTAACCCGTGCCACATTCCCATCCATCTGAAGATCTAAGCGGGGCGGGGAGTAGCTGGTAGTCATGAGCACATTCTAAACAAAAGACCTTTCCCCGGGCCCTGAATTTACAGAATTGACCACAAGCAAAGTGTCCTGCGCTAGAATTCATTTATGTATATGTTTCTACCTTTCCTGACGGCTTTTATCGGACTTGTCTTAGTCTGGTTTGAGAAGCGTCTTGCGGGGCTGACAGTTTTGGCAATTACCGTTGCCATTCTTCTGGTTTGGTTCCGTTTTCATGCAACCGACCATCTCAACATCAGTCTGTAATTGATTGTGAGCAAACATTCTCTACCTTCCTTAGCTGCGCTTGGTAATCAGCTTGCATTGCTAGCTGTTGTTGGCATGCTGTCTTATGCATTTGTAGATCAACTCTACTTTGGTGAGCTACCTTGTCCTTTGTGCTTAATGCAGCGCGTTGGATTTGTCATCATTGGTTTTGCTTTAGTACTCAATATTCGTTGTGGCGCTTACTCAGCTCATTATGGCTGGGGCATCATTGGCGGCCTGGTCGGAATGATGGTTTCTCTTCGCCAGGTGTTCTTGCATATTCTGCCGGGTGATAAAGGATTTGGAAAAACATTTTTGGAGTTGCATTTTTATACCTGGGCTTATGTTGGTTACACAGGGCTATTAATGGGTTTGGCAATTCTCTTAATGCTGCCAAACCGTGAAGTTCGATCTCGCTCCTGGTTTGCTAATGCCTTGATTATTGCTTTCATTCTCTTGGTTTTGGGCAACCTTGTATCTACACTATTGGAATGCGGTATCGGCCCCTGCGCTGACGACCCAGTGAAGTATGAGGGCTGGTTGTGGCTACGCTCTCGCTTTGGTTTCTAACTTAGACCGCCTGGTCTAGTTCTTCATTTTTAAGCATGCAATTCTCTAAAGTTCTACAGAGCTTTCTGCTGGTATCTGTGTTGTGGGCCATTGTCTTTCCTGTTTATGCGCAAAGTACATCCCAGAAAAACGCTACCTGGCCAAAGCAACCTATTCGCATCATCGTTACCTTTACACCAGGCGGGGCTCCAGATATATTGGCGCGCGTTTTAGCTGAAAGTTGGCAGCAGAATTTAGGTGTGCCAGTGCTAGTAGAAAATCGTCCAGGCTATGGCGGCAATATTGGCGCTGACCTGGTTGCCAAGAGTGATCCTGATGGCTACACCTTATTAATTGGTACGGTAGGCATTCATGCGATTAATGGCGTGCTGTATGAAAAGATCTCATACGATCCCGTGAAAGATTTCACACCCATTAGTTTTTTGGCAAGCACGCCAAATGTATTAATCGTTAATAAAAAACTAGGTGTTAATAATCTTCATGAGTTAATTGAATTGGCAAAGGCAAAACCAGATCAACTCACCTTCGGTTCTTCAGGTATTGGCACTTCATTGCATATGTCGGGTGAATTATTTAAACAGATGGCCGGCGTTCAAATCCGTCATATTCCTTATAAGGGGCGTGCGCAATCTTTACCTGACTTACTCAGTGGTCGCATCTCTATGCTTTTTGATAACCTTTCTTCTTCCTTGGCCTTAATTAAGGCGGGAGAGGTGCAGGCTTTGGGTGTGACCACGCTGAAGCGCTCACATGCCGCTCCTGAGATCCCGACTTTAGCTGAGCAAGGTTTAACGGGTTTTGAGGCGGTATCTTGGTTTTCTTTAATGGCACCAGCAAACTTGCCGCCTGATATCCAAAAACGCTTAAATCAAATGGTTCGCCAAACTTTGAGCAATCCCGAGGTCAAATCGAAGCTCTTGGCTGGTGCTCTAGACCCCGCTCCAGGCAGCCCAAAAGACCTTTCCAAGTTGATTGCCTCCGAAGCCAGCAAATGGGGAAGGGTAGTACAGCAATCAGGTGCAAAATTAGACTAATAAATCCTTATTTTCTTGTCAGCCCAAGCATATTTTTAAGCGTTAAAGGTGTGTGGCCCTCATTTCTCTCCCTTCTTTATAAACCCCTCAATTTGCCTAAATTTTCAGCATTAGACTTTTCTAAATTCGGCATGACTTTGGCTGTCTGTTTGTTGGTAGGTTGCGCTACGCAAACCCAGCAACTGAAGATGAATGAGTCTAAGGAGCAGTTTAAAAATGGTGATCTGCAAAATACAACAGCTGCCATTCAGGGCGCCTTCAAGGATAAAAATACGCTGTACTACATGGAGTTGGGTGAAGTGCAAAGGCTACAAGGTCCCGCCCGGATTCCCAATAGCACCCAAAACTTATTAGCTGCAGATCAATTGGTGAGTCGTTGGGAGGTAACTACCAGCGACAAACTCAGACGCTCTTTTTCAGGTGCGAGCGCCTATGTTCTCTCTGAAGGTTTTAGTAGTGAGTATGACCCTAAGCCTTATGAAGTGAGTTTATTAAGTCAGACTATCGCTTTAAACCACATCTCTCAAGGACGCTGGAATGATGCCATGGTGGAAGCCAAAAAGATGGCCCAGCGTGAGAAGGTCATTGAAGAGCTTATTCAGAGTAGGGTGGCCGCAGTTTCTAAGGTAGAACAGGAGCAACAAAATAACCCAAATACTCAAGGCGCATCTAGTCGCATTGAAAATATCAGCGGTTATCCAATCAATCTATTGGATGATGAGGAAACGCGTAGCCTTAAGAATTCTTATCAGAACCCTGCGGCATATTATCTGTCTGGATTTATTCATGAGTCGCAAGGTGAGGCTAGTCTAGCAGCGCCCGGTTATCGCTTGGCCATTGAGTTGCGTCCACAAGTGAACTTCTTTAAAACTAGCATTGCTAAGTTGGACTCCAATATTGCCAATCAAGGTAAAAAATCATTTGCCGATACCCTGATCATTATTGATACGGGTTACATGCCCAAGATTACCCCTTATCAAATCAGCCAGTCTTTTAATCTAGGCGGCAACCCAAAGTTAGTGACCTTAACTTTTCCGGTGATCGAAAAGTCTACTGAGCGTTTCAGGCCAACCATGGTGCAGTTAGGCGACAGGGTGGCTAACCCAGAGTTGGTTGCCAACATTGATGCTATGGCGCGCAAGAACTTACGTGATGAGATGCCAGCTTATGTATTAAGAGCATCCTCTAGAGCGTTAGTCTCTCTCGCTGCGCAATACGCAGCAGATCGAGCTGCACAGCAAGCGGCTAATAAGCGGAGTCAAAATAACCAGAACAATCAGAATAATGGTAGCGCTGCTCTGATTGGTGCTATTGCAGGAATGATTACGGGATATAGTTTGCAAGCAATCAATGTGACTGATGTGCGCCATTGGTCAACCTTGCCCGCACAGACATACATGGCCAGAATGGGTTTGCCGATTGGGCCTACTGTTCTCAAATATACTTTGCCATCGGGAGTAACTGCATCTCAAACCGTTAACTTAGTAGGCGGGTACAACGTGGTTTATATCCGCATGTTCAGAAACAGGGCAACTGTACTGACCTCGAATGATCCTGCGGCACTTCCCCCTAAAGATCCTGTCGTAAGTATCCCAATAGCCGTATCCCCGGCCACTCTATCTACGACACTCATCTCACCAGTGAGCCCATTGCCTGCTCTCGTTGAGCCTAAGCCATCTGAAGGCGCTTTTGCTGGATTGAAGAAGCTATGGGGAGGATTTCAGGAACCACAGCCCGAAGAGTCTGCCCCAACAGTCACAACGCCTGTGCCGGTTGTCGTTCCGGCGACCCCCGTGCTTGCGGCACCAATTTCAAGCTCCAGTACTACCCCCAATACCATCCCCGCTAGCGGTAATATGGAAGGGGTGAAGCCTTACGAGCCACCCAATCTGTTGAATAGCTTTCAACAGCTTTTTAATTAAGAAAGACCCAGATGAAAAAATACCTCGCAATCCTGATGACGACACTTGCCATTGTGGCATGCAGCTCAACGCCATCCATGAAGGACATGACGGTGCGTATGGGTGATACAGATAGCATTCAAATTACTGATATGCGTAGTTTGATGCGCAATGGTGTGTTGACAGCGCAGGTAACTATTCAGAATGACAGCAAATCCAATCTTGTTTCTTATCGATTCAAGTGGATCGGTAAAAACGGTATGGCGGTAACAGATGAAGAGGCATGGAAGCCTGTAACCGTGGGCAAGGGGCAGTCGACCGTTATTATGGGAATCGCCCCAACACCAGATGCTACTGACTTTCGTTTTGAATTAAATCAATACAAATAAAAATTAATCAACTATTTAATATTAAAAAGATTTAGGCTTATTAAGGATGATCATGAACACTAAAACTATTCGCTTATCTGCTATTGCATTAGCTGTGGCAGCGCTTGCCGCATGCTCTGGCCCTCAGGTACGTTATGGCGATGCCAAATCGGTGGAGACCGTTAATGCTAACTATGGATCTACTGATCTCCAGATGATCGCCGAAGCAATGACAAGATCTCTGCTCCAGTCTAAGGCTATCTCTGGAAGCAAGGATGCGCCGATTGTGACGCTCGCAGATGTGAAGAATAAGACTTCTGAATATATTGATACGCGTGTGATTACCGACAAGATTCGTACGCAGTTAATGAAGAGTGGGCAAGTACGATTCGCAGTGAGCGTTTCTGAAATGCAAAATCAAACCGAAGAGCTCAAGCGCCAGAATCAGTCGGGTTTGTATAAAAACAGCACGATTGCCAAGACAGGCAATATGCAGGGAGCTCAATATCGTATCGAAGGATCGATTGCTTCTATTGTCAAAAATACCAAGGATGTTAAAGACGTTTATTACGTATTTAATCTAAATCTCATTAACAACGAATCTGGTTTGCTCGAGTGGGCTGATGAAAAAGAGATTCGTAAAACTGCTACACGCTAATACGCAAATCAACACCATAAAGAATTGAGTAACACATGAAAAAAACATTATTAGCTTGCGCGGGGCTGAGTCTGATTTTCTTGGCTGGCTGCGCTAGCAAGCCGCCTGCCCCAGTGGAGTCCGCATTTATTGGACAAGTTCCAGCAGATCCACCAAAAAACCCCGTGATCAGTGCGGAGGGCTTAAAAGCGGATTCAAAGTCAATTGCAGTGACTGATATCTACTTTAAGAAAGAGGGAAAAAACTTAACGTTTGTCGAAGAAACTAGAACAACAACGGATAACAATATTTCTTCTACGATTGTGCCGAAGACGATTGAGGTGGATGCTGATAAAGCCAATGCATCGGCCCTTACTGGCGGGGCAAACTCTTCAGCTTATCCAGTGAAGTTCACTAATTTGGCCGATCCCACAGCAACTAGCCCGGGCGCAGCTCCGGCACCTATAGTAGAAGCTACTAGCCCAAGTAACAGCTCTTCAAGCGCTAATACCCAAAGCATGAAGAGGTCAGGATATCAAGCCAATAATGAGTATGGCGAGTTGCGTTACCTTGCCAACCCGATTCGCGGCCTATTGATTAAGTCTGGCTATAAGGTGGTTCAAGCGAAACCTAGTGTTGCTGCGCCTAACCAGGGCGACGAGTACTTTGATATCGTCAAGCGGATTAAGTCTGGCGATTTTGGTGATGCAGACTATGTTCTATATGGGGTGTTAGCTGAAGTTTCCAGCACAGATAACGTCTCTGATATTCCTGGAACCAAATCTACTTCGCAGCAAATGACGCTTGAAGTAACGGTAGACTTTAATATTGTTGATACCAAGACCACGCAAATCATTGCTTCATTTGTAGCTTCGGGTGAAGGCAAGGATGTCCAAATCGATGGCAGGGATACTGGTTATAAACCAAGCAATGCAAAGCTAATGAAGTTGGCTTCATTGGACTTGGCTGAAGATGTACGCAAGCACTTGGCTGATCAAAACTTCATCACCAATAACCCCGGTTCGGCAGGGCAGTTGCGTAACCTCAAAACCCGTTTAAATGATGATGCCGCTACCTTGAAGGTCTACAAGTAATAGGCTCAAAGTAGTTTGTCTTAAACCCGCACCGGCGGATGCGTCTTCTCATAGCGCTCCGCTGTTCTTCTAAATAGATAGAGCAAAAAGCACGCTGCCAGCCCTAGGCTTAAGCTGTTGCCAGCCCAAAAGCCATTGGCGCCTTGTAGGAATGCTGGCGTATTGCCAAATACGTTAAAGCCCATGAGATAGCCACCACCAAGACCTACGCCCCAGAGCGAGCCTGCATAAATCACCATAGGTAAAAAAGCAATGCGATAGGCTCGCAGGATAAATGCAGCAGTAACTTGTAGCGCATCAAATACTTGATAGAAGGCAATAAATAAGAAGAGCGGAATAGAGAACGCCTTCACCTCTGCCGGCGGATCGTATAAATCCAATAGCTGTATTCTGAAAATCCAAACTGCGATACCAATGGTGATGCAAAGCGTGGTGGTAAAAAATACCGATGACCAACCTATCTCTTCAGCGCGCTCAGGCTTATTGGCGCCAATAGATTGAGACACCAAGGTCATGGTTGCAATTGAGATGGATAGCGGCACCATGTAGATGACAGTTCCCATGTTGGCTACGATTTGATGGCCAGCTAAGGCCGTAGTTCCAAGGCGAGCAATAAACAGGGACATAAACGTGAAAGAGGTTACTTCAATCAAGTAGCTAAAGCCAATCGGCGCGCCAAGCTTTAATAATGTCCAGATGCGATGCCAATCCGGCATGCTAAAGCGAGCAAAGATCTTAAATGGCTTGTAAAAACGATCAAACAAAACAAAACCTAGAGTCATTAGTAGCCACGACCAGTTAATGATGACGGTAGCTACAGCACAGCCTGGTCCACCCATGCCCTCTATACCTAAGCCCCCATAAATGAAGAGTAGGTTCAAGGGCAGCTTGAGTCCTAAACCAATAATTTGCACAACGGTGATAACAGTAGGTCGTGAGACCGCATTGTGTAGGGCCATCAACACGCGCATAGCCATGCTAGCTGGTAAGCCGATTGCCAGGATGTTGAGATATAACTTTGCTTTACCTTCAATAAGATCATTGACTCTGGAAATGGCTAGCAAGTGATCTGCATTGAGCAAAATGAAACAGCCCAAAATAGTGAGACCTAAGGCAAGCCAAGCTGCTTGCCGTACTTCTTCGCCGATTTCTCCAAAGCGCCTGGCACCAAAGAGTTGTCCTGCGATTGGTGCAAGTGCCGAGATCACTCCAGTGAGGCCTACGTAAATGCTGATAAAGATGGCTGAAGCCATTGCCAGCGCCGCTAAATCATCAGCCGAATACCGCGCAGTCATCGCGGTATCTAGTACGCCAAATGCAATTACAGCAAGCTGACCAACTAATAGAGGGCCAGCTAATTTTAGTAAAGAGGGGATGTCCTCGCGCAGGCGCGATAGTTTAAAGTGCAGCACAAATTATTCCGGAATAACTTCGTAGAGGCGCAGGCGTTCATCGCGGTCAGCAGCACGACGATCTTCCCAAAGCAGTGTTAGCTTTTTATTATTCAGCTCTGCGTATGCTTTTGCTTCGGATTGGCTGTGGGTCAGCATCCATGGGCAATTAGAGTCATCTCGCAAATTGAGTTTAGAGAAGTATTCAAAAGAGGCTAGCTGTGCGGGACCTAGATTGCTGGTATCTATGCAGCCACCGCCGGTAGGGATCACTTGCGCCAATCGCCCAGAAACCTGGCGATAGGTTTTGGCGTAGTTAATAGTTGGTAGCCATAAAGACATCAGCAGCACCCACATCAAAGTAGTCCCTGATGCCGAGATGATGAGGCAGCGCCAAATTTCTTTCGGGGCCCGAGAAGTTCTCCAGCGGACTACTGCAAGCCATACGCCTGTAGTAGCAAGGGCCACGATAAAGGCTAAGACATTAAATTGACCTGTAAATCCAGGTAGTAGGCGTGCAATATTGGCGGCCGTAGATTCTGGGTAGCCAGTCACTTTTGCGAGCCAAATAATCCAAATAGCCAAAGCGATCAGCGTAAAGCTGAACATCGCAAACCAATCAATGAAGCTAATGACGCTCCGCTTGAGAATAGGCAAGCTAAATGCGGCAATGATCGAAAGGCTCGGAATCAAGATCATTAAGTCATGTTCGTTAGCTTCGAGGCGGAACAGAACATAAACTAAGCTACCAATGAATAAGCTCAGAGGAATGCAAAGATGTGGTGCGCGCCATGCGCCCGATTCTTTAATGCGACCCCAGTGTGCTAGAGAAACTATTGCGAGCGGCCAAACCGGCCACGCATATGCCCAAAAGTTCACACTCAAGAAACCCAGTGATTCGATAGAAGGGGTGGCGCGCATTTCGGGTACATTGCGCCAGCCTTCTTCTGCGATATGACGCCACTGCAATGGAAGATCAGTTACATACCAAATCAGAGGCCAAATAGCAAAACCGATTAAACCTAAAACAGTACTAGTCAGTGTCCAGCGAAAGCGCAATTTTGCATTGCTAGCAATGACCGCAATAATGGTGGAGGTAACAATAATTAGGCTGAGAGTGAGATTGCTCGAGAGCGCGACGATGGCAATACCAAGGCCGGTCCATAAGCCGCCTTGCCAAGGCTTATCTAAGCCGCGCACTGTGCCGTAAAGAACGATGCTGATACCCATGAGCTGCGCCATCATTGGCGTTGTTTCATGAGCGCGTTGAGCTAGACCCACGCACGCCAAGAAAATCAGCAGTGCACCATCGGCCAAGGTCATGCCGTAACTCTTCAGATCTGGCTGTCCACCAACAGCTAATGCCATTGGCTGAACTTCACGACGACGACCTAGCAAATAAGTAGCGTACCAAATTGCCAGTGCGGCAGAGAAGAAGCAGATGGCTGCATATAAACGTGCAGCATTTGCAGCGCCAATGAATGGACCAAACCATTCAATGAGTGTGGCACCCATCCAATACGGCAGAGGCGCGCCAAGGGAGGCATCACGTCCAGCTAAGTGAGGAACTATCCAGTCTATAGAGTTGCCACGAAAGAGCGTCCACATACCACCAAAGCCAATGGCATCTTCATTCTTCCAGGGGTCCCGAAAGAAGAGGCCAGCAAAACCATAAACCAAGGTCAGCACAAAAATAATAATGCGCGGAATCGATTTAGTGGCGGCGGCAGTAAGTTTGACCATGTGTAAAGTTCAAAATAAAAAAGGCAGCAAACGCTGCCTTGATTATCTCGCAGAGCAGGTACTTAACATACCCCGCGAATAGAAGTGGTTTAAGCCTTCTTCTTAGCTGGCTTTTCAGCAGCTTTAGCTTCTGCAGCAGCAGCTTTTTTCTCAGCTGTTTTAGCAGCGCCATCACCGGTAGCTTTAGCAACAGCTTTAGTACCAAATTTCTGACGGAATTTCTCAACACGACCAGCGGTATCCATAATTTTCTGGGTACCAGTGTAGAAAGGGTGTGATTCAGATGAAGTCTCGATCTTGGCCAATGGATATTCATTGCCATCTTCCCACTTGATTGTCTCTCTAGTAGACATAGTGGAGCGAGTCTTGAAGCTGAAGTTATTGGAAACGTCTACAAAGACGATTTCGCGATATTCGGGGTGAATGCCAGGTTTCATGTTGAGTCCTATGAGCGGGGAGCCGTTTGAGCCAAATTGGCTGAAATACTTTCCCAGGTTTTAAAAGCAGTAAAGGCGAAATTATGCCATGAAATCAACAACAAAGCGCTGTTTAGGTGTGCAAAAAGGGGCTAAAACAGCCCCTTTTGCATTAATTCTTGCTTTAAAGCACTCCTAAGAGTGACTTCATTAGCCTCCGCGACGCATTAAGTCGAAGAATTCACCATTATTTTTGGTTGATTTGAGCTTATCTACGATGAAGTTCATCGCCTCGATATCGTCCATATCGGCCAGCAATTTACGCAATACCCAGATCTTCTGGAGGTTCTCAGCTTTAACCAAGAGTTCCTCACGACGGGTGCCAGACTTATTGAGGTTGATGGATGGGTAAACACGACGTTCAGCCAGGCGACGCTCAAGGTGAACTTCCATATTGCCGGTACCTTTGAACTCTTCATAGATTAGGTCATCCATACGGCTACCAGTTTCAATCAAGGCAGTAGCGATGATGGTCAATGAACCGCCTTCTTCAATATTGCGAGCGGCACCAAAGAATCGTTTCGGACGTTGCAATGCATTGGCATCCACGCCACCAGAGAGTACTTTGCCTGATGAAGGAACAACCGTGTTGTATGCGCGCGCAAGACGAGTAATCGAATCAAGCAAGATGATCACATCTTTGCCCATCTCAACTAAGCGTTTTGCTTTTTCAATGACCATCTCGGCAACTTGAACGTGACGCACTGCTGGTTCATCAAAAGTAGAGGCAACTACTTCACCGCGAACGGAACGTTGCATCTCAGTCACTTCTTCAGGACGCTCGTCAACGAGCAACACGATCAAAATCGCTTCAGGATTATTGGCTGCAATGGCGTGGGCAATATGCTGCATCATCACGGTCTTACCGGATTTTGGTGAAGCCACGATCAGACCACGCTGGCCGTAACCAATAGGGGAGATCATGTCGATGATGCGGCCAGTGAGGTTTTCTTCAGCCTTGATATCACGCTCTAGGCTGATCACGCGATTCGGGTGCAGCGGCGTTAAGTTCTCGAACATGATGCGGTTCTTGAGGGCTTCTGGAGCCAAACCATTGATCTTGTCTACCTTTACCAATGCAAAGTAACGCTCACCATCTTTAGGTGTACGTACTTCACCTTCAACGCTGTCACCAGTATGCAAGTTAAAGCGACGAATCTGCGCAGGGGAGATATAAATATCATCGGGAGAAGCCATGTAAGAGGCTTCGGGGGAGCGCAAGAAACCAAAGCCGTCAGGCAGCACCTCTAAGGTTCCGTCGCCGAAAACGGTTTCACCAGCCTTCGCACGTTTTTTCAAAATGGCAAACATTAATTCTTGTTTGCGCATCCGTTGAGTATTTTCAATCTCCAAGCTAGCTGCCATTTCAAGCAGAGCGGATACGTGGAGGACTTTGAGTTCAGTTAATTGCATGTGGTTCTCGGGTGTTGATGAAGATAAATTTGAATTTGGGAATTTGTTTTGGGGTATCGCTGCGCTGATTTAGATCACGCAGATGTGGAAAAACAGAATTTGGGAGATTTGCTAAAAGAAGGGGGGGATAAATTGCTGAAAATCGGAGCACTGACTAGTGCGTTTGAGTAATACTACACCAAAAAACGGGTGTGACAAGCGTTTAAAGCAGTAAAAACCACAGGCTCAGCTGGTGAACCTGTGGTTTGAGACTATTTACAGATGACTATCAATAAATGCAGTCAACTGGGATTTGGCCAAAGCGCCTACTTTTTGAGCAGCCACTGTGCCATTTTTAAAGAGGATTAAGGTAGGAATGCCGCGAATATTGAACTGGGCAGGAACGCCTTGGTTCTCATCTACGTTCATTTTTGCAATCTGTAGCTTATCGCCATACTCGCCGGAGAGTTCTTCCAGGATCGGGCCAATCATTTTGCAAGGACCGCACCACTCAGCCCAGAAGTCGAGCAGAACAGGTTTATCGGACTTGAGGACGTCTTGTTCGAAAGAGGCGTCAGTTACATATTTAATGCCGGCACTCATGAAAATTCCTTATTTAGACTTATTTAGCGAGTTATTTAGTTATTACGTTACAACGCTTATATTAGCAATAAGCGGAACGTTCTGCTCAAAATAGATAAATTACTTCATTAATGTCCCAGTCTTTCCCTATTCTTTCTGACCAAAAGCAAGTGCAACAGTGGGCGATTACGCCCAATGCTGGTGCGCTTACCCAATTGGCAAAAGGTATCTGGGATTGTGCAGTGCAAACCAATCAGCGCCCTTTGGTGGTTCTGAGTACAGCGGGACCGCTCATCGGTGTCAGGGCGGCTCTTGAGTTCAATCGGCCAAAGGATCTATCAAGCAACATTGCATTCCTGCCCCAAGTCATTAGTTTTACCGATTGGTTAGAAGCTGCACCAGGTGCATGGAAGTTTCCGAAAAAGCACAGTGATTTAGAGAGATGGTTGGGCGTCTATGCCACTTTGCGCAAGCACAGAGATCTGCAGTCATGGTTTAAAGCCGAAACTGAATCTGGCGCATGGGGTTTGGCGCAAGCAATCATTGAGGCATGTGACACCTTATCAACTGCTGTGAGTCCACAACTGCAAAAACAGATTCATGAACTCATTCAAACTCATCAGAGTGAACAAAACAATCTCGGCGAGATCTGTCTTCAGAGAGCGCAAACTTTATTAGATGGTGCTGTTGCTAAAGTCTATTCGGGAATGGCGCGCAAGGTAGTTGATCAAGAGACTAAGGTCTTGCTAACCTTTTGGCGCTATACCGCGAGCGTGAGCGATTCTGCGTTTCGCAATCAATTTGCAATGGCCGCTCATCTCGAGGCCGCTAAGAATGCAACTCCCGCAAGACCTCTGATTTGGGTAGAGACTGCTGATCCGACCCCGATCGATCAAGAGATCATCGGCACCCTATTGGCCGAGTATGCTCAATATGCGCCTGTTGTAGAAGCAAGAATGAGCTGGAGTAATGTGGGCTTATGGGGAGAGGCTATTGGCACAAGTGATGCACAGGCAAAGGCGCTAAGCAATGTTAAACAAGCTGATAGCAAGGGTTGGCGCCTGATTGCCGCTAAACGTTTTGAAGAGTTGGCGTGGGCTGCTGCCAAAACAGTAGAGCAACATTTGGTTGATGGCAAAACCAATTTAGCACTTGTTGCGCAAGATCGTCTAGTGGCCAGAAGGGCGCGTGCACTGCTTTCAAGATTGGGGCCAGCGCTTAACATTCGAGATGAAACCGGTTGGAAGTTATCCACTACGCGCGCTGCAGCTGCGCTCAATAGTTGGCTAGAACTCATTAAGGCGCCAAAAGATGGGCCTAGTGCAAAAACCTTACTTGAGTTTTTGCAAAATCCTTTTTTAGATCTTGGAAAGATTTTGAATCGTGATGCAGAAGTCTGTATTGGGCTGATTGCAGAGCTTGAAGATATCTTGGTTGGTAGCAAGGCGGAGTCTGGTTGGAAAACTTTTCATCTAGCCATCGAGGGTGCGCAAGAAAATGCTGCAAAAACATCTAGCGCACTACCCAGCGCTGCATTGTTTGAGTTATTGCAGTTTGTCAGAGAGCGTCATCATGAGTGGTTAAGACTTAAGGTGGATTGCAGTAAAGCGTATGCCCAACTGCAGACTAATCTTCAGTCGACTGGTATGGCGCAAAGCCTTGAGAAAGACTCCGCTGGCAAACAGTTATTAGAAGTACTCAAGACATTTGATTTAAGTAAGACGCAGTATCAGGAGGCGCCCATTCGTTTGAGTGAGTGGCTCAGTTTGCTTAAAACCGTCATTGAGGGCGCTAGTTATCAAGAGGCTGGCAAAGAAGCCAAGGCCACTCTGAGCATTCTGCCACTAAGCTCTACACGTATGCGTGACTTTGAAGTTGTAGTTGTTGTAGGTTGTGACGAACAGCAGTTACCAGCGTATTCTGAGCCACCATTATTTTTCTCAGATGCACTCAATCAGCTATTAAAGACTTCCACGATAGCAATGCAGTTTGTACAGCAGGCTAGAGATCTCTCGCAGCTTCTAGTCTCATGTAGTGATGTTGACTTACTCTGGCAAAGTAAAAGTAATAATGGTGAGCCGCTGAGACCTTCCGCCTGGATACAGCGTTTGCAAAATCAAACGGAGTGGGAAGCGATTTCGACTCAATTAAGCAAGCGTATTTTTGAAGCTGCGCCAATGAAGATGGCGGTTGCGCATTTTGAAGAAGATTTGCCCATGCCGTTATCAATGAGCCCCAGTGCCTATAAGGCCCTGCGGGATTGCCCATACCGTTATTACGTCCGCAGTCTGCTGGGTTTACGCAAGAACAAAGAGTTTGATGAGGGCTTTGATGCTTCGTTGGCAGGACAGACATTACACAAACTACTCAAGCGCTTCTACCAAGCACTCAAAACTCAAGAACATACTAATCCAACGCTAAAAACCAATTCAGAGCAAAGACGTGCTTGGATGGAGCAAGTCTTAAGTGTTTATTCGGAGCAAGAGTTTGCTGCCTTGATTGAGGGCGACGCAAGAGTGATGGGCGCATTAAGGGATTGGCAAAAACAAATCCCTAGTTTTGTCGATTGGCAGTTGCAACGTGAGATGGCGGGTTGGGAATATTTTGATGGCGAAGTCAAAGTTGGCTTTGATTTGCCATTCAAGGATATGGATGGCAATCCCAAGATCATTCGTATTGAGGGTTATGCCGATCGCTATGACGTCAATATAGATAACATCAATCTTGCCTCAGTGATTGACTACAAAAATCAACGCTTTGAGAGAGTCAAAGTCAGGGCTGAGCATCTCCTGGATGACCCGCAGTTATTAATTTACGCTCGGGCCGCCAATGAAGGCCAAGAAAACCATAAGCTGGCTGGGCATCGTGTGCAGCAAGCGGAGTGGGTAGCATTGAAGGCAGATATTTCTAAGGGTGAGCAAAAAGCACTGCGCAGCCAAGAGGTGGTTGATATGCCAGAAATGATGCAACAATTTTCTGAACAAATTACAAAAGATGTAGAGCAGCTTTGGGCTAAAAAGCCCATGCAAGCATTTGCTCCTGAGGGGGTATGTCAATATTGCGAAGCAAGAGGCATTTGCAGAAAGGGGATTTGGTGAGCGATCAGATGAATAAGCTTCCAGAGAGGCAACCCTATTCAGAACGGCTTGCTTGTGATCCACAGCGCTCGGTCATTGTTTCGGCTTGCGCAGGAAGTGGCAAGACTTGGTTGCTAGTTGCGCGAATGGTACGCTTATTGCTCGATGATGTGAAACCGCAAGAGATTCTCGCATTAACGTTTACACGTAAAGCGGCGCAAGAAATGCGTGACCGCTTATATGGATTGCTCGAGCAATTTTCAAAAAGTGACGATGTCTCTCTGATAAAAGAGCTCATCGCTCGAGGTATGGAAAAAGAGCAGGCTGAAAAATGTCTGCCTAAGGCTAAAGCACTTTATGAGCAGGTGCTGGCAAATCCGCAGCCGATTGTGATTGATACCTTTCATGGTTGGTTTGGCAGATTACTGGGCGCTGCTCCGGTATCAATGGGCGTCCAACCAGGGTTTAAGCTGCGCGAAGATGCCAAGCGTCTGCAAGATGAGTGCCTTGATGATTGGTGGGGCGATCTCACTCCAGATCTAAAAGCGCACTACGACGTCTTGTTGAAGTATTTGGGTTCACATGAAACGCAAAAACTCTTAATGGGTAAAAGTAGTCTCTTTAAGCAAAGAGGTGCATGGACCTTCTTTGCAAAGAAATGCAATCAAACGGGTATCACCCCAATAGAATGCTTAAAGCAATCCTTGCATAAGCTAAACACACCAAATCCATTGCTCGCTCGGTGGAATGCGCCTAATGCGCTGGCAGACTTGCAGTTCTTAGCACGCTGTTTTGAAAATAGCAGCGTAAAAGATAGCGATCTTTTGAAATACTTGCTACCTGCCATCGCCTGCAAAGAGCATGCCGGCGATGTGATGGAGATCGCAAGTAACTTTCAAACTACTTTCTTAACTAAAGAGCCAAAATATCGTAGCAATAACGACAAGGCCTTAGGTGAGGCGAAGAAATATCTCGAGAAGATGAATGAAACTCATCGTATCGATGAGCATATCTCTATTAAACAAAACTGGGGTCACGCTTTTGAGGAATACCTACTCTGGCAAGCGGAGCAGGATATCTTTGCAATCAATGAAGCCTGGTTTGCTCTAAATCAATCCATGATGGCGCACGCCAATGCTCAAAAAGAAAATATGCGTGTACGTGATTTTGATGACCTAGAGCTTGGTGTTAGTTTGCTGATGAACGATGCTGCTAATGCCGCCTACCTCCAATCTCGCTTAGATGCTAAATACAAGCAAATATTGGTTGATGAGTTTCAAGATACCAATCCGCTGCAATGGCAAGTTCTGCGAGCTTGGTTAGCGGGCTATAGCGATGGTGACGAAAGACCAAAAGTCTTTATTGTGGGCGACCCCAAGCAGTCGATTTATCGCTTCCGCCGAGCTGATCCAAGATTATTTGTGAGTGCAGCCCAGTTTTTGCATCAATACCATGCAGCTGCTTACATTGAGCAAGACAAAACACGCCGTAACGCGGGTGAAATTAACCAAGCAGTGAATGCGATCTTTCAGGGCGAGCAAGTTCCCCCCGATTACCCGTATTCAGAACAGCAAACACTTTGGACCGCTCCTGAACAGGGTAAACCTGCCGATGCTTATGCCCAGCAAGGTGAGATCTATTTATTACCTCTGATACCTTATGAAGAGCGGATGCATGCGTTACGAGAGGGAAGTGCTTTTGATGGAGCCATTGCTGATACCGGCGCAACTGTTGGGGTGATTCAGCGCCAGCATGAGGGCGAGTTAGTGGCACGCCTCATTCAAGAGGTGATCGCAACCCGAAAGGTCGCTGACAAAGAGGGTGGCAAGGAAATATGGCGTGAGGCCAGGGCGAGTGATTTCCTGTTGCTAGTAAAGCGCCGCAAATACTTGCCTCAATACGAAAGGGCTTTGCGTGATGTGAAGCTTGCCTATGAGAGTCCCCGCCTAGGTGGTTTGCTCAACACCCTTGAGATAGATGACCTGATTGCTTTACTTACTGTACTGGTAACGCCTCGTCACGACTTGCCATTAGCACAGGTTCTCAGAACCCCGATTTTTAGTTTTACAGAAAAACAAATGCAGCAATTAGCGGTAGCAATGACTTCGGGCCAATATCGTTCGTGGTGGGATGCATTGCAAGATAGTAAGGACGCAAAGCTACAAGTGGCTGCGCGTTATCTTAAACATTGGCATCTTTTGGGTGAGCGCTTGCCGGTTCATGACTTGCTCGATCGTATTTACCAAGAGGGTGATGTGCGCCTGAAATACGCTGCAGTCTGTCAGGATCTCGACCGACCTCAGGTCTTGGCAAATTTAGACGCCTTTTTGGAGGTGGCACTCAATCAAGATGGCGGTCAGTACCCAAGCTTGAGTCGCTTTATTCAGGAAATCAATATTAAGCGCCGTGGGGATGATGATGAAACGCCCGACGAAGGTGATGTAGATGCGGCAAGCGATGACAATTTGGCCGAAGTAGATGAAGAGAGTGAGATGTCAGAGGAGGATCGCCATAAGCGTGTGCGCCTCATGACGATTCACGGCGCCAAGGGATTGGAGTCACCTTTTGTCATTATTCTCGATGCAAACAACACTGATACCAATGTGGATTACAGCGGAGTATTGATAGATTGGGCGCCACAAGAAGAGGAGCCATCACATCTATCGCTATTTACATCCAAAACATTGACAAGCCCGCGTAGCGAAATCAATGAAGCGGAGAAGCAAATCGGCGAAAAAGAAAACTGGAATTTGCTCTACGTCGCAATGACCCGTGCCCGTCAAGGCTTGTGGATTAGCGGTGATTCTCAGAAACCAACCGCCAATAATCCTAGCGGCTTAGATAAGGCCTCCTGGTATGGGAAGGCGAGGAATGCTGGGTTGACTGTGTATCAATTAAATCAGCTGGTGGTAGCCACAGAAGAGGTTGAGGCTATCAAGCCTATACAAGCAAACGCAGTCGAAGATTTTGTCTTGGACTGGAGTCCTGCGCAAGAAAGTCATAGGCAAATGCTATCTGACATCGAAAGCGGCGTGACAGTTGAAGTGTTTGCAGGCGAAGATGAGCAAGCGAGCACTCCTGATCCAGAAATTCTAGAAGAGGGTACGAACTTCCATCAGTTACTCGAGTTCCTCACTCCAGACTCCAGTAATTCAGTAAAGCCACCCATGCCAAGTGAGCAAGAGCTCATGAACTGGCTTGGTGTTGATCAGGAACAGGCGAAAACTTTAATGGCACGCGCTAAGGCGGTGCTAGAAGCTCCAGAGCTAAAACGCTATCTCACCTCGGGAGAGTGGGTGCAGGCTTGGAATGAGTTGGATGTTGCTAGCGAGGAGGGTAAGAGCTATCGGATGGATCGCTTAGTAGAGCTAGATGACCATCTGGCAATTATCGATTACAAACTTACCATTCCAGAGTTAGGTAGCGAGAAGTACGAAAAGTACCGCAAGCAATTACAAGGCTACCAGGCTGAACTCACACGCATCAGAAAAGATAAGCCAAACAAGGCTTACTTGATTTCTGCACAAGGCAAGATCAAAGAGATCCAGTAAACTGACCTGAGTAGGTTAGCAATCGCACCTTACTTCACTCTTTAGGAGATCCCATGGCCATTTCAATGTACCAAGCGTCAATTCCACAATTGACAAAGATGCTCACCAATCTTTCCAATATCCTCAAAAAGGGGGAAGAGTTTGCAAGCGCCCAGAGCCTTGATAGCAAAGCATTGGTAGAAGGTCGCCTTGCTGCAAATATGTTTCCGCTATCCAAGCAAGTCCAAATTGCTTGCGATCAAGTGAAAAATGGTATGGCTCGTTTAGCTGGCATTGAGCCGCCTAAATTTGAAGATAGCGAAACTACTTTTGCTCAGCTACAAGACCGGATTGCCAAAACGCTTGCTTTTGCCAATAGCCTCAAGCCAGAACAGATTGATGGCACTGAAGCGAAAGAGATTAAGTTTTCAATTCAAGAATGGAAATTTGAGTTTGTCGGCGAGCAATATCTATTGACCTGGATCATCCCTAATTTCTATTTCCATGTGACTACGGCTTATGACATCCTGCGTCATAACGGGGTAGAGGTTGGCAAGTCGGATTACCTAGGCGGCTAAATAGCCCTTACAATAGGCTTATGGAATATTTTTCACAAATCATTAATGAAGTGAATCCTTGGCTTTACCGCGCCAGCATTTACCTATCCAATGCTTTTCTGGATGATCCGGCAATTCTCGCTTTTGCTTTTTGCTAAAACAGAAAGTAAGCGCCAAATAAAAAACCACCGCATTCGGTGGTTTTTTATTTGAGGCTAAAAAGGTAAAAGAATCAGAAAGCCTCAAAAGCTTTACTTAATCATCCCAGCATTCTTGGCATCATCCATGGCTTGAGCCGTTTTCTCTTTCATGAATGCCGGCATCTTTGCCAGAGGAACATCCACCAAAATAAATCCAGCGTCCTCTAACTTCTTCTTAGTCTCGGGATCGGCATTGAGTTGCGCAAAGTAGTCAGACATCTTTTGTTGGAGCACTAGTGGGGTTGCTTTAGGCACAGCAACGCCACGATATGCACCATCCACCCAGTTCAGGCCCAACTCTTTAAAGGTTGGAACATCTGGCAGGGCGGGATTGCGTTTCTCGGTTGCAATCGCTAGCGTGCGTACCTTGCCTTTTTGCTGGATCGCCAAAGGTAGATAACCCATAGCGCCATCAACGTGCATACCAATCAAAGCGGTAATTAAATCACCTGTGCCTTTAAAGGGCACATATGTAATTTTGACGCCAGCCAGTTTATTGAGGCGCTCGACTGCCATATGGTTAGCTGAGAATTGTGCGGATCCAGCAAGCGTCATCTTGCCGGGATCCTTTTTAGCTGCGGCAATAAATTCTTGATAGGTCTTGTAAGGGCTATCTGCAGATACCATTAAGGCGTCTGGCGTAAAGTGGTAGTAGTAGATGGCATTAATGTCTTCTGTCTTGTACTGAATGCCTTCTTGGAGTGGTTGCAAGATAGTGTGCGGAATATTGACGCCCACTACTGTTGCGCCATCGGCAGGGTAGGTGTTGAGGGTGCTCCATACTAATGCGCCACCAGCGCCAGCACGATTCATCACCACCATCGGCTGCTTGAACTTCTTGGCGGAGATATCGGCTTGATAGCGCGCTACTAAATCAGATTCCCCGGCGGGCGGGAAGGGGATGATGTACTGAATAGTTCTATCGGGGAAAGGTTGAGCATTTGCGCCCGATAGTAATCCAAAGGAAATTAAACATGCACACAGCAAGGTATTCAGTAATTTAAATCGCTTCATTTGGAGATCTCCTCAATGACTGCATTGGTAACATCACTCATCATGGCCGTACCGCCTAAATCACGAGTGTGCAACTTTGGATTGGCTGTCACTTTTTCAATGGCTGCCATTAACTTTGCGCCAAGGGCTTTCTCACCCAGGAAGTCGAGCATCATCACTGCTGACCAGAAGGTGCCAATCGGATTGGCAAGCCCTTTGCCCATGATGTCAAAAGCAGAGCCATGAATCGGTTCAAACATCGATGGATAGCGACGCTCTGGATCCAAGTTGGCAGTAGGAGCGATGCCTAAACTGCCGGCTAGTGCAGCCGCTAAGTCACTCAGAACATCGGCATGTAAGTTGGTGGCGACAATAGTGTCTAAAGATTCGGGACGATTGACCATGCGTGCAGTAGCAGCATCAACCAGCTCCTTATCCCAAGTGACATCCGGGAAATCTTTAGCAACGATGTTGGCGATCTCGTCCCACATCACCATGCCATGACGCTGTGCATTGGATTTAGTAATGACAGTGAGGTGCTTACGAGGGCGTGACTGTGCTAACTTAAAAGCAAAACGTTGGACGCGTTCAACCCCAACGCGAGTCATGATGCTCATATCAGAGGCCACTTCAATGGGATGACCTTGATGGGCTCTACCGCCTACACCAGAGTATTCGCCTTCGGAGTTCTCGCGCACGATCACCCAATCGAGCTGGCCTGGTTTGCAATTACGTAATGGTGTTTCAATGCCAGGAAGAATGCGAGTGGGGCGCACATTTGCATATTGATCAAAGCCTTGGCAGATTTTGAGGCGCAAGCCCCACAAAGTAATGTGATCTGGAATCTTGGGGTCGCCAGCAGAGCCGAATAAGATGGCATCTTTGGAACGCAAGGGCTCAAGACCATCCTCGGGCATCATGATGCCGTGCTTGCGGTAGTAATCACCACCCCAATCAAAGTGCTCGAATTGGAAAGCGACCTCAGGATGTTTTTTGCTTAAGGCATTCAATACCTTTTCGCATTCTGGGATTACTTCTTTGCCAATGCCGTCGCCTGGGACGGATGCGATTTTATACGTCTTCATGTGTCTCCTACTGTTCTTTTTATATGAACTACTGGATCATTTCCGCAGCAACTTCTAGAGCCATTATGCAATTCCTTAGGGCTCAATATGAGTGGGGTGAACTCGGGGTTTATGACTAGGGAGGGGGAGAAAAAAGAGGGGTTGAGAGGGGGCTTATAGCCCCAAAACAACAAAAATAGCCTCATTTCTGCGGTTTTTACATATACTGTATAAACATACAGTATATTAATGACTATGACGCAAGCAATGAACTCCGCAAAAGCAACCCTAAGCCAGGCACCACAAGCCTTGGCCGGTCATTTTGCCGCCTATGAGCTCAAGCTCCTAAGCCACCGGATATCAGCTGGGTTCCCTAGTCCAGCGGCAGATTACGCCGAAGATGGCCTAGATTTAAACCATTACCTCGTCCAGAACAAGCCAGCCACCTTCATGTTTACCGTGAAAGGGGATTCAATGTTGGGTGCGGGGATTTGCGATGGCGACAAGGTCGTGGTCGATAAGGCCCTTAAGCCAAAACATAAAGATATCGTAGTTGCTGTAGTGGATAGCGAGTACACCATCAAGCGCCTTTATCAGTTGCGTGGCCGCATTGAGCTTCAACCGGAAAATCCAAACTATCAACCCATTACCTTTAATGAAGGCAGCGAGCTGCAAATCTGGGGTGTAGTGGTCGGGGTAGTGCGCAAGTACAGCAATGCCAGTGGCAGAAATGGGAAGTGAGATGAATATCCAAAACACTTCAAATTCTCTCTTCGCACTGGTGGATGTAAACAACTTCTATGTTTCTTGTGAGCGTGTATTTCAGCCTAAGCTAGAAGAGGTGCCGATGGTGGTGCTCTCCAATAACGATGGTTGTGCTGTAGCGCGTAGTGCTGAAGTCAAGGCGCTTGGCGTGAAGATGGGAACACCTTGGTTTCAGATGAAAGATCTTGCTAAGAAGCATGGCATTCAGGCTTACTCATCCAATTACACCTTATATGGCGATATGAGTAGTCGCGTAGTCCAGGTACTCAGAGGGTTCACCCCAAACCTAGAGGTTTACAGCATCGACGAGAGTTTCTTGCAAATCGAAACCGTCTTAAAACAGTATCAGGACACAATTGAACTGGGTCAAAAGATCAAGCAACAAGTGAAAGATACTACTGGCTTGCCAGTCTGTGTGGGCATTGGTGCCAGCAAGACCTTAGCAAAACTTGCCAACCATCTGGCCAAGAAACACAAGCAGTTCGCTGGCGTGTGTGATGTCAATGCTATGGCCAAAGAAGAGCTCTACCAGTGGATGAGTGAGACCGAAGTGGGTGAAGTTTGGGGTGTTGGTAAACAAATCGCCAAAAAACTTAAAGCCCAAAGCATTCAGAGTGTGTTTGACCTTTTGCAAGCCTCACCACAAACCATGCGTCAACAGTTTGGGGTAGTGATGGAGCGTCTCTGTTATGAGTTGCGCGGTACATCCTGCTTGCAACTAGAAGAAGTGGCGCCAGCCAAACAGCAAATTATTGCCTCACGTAGTTTTGGAAAGCTGGTTACTAGTCAAGCAGAGTTGGCTGAATCGGTTGCTACCCATGTAGCACGTGCCGCTGAAAAGCTCAGAACCCAAAATAGCACTACGGGCGCGCTCACTGTGTTTATTCAGACCAATCCGTTTAAGCAAAACGAGCCACAGTATCATCAAAGCGTCACGATTCCATTAGCGGATCCAACAGATAACACTCTGACCTTAACCAATGCAGCATTGGCAGGCCTCAAGCAAATCTATCAAGCCAACTTCCGCTACAAGAAGGCGGGCGTCATCCTCAATCTGATTAGCGATAAGCCAACAGCTCAGCAATCCTTGTTTGAGGATATCGAGACTAAAGGTAAGTCTGCTCATTTGATGAAAGCGGTAGATGAGATCAACACGCGCTTTGGCAATGCATTCATCAGATCTGCGGCCGCAGGAACCAATGGCACTAAAGAAGAGTGGCAGATGAGATCAAACAATCGGTCGCCGAACTACACCACGAGGTGGGATGAGTTACCGGTAGCCAGGTAAAAAATTCAGTAACAAATTAATTAGCAAATAACAAGTAATAACGCATAAAGGAGAAGCAAATGGACTTACTAAACAACTTCAACGGAATTTCTCTCGTAGCTATCATGGTTTTGTCTTACTGCGCAGTATTGAAAAATACTAAGCGTCATGAAAGCGCAACAAAACAAGTCTTTAATCGTAAATATCAGTAAAGAACAAGCAGTAGGCCTGGAAGGGGAATAAGGAAATCACGGATTCCTTATTCCCTTATTCTTTTTAGGCGGCCTTTAGTTCAAGCTTAATTCTCTTTCCCAGGGCAGTCGCTGCACTGGCTAGTGTAATTAATGTGAGGCTGGTGTCGCTTTCATCAAGCAGGCGATTTAAAGCTGCGCGACTGGTATGCATTTTCTTAGCCATAGAGGTTTTGGTGATTTGTTGTTTCTCCATTTCACGCTCAATTTGCCAGGCTATGAAACGTTTTACTGCTACGGCAGTTGAGTGTTCGAGCAGGGATTCTTCTTTTAAGAATTCGTCAAAATTGCTGCCAATATGCTTTTTCTTCATACCGATCTCCTTAACTGCTTTACTCTAGTTTTTGCTAAATCTAAATCTTGCTTGGGTGTCTTTTGCTGTTTCTTGATAAATCCATGAATCAATATCATGATGTTGTTCTCTAGTACAAAAAGAACTCTCGCAATACCACCACTGAGTCTGCACCGAATCTCCCAAATTTCGCCATCAATGTGTCTGACAAGAGGCATTCCAAGAGGCCAGCCAAATTGAACGGTTTTAATATCCTCACCTATTCGCTTTTTATCCTTGACAGTCTGCAATTGAAGCCAATTTCTAACGGGCTCGTTATTTGTTTCTGTTTTAAAAAAACGCACTTCTAGTATGGGGGTCTTCATCCATATAGCGTACCAATAATGATACACATATTACATCAGGAATTACTGAATTTGATGTAGGAAGATTTAGCCTGTCAAATGGGCGGGTTGATGGGGTGCTACAAGGCTTGATTAATTGGCTTCTAAAGCTTTGCGCAAATAACCAGAGACATTGTCTTGGCGTAGTAGCCATTGCTTGTAATCACTGGGCACTTGGCTAATGAGCTCACCCTTATGTTTGCCATAAGGCATGGTCTTTGGAATTCTGGCTTTCTCGGACATCTCCCATAAAGCATCCAAAGAAACGGGGTGTAACTTATCGATAATCTGAGCAACAATTTTTGAGCAGATCCATACATCGGCTAAGGCGCTATGCGCATTGCGCAGTTGATCTCTAGCAGTATTGCGTTCAAAGTAATAGAGCAGAGCGCTTTGCGTGTGACTATCTAAATCAGGCCACAGACTACGCGCCAGTGCCAAAGTGCAAATGCGCTTGACCTCAGGACTGCCAATCGCAACCCAATCAAAATCAATATTGTGGCCAATGAGATATTTAGTTCCGGCCGGCAATCTAAAAGAGCTGCTTGCGGGACAGTTGATCAATTCCTCATCCATGATGTGATGAGTGGCAAGTGCACCTAGGCTAATAGGCTTACCTGGGTTGTAACGTTGAACCCAAGGATTGCCCACTTCAAATGGATTAAGGGAGGTGACATCTAATGAAGCAGCTTCAATAATGACGGCATCGTTTTTATCGGTTGCTTCTACATCAAAAATAATGGCTTGGGGCATAGGGGTCTATTGGGATTGAATCATACTATTGTGCCTCGAATTAAGTTGCTCAATTGATATTGAATAAAAGCCACATACCCAAAACCATATTAATTGCTCGTTTTTTACGGAGATCGCTTGTGGGTAGGCGTTGGTTTATCATCAATTTATCGCTTATTCACTCATATTTAATCCAAGGAAGTATCGTGAAATCACTATTGGCAATCGTATTAGCGTCCATTTTTTCCATGGCATTTGCCCAGCAAAAAATAGCCATCATTCAAACAGATCAAATGCAGCAGGCAATTGCTCGCGGTGCGATTATTTGGGATGTACGCGATGAAAAAAGTTACTTAGATGGCCACATCCCAGGTGCGATTAATATTGGTGAGATCGGTAATGTACTGCGGGACCCAAATAAAGAAGACTACATCCCTGCAGAACAAATTCAAAAGATTTTTAACGCTGCTGGTTTAGATGTAAATAAAGATGTTGTGGTTTATGGCGCACGCGGCAATCCATATACTTATTTTGGCCTTTACACCATTAATTATTTTGGTGGAAAGGACGCGCAGATTTACCATGATGGTATTGATGGCTGGAAACAAGCTGGCCTACCAATTCAAAAAGAGCGCCAAACTTTACCACCAGTATCGGTAGTGCTAGTACCGCAGCCTCAATTGGTTGTTAGTAATGAGGAGATGCTCAAGCTTGCCCAGTCGAAATCCGTGCAAATCATTGATGCCAGAACGCCCGACGAGTTCTCGGGTAAGGATGTGCGGACGATTCGGGGTGGCCATATTCCCAATGCCACCAATATCCCCTTCGAGGACAATTGGCAAGACCCAGCAACTGCGATCAAGCTAGGCAAGAAACAAGTTGCCGATAACTCTGGCATGGCGCTAAAAAATCAAACAGATCTAAAAAAACTGTATGCCAATCTCGATCCTGATAAAGAAACCGTGGTCTATTGCCAAAGTGGTGTGCGGGCTTCTGAGACTGCCACAGTGCTGAAGTCTTTGGGCTTTAAGAAGGTCAAGGTATACGACTCTTCATGGCTGGGCTGGGGTAACAACCTCAAAGCGCCAGTTGCCGATGAGACTTTCTTAAACGTTGGTGCGCTTAATGCAAAGATGACTGCAATGCAAAATAAAATCAATCAGCTAGAAGAGGCTTTAAAAAATAAAAACAACTGATGCAATTTAAATAGAGGCTCAATTCTTGGTGGAGGTAATGCTGCACCAAGATTGCTCTCTTCTTACGCTTAAATCATCCGGACTCACTATTTATCGTCATCTAAAACCTCTACGCTGAATCTTTCTACATAGAGGGGATCAGCTTTGCGAGTGTCTATTGAGTGTTCCCATAAACAGCTGCAGTTATTCAGAATCTCGCTGGATGCACGAACTGTTCTGGTTTTGCTGATTATTTGGATAATTTGGGGAATTTTCAGGGTTCTGAAGATCTTCTGAATTCCTGGAGGAGGGTGGATGAGCCAAACCCCCGGCACTGGCAGAAATTGGGTTTGGCTGCTTCGTTCCCGAATTTGTGTGAAAACCCATACAGCATAGGGCTTATATGTTAATTAAGTTTTTTTAAAAAGGCAATTTTAATCTCTCAAAGACCTAAATTTCGTTGATAAGTGACACAGTTAGGTGACACAGGCAGACAAATCTTTTTATCCCCACAAAGCGGTTTTGCTTCTTCATATTGGAATATCGAACCCCCACCCATCCCGCACCCGCCTAAATACAGATAAGACCTCTAATATATATGGATCAGGATTTTGTAACCACATCACAAAATTCATGAGGTCATGTCAAATATTTGACTCTAGGCTAAAGACCTGCTGCGGCAAGTAATTCCGATGCCTTAATTTTGAGGGTTTTGGCAATTTTGCTTAGATTCATGATGGCTACGTTATGCTCGCCTCTCTCGATACCACCCATATAACTACGGTCAATACCAATTTCGTTGGCTAATGCCTCTTGGGAGAGGCCGTTTTCTAGTCTAATTGCCCTGATGGTTTTGCCTAGGGCAACAAGTTGCTTTGAGCCGCTATAGGTCGGAGAGGGTTTTGCCATAAGGGAGATATTTCCCTATTGACGTATTTAAAACCACGGGAGATGATACCCAAATAAATATATTTCTTACAAGGGATGGTCATGCAAAAAAACTTATTAATAGGAGTTTTCTCGTTGATGCTATTTGGGTGCGCCTCAAATGCTGAAATTGCCCAGAGGACTTGCAGAAATGCTGGACTTCAGATTGGTACCAATGAATATGCGTCTTGCTATGTGTCAGCAATTAATCGAGAGCAGCAAAAGGGGATGGCCTTAATGGGTATGGGTACCTCAATGATGGGCAGTGGGGGTGGTAGCTCAGCTCCTGCGATAAGAAACTACAACATCGGGGGCAGGAATTACACATGTACAACACAGGGAAATTACACCAGCTGTAACTAACTGATGGCACTTAAAACACCTATTGGTAGATTGAAGCTTATGCATTAAAGGGGAAAAGATGTTTGGTTTATTTAAAAAAGAGATGGGTTGGGAGGATGTAGAGTTTGTCTTTATTGCTTCTGCTGCAGAGATGAATAAAAGACTATCATCAGCAATGAGTGCGGATAGTATTTTGGGAAAAATCAATGAGACACTGCGCCTTGGGAAGATTAAGCTTTCCCCTTCGCAGGAAAGGGCGGTTACGTCTGCTTGTGCAGTAATGGCGCTCAGTAGCGAATTGCGTAATTCATTAAAGAAAATTACTAATAATGACGGATCAATTAATGAATTCGAATTCTCGAAGCTAGTTAAGGAGCTGCCAAGTCACGGAATATTTTTTAGAGATACACCCACAATGTCCGACATTCATAAGAGTATATTTGGCAACTAGATTGTTGTGCATTCAAATTAGCTCGATATGACTCGAATCTCTTCATATAAATATTATGAGTGCCCCAGATGTGGGCAGGGACATATTCAACCAATTTATGATTTGATTGATCTTAGAGGCCCTGTCCCAAAAATTCAGATGCCAGTTGATATGGTGGTGTGTCAACGATGTTCAATTCGAATGCCATTGAGTGAATTTCTGCATATTGGAATTAAAGATAACCCCAGGAGAAATTACGGCGCTTGGAAGTCTTTTGTGTCGTTGGCGACTGGCGTAAAACCTGAGCCCAGACCGATGGATTTATACCCTTTTTTAAGTGATAAACCCTTTGACCCTGTGATCGAGGAAGATGCATTTAAAAGATTTGGCATGAAACCAGAACAATACCCAGCTTGGTTTAAATCACTCCAAACAATTGGGAATTTGAAATAAAGTCTCCATAAGCTTTAATTTCTATAATTAAATGTCTGATTAAAGATAGAATGTCCTTGAATTTCCCCATCATTCAAGGAGTTACGAGTGAACATAAAAACACCAATTCTAGAGTTGGATTTTAGTAAAAGACTTGAAATACGAATTAATAATGAGCAACCAGTGATGCTTGCTGACTTAACTGTTGCGCTTTTAGGGGTTTCTCAACAGTTTGAGAAATTTATTGAAAATGAAGTGGGCAAGGGCGATGAAATAGGTAGCGGGTTATTTGTTAAAGAAGTTAGATCTGGATCGATAGTTGTTGAGCTTGTAGCTCAATCGTTACCATTAGTTTCACTTTTATGGTCCAGTGGCTCGCTGGGAGAATGGTTAAATTATTCGAAATCAGTAATTGATTGGCTGAGTGGCAAAGCTTCTATCGCCCCCAAAAATATTACCAAGCAAGATTTACGCCAATGGAATGATATTTTAGAGCCGGTTGCAAAAGATCAGGGCTCTCAGATGGTGCTTTCGGTATCTGGCGATAACAATAAAATTCAACAGATATTTGTATCTTCTTCCGAAGCAAATGCCGTGCAAAATAGAATTCGTCGTGAAATTGAATTGATGGATGAGCCTGATAATAGCGTTCACCGAAAGTGTGTTATGACATGGTATCAAGCTAAGTTTGACAATAGCTCGGATACAGGAAATAAAGCGATTATTGAAGCAATTTCAGACTCCCCAATTAAAGTTATCTTTGAGAATAATGCTGTAAAAAGAGCAATGATGGCTGGAAGTGAAAAATTTTCCAAGCCGTGGCATGAATTGGCATACATAGTCGACGTAAAAGTTCAAACAATTAAAGGTCAACCAAAGGTCTACACCATCATGAACTACTATGATGAGGATACTTTTGATCCCGAGGCCTAGACCATATGACGGCTCAACTATGCAAGCTACTTAAGGGTGATTTTGAGGAGCGCTTGTACGAGGCGGCATATAAAAATCTGAGGGATTTTTCTAATCCATTACGTTTTAATAATTTTTCTTATGCCTTGAGAGAATTGATTCGCCATCTCAATATGAGATTAGCCCCCGATCAAAATGTGTTGAAATCGAGTTGGTATGCAAATGTGACGGGAAAAAAGTGTGGCATAAGCAGGGGTCAACGAGCTTACTACATTGTTCAGGGTGGAATTTCGGATGAGTACATACAAAATGTATTGGGCATCCAAACAATATCAATGCATAGAAGGCTCATAAAGGCGATTGATGAATTAAGTAAATTTACTCATATTCAGCCCGAGACGTTTTCAATAGATTGTGATCGGGTCAATGATTTAGTTTTGGAGATTGAAGGTGCAATTAATGGATGGTGTACCGCTATTGCAGAGTGTCGATATGAGCTCATTGAATCAGTGATTGAAAAAGTTGATATGATTTTGATCAACCAAACCATATCTGAAACTATTGAATCAATTGATAGACTTGCACCGCATCATAGTATCGATGAGCTCTATGTTGATGGGGTGGAGATAGTCTCCATTGATCATGAGAGACTTATTTTTCAGGCGACAGGGATAATTACTGCTGAATTGCAATGGGGATCTAACTCTAACGTGCGTAAGGGTGATGGAATTCTGATGTTTGATGAATTTTCATTTAAATGCCAATTGTTTAGCGATGTAGCCAGTCCCGTTAGCTTGACTTTAATGGACGACACTTTCGTGGTTGATACTTCAGCATGGAATGATTACGACGACTCTTTCTAGGGCTTCAATCCTAGAGCGGCCGCTAACTGATTCAACTCGGCAAACTTCTTTTTTCTCTCAGCTTTAGCCTCAAGGGTTTCACTGCCATCTTTCCAGTGAGCGGCACGAATTCTATCTTTGCCCTCTTGGGTTTTAGGGCCTGTGCTATAGCCACCATGATGACCGCATACCGCTTTGCCTTTTAAGGCTGGTTTTGAGCATTGGAGTTTGGTTCTGGATGACCGTGCCTTGCATCTGCGACATACAATCTTGCCGCCTGCAGTTATCAATATAGGTTCTGGGTTTTGAATTTGACTCATATGGCAAGACCATTTAGGGGGTCGTTCAGGGTGGAATGACGGGGTTTCGTCAAAGTCATGACCGTATTGCCCCCTAGGCAGCTAATACATACCTGTCCTATGCGGGGTAATCGTCCCGCTAGGGACGTAAGGGTATTTATCCCACATAAGTGATTGTTTTTATTGTGGAAAATGTGGGGTTTTCGGGGGTATTTTATGTACTTCTTATGCATATGTTAAGTTGCTGAAAAGATTGAGAAAAGTGTGGGGCAACCAGTCTTGTGGTGTACCCCACTGCCTATCTAGTTAGGGTGTACAGGCAACCAGAACCTCACGAACTTGACCCGCTAACTTGTGTAAATTCTTTTCTTCGGTTGTTGGTGGACGTCTTTCGATAAGGCCTTCTTCAAGCATTGCATCAATAGCTGCTCGCACTTTGGTATCGGATGCATTTAGTACGCCATCTTTACCTGCCATATCCCTTAACCTGCGCTCAGAAATACCCCCATGTCTTTTGCGTAACTCACGCAAAATCTTATCTTGGAGGTCGCTAATTCCCTTAGCTTGAAATAGGCTCTTAGAGTGAAGATAAACAGGCTCTAGTAAGGCTACATCCCAATCTGGCATGTAAACTCTTTTCAGCCAATACCCACCCCCAGTGCGTGCATAGTTAGCCTTAACATTTTCCAATCTTACATATTCAGTGCGTTCAGATGAGGGTACATGGTGAGTTTTTGCTTCGTCATCACGCATAGTCCACATCATGAAGCTTGCACGGCTATTGTCAACAAATGCTGAAGAGCCTGCAATATCACCCGAGTTCATTTCATCCCCCTTTTTTGCCATGACCGATTTAGGGCTGTGGGCTAATAAAAAGACAGCTGCTCCTGTTTCTTTGGCGATATGCGTTAGGACCCGTGTAAGTTGGGTTACATCCTCCGCATCATTTGGATCGCCACCGAGTACCAATCGCGCATGGTCAAAGACAATAATTCTTAAAGGGGATCCAGACCATGCTGCATGTTCTTGTGCCATCTGAGTGACTTTGTTGCCTAAGATGGTGGCTTGCACATTACCATCTGTTTTTTGGGTTAGACGCATATCAATTCCAGCGGCACCAAAGCATTTAACTCTTTTTTGCACAAGCTTAGGGTCTGCGTGCATATAAGAACATATTGCTCCGATCCTTCTGTCTCGTTCGGCTTTATCTTCCTCGCCTAAAAAAAGCAATGACGTACCTTCTGCAACTTGAATATGCCCTAAATCTTTACCGCAAGCAGAGGCAATGGCCATTTGCAAAGCGAGCATTGTTTTAGATACGCCACCAGAGCCACCAAGAACGCACATCGTACCCATGGGAACTTGATCGGAAAAAACATAGCTACGCTTTGGGGGTGGCATGGCTTGTATTTCGAGGTCACCTTCTGATTGCTTGAAAAATGTATACATTGAAATTGGAGATTGTGTGCTTCCTAATTCATTACCTAGTTCTCGACTTTGATGTTGATATCGACTGCAAATATCCAAGATTTCGGCGTGATCTAACGGAGGAGAAAATTGGGCTTTATTCAGCGCCATTGCTAGAGCCACAATCTCATCTTCTTTAAAACCCCGCCCACGTAAATGCCCAACGTATCGAAGCATCATCTCATTTCTGTTGCCCTCACTTATGGCGGAGTTAGGTAGCTGAAATGTAGGTCTGTTTATTGAAGTTAGGGTCTCAATAATTGTGTCTGTTGATCGGCTTCTCGTAGCGGGGCAGTCATTCAAAACTTTATCCACATCTAGAGGCATACCATTGTGACGAATGATTTCGGAGGTAGTTACAGGTGTGAAGATGGGTTGAGTTGCTCGATAAACAGATGTGTCAAACTTAATTTTGCCAATACCTATCTCAGATTCAATATGCATTTGCATTGCTCGTCCAAGTTGCTCTCCTTCTTCGGGTTCTGTAGCTCTGTTAAGAGCGAGTATTGCTCTCGCTCTGGGCGCACCCTCTGAGTGAGAGGCAGTTGTGTATATGAGGCAGTCATAGGCGCGCAATAACTCACAGACTTGGTCAAATATCTCTGGGCTTTCAAACCCATCGAAATCAAAGGGTAAAAACTGACGTGGCAAACCATAGTTTTTTAGGCGCCAATTAGCAATGCCCAAATATTCCGCTGGCTTTTCATAATGAATGCCTTCAGAGAGAGGAGAGCATATATAGGTTAGCCCTTTGCGAGAGCTTTTATCGTTGGCAATAGCTTCAGCAAAATTACTAAAACTATCCGCTACCATTTGAGCCGGTGCGTTATCAAACATATCAGTACCACGGGAATATAGGAAAGACATTTTTTAATCTCCAAAACACTATTAAGAATGTTGGAGATCGAGATACAAATAGCAGACCCCCAACGCTGTTGGAGACCATTTTTTTGTAGCTGCTGTGCTTGTTGGAGCATTAGCATGCTGGCCTGTTTCTATGCGCATTGCATTCTGGGACTGCCATCCCCTACAACGGTCTGTGCAATACCGCCGCACATGCACATTTTAATTTACATTTATAACCCATGCTGAAATGCGTGCAACGTGTTGCTTTTACCCAAATTTTTTTGCTCGTTAACATGGATGGCGCAAGGAATTTTCTGATAATTTAGCTTTTCAATGGCGTTTTTAAGGGTGTTTAGTGTTCTGTGTGTATAGATTTTTGCCCCCGTACTACCTTTAATTTCATGCCCAAGAATTGAGTCAATCACATGTTCTGGAACTTCTGCTTCACCAAGCTGACTTCTGACAGTATGTCTAAAGCAATGAAAGTCTGGGTAACCCGCTAGCCCAATCTGTGCCTTGTATTCCCCAAACCAATTGGAAAAATATCCCCCAGGCTTGTTTTTGCGTTGTTTTAGCTCTGGCCATAATGAATCCCTGCCGAGCGCTTTTATTTTTTCTACATACTCAAGAAATCCAAGCTCTATTAATGCGCTGTGAATAGGGATGGTTCGTTTGCTTGCCAAAGTCTTTAATTGCTGATTGATTCCTAGGTTGGTAATGCAGATCGAGGATATTTCACCCGCACTCAATATATCTACTGTGCGTAATTGCGCTAACTCACTTAATCTAGCTCCTGTATATAGTCCAAGCAGCGGGATCCAGTACGCAGCATCTTTGCCACATCGCCAGTCTTTGGGTAGTTCATATTTCTGAAATAGCGGTTGCCCAAACAGAGTCTGAAGTTCTGCATTGCTCCATGGTCGGCGTTGGTTTGTCGTTTCTTTGAAGAGAATGATTCCTTCCCATGGGTGGCGGCTAATGACTTCCAAATCTCTGTAGGCATATTTAAGTAATGTTTTGACCCATGTAAATCGGTCATAGGCTGTTTTGCTGGAGGTTTTTCGCTCTGGTTCTTGAAGCCACGCCCTAAAGTTATCGCCTTGTGCTCTAGTTAGCAAATGAAGTGGAGGGTTATTAGTCTGCTCCTCATATAAGAGAAGTGCCCGCATACAGGTGTTGATTGCATCATTACTAAGGGGTTTTGATTTAATCCAACGGTCATAGATATCGCGAAGGTAGTATGTGGATGGGATGCCGCTTAGTGGTGCTAAGTTTTTTGTGATTGGCTCCTTGGCCTCAAGAATCTGTGCTCGTTTAATAGCCGCTGCCGTGAGCGCTTCTCGATAGCTGCATGCTCCTAGTGAAATAATGACTTTGCCACTTTTATATTGATGACGCAGTGCGTGAGATAGCGGTAGTGCTACCCGAAGATAGTGAGAGCTTCCACGTTTAAAAATACCATTTGAATGAGCCATGCATTACCCCAGTAAAAAGCAGTTAATGCCTCTGGGTGACACAGCAAAGTGACACAAATCTTTGTTGTCAAAATAAAAACCAACACAAACAAAGACTTATAAATAGGGTGGATGAGCCAAACCCCCGGCACTGGCAGAAATTGGGTTTGGCTGCTTCGTTCCCGACCTGACCAGGTTATCCAACCCACCATGCGGGGAGGCCCATCCAATTCCATTTTAGCTTGTTAGAATGTAAGACATGACAGCATTGGCATTAGCCCGTTCGTGGCGCCCCAAAACCTTCTCTGAATTAGTCGGCCAAGACCATGTGGTTAAGGCCTTAACCCATGCTTTGGATCAGGGTCGCCTGCACCACGCATGGCTCTTTACGGGTACCCGTGGAGTAGGTAAGACCACGATTGCCCGAATTATGGCTAAAGCCCTCAATTGCACGGGATCCGATGGTTCCGGCAAGATGACTTCAGAGCCTTGTGGAAAATGCCCAGCCTGCATGGAAATCGATGCGGGCCGTTTTGTTGACTATATAGAGATGGATGCTGCAAGCAATCGTGGTGTTGATGATATTGCTGCGCTCCTAGAAAAAGCAGCTTACGCACCCAGCAATGCGCGTTATAAGGTCTACATGATTGACGAGGTGCACATGCTCACCAATCATGCCTTTAATGCCATGCTCAAAACTTTGGAAGAGCCGCCAGAGCACGTCAAATTTATTCTGGCGACTACTGACCCACAAAAGATCCCAGTAACTATCTTGTCTCGTTGCTTGCAGTTCAACCTCAAGCAAATGCCAGTACCACTCATCGTTGAGCATTTAGAAAAAGTGCTTGCTGCAGAAAAAGTGGAATGCGAAGTCAATGCCTTGCGTGTTCTTGCCAAGGCAGCTCAAGGTTCAATGCGCGATGCTTTATCGCTAACTGATCAGGCTATTGCCTATGCGGCTGGCAAAGTTAGCGAAGAATCTGTACGTGGCATGCTCGGCACATTAGATGATGCTTATCTCATCCGCATTTTGGATTGTTTGATTGCTAAAGATGGTGCAAGCCTGCTCGCAGTCGCAAACGAAATGGGTGAGCGCAGTATGTCTTTCTCATTAGCATTGCAAGATCTTTCAAGCCTGTTGCAAAAAATTGCAGCAGCGCAAGTTGTTCCAGAATCTGTTTTAGAAGATTGGCCAGAAGCAGGCGAGATTCGTCGTTTAGCTGGCCAGCTCACAAAAGAAGAAGCGCAACTCTTCTATCAAATCACGATTACTAGCCGCCCAGATTTATCGCTGGCACCGGATGAGCAAACTGGCTTTGCCATGACGCTGTTACGTATGTTGGCGTTTCGTCCCGGAAGCAATAGCAGTGGAGGAGGCAATTCTCCTTCAGCACCATCATCTCCATCGGCTCCGCCAGTAAATACTGCTCGTCCAGTGGCCCCGGCTCCAAAAGCATCTGCACCAGCACCTGCTGCAAGAGCAGCTGCGCCTGCCGCTCCAGTATCGACACCGTCAGCACCGGCTGCACAAATTTCCGCAGCCAGTTCTGCCGAGCGTCCTGATTGGCATGCCTTGATGCGTCAGTTACCCGTTAAAGGGATGGTGCAGCAGTTAGCATTCCAGACAGAGTTGCAAGATTGGAGCGATTCACCTGCTGGAGTGCGTGCAACCATCGTTACGCCAATGCCGCAGTTAGCTTCTGACGCTTCTGTTGGCCGTTTGGCTGATGCGCTCACCACTCACTTTGGCAAGCCCGTCAAGATCGTGATTGAGAAGGGCGAAGTAGAAGGCAAGACTGTTGCTAAAGTTGATGCCCAGATTCATCAAGAGAAGAGAGTGAATGCGGAGCAAATGATTGCGGCCGATCCATTTATTCAACAATTAGAAAAAGAGTTTGGTGCCAAGGTAGTTGGCGGTTCTGTGAAACCTCTTTAATTCAATATCAATTTTCATAAATCATAAGTAATACCACTAAGGAAATAAAGCGATGATGAAAGGTGGACTTGCTGGCCTCATGAAACAGGCTCAGCAGATGCAGGAGAAGATGAAAACTGCGCAAGCCGAATTGGCTGCGTTGGAAGTGACTGGCCAAGCGGCTGGTGGTCTGGTTAAAGTAAGCATTTCTGGCAAATACGAACTCAAACGCGTGCAGATTGATCCGGGTGCAATGGACGATCGTGAGATGTTGGAAGACCTCATCGTGACTGCCTACACAGAAGCATTCAAACAGGTGGAAGCGGCAAGTGCCCAGATGATGTCTGGCGCCACTGCTGGTATGCCTATGCCTCCTGGCTTTAAGTTGCCACTCTAAATAAGAACCTGAATATTTAATGGCACGCATAGAAGCTCCTCAAGATGCACTCGGTCGATTGATCGAGGCATTACGCGTTCTGCCTGGGGTAGGCCCCAAGTCAGCGCAGCGCATGGCGTTCTATTTGTTACAACATGACCGTAATGGTGCAGCAGTCCTTGCTCAGTCATTGGGTGAAGCAGTAGAAACTGTTGGACACTGCGCGCGTTGCAATACGTTTTCAGAGACCCAGGTTTGTAGTACTTGTTCCGATGGTCGCCGTGATCCTTCATTGCTGTGCATTGTGGAAACGCCTGCAGACCAGGTGATGGTGGAGCAGACACTCAGTTTCAAAGGTAATTACTTTGTATTGATGGGTCGTCTCTCACCACTCGATGGCATGGGTCCAAACGAAATTGGCTTTGATCGATTGCTCAATCGCATTGAGATTCCCGATACCGGTGTACCGATTCGTGAAGTGGTCTTGGCTACGAATTTCACGAGTGAAGGTGAGGCCACTGCGCATTACATTGGTGAAGTACTCAAGTCGAAAGGTATCAAGGTCACTCGCATCGCGCGAGGTATCCCAGTGGGTGGTGAGCTAGAGTATGTGGATGCCGGCACCTTGGCTCGCGCCTTAATGGATCGCCGCTAATTCTTCTTCGTTCCGGGTGGTGAGTTGTTTTCGGGGCACACCCAAAGACTAATTCGAGCCCAATCTATCAGTGATTGATCCTCGATCTGTCATCTCTAGGACATAAAGACTAGGTAAATTGCCTCTTTTTGGGGATAATTTGGGCTGCACCACCCTTGGGCTTCAATCCCAGGCCGTGAGAGCACAGATTTTTCCTTCAATCTGTTGCCATAACCACTAGGTTTAGCAACCTCATCAGAAATCGTGAATGACCCGCAAGCTTTTGCTCATTCTCTTGTTAAGTTTTGTCACTGCTTCTGTGTATGCACAGCGGGCAGGGTCAGGTGCCGACCAAGTTGCGAGTTTTGCAGAAGCTATTGAGGGCTTGCCAACCGAGGGCGAGGTCCTTGGTTTGCCGGTAAACGTGCATGGTCAAACAACCTATATCAACCAGCGTTATAACAACTTCACATCCTCTTATTCAGGACAAAATAGTTTATCTGACTTAAATTCGATGAGTTATACCTGGTCTGGCACTTTATTTTTTGGTGCACGCTTAGCTCCTAATACCGACATCTACTTCAACCCCGAAGTTGTTTCTGGCGTACCGTTTTCAGGCTTGGTAGGTCTCGCCGGTTTTACCAACGGTGAAGCAACCAAAGCGACTGGGGCTCAAGCAAAGTTTTATTCTGCCCGTGCTTTTTTGCGTCAGACTTTTAATCAGGAGGGCGATAAGATTGTTCTGGAAAACGAAGCCAATCAAATTACCCAAACAGTAAGCAGTAATCGCGTTGTAGTCACCGCCGGTCAGTTTTCTACATTGGATATTTTTGACGACAGTCGTTACGCTAAGGATCCTCGCGTGCAGTTTATGAACTGGGGCAATATGACCTATCTAGCCTATGACTATGCAGCCGATGCGCGTGGCTACAGTACTGGCTTGGCGGGCGAGTGGTACCTGGGTAATTGGGTGATGCGTGCTGGACGTATGCTTGCTCCAAAGACTCCGAATGGTAGAGATCTCAATTGGCAAATCTTTAATACTTACGGCGATCAAGTTGAGGTTGAGCGCCAACATCAAATTGCCGACTTGCCTGGTAAGGTGAGTGTGCTTGCTTATCGCAATAAAATGATCTTGGCGCGTTTTTCTGATGCGACTAATTACGTAATTGCCAACAATGCGCAAGGTACACAAGCCATTAATAATGTGCGCACCAACTATCAATACAAAACGGGTATTGGCATTAATGGTGAGCAAGCATTAACCAAAGATCTCGGGATTTATGGCCGCGCATTTACATCGGATGGGCATACCGAAACCATGTCCTTCACTGAAGCGGATAATTCTTTATCGGTAGGTATGGGACTGAATGGCGAAAGTTGGAGTCGTCCAAAAGATACCGTTGGTATTTCAATGATGCAAAACGGCTTATCAAGCTATCGGAAGAATTACTTACAGTCTGGCGGAGTGTCCTACTTTATTGGTGACTATGCCGGTCCAGGACAGACAATTTCTTATCGTCCAGAGCGTATTGGTGAGGTGTATTACAACGCGACTGTGATTAAAAATGTTCTGGCAGGTTTGAACTTCCAGCACATCAATAATCCGGCCTATAACGCGGCCCGTGGACCTGTAAATATCCTCTCTTTTAGGATCCACGCCGAGTTTTAGGAGTTTTAATGACTTTAGCCATAATTATTATGTTTAGAATCAATAAGATAGCAATTGTCAATAATTCGACTTTTGGCATTTGTCCCCTATAATCCTTAAAACCCTCGGAAACGGTGTTGGACTAGTTCTAAATCCGCATCTGGGGCTATAAAAACAGCATTTTTATTGATTTAGAGGCAGCCGCTTTTGTTGATTCTCGGCAAACACAAAACTAGCGTAGCTACACCGCTCAAAAGAGTGACTCCATTTGCAATGGCAGCCTTTGTTCTTTGCGCCTCTACTTTTTCTATTTCAGCGTTTTCTCAGTCATCTGCAGATAGCGCTCCAGCAAGCGTGACCATTCAGTCTAACGATACTTCATTAGCAGCGCCACCATCCATTGGTGCGCAACTTGGCGCTAGCTCTAAGGCAGCCGAAATGTTTGCTCCAGTCACAAAAGCAAATACTCCAAAAATTTATACCAAGCCTATTGCATCTGGACCAACGGAGATGGATTTGCGCCAGCTTTGGAATGAGCTCAAGGCGAATAATCCGCAATTATCTTCATTGCGTGAGTCTTACTTATCTGCTAAGGCGACTGTTCCACAAATTAATGCGCCAGCCAATCCGCAAGTAGGATTGGTGTGGTCAGGTATGCCGGTGAATTCTCCGCTTGCTTTAGGTGGGGCAAATGCACCATCACAGCAATACCCTGGAGGTATCAGCAGTAACAATGCTATTTCGATTGCGCAACCTTTTCAGTTTCCAGGCAAAAAAAGCTTAGCAGCGAATATTGCCGATACAAATGCAGAGGCTTTATTGGCTCAGTCAGAAGCGACCTATTTGCAGTTAGGTGCGCAGCTTTCCAGTCTTTACTATGGCGCACTCGCCTCACAAAAGCAACTACAGGTTCTTAAAGAGTCTGTCATCCGACTGGAGATGATTAAGAATGTAGCTAAGGCCCGTTATGCGAATAATGCTGCAGCTTATGTTGAGTATCTGAATGCGCAAGTGGCACAAAGTGCTGCTGAAGCCGATCAATTTAATGTTGACCGTCAACTTCAAGTTGCTATCAATAGTATTAATACCTTAGTGGGTCGCCACTCCCGTGAGAAGCTTGTACTCCGTGGTGATGTGCGTCGTGCTATGAATGGTGTACCTACATTAATTGAGCTTGAAGACTATGCTGAAAGCAGTCATCCTGCTTTAAAGAGTTCCGCGCTGCAATTGGATGCTGCACGTAAGGGTGTGGATCTTGCTAAGAAAGCTTATTTGCCAGACTTCCAAGTGATTGGTTCATCTTACACACCGCGTGGTCCATTTTCCGCAAACAATGGCGCACTGTTCTACCAGTTAGAGTTGGATCTCATCATTCCTTTGTATTTCTTTACCAAGGAAAAGTACGGGGTAGAGCAGGCGCAGCGCAATCAAGCAGCTGCTGAGGCGGGCAATATCTCTAATCGTCAGCAAATCGTGCTTGCTGTGAATACTGCTTATGCTGCTTATGAGCAGGCTAAGAATCAAACCCAGTTTTTGAAAGATCGCCAAGTACCACAAGCAGATGCTGCTTACAAGGTAGGATTAATTCAGTATTCCAATAACGGTCAAGGCTTTAATGATTTATTGACGGCACAGACGCAGTTGCGTAATTTAGAGGTGCAACTGGCTTTGGCTGAAGCAAATTTGATGCAATCCCAGGCAGTCTTGCTGGTTTCTGCTGGCAAAGAACCTTTTTAAGGAGTTGTTTTGAAGGACAAGCTAACCAATATCCTCAAGCGAGCTTCCGAAGAGATTCAGAAGCTAAGGGATAAATTTACTGCTCGCATTGCCGCCAATACCAATGAGATTCATCGCTCATACTGGGCGCTTCCACCAGAGACGCGTGCGCGCCTCCGCTTAGTCATTATTTGTGTTTCTATTTTGATGCTGGGTATTGTGATTGGTTTATTCGTTAACGTGAACCGTCCGGTTAAGCTGGAAAAAACAGCTAAGACTTTATCGATTGAAAACACCGGTGCAATGGAGTTAAAGCTCCCAGGTGTAGATCTCAATCCCAACATATATATTTTCCAAGATGCAGTTAAAACTCAAGTACCTGTTGAATTAAATGTTCCGGGTCGCCTTGCATTTAATGCTGAAAAATCTAAAGTGCTCTCCGCTAGAGCCTCGGGTAGGGTTGAGCGTATCTATGCTTTTGATGGTGCACCAGTTGAAGTCGGCTCTCCAGTAGTGGAGCTCTATAGCCCTGAGTTTCTTTCTGCGCAACAAGAGTATTTATTGTCGTCTAAGACCGCTAAAGTGCTTGAAGCAAACAAGACAATGAGTGATCTGCTGGGCGATGCTCAAATTACTCAGCAAGCTGCAGCTAACCGGATGCGTAATCTAGGGGCGAGTGATGGAGATATTAAGACTTTAGATAAAAGTGGAAAAACCCAATACAACCTGGTGATGCGCTCTCCTTTACAGGGAGTGGTGGTAAAGCGTTCTATCGAGCCAGGATCGATAGTGAATGCTGGCGATGTCTTGGTGACCTTGGCAAACCCTAAAGAGTTATGGTTCTTAGGTAATGTGTACGAGCAGGATATTCGGAAGATTCAAAAAGGGCAGACCATGGTGCTACGTTCCGAGTCCTATCCTGATAAGGAATTTATTGCTAAAGCTAATTACATTGCGCCAGCAATTGATCCAGAGACACATGCTTTGCTCATACGCTGTGATGTTGAAAATACCGATGGTTTCTTACGTCCTGATATGTATGTCAGTGCAAAACTTAAGACAGGCGAGGCAGAGGCTGTTGTCGTTCCGCAGTCAGCGATTGTGCGGGTACGTGAGATGCGTTATGTCATCATCAAAACATCTAAAGACACCTTTCGCCGTTTTTCTGTGAAAGGCTACGATCTTGATGGCAAGCGTTTCGCAGTAACTGAGGGTCTAGAGCCTGGAATGTTGGTCTTAACTGATGGCGCGGTTCTATTGAACGACCGTTTTGCCAAGCAGGAGGAATAATTGAGTTTTGTAACCTCCTTCATTCGGGGAGTTTTAGATAAGCGCGTCATTATTTTATTTGCCGCTGCTGTGCTGTTGGTGCTTGGCACATTTAGCTTAAAACAATTACCGATTCAGCCATACCCAGGAGTGGCGCCGCTGACGATTCAGGCGATTTCCCAATGGCCAGGGAGAAGTACAACTGAAGTCGAGCAACAAGTCACTATTCCAGTTGAGAATGCCTTAGCTGGCATTCCGGGGGTTAAAGCGTTTCGCTCAGTATCCCTGTTTGGCTTGTCCGTTGTTACGTTGAAGTTCAATGACAATGCCGACCCCTTTAAAGTTCGCCAAATCTTCATTACCAATTTAGGCAATGTGGCGTTTCCGCCAGGGGTAAGTTCCAGTGTTAGTCCAGATTCAGATGCGACTGGTGAAATCTTGCGTTACCAGGTGACTTCTGATTACGCGTCACCTACACGTCTTAAGACCTTACAAAACTACGAAATCTATAAAGAACTCAAGCAAACTCCAGGGGTTGCTGATGTTTCTTCCTTTGGTGGCAAAGTTCGCCAATATCAAGTCATTGTTAGCCCAGAAAGCCTTCAGTCCAAAGGGGTGACTGTGCCTCAGGTGATCGATGCACTAACGAAAGCGAATGACAACACGGGTGGTGGCATATTGCCAAGTGGCGAGCAACAGTTTGTCGTGCGCGGTGTGGGCCTACTGAAGAATATTGCTGATATCAAACAAGTAGTTGTTGCAGTCAATAAGGGCGTACCAGTTCGAATTGGCGATATTGCTACTGTTCTTATTGGTAATGCACCCCGCTTGGGCCTGTTTCAGTTCGATAGCAATCCAGACTCTGTTGAAGGGATAGTCTATCTACGTCGCGGTGAAAATGCCTCAGAAGTCTTAGCTCGCGTGCGTGAAAAAATTGACAACGTCAATAATCACATCTTGCCACCCGGTATTCAGGTAAGGCCTTTCTATGACCGACAGGTGTTGCTGGACATCACTGTAGGCACTGTGAAGCACACCATGTTCTTTGGTATCACCATGGTTCTGGTATTGCTCTATGTATTTTTAGGTAACTTCCGCGCTGCCGCAGTCGTTGCCGCTGTGATTCCGTTGGCGCTATGTTTCTCTTTCATCATGATGTATATATTCAATGTGCCAGCGAATTTGATCTCGCTAGGAGCAATTGACTTCGGTGTGATTGTGGATGCGGCTGTGATCATTACGGAAAACGTGATGCGCCATATGGAAGAGGGTGGTAAGCGGGTCAATCAAAGCATTATTTTGGCCACTAGCGAAGTCCAGCGTGCCATGATTTATTCCACCAGCATCATCATTGTGGCTTATTCACCGTTGTTTTTAATGGGCGGTGTTGAAGGTATTATCTTTAAGCCAATGGCCTTCACTATGGGCTTTGCTTTGGTGGCCTCGATTATTCTGAGTTTGACCTTCCTACCCGCATCGATGTCGTATGTCTTTGGGGATAATTTTCATCATGAGCCACCGAAATTTATTACGTGGATGTTGGAGCGTTATCGCCCAATATTACGTAATTGGATGGATCATCCACGTCACGTGATTGCAATTTCTATTTTCATTTTGGGTGTAACTTTATTAAGTGCCACTCGATTGGGAACAGCATTTTTACCAACCCTAGAAGAAAATAATATTTGGTTGCGCGTAACACTTCCCAATACGGTGGATCTTGATTACTCCATTAAAGTCGCCAATCAGTTGCGCGAGACTTTCTTAAAGCAGCCAGAATTAGAAAAGGTTGCCGTTCAGATTGGTCGCCCTGATGATGGTACAGATTCAACAGGGGTATTTAATCAAGAGTATGGCCTGTATTTAAAGTCTCCTGAGGAGATGCCAAAAGGCACAAGCAAGCATATTCTGCTGCAGCATCTGCAGGCTGAGCTTGATAAGATCCCAGGCATTAATTACAGCTTCTCTCAGTACATCCAAGATAACGTGAATGAAGCCTTATCCGGAGTTAAAGGGGAAAATTCTGTCAAGATCTTTGGCTCTGATTTAGAAGTTCTTGCACAAAAAGCGCATGAGGTGGTGACTCAGCTCAAAAAAGTACGCGGTATTGAAGATGAGAATATTCTCAAGGAATTGGGTCAGCCCACTTTGAATATTCAGATCGATCGTGATATGGCCGCACGTTACGGTGTGAATGTCAGTGATATTCAAACGGTTGTTGCAAATTCGATTGGCGGTGCACCAGTTTCAAACTTCCTAGAAGATGAAAAAACCTTTGGCATAGCTGTTCGTTTAAATGAGGCTAGTCGCAACGATATTCCGGATGTCACCAATTTATTGATTGATACTCCTAATGGTCAAAAGGTTCCTTTAGGCATGGTGGCCAATATTCGTTTAAGCGATGGCCCATTCTTTATCTATCGTGAAGCCGGTAAACGCTACATCGCTGTGATCTTTAGTGTGCGCGGTCGAGACTTGGGAAGTGCTGTAGAGGATGCCAAGTATTTAGTTGAAAAGAACGTAGCTTTGCCAACGAATTACACCATTGCTTGGGATGGTCAATTTAACCAAATGAAGGCTGCACAACAAAAGCTCATGGTTATCATTCCATTAACGCTCGTTGCCATTTTCTTATTGCTTGTAACTGCCTTGGGTAATTTCCGCGATGCAGTGATTGTTTTGATTAACGTTCCTTTCGCTGCCATTGGCGGCATCATTGCTTTGCATCTTGGTGGTGAGACCTTGAGTATTTCCGCTTTATTTGGATTTCTATCGCTCTTTGGCATTGCGATTCAAGATGGTGTGATTTTGATCTCGTATATTAATAAAACCGTAGCTGAAGAGCATGGCGCCATGAAAGATGCGATGGTAGATGGTGCTGCATTGCGCGTTCGCCCTGTATTGATGACAGCAATGTTGGCTGGCTTAGGTCTCCTACCTGCAGCTTTGTCACATTCGATCGGTTCCGAGGCGCAACGTCCGTTGGCTCTTGTGATTGTGGGCGGAATGGTAACTACTACGATTTTGACTTTACTAGTATTGCCAGTGATCTACGCAGCAATGAGAGCGCGTGGCAAACGTAAACAGGGACTTGTTTAATCATGTCAAAACAACCGCATATCTTGGTTTCAAATGATGATGGCTATTTGGCTCCTGGCCTGTTGGCTTTAGTGAGTGCGGTGCGTCCCTTGGGCCGTATTACCGTGATTGCTCCTGAGCAGAACCATAGCGGTGCCTCGAATTCACTCACATTATCAAGACCATTGTCGATACATCGAGTAGCGGGTGGCGAACGTGATGGCTTTTTCTTTATTAATGGCACACCAACCGATTGTGTGCACGTTGCCATGACTGGATTTTTGGATGAGAAGCCTGACCTGGTGATCTCTGGCATCAATCAAGGCGAGAACATGGGTGAAGATACGCTTTACTCTGGCACTGTTGCTGCCGCAGTCGAGGGCGTCATGTTTGGTGTACCAGGCATTGCTTTCTCACAAATTGATCGTGGCTGGAATCGGATTGAAGATGCTGCCAAAGCAGCGCATGATGTAGTAGCCCAAATGCTGGTTTCTGCTTTAAGCCAAAATCACGCTGATGGCGTAGCAACGCTACTCAACGTCAATATTCCTAATCGACCTTATGCTGACTTGTATCGCTGGCGTGTAACGCGCCTCGGTAATCGCCATCACTCTCAACCAGTGGTAGTGCAGGATAGTCCACGCGGTGAGAAGATCTACTGGATCGGTGCTGCAGGCGATGTTAAAGAGGGTTCAGAGGGCACGGACTTTCATGCGATTGCTGATGGATGTATTTCGATTACGCCAATGCAATTGGATTTAACGCACCACGCTCGTTTAGCGGCGATGCGTGCGAATGGTTGGGATCGCGGTTGAGGGCTCCGACCGAACGCTTCGCTGCTTATCGGCAGGCCCTAGCAGCGAAAGTCCATGCTGGTGGAGTAAAGCACGGTAAAACTTTGGAGGCGATTGCTACTGTTCCTCGGCACGCTTTTATGGATGCAGGATTGCACGCACAAGCTTATGAAGATACCGCGTTACCAATTGGGCATGAGCAAACCATCTCCAAGCCATCGGTAGTGGCGCGCATGATTGAGTTGCTTCACAAGCCTAAACATAAGCTCGGCAAAGTATTGGAGATTGGCACCGGTTGCGGCTACCAAGCGGCAGTATTGAGTTTATTGGCTGATGAGGTTTACTCCATAGAGCGTATTCGTCCACTACATGACATGGCAAGAGCTAAGTTACGTCCATTTCGAATCAACAATCTACGTTTGATATATGGCGACGGTATTTTAGGTTTGCCTCAGGCTGCCCCATTTGATGGGATTATTTTGGCTGCAGCTGGCTTGGGTATTCCGGATGCCTTGCTAGATCAGCTATCCATTGGAGGGCGCTTAGTAGCCCCAGTCGCCAAAAATGACAAAGAGCAGCAATTGGTAATGGTTGAAAGAATGAGTTCCCAGCGCTATCAAAGAACTGTGCTGGACGGGGTCTTTTTTGTACCCTTACAATCAGGGGTAGTATGAGATTTATGATGAATTCACCAATTCAGAACCTAATTTGATGCCATACACTTTATTGAAGCTTTTCCTCGTTGTGCTCATGTCCTCATCATTGATGTTGGTGGTTGGGTGCTCGACGCCTCGGACTAAGCCTGCCAGCGTGACTGACCGTAGTGGTAGCTCAAGTGAGCCCGCTCCTCCTGGTTACTATCGCGTTAAAAAAGGCGACACCTTAGCGCGTATTGCCTTGGACTATGGTCAGGCGCCACGTGATGTGGTGCAATGGAATAAAGCAGCTAATCCTAGCTTTAATCCCAATGTGATTGAAGTTGGTGATTTGATCATGGTTAAAGCACCTGCGGGATCTAAACCAATAAAAGCAGCTGATAAAAAGCCTTCGGCTGATAAGCTAGATTCAGCAGCTTCCACTCCTGAGCCGGTAAAAACGGAAGTGGTTGCTGAACCAGGCATTCGTTTATCTTGGCCCGCAAAAGGTAAGGTTACCGGTGAGTTCAGTGAAACTAACAAAGGTATCGATATTGCCGGTAAGGTCGGCGAGCCAGTACTCGCTGCATCTGATGGCAAGGTTGTCTACGCCGGTAATAGCTTGCGTGGTTATGGCAATCTCGTGATCGTTAAACATGACAACACTTATCTCACTGCTTATGCCCACAATAGCAAGCTCTTGGTAAAAGAGGGTGATGCCGTTCGTAAGGGGCAGAAGATTGCCGAGATGGGTGATACAGACACTACTGCAGCTAAGCTGCATTTCGAGTTACGCGTTAACGGGAAACCGGTTAATCCAACGCCGTACTTGCAGTAATGTTGTTGGTCTAGGGTAGGGGCCATGGCGACCGTTCTGGTATTCGATATTGAAACTATTCCTGATGTAGCTGGATTGCGTCGTCTGGAAGATTTTCCAGACTCCATGAGTGATGCCGAAGTCGCTAGCAAAGTGATGGCTGATCGTGCAGAAAAGACGGGTAGTGAATTCCTGCCCTTATATCTGCAAAAGATTGTTGCTATCTCTTGCGTGATTCGTAGAACTACTAAAGAAGGCTTGCCACAAATTAAAGTAGGCACCTTAGGTACTCCACAGGATGACGAGAAGGTCTTAATACAAGCCTTCTTTGATCTCATTGAAAAATACACCCCTCAACTCGTTTCTTGGAATGGCAGTGGGTTTGATTTGCCAGTGCTGCACTATCGGGCCTTAGCCAATCATGTACAGGCCCCTCGTTATTGGGAGATGGGCGAGAGCCAGGATTCCGATAGTCGAGAATTTAAGTGGAATAACTACATTAGTCGTTATCACATGCGTCATCTCGATATGATGGATCTGTTGGCTAAATTCAATGGCCGCGCGAATGCCCCTCTAGATGGATTGGCAAAGCTTTGCGGGTTCCCGGGCAAGATGGGCATGGATGGTAGTCAGGTATGGCCTGCGTATCAAGGTGGCAAGATTAATGATATCCGCCGTTACTGTGAGACTGATGTGGTCAATACCTATCTCATGTACTGCCGATTTCAGTTGCTGCGTGGTGGCTTTTCTCACGCCGAATATCAAGAAGAAATTGAGTTCGTTAAAGCGTATTTAGAAAAAGAATCTAAAGAGCCCAACGGCTCTCAGTGGCAAGAATATCTGCAAGGTTTTGCACTAGATGCGTAGGGGGGATAAGCCAGTCAATATTGAAGTGACTGAGCCAATTAAAGTCGAAGCGCTGGATTTAGATGCCCAGGGTATTGCACGCCTAGCTCCCAATGAGGAAGAGTCTTCCCAAGGTCAAAGTGGTAAGGTCATCTTTATTAAAGGCGCATTGCCAACCGAGTTGGTGACTTACACCATCACAAGCGATAAAGCCCGCTTTAGCAAAGCCAAAGTACGCGAGATTCTGAAGCCCGCAGTATTTAGGTCTGAACCTAAGTGCAAAGTCTTCGGTGTGTGTGGTGGTTGCACCATGCAGCATTTGGATATTCGTGCGCAAGTAGCCATGAAGCAGCGTGTTCTTGAAGATGACTTGCAACATATCGCCAAAGTAAAGCCCGAAGAAATTCTCCGCCCAATGGGAGGTCCTACCTGGGAATATCGTCACCGAGCACGCCTAAGCGCTGTAAATCGTTCTATTAAAAAAGGTACGGTGCTGATTGGCTTTCATGAGGGCAAGAGCGGCTATGTAGCCGACATGCTGGCATGCGAGATTTTGCCTAAGCATGTATCCGATCTGTTGCCGGAGATGCGTAAGTTAGTAATGGGCTTATCGATCGTTGACCGTATGCCGCAGATTGAGATTGCGGTTGGTGAACCGGAGGATGCGCAATCGGATGATCCTCAAAAATCAAAGCCGGTCACTGCATTAGTGTTTCGGAATCTAAAGCCATTAACTACGGAAGATGAGCAACTCCTTCGACAGTTTGCTGATCAGCATCAGGTTTGGATATGGCTCCAACCTAAGGGCATTGAGACTGTGGCACCGTTTTACCCTGAGACTGGCAAGCTTTGTTATCGGCTGCCTGAGTTTGAGATCGAGATGCCATTTAAGCCTGCGGATTTCACGCAGGTAAATCATATGATGAATCGTGCTTTAGTCAGTAGGGCGATTCGCTTGCTAGAGGTCCAAGCTACAGATCGTGTGCTTGACTTATTTTGCGGCATTGGCAACTTCACATTACCGCTCGCCAGAAAAGCAAAGCAAGTTTTGGGTATCGAGGGATTAGAGAGTTTGACGACTCGAGCTAAGGCCAATGCAGAACATAACGAACTTGTTGATAAAGTCAGCTTTGTGCAAAGTGACTTATTTAAAGTTACAACAGAAACTATTGCGTCATGGAGTAAGGCGGAGCGCTGGTTAATGGATCCGCCGCGTGAGGGAGCTATGGAGATTTGTAAGGCGCTTGCAGAGTTACATATTGCCCAAAGTGAATTGTTGCCGCAACGTATCGTTTACGTCTCCTGCAATCCTAAAACCTTGGCGAGGGATGTGGAGATCCTGTGTCACCAGGCAGGCTATACATTAAGCAGCGCAGGGATCGTTAATATGTTCCCTCACACCTCCCATGTGGAGTCCATGGCAGTTTTTGATAAAGCCTAGCCTTTTGATATAGTAGCCAGTAATAATTAAAAATAAGTGTTGAGGGGTAGTTGGATGAAAAAAATAGTCATTTTGTTATGGGTTTTTGCTGTGCCTATTGCTTATGGTCAATCGCAAAACTTTGAAGGTTTTGGTTTGTCTGTGGACTATGCATTAAATTCTATTACTGACATATCAACACCCGGCGGATCAGCAACCAGTCGAAGCGGAATTCCCAGTATTACTGCTGACGCATATAAGGCTATTAACGATCAATGGCTAGTGGGCGTCTACGGTACTTATGATTTGGCTACAACAGATACTTCGGGCTCTGATCCTGACGCCAAGAACCCCATCGAAGCAGGCGGAAAAGTAGCTTATGCGTTTACTGAAAATTTATTAGGCTATATCAAGCTTGGATGGTCTTGGTCCAAGTACTCATCACCTGGCTACTATCAATGGTTGAATGGGCCTAGTTATGGGATTGGTGCCGAATACCTGCTCACCAAGCATCTTTTTACTAGAGTAGAGGTGTCACAACAAAACTATAAAACTATTCAATGGAACGATGGTTCAACCGATAAGGTGAATATCAATACCTATGGCGTTTCTTTGGGTTGGCGTTTCTAGTTCTTAAGTTTTCAGAATCCCGATTGCCTAATATTTGCACCAAAAGGGCGCTAATTTAGTGCATTTCGCCTATTGATGGTGCGGTGCTCTGAAACTCATGTCTTATAGAAGAGTAGATTGAACTTGTGCAGTGATCTATTGCTGCCCATCCTTTCTACCTTCGGGAGTGCGCCATGAAAGCCTCAGATAGTTTTGCCATTTTATTAATTTTGATGGCACTGTCTTACGCTGTAAGTATGTTTGTAGCAGCTTAATTATTTAGCTAAAACGAACAGACAGAATAGTAGTAAATAAAAAGGCGCCCGCAGGCGCCTTATGAGAATGTCACACTTCTTCAGCGTGACATCACTTGCTTAGTCTCTGTTTCCACCAACAATGCCCAAGAGGGCAAGTAGATTGGTGAAGACGTTATACACATCTAAATAAATAGCTAAAGTAGCCATGATGTAATTTGTCTCACCACCATTGATGACGCGTTGTACGTCAACCAAGATGAAGGCTGAGAAGATTGCAATAGCCAATACCATCACAGTCAACATCAAGGCTGGCAACTGTAGCCAGACGTTCGCTAATGAAGCAATGATCAGAAGCAGTACGCCAACCATGAGCCATTTGCCCATGCCAGCAAAGTCACTCTTACTTACAGTCGCAATAGTTGCCATCGTAGCGAAGATTGCAGCGGTACCACCAAAAGACAGCATGATGAGGGTTGCACCATTGCTATAGCTGTTCAGGGTGAAGCCGATTAAGCGGGACATCATGATGCCCATGAAGAAGGTGAAACCCAGAAGCAGGAGAACACCCACGCCAGAATCTTTATTCTTTTCAATTGCCCAGAAGAAGCCAAAGGCTACAGCCATGAAGACGATGAAGCCAATAAAAGGGCTGCCAGAAAACAGGTTTAAGCCCATAGCAACTCCAAGCCATGCGCCAATCACAGTGGGAACCATGGAGAGCGACAAGAGGGCGTAAGTATTGCGTAGTACGCGATTGCGTACTTGGACAGTGCTAATTGAGCCGGTTTGGCCAAAGCCGTAAGAGTTCAGATCACTCATATTGACTCCTTCTTTTTCATAGTGAATACAAGAGCCCATGAAGGGCTATTGAGGTTAAGTATAGACAAAACGCCTTAATTTCAAGCCCCCACAGAAAAGACCTACAAATTAAAGGCTTATGCCTTGTAAATTCAAGGGCTTAGCCCTACAGACATAGGGGTAAATACGGTCAGGCAATGTATAATTCGGGGGTCGCTGGAGTGGGGTGACTTATTGTCCTCACCTAGCAAATACCTTTGAAATCACTATTGGAGTCTTGAATGGCAATTGAACGCACCCTATCTATTATCAAACCTGATGCTGTCGCTAAAAACGTCATCGGCAAAATCTACGACCGTTTCGAATCAGCTGGTTTGAAGATCATTGCTTCCAGAATGGCGCATTTGTCACAAAATGAAGCTGAGCAGTTCTACGGTGTTCATAAAGACCGTCCTTTCTTCAAAGACTTGGTGAGCTTCATGATTTCTGGTCCAGTAATGATTCAAGTATTGCAAGGCGAAGGTGCTATTGCTAAGAATCGTGACTTGATGGGCGCAACTGATCCAAAGAAAGCAGAAAAAGGCACTATTCGTGCTGACTTTGCTGACAGCATCGATGCTAATGCTGTTCACGGCTCTGATGCTCCTGAAACAGCTGCTGTGGAAGTTGCATTCTTCTTCCCTGGCATGAATGTTTTCAATCGTTAATCAACGATTGCTAACGAACAACCTATTTAATTTATAAGTAGGCGCAGTGACTTCCCCGCGCGTAAATCTCTTAGATTTTGACGCTGACCAAATGGCAGCGTATGTCGCGGGGTTGAATGAAAAGCCTTTTAGGGCGAAGCAACTCATGCAGTGGATACACCAACGTGGTGTAGCTGATATTAATGACATGAGCGATTTAGCAAAAAGCTTTAGAGCAACTTTGCTAGATAAAGCAGAAGTACTTTCACTCCCCGTTATTAAAGATGAACACGCCAATGACGGCACACGCAAGTGGCTATTGGATGTGGGCGCTGGTAATGCGGTTGAGTCTGTGTTTATTCCTGAGGATGATCGAGGCACCTTGTGTATCTCTTCTCAGGCAGGCTGTGCAGTTAATTGCCGTTTTTGCTCAACTGGGCATCAAGGTTTCTCACGCAATCTGACTTCCGGCGAAATCATTGGTCAACTCTGGTTTGCTGAACATCTTTTGCGCAATGACCCACAAGCAGTTCGTCGCATTGAAAAGTTTCCAACGCCAGGCTGGGAGCACACTGGTCGTGTGATTTCTAATGTGGTGATGATGGGCATGGGTGAGCCCTTGCTCAACTATGACAACGTTGTGTCTGCATTGCGCTTGATGCTGGATGACAGAGCGTATGGTTTGTCACGACGTCGCGTAACTGTTTCGACATCAGGTGTAGTGCCGATGATTGATCGTCTCGCACAAGATTGCCCAGTCGCATTAGCAGTTTCTTTGCACGCACCGAATGACGCATTACGTGATCAATTAGTGCCACTCAATCAAAAATATCCTTTGCGTGAATTGCTTGATGCTTGTGAGCGTTACTTGCCATTTGCACCAAGAGATTTCTTGACCTTTGAATATTGCATGCTCGATGGCGTGAATGACTCCGACGTCCAAGCAAAAGAATTGGTACGCTTACTCAGAAACATTAAGTGCAAAATAAATCTCATCCCATTTAATCCTTTCCCAGAATCAGGCCTTAAGCGTTCGTCAGCTCAGAGAGTTAATGCTTTTGCTGGCATCTTGTTAGATGCAGGCATGGTGGCTACTGTGCGTAAAACGCGTGGTGATGACATTGCTGCCGCCTGTGGTCAGCTGGTAGGAGATGTTGTGGATCGCACCCGTGTACGTGAGCGAGCTGTTCACAATACCGAGATCGAACTCGCTGAGGTTGAGCCTGATGAAGATTCCAATCTGGGGCCTAATGAGCATCCCATTGAGTGGCTCAAAAAATTAAAGTAAAGATTAGTTCTAATGAGCTCTAATAATTCATTACCAAAGCTACCGCTAGGACCATCACCTAAGCGTGCAACGCGTCAAGCGACAGTTGCCTGGAAAACCAACATCATTACCGTTGGTGGTGATGCACCAGTACGCGTGCAGTCAATGACCAATACCGATACTGCAGACGCAGTGGGTACTGCTATTCAGGTAAAAGAATTGGCTCGCGCAGGTTCTGAGATGGTGCGCATCACTGTCAACACTCCAGAGGCTGCTGCTGCAGTTCCCTATATTCGTGAGCAGTTAGACAAGATGGATGTCTTGGTGCCATTGATTGGCGACTTCCATTACAACGGCCATACTTTATTGAATGATTTTCCGGAGTGCGCTAAGGCCCTTTCCAAGTACCGTATTAATCCAGGTAATGTGGGCAAGGGAGCCAAGCGCGATCCACAGTTTGCGCAGATGATTGAAGCAGCATGTAAGTACGACAAGCCGATTCGTATTGGTGTGAATTGGGGCAGCTTAGATCAAGATCTACTGGCTTCGATCATGGATAGCAATGCGGCTTTAGCGGTTCCAAAAACTGCGCAAGAAGTGATGATTGAGGCCTTAATTCAGTCAGCCTTACAGTCAGCAGAAAAAGCGGTTGAGTTTGGCATGAACCCTGACCAAATTTTGCTTTCCTGCAAAGTCAGTAATGTGCAAGATTTGGTTGCTGTATATCGCGATCTCTCTCGTCGCTCTGACTATCCGCTGCACTTAGGTTTAACTGAAGCGGGTATGGGCAGTAAAGGTATCGTGTCTTCAACAGCAGCAATGGGTATTTTGTTGCAAGAAGGTATTGGCGATACGATTCGTGTTTCATTAACGCCTGATCCAGGCGCACCTCGTGAAAATGAAGTCATCGTCGCCCAAGAGATATTACAAACCATGGGCTTGCGTAATTTCACGCCAATGGTGATTGCATGTCCAGGTTGCGGTAGAACTACTAGTACTACCTTCCAAGAGTTGGCAGCGAATATCCAGTCTTATTTGCGCCAACAGATGCCTATTTGGAAGAAAACCCATCCAGGCGTTGAGAATATGAATGTTGCTGTGATGGGATGCATCGTCAATGGCCCGGGCGAAAGCAAACATGCCAATATCGGTATTTCATTGCCAGGAACAGGTGAGACCCCTGCGGCACCTGTATTTGTCGATGGAGTTAAAGTCAAAACGTTGCGCGGTGAGAAAATTGCCGAAGAGTTTCAGGTAATTGTTGATGAATACGTGAAGCAAAATTACGCAGCCAAGATTTAAATGGGTTTAAGAAAAGCAAAAGTACAACAATAATAAAAATGACTGATCAGAACAAAGAATTAAAAGTACAAGCAACACAAGCCAAGGTTCAGAAGATTAATGGCGTGCGCGGCATGAATGATTTGCTGCCAGCGGATGCTGCGCAGTGGGCTCATCTTGAGCATGTGTTGCGTGATTTGACTCGTGCTTATGGCTATGAGTTTTTGAGAACACCAATCGTTGAAGCGACTGCAGTATTTCAGCGCGGTATTGGTGAGGTTACCGATATTGTTGAAAAAGAAATGTACTCCTTCGAGGATCGTTTGAATGGTGAGCAACTTACCTTGCGTCCTGAAGGTACTGCGGCTTTAGTGCGCTCTGTCATTGAAAACAATTTGTTATATGAGGGGCCTAAGCGCCTTTGGTACACCGGCCCCATGTTCCGCCATGAGCGCCCGCAGCGTGGCCGCTATCGCCAGTTCCACCAGTTTGGTATTGAGGCTTTGGGCTTTGCTGGGCCAGATATCGATGCCGAAATCATCCTCATGGGGCAGCGTTTATGGGATGAGTTGGGCTTGAAGGGTGTTCGTTTGGAAATCAATTCTCTGGGCCAGGCTCCTGAGCGCGCCGAACACCGTGCTGCGTTGGTAACCTACTTTGAGAAAAATCAAGCGCAGCTCGACGAAGATTCACAGCGTCGTCTCATTACCAATCCTTTGCGTATTTTGGATTCTAAAAATCCAGAGATGCAAGCATTGATTGAGGGCGCGCCAAAATTATTGGATTTCTTGGGCGAGGAGTCACTCAAACATTTCAATGCAGTACAGGCGTTAATCAAGGCAAATAACATCCCCTGCAAAATTAATCCACGTTTAGTGCGTGGTCTTGATTACTACAACCTCACTGTATTTGAGTGGGTAACTGATGAATTAGGTGCTCAAGGCACCATCGCTGGCGGTGGTCGTTATGACCCATTGATTGAGCGTATGGGTGGCAAAGCGGCACCAGCTTGTGGTTGGGCCATGGGTATGGAGCGGGTTCTTGAGCTCATGAAGGTTTCTGGATCATTACCGGAACCGCAGGCTCAATGCGATATTTTTGTATTGCATCAAGGTGGCGAGACTTTGACCGCCGCCATGATCATTGCTGAACGCTTACGTAGCGCTGGAATCGATACTATTCTTTTCTGTCCTCCTGACGGCCAATCAGCCAGCTTTAAGTCCCAAATGAAGAAGGCGGATGGCAGTGGGGCTGCCTTTGCGGTCATTATTGGGCCTGATGAATTAGCCAAGAATGAGGCGCAACTCAAGGACTTGCGTGGCACCGGGGAGCAGAAGTCTGTGCCTCTGGATGATGTCCTGGGGGCGGCAATTGATGCCTTGGTAGGCGCCTCCGAATAGAATTAAGCTAATACACACCAATTACCTATTAAAAGAGTTTGGATTGACATGCCTTTAGATCTAGAAGAACAAGAACAATTAGACCAATTCAAAGCGTTTTGGCAAAAGTATCGCAACCTGATTACCGGGGTGGTTACTGTTGCATTGTTTGCTTACGCCGCATACAGTGGATACCAGTGGTGGCGCAATAGTCAGGCCCTGGAAGCCTCTAAGCTTTACGAAACAATGGTAGGCGCGATTGCTAAAGGCGATAAAGATCTGACTCTGCGCGCAACAGACGATTTACAAAAAGATTTTGGCCGCACCCCTTATGCAGCAATGTCTAGTTTGATCGCTGCACGGATCGCATCGGATGCAGGTGATAGCGCGAAGGCTTTGGATTATTTGCGCTGGGCGGCAAAGAATGCATCAAATGATGGTTACCTTGCATTGGCGAAGTTACGTTTAGTAACTCAATTGATTGAGCAGGGTGGTGAAAAAGATTTTGCTGAAGCGGATCAGATTTTGAATGAGAAACCCATTGCTGGCTTTGAGTCTTTATGGCTTGAGCGTCGTGGCGATTGGTATTTAGCGCAAAAGAAAAATGAGCAGGCTAAAGCAAGCTATCAAGAGGCCTGGAAAAAATTAGACCAAGCAAAAGAATTTCCTGAAGAGGCACGCCGTCTGTTAAAAGTTAAATTAGATGCTGTTGGAGGAGTTGCTCAGTGATGATTAAAGAAATGCGTTTACCGATGCGCATAGGTAGCGCCCTCGTATTGGGTGCCGCGGTCATTGCTTTGGCAGCATGCTCTGGTAGCTCTAGAGTCAGAAAGCCTGCCGATTTAGTCACTATAACCAATCAGTTTGATCTGCAACCCGTATGGTCAACCAGTATTGGTTCTTCTGAATCCTTTAACTTTCATCCTATTGTTGCTGGCGATGCGGTGTACGCGGCCTCTCATGGCGGGAACTTGGCCAAGATTGATTTAGCAACAGGCAATAAAGTCTGGTCCGTATCCGTTCCTGAGCGTTTGGCTATTGGTCCTGGTTCTGATGGGCGTACTACTGTTGCAGTAAGTACGAAGGGTATGGTCTATGCCTATGACGATACTGGCAAGTCGATTTGGAATGTGAGTGTGGGCAGTGAAGTATTGAGTGAGCCAGTAGTGGCCGGTGGTGTTGTGATTGTGCGTGCGCTCGATAATCGCTTTATTGGATTGGATGCGCTTACTGGTGCAAAAAAATGGACTTATCAGCGCCAGCAATCTGCTTTGTCATTGCGCGTCGGATATGGCATGCTGGCTATCGGCAATGAAGTCATCGTCACCGGTTTCACCGGCGGCCGCTTTGGCATGATTGCCATTGCTAATGGTGGCTTAGTTTGGGAGACCCCCATTTCCTTTCCGAAAGGCTTCTCAGAGATCGAGCGCTTGAATGATGTCACTGCCAAACCGAGTATGGAAGGCGATATTCTCTGCGCAGTTTCTTACCAAGGGCGCATTGGTTGTGGACAAGCTCGTACCGGTAATCTCTTGTGGTTCAAGGACTACTCAAGCTATACGGGTACCTCACAAAGTACTGACATGGTTTTCTCGGCGAACGATAAGTCTTATGTCACCGCCTTTGCCACCAAAGATGGCACCCAAGTTTGGGAAAGCACGCAGCTGACATTCCGTGATGTAGGTGAGTCACTTGCTGTGGGCAGGGTGCTGCTCATGGGAGACGCTCAAGGTTATATCCATGCATTTTCACAGGCGAATGGCGAGATGGTTGCGCGTATTCGTCACGACAGTAGTCCAATCTCGGCTGCCCCCATTGCGGTAGGTGGCCTCATCTTGGTTCAGTCTCAAGGTGGAAAAATAGCGGCGTACAGTCCAAAATGAATCCAGTCATCACTATCGTCGGCCGTCCTAATGTGGGAAAGTCGACCCTTTTTAATCGCTTAACGCGTTCACGTGATGCTTTGGTGGCCGACTTTTCTGGCCTTACTAGAGATCGACACTATGGCAAAGGCCGCATCGGCGAGCGGGCCTTCATTTGCGTAGATACTGGTGGCTTTGAGCCAGTAGCAAAGACCGGCATCGTTGCTGAGATGGCAAAGCAGACTAAGCAAGCCGTTGCTGAATCTGACATTGTGATTTTCTTGGTTGACGGTCGTCTCGGCATGGCGCCACAAGATCGTGTCATCGCCGACTTCTTGCGTAAGACTGGTCGTCCAGTCATTCTCGCGGTTAATAAAACGGAAGGCATGCAGGCTGGCGTTGTCACAGCTGATTTTCATGAGCTTGGTTTAGGCGAGCCGTTCCCAATTTCTTCAGCGCATGGCGATGGTGTGCGCGGCTTGATCGACGACGCATTAGATTCTCTGGGCATTGCAGAGCCGGATGAAGATGAATTGGCTAACGATCCAAATCGCCCAATGAAAATTGCAGTAGTGGGTCGTCCTAACGTTGGCAAGTCAACATTGATTAATAAGTTAATTGGTGAAGAGCGTGTTATTGCCTTTGATATGCCGGGCACTACTCGTGATGCAATCGAAGTTCCCTTCGAGCGTAATGGTAAGCCTTATATCTTGGTTGACACTGCAGGCTTGCGTCGCCGTGGAAAGGTATTTGAAGCGATTGAAAAGTTTTCTGTTGTTAAAACATTGCAAGCGATTGCTGACTGTAACGTAGTGATTTTGATGTTAGATGCTCAGCAAGATATTTCTGAGCAAGATGCGCATATCGCAGGATTTATTGTTGAAGCAGGCCGCGCTTTAGTGGTTGCAGTGAACAAGTGGGATGGTTTGGACGCTTATGTAAAAGAGCGTGCCCGATTAGAAATCGCACAAAAGCTCCGCTTCTTAGATTTTGCAAATGTGCACCCAATCTCCGCTAAAAAGGGCACGGGCCTTAAGGAGCTCTTTAAAGATGTGGATTCTGCATACGCAGCAGCAATGGCTAAGCTGCCAACCCCACGCTTAACTCGTATTCTGCAAGAGGCAATCGAACATCAGCAACCTAAACGTGTTGGTATGGGTCGTCCTAAATTGCGTTATGCCCACCAAGGGGGCATGAACCCCCCAATTGTGGTCATTCATGGCACATCATTGAGTGGCGTGACCGATAGCTACAAGCGATACTTAGAGGGTCGATTTAGGGATGTCTTTAAATTACGCGGTACGCCTTTACGGATACAGATGAATACTGCCAAAAATCCCTATGTAGATGCGGATAAGGGTAAAAAAGGTAAAAAGCGTTAATTTTGCGCTTGGTTTTTCCACCATTTGAAATGGGCTTGATTTTTTCGAAAATCAGCCCAATATAGAGGTTTTATTGAGTAGTTTGTAATCAATAATTTGTAGTGAATTGGTATTTAATAAAAAAAGCAAGACTCCCAAAAAAGTATTAACAAAAGATAAATAAGGGGCAGTATGAATAACAAACAAATTCAATTACTTCAGGATCCTTTCCTCAATGCTTTGCGCAAAGAGCATGTTCCTGTTTCGATCTATCTTGTAAACGGTATTAAGTTGCAGGGCAATATTGAATCCTTTGATCAATATGTTGTGCTCTTGCGTAATACAGTGACGCAGATGGTTTACAAACATGCAATCTCCACGATCGTTCCTGCTCGTGCGATTGATTTTCGTTTAGAAGAAGCTAGCCCTGTATAAAACTGGAGTAGATGCGGCACGCGCCGTTCTGGTTGGAGTAGATACAGGACGCGAGGATTTTGCGGATAGCATGGCTGAGCTCAGTCTTTTAGCTGACAGCGCCGGCTCTATACCCGCAGCCAGCGTTATTGCACGCAAGGGCAAAACCGACCCCGCCTTATTTATTGGCTCAGGTAAAGCCAATGAACTCAAAAGAGTAATGGAGGAGCAGGGTGCAGAGCTTGCGATCTTTAATCACCCACTTTCCCCAACTCAGCAACGCAATTTAGAGCGTCACATTGGTTTTCATGTGATGGATCGTACCGGCTTGATTTTGGATATCTTTAGTCAAAGAGCTCAAAGTCATATTGGTAAGACGCAAGTTGAGCTTGCACAAGTGCGTTATCGCATGTCGCGCTTAGTGAGGGCTTGGAGTCACTTAGAGCGTCAACGCGGTGGTATTGGTGTGCGTGGTGGTCCTGGTGAAACGCAGATGGAGTTGGATCGCCGGATGTTAGCCACCAAAGCGAAGCGCTTAGAAAATGAGCTTGAAAAGCTGCAGCGTCAGCAAAGAACCCAAAGACGCTCTCGAAATCGTAGGGATGTATTTTCAGTCTCCTTGGTGGGATATACCAATGCCGGTAAATCAACCTTATTTAATGCGCTAACTAAAGCCGGGACTTATGCTGCTGACCAGCTATTTGCAACCTTAGATACCACCTCCAGAAGGGTCCATTTGGAGGGGGTAGGCTCAATTGTGGTCTCTGACACAGTGGGATTTATCCGGGATTTGCCCCACCAGTTGGTGGAGGCTTTTAGGGCTACTTTGGATGAAACCATCCATGCCGACCTCATTTTGCATGTCATAGATGCCTGTAGCCCAGTCGCCAGGGAGCAAAAAGCGGAAGTAGAGGCGGTTTTGGAGGAAATTGGGGCAGATGACATCCCCCGCATCGAGATCATGAATAAGATCGATCAGATGCCCCAAACCTTCACCCGTGGGGCTGTTTTAGAGCGCGATGGGCAGGGCTTCCCAAGCCAGGTTTTCCTGTCGGCCAAGACGGGCTTAGGCCTTGATTTGCTTCGCTCAGCCTTAGCCGAATGCTCCCAAATGACTGATAGAATAAGGGTCGAGCACAACCGTGCCAAGAAGCAATTGGCCCCGGATGAGTTTTTAGAGCCTTTACCCGAACGACCAGAAACTTCTGAATTTAATCCGATTGCCAAGCGAAGCTATTTTTCTAATGATGCGTAAATTTCTCGACCTGTTTTCGGTCAATGATCCAGGTTGGGGCAATAGCCACAATTCTGGTGGATCTAAGGATGCCAAAGATGGGCAGGGAAGTGATCAAGCTCCAAAAGCGGATCCAGAAACCAATAGGCCGGTAGAAACTCAGCCAACCAGTCAGCCCGCCAAGCCGGATGGCCCTCCAGATTTGGACGAGCTGTGGCGCGACTTCAATGACAGAATTGCCGGCATCTTTGGTGGCAAGAAAAAACCAGGGGCAACAGCTAGTTCCACTAGTAAGCCAGCGAATAAGCCAAATAGCACTGATATTCCTCCGCCTTCACAGCGCGGCGGTAATGGTGGTGGAAACAATGGTGGTATCAATACACCTAATTTTAATTTTAGCAATCCATTTGGATCCAAGGCGAGCATCCTCATTGCCGGCGCCGTTGTTTTCTTCATGTGGGTGTGTAGCGGCTTCTTCATTATTCAAGAGGGGCAGGCCGGCGTTATTCTCACTTTTGGTAAGTACGATTACACCGCTAAGCCTGGTATTAATTGGCACATGCCTTGGCCGATTCAGTCTGAGGAGACCGTCAATCTCTCAGGCGTTCGCTCGGTAGAAGTCGGCCGCCCTGTGTTGATCAAAGCCACCAATCAAAAAGATTCTTCAATGCTTACCGAAGATGAAAACATCATCGACGTACGTTTTGCTGTGCAATACCGCCTTAAAGATCCTACGGATTATTTATTTAATAACCGTGATCCAGATACTGCAGTTGTTCAAGCAGCAGAAACTGCGGTGCGTGAGATTGTGGCTCGCAGCAAAATGGATACCGTGCTGTATGAGGGACGTGAAAAGATTGGTATTGATTTAGCCAATTCGATTCAGAAGATTTTGGATAGCTACAAAACGGGCATTTACGTGACCAGTGTGACTGTGCAAAACGTTCAGCCACCCGAACAAGTTCAAGCAGCATTTGACGATGCAGTAAAAGCAGGCCAAGATCAAGAGCGCTTGAAGAGTGAAGGCCAGGCTTATGCCAATGACATCATTCCACGTGCCAAAGGTACTGCTGCTCGTCTTATTCAGGAAGCTGAGGGCTATAAGGCTCGTGTAGTCGCTACCGCAGAGGGAGACGCGACACGCTTTAAGCAAATTTTGGTTGAGTATTCGAAGGCGCCACAAGTAACGCGTGATCGTATGTATATCGATAGCATGCGTGAGATGTATAACAACGTCACCAAAATCTTGGTTGACACTACTAAGAGCAACAGTCTTTTATATCTTCCGCTCGATAAGATCGTTGCGCAGGTGAGTGCTGAAAGTGCTCAAGCAGCAAATACACAAGCAAATCAGTCTGGTACAAATACTCCGACTGGTAGTGTGACAGTGGGTGGTGCTACTGGAGTAAATACACCATCCCCAAGTTCTAGTGCCACTCCTGCAACGCCAGCACCAGCTATCAATAGCTCTAACGATAAACGTGATGGCCTCCGTAGTCGTGATCGGGAGTCCAGATAATGAATGCCAATCGTTTAATTGCAGCAGGTATTGGCTTTATTGCGCTGATATATGTTCTGTCTTCCAGTATTTTTGTCGTAGACCAACGTAAGTTTGCCGTGGTGTTCTCATTTGGGCAGATTGTTCGGGTGATTGAGAAGCCGGGTATACAAATTAAGTTTCCAGCGCCATTTGAAAACGTGCGCTTCTTCGATCGTCGTATTTTGACGATCGATAACCCAGAGGCAGAGCGCTTCATTACTGCTGAGAAGAAAAACTTATTAGTAGATTCTTATGTGAAGTGGCGCATTGTGGATCCACGCAAGTTCTTTATTAGCTTTAAAGGTGATGAGCGCCTGGCTGAAGACCGCTTAACCCAGCTAGTTCGTTCAGCGCTAAATGAAGAGTTCACCAAACGCACTGTGCGTGAGTTAATTTCTGATCAGCGTGAAGAGGTGATGCAGGGTATTCGTAAAAAAGTAGCTGATGATGCTGCTGATATCGGTGTAGAGATTGTGGACGTTCGTTTAAAGCGTGTTGACCTCTTGGCCGAAATTAGTGATTCTGTTTACCGCCGTATGGAAGCGGAACGTAAGCGAGTGGCTAATGAACTCCGCTCAACTGGTGCGGCAGAGTCTGACAAGATTCGTGCGAATGCAGAGCGTCAACGTGACACTATTTTGGCGGAAGCCTATCGTGATGCCCAAAAGATTAAGGGCGCTGGTGACGCTAAAGCAACTGCACTCTATGCGGAAGCGTTTGGGCGCGACCCTCAGTTTGCCCAGTTCTATCAGAGTCTAGAGGCATACAGAAGCTCATTCAAGGACAAGAAAGACATTATGGTGGTTGAGCCAAATGGCGAGTTCTTCAAGTTCCTGCACAAAAAATAAGAAAGCGAATAGTCCACATCATGAATCGCTGGTTACTTCCTGAAGATATTGCAGACGTTTTGCCTGCTGAGGCTCGCAAAGTGGAGTCATTGCGTCGTGCCATTTTGGATTTATATCAATCGTATGGCTATGAGTTGGTTGCCCCTCCTATTTTGGAGTTCTTAGATTCTTTATTGACCGGTACTGGTTCCGATCTTAATCTGCAAACTTTTAAATTGGTAGACCAGTTATCTGGGCGCACCTTAGGTTTGCGTGCAGACATGACCCCGCAAGTTGCTCGTATTGATGCGCATCTCTTAAATCGTGCTGGCGTAACTCGCCTTTGTTATGCTGGATCCGTTGCGCACGCTCGCACACCAGTTGGGAGCTCTGCTCGTGAAGAGTTGCAGTTAGGTGCTGAGATCTATGGATGTGCAACCTGGGAGGCTGACCTAGAGGCGATTACCTTGCTTCTGAAAACGCTGTCTGTTGCAGGTTTAGAAAAGGTTTATCTCGATTTATCTCACGCGGGCATTTTGGCGGGCATCTTAGATGGACAGAATTTAGATAAAGCTACGATTGAAGCTTTATATAGCCTTCTGCAAAGCAAGGATCGTCCTCGCTTAAGTCAGTGGGCCACTTGCCTGCCTGCGAAAGTATCCGAAGCCTTGATGGCACTCACTGAACTCAATGGCCCATGCTCAGAAGTATTGGCTAAAGCGAAAAAGGTATTGCCTAAACACGTAGCGATTGATCAGGCGCTAGCAGATCTTGAGCGTTTAGTTTCTGCTGCGACACAGCTATCTACCAACTTAGAGCTCAGCATCGATTTGGCCGATCTTCGTGGTTACCAATACCATAGTGGTGTGATGTTCGCGGCTTACGTTGATCAATTGCCGCAGCCAATCGCCAGAGGTGGTCGTTACGACCATGTAGGTCAGGCTTTTGGTCGTCCGCGTCCTGCAACTGGGTTTTCATTAGATCTTTTGACTCTAGCAAACTTGTCTCCCATGAATGTGCGCAAGTTGGCTATCTTGGCTCCTTGGGTTGAGGATGCTGAATTAAGCAAGGCAATCACCACTTTGAGAAGTCAGGGCGAAGTAGTGATACAGGTTCCAGCAGGAACAGCAGCAGAAGCTGCTGAATACGAATGTGATCGAGAGCTGGTGAAGCAGGGCAGTTCTTGGGAAGTAAAAAAGAAGTAAAGCAATCAATTTGGCGTTAAGCAGTTAACTTATTTTGTAATTATCTTTTTGGATTTCATTATGTCTTCAAAGCAGCAAACCAAAGGTCGTAACGTAGTTGTCATTGGCACCCAGTGGGGTGATGAAGGCAAAGGTAAAGTGGTGGATTGGTTAACTGATCATGCGCAAGCCGTGGTCCGTTTCCAGGGCGGACACAATGCGGGCCATACCCTCATCATCGGCGACAAGAAGACTATTCTGCGTTTGATTCCTTCCGGAATTATGCATAAAAACGTAATTTGCTATATCGGCAACGGCGTAGTACTTTCACCTGAGGCCCTGTTTAAAGAGATCGGTGAGCTCGAAGCCGCTGGTTTAGATGTTCAGTCTCGACTCAAAATTTCTGAAGCAACCACTTTAATTCTGCCGTATCACGTTGCCATTGATCATGCCCGCGAGAAGAAGCGCGGCGAAGCAAAGATCGGAACTACTGGTCGCGGCATTGGACCTGCGTATGAAGATAAAGTAGCGCGTCGTGCTTTGCGCGTGCAGGATTTGTTCTACCCAGAAAAATTTGCAGAGCAATTGCGAGAGAACTTGGAATATCACAATTTCATGCTCAGTAATTACTATGGTGCTGAGCCAGTGAGCTATGAAAAGACTTTGGCTGAGGCAATGTCTTACGCGGAGCGTCTCAAGCCAATGGTGGTGGATGTATCTAGCGCTTTATATGCTGCCGAGCAATCCGGTCAAAACCTATTATTCGAAGGTGCGCAGGGCACATTGCTCGATATCGATCACGGCACCTATCCTTATGTAACCTCCAGTAACTGCGTAGCAGGTAATGCTGCTGCAGGTTCAGGCGTTGGTCCAGACTCTTTGCAATATATCTTGGGCATTACGAAGGCTTACTGCACACGCGTTGGCGCAGGTCCATTCCCGAGCGAACTCTATGATCACGACAATCCTGCAAGACAAGATCCGATTGGAGTACGTTTGGCTGAAGTAGGTAAAGAATTTGGCTCTGTAACCGGTCGCCCACGTCGCACTGGCTGGTTAGATGCTGCTGCATTAAAGCGTTCGATTCAGATTAACGGCTTATCTGGCCTCTGCATTACCAAATTAGACGTCCTCGATGGCTTTGAAACCATTCGCTTATGCGTTGGATACAACCTTGATGGCAAGAAGCTAGATGTATTGCCACGTGGCGCGGAATCTGTCGCCCGTTGCGAGCCGATTTATGAGGACTTCCCGGGCTGGAAGGGTACAACCTTCGGTATCCGCGAGTGGGATAAGTTGCCTGCTGAGGCACAAAAGTTCCTGCGTCGTATCGAGGAAGTGGCTGGTAAGCCAATCGCCATGGTTTCTACGGGCCCAGAGCGTGATGAAACCATCCTCCTTCAGCATCCTTTCCAGGATTGATGGAAAATATTTAATAATTTATTAACCAAACCTATTTATTAACTTTTGCTTAAGAAGATATCAACATGACCGCGCGCACTACCTGCAATAGCCTCCAAGTGGCAACTCCCCTATATCGCTTTATCGAAGACAAAGTGCTTCCGGGTACCGGCATTAAGAGTGCCGATTTTTGGAAGGGTTTTGATGAGATTGTTAAAGACCTCACACCAAAGAATGATGCGTTGCTTGCAAAGCGCGATCGCATTCAGTTGGATTTGGATAAATGGCACCAAGCTAATCCAGGACCAATCACAGATATGCCAGCGTATCGCAAGTTCTTGAAAGAGATTGATTACTTGGTGGATGTTCCAGGAAAAATTACTGCTACAACTCAAAACGTGGATGATGAGTTGGCGCTTCAAGCCGGCCCTCAATTAGTGGTTCCGGTTCTCAATGCGCGTTATGCCTTAAATGCTGCTAATGCACGTTGGGGCTCTTTATATGACGCTCTCTATGGCACTGATGTTCTCTCAGAAGAAGATGGCGCCACTAAAGCTGGTGCTTACAACCCTATTCGTGGCGCAAAAGTAGTTGCATTTGCTCGCAATTTCTTGGACCAGGCTGCACCTTTAGCTAAGGGTTCACACCGTGACTCAGTTGCTTACTCTGTTGATGGCAATAAATTGTCCGTTAAATTAAAAGACGGCACTACAACTGGTTTGGCGGATGAGAAGCAATTTGTTGGTTACCAAGGTGAGGCATCAGCTCCAAGTTCTATCTTGCTGCGCAATAACGGCATTCACATTGATATTGAAATCAATAAGAGCAAAACCATTGGTGCCAGCGATCCTGCCGGCATTAACGATGTTGTACTCGAGGCTGCACTCTCTACTATTTTAGATTTGGAAGACTCTATTGCTGCCGTTGATGCTGACGACAAGGTTCTTGCTTATGACAACTGGTTAGGTATCTTAAAAGGCACTTTGGTTGAGGAAGTAAAGAAGGGCGACAAGACGATTACTCGCTCACTGAACCCAGATCGCAAATACAAAGCTGGTATCGGTGCTGTTGATGCAAAAGATGGCGTCGTAACTCTGCACGGCCGCTCACTCTTGTTCCTCCGTAATGTTGGTCATTTAATGACGAACCCAGCTGTCATTACCGGTGAAGGCAAGGAAATCTACGAGGGCATCTTAGATGCCGTAGTGACTGTATTGATTGCTCTGTATGACATCAACCGTCCAGCAAGCCAGGCGATTGGAAATACTCGCAAGGGTTCCGTTTATATCGTGAAGCCAAAAATGCATAGCCCAGAAGAAGTGGCTTTTGCGGGCGAACTCTTTGGTCGCGTTGAGAAATTACTCGGCTTACCAGCGGATACCGTAAAGCTTGGCATTATGGATGAAGAGCGTCGTATGAGCTCCAACATCAAAGCAGCAATTGCCGCTGCAGGCGCACGCGTTGCCTTTATTAATACTGGTTTCTTGGATCGCACTGGCGATGAAATGCATACTGCAATGTACGCGGGTCCAATGATGCGCAAAGGCGACATGAAAACCAGCAAATGGTTATCCGCTTATGAGCGTCGTAACGTATTTGCAGGCTTGGATTGCGGCTTGCGTGGCCGCGCTCAAATTGGTAAAGGTATGTGGGCAATGCCCGACCTGATGAAGGCCATGGTTGAGCAGAAGATTGTTCACCCTAAGGCAGGGGCAAATACAGCTTGGGTACCATCACCAACAGCGGCTACCTTGCATGCGCTTCACTATCATCAAGTAAAAGTAGCTGAAATCCAAAAAGAAATGGAAAAGCTCGATACGGCTGCGGAAGCTGAAGCATTACTCAATGATCTGTTGACTATTCCGGTGGTTGAGAAGGCTAACTGGTCTAAGGAAGAGATTCAGCAAGAATTAGATAACAACTGCCAAGGCATCTTGGGTTATGTAGTTCGTTGGATCGATCAAGGCGTAGGTTGCTCTAAGGTCCCTGATATTCATAACGTAGGCTTGATGGAAGACCGTGCAACTTTGCGTATCTCTAGCCAACATATTGCTAACTGGTTACTCAATGGCATCGTGACTGCTGATCAGGTCAACGAGAGTTTGCAGCGTATGGCTAAAGTGGTGGATGGCCAGAATGCTGGTGATGCTTTGTATCAGCCAATGATGCCTAACTACAAAGATTCATATGCCTATAAAGCCGCTAGTGACTTGATTTTCAAAGGTCTTGAGCAGCCTAATGGCTACACAGAGCCTTTGTTGCACGCATGGCGCTTAGAAGTGAAGAAGGCACACGCTAAGTAAATTAGCCGATGCTTTAAGTAAGAATGGATTTGCCCAAAAAGCAAATCCATTTTTTATTGGGTACCGTCAAATGTTTGGATTTCTAAACCCCTTCTCTAAAACTTCCCTGTTTTCATTTCACTTTAATGATGGTGGTAGGGAGGCGGCTGGCTTCAAAGGTGGTGCAGGGGACTGCGTTGTGAGATCCATTGCGATTGCTGCAAACCTACCTTACATGCGCGTCTATGAGGATTTAAGGTTGGCAAATGAGAGTTACGCCCAACTAAGAAATGACCGTCTTGCTAAAAGACTGAATGTCAAAGGTTCATCACCTAGGAACGGTAATCACCGGAATGTATTTCATGATTACATTTTGGGTTTAGGTTTTGAATGGGTGCCCACCATGAAAGTGGGGGCAGGTTGCCAGGTGCACCTACGTCCTGATGAGCTTCCCAAGGAAATACTGATTGCTAAAGTTTCTAAGCATCTCACCGCAATCATGGATGGCGTGATTCACGATACGCACAACCCTTCTAGGGGCGGGACTCGTTGCGTATATGGTTACTATATTAAGAGACGGTAGGGTCGTTTTGGTGGTGTTTGATATTCCAGGCCGCCTTAAAAGTGGCGGTCATCCCAATCATGGTTGAGGTGGTCCATGCGATTGAGAATAATCCTGAAAAAGAGATAAAGAAAGCTAAGCTTTTCCAGCCGGCTGGCAGAATATCTGAGACGAAGCCCACCGTGGTGTAGCAGCTCCCCACGAAGAGCAAGGTCTGTAGGCCATCATCAATTAAATTGAGTCTGATGATGTAGATTGTCCAAATGATAATTTCTAACAGGTGAATGAGGGCGATGATTAAAAAAGATGCGTAGAAATGAAAAAAAACGCGGTCATATTGCTTTTTCTTGAGGTTTTGATTAGTCAACCGCTCAAAGCGAATCATGACGAAATTGATAAAGCCACCATGAAAAGCAATCACCACAATGAGGCCTAGCACCCCATAAAGACTATCCCTTATTAACGGGAGTATAGGAATACCGGCTAGAGATGCTTGATTGATAACTTCAGTAGATATTGGCATAAATTTAGAGGTAGCTGAAAAAGGATTGGATAAGCAAACATCCTTATCAGGGTTGATAATGTCATATCAAATAACCCAAGTAAAGCAGCCCTTGAATAACGCCCCTCATACAGCCGAAACGAAGAAGCAAGAGCGCTTCTTTTTGTTTTCATTGGCGGGTATTCAGTTCACCCACATCCTTGACTTCATGATCATGATGCCTTTGGGGCCTCAGTTCATTACAGCACTTTCCATTAATACGCATCAATTCGGTCTGCTGCTGTCTTCTTATACTTTTGCCGCTGCGATCGCTGGGGTGTTTGCGACTTATTACATCGACCGTTTTGAACGGAGGCAATTGCTCCTGCGTTTGTATGTTTGCTTCATTATTGCAACGATAGCTTGTGGATTTGCTTCAAACTACCACATGTTATTTATCGCCCGTGCATGCGCAGGCGCCTTTGGAGGCATTCTAGGATCTTTGGTGCAGACGATTGTGGCTGATTCCATTCCTTTTGAGCGCAGGGGTAAGGCGCTGGGTACGGTCATGGCTGCGTTCTCAGTTTCAACTGTTGCAGGCGTGCCTTTGAGTTTGTTCTTAGCAAACCACATCAGCTTTCTAGGCTGGCGCGCTCCATTTATGTTTATTGGCCTGATCTCTATATTGATTCTATTGATTGGATATCGCTATATCCCCAAAATTTCTGGACACTTGCATCACATTCATGAGGGTAGTCGCTTCCAGCAAATCTACGAAGTCTTTGTGGCCCATCGCCATCTACGTGCCTTTCTGTTTGTGGGTCTAATTATGTTGACTGGCTTTACTGTCATTCCTTATATTGCCCTTTATCTCACCGCTAACGTTGGGATCGAAAATTCCTACATTTCCCTGATCTATCTTTGTGGTGGTTTGGCGACTTTGATGAGCTCTAGATTTATTGGACACATGGCGGATAAATATGGCAAGGTCAAAGTATTTCGCATACTAGCCATCATTAGTTTGATACCGATCCTAGTAACAACCAATTTAATACCGGTTCCTTTATGGGTGGTACTTGTTAATCAGACCGCCTTCTTTGTCTTGATTTCTGGCCGAATGATTCCGGCCATGGCTATTGTGAGTCAAATGGTGGAGCCTAAAATTCGGGGAACCTTTATGAGCTTAATTGGCTCAGTACAGATGTTAGCTTCCGGCATAGCATCAGTAGTGGCAGGCCTGGTGGTCACAATTACAACTAATGGCAGGATGGAACATTACAACCTAGTTGGTTATGGGGCTGCCATTTGTGGCTTGCTCACTTTTTGGGTTGTGGGATATATTCATTCTGATATGAAAAAAGCGTAAGAACTAAAGAACATAAGGAGACTCCATGATTGAATTTAAAAGACCTGATGGACAGGCGGTAAATGGTTACTTGGCTGAGCCAGTGGATAATACGAATGCTCCTGGAGTGGTTGTCATTCAGGAATGGTGGGGACTTGATGATGAGGTTAAGGCAGTTGCCGATCGCCTTGCTGAAGCAGGGTATCGCGCACTAGTCCCCGATTTATATCGAGGCAAGTTAGCGGTTGAAGCCAATGAAGCCGAGCATTTAATGGGCGACCTTAATTTTGGAGATGCTGCTGGTCAGGATATTCGGGGTGCGGTTCAATACTTGAAAGCCACTGGTAGTGCAAAGGTAGCGGTAACAGGATTTTGCATGGGTGGTGCGCTGACTATTTTGGCTGCTTGTAATGTGCCCGAACTCGATGCTTCTATCGTTTGGTACGGCAATCCTCCTTTGGAGTATGTAAAAGCTGATGCTATTAGCAAGCCGATGTTGGGCCACTGGGCTACGCATGATGAGTTCTTCCCAATAGCTGGAGTCGATCAACTAGAGCAAAAGCTACAGCAAGCAGGTGTGAGTTATGAATTTCATCGCTACGACACAAAGCATGCCTTTGCAAACCCTAAATCCGATGAACGGGGATTGGCACCGCTAAAGTACAACGCTGAAGCAGCACAGCTGGCCTGGGAACGCACTCTTAATTTCCTACAAAAAAATATCAATAGTTAGGCCTTATGAATACTCGACGTGAAGATGTTTTTTTTAACTGGATTTATAAAAAAAGTAACATCCAAATTCTCCTGCTATTGATTCTATTTTTCGTCACACTGCTAGATGTGCTGCCGCGCCTATTGCAAACCATCCCGATCTTTGCGCCTACACAAGATAGCACTCGATTGGGCTTGGGTCTTTTTGGATCAATCATTACTTTAAGCGGGCTCTTAATTGGTTTTTTACTCAATCAAGCACAAAGCAATTTTCGCGAAGTGCAAACACTAGTATCCCAAGAGGCTGGACGCATTAATAACTTAGATCGTCTACTTACTCGATTTGGTGATCCATCCATAGCGCCTATTCGTATTGAGTTATTTGAGTATATGAATTCCATCGTTAATGACGAGTGGGCTCGATTGCAGAAAGGCGAGGGAAGTTCCAATACGCATATGCTCTGGCGTGGAATTTCTAGACAACTCATGTCTATCGAACCCCAAACCAATCGTCAAACAGCAATGTATACCGATATCATCAAAAAATCCGAAGAGGTTGCTGAGAGTAGGGAGGCGCGTATTGAGCGTTCCAATATCCGGTTGCCGGGCTTATTCTGGATTGTTATTTTGATCTGTATGTTTGCCTTGATGGGTATCAATACGCTTTTCTTGCCATCAGACTCATTCTTTTTAGGCTTGAAGATTCTGCCGATTACGATGGGAGCGTTGATTTCTTTATTGGTTATTACCGATCAGCCATTTAAAGGCCAAAATGCGGTTCAGCCGGATGCCTTCTATAAAATTATTGAATCTATTAAAACCCGTAAAGAGTAATATTTTCCCGAATCACTATGCACTTATTTGCTGAAAATCTCGCAGTAGAAATTTCTTCCTATTACCGCAATTTGGCTTTAGGCCATGGGGTTGTTCCAAAGGTATTTACTTTGGTAAATGGCGAGGGAGATCAATACCTTTTCTTTATTGACGATCTTCCCATGGGGGATGGCGATGAGCAGAGCCGGTTTCTTGCTTATATCGTGCAAGCACATGAGGCGGTTTGCTATGCCCGTGGTACTTTGGTCATTGTCGAAAAGAATCAACAGTTCATTGAGTTTGCAGTAATTGATCGAGATGATGCAGATGCGATTGTCTGCTCGGCTGAGCTCACCAGAGATATGGACGATAAGCCGATATCCTTGGGTGAGTTTGATAAGACTTTGGTGAAGAAGGGCTCTATTATCTTTGGCGGCCTCTTTGAGCCTGTGCAGATATCAGAAGAAAAAATTGAAGATTTTGAAAGTCTGTGGGCAGAGATGAAATCTAAAATTTTGCACCGCTCAATGGGTCTTTAATTTCTTTCTCAGAAATTTACGAGAAGTTGCCTCAATCGCAAAAGAACCTACGAGAGCGATTGCTAGAGCAAGGGCGCTATTCGGAGCAGTCTCGATCACATTCACAAATAAAGTAGCAAACAAGCCTAGGTTAATGATGATGGCCGCCCAAAGCGGCCAAAGTTTGGCGCCTGTTTGATTTCGTACACGAATGTGTCCGTAAGTAATGGCGGCATAGACCAATAAAAAGGCAAGACTTGCCATTTTGCCAACAACGTCTAATGGAAATGCCATTACTAAAGCAAACACCAAGAGCGCTGATATGGTTAATGCACGAAATTCTGTATTTAAGACCTCGTCACTTAAGGCCTTTGATACTGAGCTCTTGAGCGTCATATCGGCTGCAATATTGGATGCGGCAAAGATCGTGGCGTTGAGTGCGGCGGCACAGGCCAGAAGGGCAGAGGCACCAATCACAATAAAACCTGCTTTACCAGCGACGATTTGAGCTGCATCGGCTAATACGTGACCGCTGTATTGCGCTATCTGAGCAGGGGAAAGCAGTAGTATCACTGCGGTACTGACTAATACGTAAGCAATCGTTACCAAAATCAGCGCCCAGAACATCGCCAGAGGGAGCTCTTTTTGGGGTGCTTGCATGGCATTGGAAGAATTAGTCACAACCCCAAAGCCTTGGTAGTTGATATACAAGATGCCAGTAGCAATAGCTATTCCATTAATAGACCAACTAGACATCTTAAATGCACCTACATCGGCCACATGAATGCCTTCAATAGAAAAGAGTAGAAGGGCAAATGTGACAAACCCAATCGCCAGCATTTCTGCAGTGCCAACGATATCGGTACCCAGTAAGTTAATGCCGGCACAAAAAATGACTATGCCGGCACCCACGAGCTTAATTTCGAAAGGGGACAGCTTTCCACCTAACAGGGTATTTGCGTATTCGGAGAATCCAGCGGCATAGAGTGCTGCCGCAATCAGATAGGCGAGATATTGAAAGATATTGAGGCCACCAGAAATAACTCCAGGCCCAAAGCTCATTACCGTAAACGTAGCGGCGCCCCCGCTACTAGGAAAAGTAGCGCCTAATTTGGCGTATGAGTAGACCGAGAATGAGGCGGCAATAGCCCCCAACAAAAATGCCAGGGGAATGTGTGACCCCGCATGAGCACTGGCAGTTCCCAAAAGAGAAAACAGCCCAGCACCCATCATTCCGCCGATGCCGAGGGCAGTCGCTGAAAAGAGGCTAATGCCCTTGGCTTTCTTGCTCGAATTTTTGAGTAAAGTCGGATTTGGCTGGCTGGTCAATTTGTGTTTTCTGAAGTCGTAAAGCTGGGACAAGTGCCCAATATTAAAGGTTGTGGCGAATAAAGGCTATTTGACATTCCAATAAGGTGCTGGGATTGAGATAGTCTGCATAGCCAATTTCTAGCCTTTGCACTGTTAGAATTCATAAGAAATACCCCCTAAATCCTAAGGTTAAACAATGCGCCATTTCAATCAAATTGCCTTTACAGCCATGTGCTTGATTGCACAATCAGCCATCGCAAGTGGGAGCGCAGATGCTATTTTCTATGGTGGCGATATTGTCACAATGAATAAAGCTCAACCTGCAGCTGAGGCTGTTGCAATTCAGAATGGAAAAATCCTTAAGGTTGGATCTTTATCTCAAGTGAAAGCTTTGCAAGGCAAAGACACCAAGCTCATTAACTTAAATGGTCAAACCTTGATGCCTGGCTTAGTTGAGCCTCATGTACACATTCTGGGCACGGCATTTTCGGAAGAGCTGTGGCAGAACATGTCCAATTTCACGATGCCACATGACACCTTGGATAGCTTGGTTACAAAGCTGACTGCATACAGTAAGAATGTAAAGGATGGTGAGTGGATCACTGCATTCGGTGTTGATCCATCCAGGACAGAACCATTCATGGCTGAGTTGACGGCCGATATCTTGGATAAGGTATCCACCACTAAGCCAATTTTTGTGATGAATCAAAGCATGCATATTGCCTATGTAAATCATAAGGCTTTGGAGATGGCGGGGGTGACTGATGCTAGTCCGAATCCAAAGGGTGGCCAGTTGCTAAAAGATAGTAATGGGCATTTAACAGGGGTGATTTATGAGGTACCAGCCTTTTATTTGTTTTTAAGCAAAATGCCTGTTCCAAATCAAGAAATGATTGAGCAAGCTGTTGAAAGGGTTGGTCAGAGAATGGTGCGTAAGGGTGTCACCACTTCAGCAGAAATTACTGTTGGCGGATACCTTGGTGTTGATAAGGAATACGCCTTATTAAATGCGATGACCCACAGTGGCAAGCTGCCAGTGCGAGTGAGAGCATATATGTATGCAGGCGCCTATCCGCTTACCAACAATGGCTATAAGCCAGGCCAGGGGGATGACCTTTATAAGCTTATTGGGGTAAAGATTGTGGCGGATGGCTCTGATCAAGGTCTGACTGGTGCAATGACTAAGCCATATGCGTATCCTGCAGGAACCGCAAATACCGGCACCCTCAATTTTACTGAGCAAGAGCTCTATGATCTTGCCAAGCCAAGATTTGATCAAGGATGGCAAATCTCCGTGCATTCCAATGGCGATAAATCGATTGAGCAAACTCTGAATGTTTTCGAAAAGATGGTTACCAAACCAGGCGATGCTAAAACTAGATTAAGAATTGAGCATTTCACTGTTCCCACGCAAGCGCAGATCTCAAGAGCTGCAAAACTGGGTGTTGTCCCTGGCTTCACAATTGGTCATACAGATTATTGGGGTGAGGCATTTCATGATCATCTACTTGGGCCTGAAAGAGCAAACCGCATTGATGCAGGCGCTAGCCTAATTAAACGGGGTATGCATTTTGCTTACCATAGTGACTCTCCAGTATCTCCTATTCATCCATTGAAGTATGCCTCGGAAGGCGCTTCACGACTTTGGCAGGTTGCCCCGCAAAAGGTATTGAATGCAAATGAAAAGGTATCCATTAATGACGCATTAAAGGCGGTCACTATTGACGCAGCTTATCAGCTAAAGATGGATGACAAGATTGGGTCGGTAGAACCAGGTAAGTATGCTGACTTTGCCATTGTTGATAAAAATCCAATGAAAACGGACGCTTATAAGATTAGAGACATTGAAGTCAATGAAACCTGGGTAAACGGTCAGCAGGTATTCAAGAAAAACTAAAGATCATTTGCAGTTAGATACAAAGCTTAAAGCCGCCTTCGGGCGGTTTTTCTTTGGGTGCTTTGAGGCCTTGCCTATTGAAAAGAGCGTTTTAGCCCCCATATAGGACTTTGTAGGTGTATTTGGTGCCCAGGAAGGGACTCGAACCCCCACAACCTTACGATCGCCAGCACCTGAAGCTGGTGCGTCTACCAATTTCGCCACCTGGGCATGACCTTATTATAGAGGGATGGGCGTTTTGAGGTCATTTCCACCCCCATTTGGCTTTTCCCCTTCAGACTTGGTGGTTTGATACAGTAGCCTTATTCATAACAAAAATAGATATCAGTAGATATATAGATAGGGCATGTATTGCCGAAGGAATTAAATGCGTAAAGCAAAAGACTTGTTGCCACGTGAGGCTGACCGCTTAGGAACAGTTCAAGGGCACCGAGATGGATTTGGATTTGTCATTCCCGATGATGGTGGTGAAGATATCTTTCTATCGGAAAGAGAAATGTCACGCGTCATGCACGGCGACAGAGTCAATGTCAGAGTATTAGGAACCGATCGACGTGGTCGCCCAGAAGGGCAGATTGTCGAGGTAGTTCTGCACGCCAATAAAGTAGTGATCGGTCGTCTCTTAAATGAAAACGGTGTTTTGATTGTTGCGCCGGAAGATAAGCGTATTGGTCATGACATTTTGATCCCGCCAAAAGGTCAGGGGCAGGCCAAGTTAGGTCAGGTTGTTAGTGTTGAAATTATTGATTACCCAGATAGTTATCGTCAGGCAGTTGGACGTGTAGTTGAAGTATTGGGCGAAATTGACGATCCCGGTATGGAAATCGAAATCGCTGTGCGTAAGTACGGTGTACCCCATGAATTTTCTGCTGCTGCCATGAAAGAGGCTGCAGCATTGCCAGATACAGTTCAGCAAGCTGATTTGGAAGGTCGCGTTGACCTTCGTGACGTACCTTTGGTCACCATTGACGGTGCTGACGCACGTGACTTTGATGATGCTGTCTACTGTGAGCCTGTCATGTATGGTCAGACCAAAGCTTGGCGTTTGATTGTTGCTATTGCTGACGTATCGCATTATGTGAAGCCTGGACAGCCGCTAGATGATGATGGTTTATTGCGCGCTACTTCGGTGTATTTCCCAAGACGCGTGATCCCAATGCTGCCAGAGAAGATCTCAAATGGTCTTTGCTCTCTTAATCCAGGCGTGGACCGTCTGTGTATGGTTTGCGACTCGGTTGTCGATAACAACGGTATTGTTTTGGCATACCAGTTCTATCCAGCGGTAATGCATTCAGCACAACGTTTTACCTACGATACGGTTTGGGAGATTCTCTCAAACAGCAAAGGTCCTGAAGCGACACGATTTGCACAGTTCCGCCCATTGCTGGGCAACCTCTATTCACTTTATAAGATTCTGTTGGCAGCTCGTGAGAAGCGGGGTGCGATTGAGTTTGAAACCACTGAGACTCAAATCATTAGTAATGAGCTTGGCAAGATTCTGCGTATTGAGCCACGTCTTCGCAATGACGCTCACCGCTTAATTGAAGAGTGCATGCTGACTGCGAACGTTTGTGCCGCAGACTTTATAGAGAAAAATAAGCACCTTAGTCTATATCGTGTGCATGGTGAGCCATCGGAAGAGAAGTTGGTGACATTGCGTCAAGTTCTCAGAACCTCAGGACTCTCATTGGGCGGCGGTGATAAACCTAAGCCACGCGATTACGCTAAATTGATGCGTGAAATCAAAGAGCGGCCTGATGCCAATATGCTGCAGTCAGTTGTATTGCGCTCGATGCAGCAGGCGATGTACCAACCGGATAACGAAGGCCACTTTGGCTTAGCTTATCCAGCGTACTCTCATTTCACTAGTCCGATTCGTCGTTATCCTGATTTGCTCACACATCGGGTAATTAAGTCGATTCTGCAAAAAAAGCCTTACGTACCAGTCTTGCCGCCTAAAGTGCCACTCAACCTGACTTTGCCGCGCAAAGGTAAGGGTCGTGAGAACGCAGTTAATGCCAAGAAATCCCAAAGCGATGCAAAAGCAGGAGCAGCCAAAGGTGCAAAGTTACCTAAGGGGGCAAACGCCGCATTGCCAATTTGGGGTCAATTAGGTGTTCACTGCTCATCTAATGAACGTCGTGCTGATGAGGCATCGCGTGACGTGGAAGCCTGGCTCAAGTGTTACTACATGCGCGACCATTTAGGTCAGGAGTATGCAGGTACTGTCACTGGTGTTGCGAACTTTGGATTATTTATTCAGCTGGAAAATCTCTTTGTCGAAGGTATGGTGCACGTCACTGAGCTTGGTGGGGATTACTTCCAATATGATGAAGCACGCCAAGAGTTACGTGGCGAGCGTACAGGTATTCGTTATCGCTTAGGTGATCGCATGCATGTATTGGTGAGTCGCGTTGATCTGGATGCGCGCAAGATTGAATTTAGTCTTGTTAAATCCGTTGGCGCAGAACCTGGTGGCTCCTCTAACCGTCGTCAGCTGCTATTAGCATCCGATACGGGTAGGCCAAACAAAAAAGCAGCCCCCCAAAGAAGTCGTGCAGATAATAAGACTCCGCAAAAGCCAAGCGGCATTAATGTAAACGCGGCTAAATCTGCGGGGACTCTAGGAGCCAACCAGTCCAAGAGCAAAGCCAACAGTAAAAATGGTAAAAACGGTAAATCCGCTAAGCCAGGCAGGTCTGTCGGCAAGCCAGCAGGTAGCAAACCTCCAGTCCGCAGCACTAAAGCGCGTCGCAAATAAAGATTAATTAGAAAAATAAGATTAAAAAAGATGAAGCAAACGAAATGAAGCAAATACTAGTAGGGTTCCATGCAGTTCAAGCGCGTTTACGCGTAGACCCAGATAGCTTGAAGTCGGTGTACTTTGATTCTGGTCGTCGCGATAGACGTATGGGTGATTTTTTAAAGCAAGCCGAAGAGATTCTGGGCGAACGTTTGCATGCGGCTGATGCAGAGCGTCTACATAAATTGACGGGCCATGATCGTCACCAAGGTGTCGTTGCTTTGGCTGAAAAAATGACTGTTGCGCGCACTATTACTGAAGTGATTGAAGATGCTGAGGGTGCGCAGAAGAAGCCATTGCTCCTAGTCTTAGATGGTATTACTGATCCCCATAACTTTGGCGCTTGTCTGCGTGTAGCGGATGGTGCTGGCGTAGATGCCGTAGTAGTTCCCAAAGATCGCTCTGCATCTATCAATGCCACTGTTAGTAAAGTATCTAGCGGTGCATCAGAGGTGATACCGGTCATTACAGTGACCAACCTGGTTCGTAGTATGAAAGAGATGCAAGAAGCAGGTGTTTGGCTCATCGGTACCGATGACGAAGCCACAAAATCAATTTATGACCTCGACCTCACAGGTCCGATTGCGATTGTGATGGGGGCCGAAGGTGAGGGTATGCGCCGCCTTACAAAAGAAACCTGTGATGAGTTAGTGCGTATTCCTATGCAAGGTGCTGTCTCCAGTTTGAATGTATCTGTTGCAAGTGGCGTATGCTTGTATGAGGCATTAAGACAGCGCCTAGCAAAAGAGAATGACAAAGCTGCCAAGTAAAACAAGGAGCTTCATATGAAATGCAATATCGGACACACTGATCGCGTTCTGCGAATGACTGTTGGCGTAACGCTAATGGGTTTAGCTGGCTTTGGTATCACTGGCCCTTGGGCTTGGATAGGCGTGATCCCGCTATTAACGGGAATGATTGGTAATTGCCCCGCTTACTCAATACTAGGTATTAATACCGCCAAGAAATAGGTACTAGTCTTAGTTACTACCCAAATCCATACTAAAGCCATCCTTAGGATGGCTTTTCTTTTGGCGCTGATGCTCCGCTATCGGCCAGAAGCGGTCAATCAAAATTTCAATGGTTACCTACGCTTGATTTATTTTTTGATCCTATTGTCCCAGTAGCCTTAACATGTTTTTTAGAGCCAGCCGTCGATGTTCATTTGTTCCAACAAAGGATTCATTCTCGACAATAGGCCTTTCGATAAAGACTGATGTTGTGCGTAGAATTAATTTCAATTCATCTTCTGACATAGGTCGGAAAGTATTCGTCCTATCTCGTTTCATCGCATTAAAAAAGGCTGGAACCAAGGGGTCTGACAAGTGGTGAAAATTGTGTAGATTTCCAGCTTTATGGATGCGCTCGTCATAAAAACGAATTACCAGTGGATTCACCTTCTGAATGTTATTTATTGCCATATCAACCAACTCTCCCATCAGGATCTCTAGGGGTTGGCTGGGATCAAAATCTTCGATGAGTTGAGACATTTCTTCGAGTTTTTTTTGCTGAGCCTTCTTAATTGCCCAGAGAAAAACCTTTTCTATTGACGTAAGACGCTTAGTTAAGGTGCCCAAAGCGTAGCCGGACCTTTTTGAAAGTGACCTGCTGGTAAATAAATTGGGGTCAGCACCTTCAACAAGCTCATGAGCGGCTTCCAATAAGTCATTTAACGTTTTTTTGGAGCGCTCCTGTTTTGCCTGTGCAAAGGAGATTTCAGGATTTTTAGGCATATTGACGCCACATAGCTTTCTAAAAAGTATACAAAAAGGTGGGTAACTTACTCAAATGAATGGCGACCCTTTATTTATGGGGGTTTCATTCGAGGGAGAGAGCGATGAAAAGTGTACAGATATTGATGAAATATTGCTCTTTATTTTGTTAACTTAACTTTTTTAAAAATGACTCCCCCCTATTTTCTTATTAGTACGACATTGAAGGTTACATGCCTAATATTAATAAGCAAGGTCATATGGTCATATTTTTTAAGAATTTTATTTGCATATTAATACTCTGAGAGCCCATGAAAAATCGTCTACTACTCCCCCTATTGGCAATTATCCTAACTGCGTCTTTAGCTGCCTGTGGGGGTAGCAATAGTTCAAGCGCTTCACCAACCACTTCAATCGTATCTACATCAAATTATGCAGTTGGCGGTGTAATTAGTGGTTTAGCTAGCGGTTCATTAACTCTGAAAAATAATGGCGGCGATGCATTAACAGTGTCTGTAAGTAGCTCCACATTTACCTTTGCCACGCCTTTGGCTAATGGCGCTGCATATGCGGTAACAGTTGGAGCGCAGCCGAGTGGCTTAATTTGTACCGTTACCAATGGTACTGGAATGGTCGCCAGTGCAGATGTCACGAATGTAGCAGTCGCTTGCGCAACCACTGCTTATGAGGTTGGTGGCACGGTGAGTGGCTTAAGTTCTGGGGCTTCTGTGGTGCTGCAGGATAACAGCTCCAATTCAACGACAGTGAGTGCAAATGGCTCTTTCACTTTTGACACGCCTTTAGCTAATGGTACAAGCTATGCGGTTAGCGTGCTCACACAGCCGAGTGGCCTCTATTGTTCGGTCACTAATGGTGTTGGAACAGTAGCCAATTCAGCAATTTCCAATGTGGCTGTGACCTGTACAACACCATTTGCCTACGTTACCAATCAAGGTGACAATACTGTATCAATGTATTCCATTGGTAGTAGTGGCGTTTGGACTCTACTAAGTACCCCAACCGTATCAACTGGACGCACCCCTAATGGAATAACAATCAATCCAGCGGGAACATACGCATACGTAGCAAATAACGGAGAGAACACTATTTCCATGTACTCCGTAGGCGCCAATGGTATTTTGATGCCCTTGAGTACCCCTACGGTGATAGCTGGCCCCAATCCTTATCAAATTGCCATTAACTCTGCGGGTACTTATGCTTATGTAATCAATGGCTCTACTAATGTCTTAATGTATTCAATTGGTAGCAATGGTATTTTGACTCCTTTAACTACTCCAAGCGTTGCAGCGGGAAACTTCACGCAGTCAATCACACTTAATCCAGCGGGCACATATGCCTATGTAACTAATTACGGTGATAGCACTGTTTCAATGTACGCTGTTGGTAACAATGGCATCTTGACGCCTTTGAGCACGCCTACTGTGGCGACAGGCTTGGGCCCTCCAGCGATCACTGTTAATCCAGCAGGCACATATGCCTATGTAGCTAACTATGCAGCCAATACTATATCAATGTATGCCATTGGAAGTAACGGTGTTTTGACGCCTTTAAGCACGCCTAATGTGACGGCGAATGGCAATCCATTTGCAATTACATTTACTCCTGCGGGAGCCTATGCATATGTAGCCAATAGTGGTAGCGGTACTATTTCTATGTTCGCCGTTGGTAGCAATGGTATTTTGACTCCTTTAAGTACGCCCACCATAGCAGCAGGCTCTGGAGCTATTGCTGTGAAAGTTAACGCATCCGGCACCTATGCCTACGTACTTAATGGCAACATTAGCAACGTATCCATGTATTCCATTGGCAGCAACGGTATTTTGACTCCACTGAGTACGCCTACCGTGGCGACAGGACCCTCTCCGTGGGATTTCACAATCCTACATTGAGTCAAATAGTCTTTGTTAGTGTTAATAGAGAAGACCGTCTTCGGACGGTTTTTTCTTGACTTCTCAGGGGCTACTTTGGGTCGTTGGAAGTCATTGCAGAGGCGGGATATATCAAGCCATGTTTGACTTGTATAGATGCCTCTGTATCTTGAGCCTCAATAAGTCTTGACCCTAATTTCAGTTAGTTGGCCAGTAGCGCTTCTAACTTCTCAGTATCCACACAGAAGTTTCGAATTCCTTCCGCCAGTTTCTCAGTTGCCATGGCATCGTTGTTGAGCTGTAGGCGGAAACTAGACTCATCGAGCTTTAATGGCGTAATGCCTTCAGCCTGTAATGTTGCCTGAGCATTGGCGGGATTGAGTTTTTTCTCAACAGACGCATCGCCACTTTGGAGCTCGGCCAATAGTTCTGGACTGATGGTTAATAAGTCGCAACCAGCTAACTCTAATATCTGGCTGGTATTGCGAAAGCTGGCACCCATGATCTCTGTAGAGATCCCAAAGTGCTTGTAGTAATGAAAAATTCTCTTCACTGAAGTCACACCAGGATCATTTGCTCCACCATTGGCCGTATCACTCCAGTTGGCACCAAGCTTGGCCTTGTTCCAATCCGTAATGCGACCCACAAATGGAGAAATGAGTTTGGCATTGGCGGCACCACATGCAGCCGCTTGCACTAGCGAGAAGAGTAGAGTCATATTGCAGTGGATGCCTTGTGCTTCTAATTCTTTTGCGGCAGCAATACCTTCCCATGTGCCTGCTAATTTAATTAGGATGCGTTTACGATCAATGCCATGAGATTCATATAAGGCAATTAAATGCTTAGCCTTAGCTACGGTACCCTTGGTATCGAAAGATAGTCTGGCATCTACTTCTGTAGAAACACGTCCTGGAACTATTTTCAAAATCTCCAAGCCAAACGCAACCAAGATGTAATCCACGAGGTCGGTTGGACTCATACCTGGATGGGCTGCTTTTACAGACTTCACTAAATCCTGGTAATTGCTTTGCTGAGCAGCTTTCAGAATGAGTGAAGGGTTAGTAGTCGCATCCTGTGGCTGGAAGGCCTGCATGCGCTCAAAATCGCCTGTATCGGCTACAACTGTAGTCAGTTTCTTGAGTTGCTCTAACTGGCTTAATGCTGAGGCGGTGCTATTCATGGGCTTGCTCAATACTCTAAAGTGGGTTTCTTGTGAATATCATATGATAGATGGATTATTACTCCATTCCAATTAAGTCATAAAGGTATTCAGTAGGCATATGAATCAAAATCAATTAAAGCAAATGGTGGGTGAAGCGGCTAGAGACGAAGTGCTTAAGCTTCCTGCTGGGCAGATTTTGGGTGTTGGCACAGGCTCAACTGCAAATTGCTTCATTGATGCGCTAGCTCCTCATAAGGATCATTTTGCTGGCACGGTATCGAGCTCTAATGCTACTACTGAGCGCCTACTCAAACATGGCTTTCAGGTTTTAGATCCCAATGATGTGCAAGGCCTACCGGCCTACGTTGATGGCGCTGATGAAATCGATCCATCTGGACATATGATTAAAGGTGGCGGCGGGGCGCTCACTCGAGAAAAAATTATTGCCTCGATGGCCAAACAATTTATTTGTATCTGCGATTCGTCTAAGCAAGTGCCAGTTCTAGGTAACTTTGCATTGCCGGTGGAAATCATTCCGCTTGCTCAAGGCGTTGTCAGCAGAGAGCTGGAGAAGTTTGGCGGCAAGGTGACTTTGCGCTTAGCGAAAAACACCCGCGCCGATCTGAATCAAACACCAAGCGAGCCATTCGTGACGGATAACGGCGGTTGGATCTTAGATGTGGCGGGCCTTAAGATAGCTGACCCACTGAAGATGGAAGCGCAAATCAATCAAATCGCTGGAGTGATTACCGTTGGCTTATTTGCCAAAGAAAAAGCCAATATTCTGCTGGTCAGCAATGCTGCTGGTGTGGAACGCATAGCTCTCTAATTACAGCTTGAGATTATTTAGGTATTAAAAAACCCGACGGGGTATGCCCATCGGGTTTGTTTGCCATGGTATGCATGGCACAGGCTTTCGGAAGGTATTTAGTTCCTTAGCCTATAAGTACATAGATGTACTTATTTAGAGTGGCTTTCGCCAATGTAGCGGGGCACCAAAACTGCCTCACCACGACTTCATCCTACGCTTATCTTTGGCGGTGTCAACACCCCAAATCAATAATTAATTAAAAGCTAATGAATATTTACTCTGCTGGTGGCACGTAACCTTGTGCCATATCAGCGCCGCCCTCAAAGAAGTACTTCTCAACCTGCTTTAAAAGGTATTGGCGTGCACGTGGGTCAGCCATATTGAGTCGGTTTTCATTAATGAGCATCGTTTGTTGCTTTAACCAGGCAGCCCAGGCTTCTTTGGAAACTTGATTCCAAATCTTTTTGCCAAGATCGCCTGGAAGCGGGGCGAAATCCATTCCTTCAGCCTCTTTGTTGAGTTTGATGCATTGAACCATGCGTGCCATCTGTAATGCCTTTCTAGTAATTCTGTAGTTGCTTAGATTTCTTATAGATCTTTAGTTAAAACCATGGACTTGCGATCCCAGTTATAAATTTGTTTTCTTTCTTCGGGCAAGTCATCTACTGATGCCCGTTTGAAGCCACGTTTCAAGAACCAATGCTCCGTTCTGGTGGTGAGAACAAATAATTTTTTGATGCCTTCTTGCTTGGCGCGCATTTCAACCCGCTTGAGAAGACGCTCGCCGTCACCCGAACCTTGAACATCTGGATCAACGGCAAGACAGGCTAATTCACCAACACCATTTGGGAATGGGAAGAGGGCAGCGCAACCGAAGAGTACGCGGTCATGCTCAATTACTGAGAAGCGTTGAATATCACGCTCGATCACGTCTTGACCACGAGCTGCCAAGATACCTTCATCTTCCAGAGGCATAGTCAATTGCAAGATGCCGCCAACGTCATCTTGATTGGCTTCACGCAAGTTCTCGATATCGGATGAGGCAAGCATCATGCCAATACCATCATGGGTAAAGAGTTCTTCCAAAAGTGCGCCATCTTGATTGCAGGGCAGGAAGTGAACGCGGCTAACACCTGCACGGATAGCTCTGCCAGAAGTATTGAGCAGGCTCTTCATGCCAAGATCCATATCCTTATGCTGGCCAATGTATTCCTGGAGCTGCGGCATAGACATCTCGGTAATAAAGTCACCCTCAGCATCTTTTAAGCCAGCGTATGGGCTCAAGAAAATCAGCTTGTCTGCCTTTAATGCAGCAGCAGTAGAAGCTGCTACATCTTCATAGGCCAGATTAAATGCTTGACCTGTTGGAGAGAAGCCTAGTGGAGAGAGTAGAACAATTTTGTTGCTGTCTAGAGATTGTCTAATCGAACCAGAATCCACTTTACGTACCAAGCCGGTGTGAATGTAGTCTGTGCCTTCCACGACGCCCACAGGCATCGCAGTAATAAAGTTGCCAGAGATAACGGAAATACGTGAGCCCGCCATTGGAGTATTTGGAAGTCCACGACTAAACGCAGCCTCAATGTCGAGACGCAATTCACCGGCGGCTTCTTTAACGCACTCGAGTGCAGCGGCGTCAGTAATCCGATAGCTATGCAGGGCGCTCTTACCAAACTTGCTCTTAATATTACGCAGCATGAGCTGCTCTTCAATCTGGGGGCGGATACCGTGAACCAGCACAATGCGCATGCCCATGGCATGCAACATGGCGATATCTTCAATCAGGTTCTCAAGACCGATTTCTTGGGCAAGTTCGCCGGCAAAAGCGATAACAAAGGTCTTCTCGCGGAAGCTGTGAATGTAGGGCGCAACATCGCGCAACCACCCTACGAAAGGGAAGTTGGAGGTCGTTTCTTCGGCCATTAAGGCCTGGTTCGGTGCATTTGTTGGCATAGTGAGAAAATTATAGGGTGCAAGAGCCTATAAACCAACAAAAACCCAAAGCAATGCCCAAGCCTGTGCCTGCTTCCAACACCTCACGCAAGCTAGAAATTCGCTTTCCGGAGGAATTGCCGGTCTCTGGTCAGCGTCAGCTGATCAAAGATGCCCTGCAGGGCCACCAGGTGGTGATTGTTTGCGGTGAGACGGGCTCAGGCAAGACTACTCAGCTTCCGAAGATCTGCTTGGATCTGGGGCGAGGCACGATCAATGGCGGAAAGCTGATCGGCCACACCCAACCTCGTCGAATCGCAGCAACTGCCACTGCCAAGAGAATTGCCCAAGAGCTAGGCTCACCTATTGGTCAAGATGTTGGTTATCAAGTGCGCTTTGCTGATAAGACTAGCAATACCGCTTCTATCAAGTTGATGACAGATGGCATCCTGCTCGCCGAGACCCAGCGTGATCCTCAGCTTCGCGCTTATGACACGCTCATCATTGATGAAGCGCACGAGCGCAGTCTGAATATTGATTTCTTATTGGGGTACTTGCGCCAATTACTGCCTAAGCGACCTGATCTCAAACTGATCATCACTTCAGCGACCATCGATGCTCAGCGTTTTGCTGAGCACTTTGCAATGAATGGCAAAGTAGCGCCAGTCATTGAAGTCAGCGGTCGACTCTTTCCGGTGGAGCAGCGTTATGCGCCGCTCGAGCCAGATGTAAAGCCAGATGGCAAAAAAGAATCCAAGACTGCAAAGGAAATTCCGGATGCAGTGACCGAAGAGATTGCGAGTCTATGGCGTGAAGGCGCAGCGGGTGCTGGAGATGCATTGGTGTTCTTGCCAGGCGAGCGTGAGATACGCGATTGTGCTGAGGCCTTACGTAAAGATCATGTCTTGCAGCAACGCTTTCATCCGGAGATTCTGAGTCTGTTTGCGCGCCAGTCGGTTGCTGAGCAGGAGAGGGTATTTAGCCCGGGCAACGGCCGCAGAATCATTCTGACAACCAACGTTGCCGAAACTTCATTAACTGTCCCGAACATTCGTTACGTTATCGATAGTGGTTTGGCGAGAGTGAAGCGTTACTCCTACCGCAATAAAGTAGAGCAACTCCAGATTGAGCCAATCTCCCAGGCGGCAGCCAATCAAAGGGCAGGTCGTTGCGGGCGTGTCTCTGATGGCATCTGTGTTCGCTTGTATAGCGAGCAAGACTATCAAGGCCGCCCTAAATTTACCGACCCAGAAATACTCCGCAGCTCCTTAGCTGCAGTGCTATTGCGCATGAGTTCATTGCGCTTGCCCAAGATTCAGCACTTTCCATTTATTGATAAGCCACTAGGTAGAGCGATTGCCGATGGCGTGCAGCTTTTGGATGAATTGGGTGCGATTGAGTTTGATGAATCAGATCCAACGGATGGTAAGGACATAAATAACAGCTTCAAGCTCACTGCTACAGGCAAGCAATTAGCAGACTTACCGCTAGATCCACGCATTGGCAGAATGCTTTTAGCTGCCAAAGAGCACAACGCATTAAAAGAAGTCACCATTATTGCTTCTGCACTAGCGACCCAAGACCCACGTGATCGACCTATGGATCAAGCTGCTGCAGCAGATCAAGCCCACTTGCAGTTTGCCGACGAGCGATCAGAGTTTTTGAGTTTCGTAAAGTTGTGGAATTGGTACCAAGATGCTTTGCAACATAAGCACAGCAATCGCCAGTTAGAGAATTTATGTAAGAGTAAATTTCTATCGCCGCGCCGCTTGCGTGAGTGGCGCGATGTGCATGGTCAGTTACACACTATGCTTGGTGAGAAGGGTTGGAAAGAAAATGGTTTAGCTGCAACCTATGAGAAAGTCCATCTTTCTTTGCTGACAGGGCTGCTCGGTTATGTAGCCAAAAAAGAAGAGGATGAAAAACCCCAAGACCGCAATAGTAAAACCGGTAGTTATGTTGGGGCGCGCGGTATTCGTCCGTTTATTTGGCCTGGCTCTACGATTGGCAAGAAGGCGGGCGCTTGGATTCTGGCTGGAGAGTTACAAGAAACCAATCGCATGTATGCCAGAACGATTGCAAAGATTGAGCCGCAATGGGTTGAGCGTGTAGCGGCACATCGTCTGATTAAGTCTTTGAGTGACCCATTCTGGGATAACCGCCAAGGTGAAGTGATGGCATTTGAGCGTGGAACTCTTTATGGATTGCCCATCTACCATGGCCGCCGTGTTCGTTACGAACCTCACAATCCGGATGAAGCACGAGAGTTATTTATTCGTCAGGCATTGGTTCAGGAGGAGATGTTTGGGCGCATGGATACGCTAGCATTACAGCGTGAAACCGAAACCGATGCCAAGAAAAAATACCCCAATCTGTTTGGATTCTTCTGGCATAACCGTCGCCTCATTAAAGAAATTGAAGCGCTAGAGCATCGCTCACGTCGTCCTGATGTATTGGTGGATGACGAATTGCTATTCGCCTTTTATGACTCCCGCATTCCTAAAGGGGTGTGTAGTCGAGAAAGTTTTAAAGCATGGCTGACAAAAAAAGGTGGAGAAGATAAAAATCAAGGAAATGAGCGAGATGCTCAGCTTCGCTTGGAAAAAGCAGATCTTATGCGCCATGAGGCGGCTGGTATTACAGTCGATCGCTATCCAAAGACCATGTTGGTCGGCGGCGCGCAACTAAGCCTTACTTACCACTTCGAGCCGGGCAGCCCAAAAGATGGCGTGACCCTCGTTGTTCCATTGACCCAACTCAATCAAGTCGACGGACGCCGTTGCGAGTGGTTGGTGCCTGGCATGTGTGAAGAGAAAGTACTTCTGCTTCTCAAATCATTGCCGCAGAAATTGAGGCGCCATTGTGTACCACTACCGGATTACGCCAAATCTTTCCTCGAGCGCAAGCTGGAAAAAAAACAATTTGGCACAGGTGATTTCTTGGATAGTCTGATTAACGATATCCGTAAAGAGCGTGGTCTTGAGATTAAGCGCGCTGACTTCAGGCCTGAGTCACTACCTTTACATTCATCCATGAACTTCCGTTTGATTGATGAGCATGGGCGCCAGTTGGAGGTGGAGCGCAACTTAGCGCGTTTACGTTCAGAGTATGGGCAAACTGCCCGCAGTGCCTTCCAAGCGATTGCTCAGGAAACTGCCCAGGTAGAGCTAGGAGTTGAGCCGCCAGTAGGTAAATCCAATATCAATGGGAGCGTAAAGACCGCTGATGCCACACGCAAAGTCGAGCAGGGCGGTTACCGCTCCTGGGAGTTTGGTGAGCTGCCTGAAACTTTAGAGATTCAAAAGGGTAATAAAACACTATTTGGCTACCCTGCATTAGTCGATCGTATTGATTTCTGTGATCTTGAAGTGTTCGATGATTTGGAGGAGGCTCGTAAGCAGCATGTCCTTGGATTGCGTCGCTTATTTGCTCTGAGCAATAAAGACACACTCAAAGCTTTACAAAAGCAGTTGCCTGGCATTCGTGAGCTGGGATTGTTATTTATTAATGTGGGATCCGTTGATGGCTTAATTGATCAGATACTCAATCTTGCTCTTGAACGTGCATGTATGAGTGAGCCTCTCCCAGTCAATGCAGAGCAATTTGCAGAGCGACTCCAGACAGGTAAGCCACGGTTAGCGCTGATTGCGCAAGAGATTTCACGTCACGCATTAAATGCATTACAGGCCCATGCAGATCTGCAGAAAAAAGTAGCCAGTGCCAAAGCCGCTTCACCAACTGCTTATGCTGATATTCAAACCCAAATGCAAGGTTTGATTTTTCCAAAGTTTGTCGCTGAAATACCGTATGCACAACTAGTTCATCTGCCGCGATATCTGAAGGCTATTGCCATGCGAATCGATAAATTGCGCTCCAACCCAAGCCGTGATGCGCAATGTCAAAAGGATTGGGAATCTGTAGCTCGCCCATGGCAAAAGTTGATGCAAGGTAACAAGGGTGCCACATCGTACGCAATGTCTGAGGATCAGGCTTTAACGGATTTCCGGTGGCAGCTAGAAGAGTTGAGGGTGGCTTTATATGCCCAGGAGCTCAAAACCCCGACCCCGATGTCCTTAAAGCGCCTTGAAAAGGTATTGGCGAGCTTGCGCTAAGTCAAAAACCTAAGCATATCCATTGAGCTGTAGAGGTCAATTTACCCCCTCTGAATGCTTACAATAGAGGTATGTATACATTTATCAAGAATAGAGGTTTTTGCACAATTGCGACCTCTGCATTATTTGCACTTCTGTTGGCTAATCAAAACGCCTTTGCGCAAGCCGCTAATGTTGCAACAGCAGCAACATCGGCAAACTCTGCAAATCAACCAAAGCTGGCAGTGATTCTCAACTCAGGTGCAGCCTCAGTCAGCTTGATTGATATGAGTACCCGTGAGGTGGTGAAAACGATTCCAGTTGGCAAAGAGCCTCATCACTTGATGATTACCCCTGATCAAAAAACATTACTCATTGCAAACGCAGCTGGCAATGATGTTGTATTGATGAACCCAACTACTGGTGAGTTGAACGGCAAAATTCCGAACATCATTGACCCTTATCAAATTGGTTACTCACCAAACCACAAATGGTTCGTAGCAAACGGCAACCGTTTGGACCGTGTAGATATTTATGCTGCTAATGGTGCCGATCTTAAATTGGCTAAGACGGTGAAGTTAGCAAAGACACCAAGTCATATTGCTTTCACTGCTGATAGCAAGATTGCTTTTATTACCTTGCAAGATTCTAATGAGCTCTCGGCAATTGACCTTGATACCCAAAACGTATTGTGGACTATGCCTACAGGAAAAGTGCCTGCTGGTTTATGGATGACTCCTGGCGACCAGTATTTGTTGGTAGGTATCACAGGCGAAGATTATGTTCAGGTCATCGACTGGAAGAATCGCAAAGAAGTAAAACGCATTCCAACCGGGAAGGGTGCTCATAACTTCCGCCCCTTAGGCGATAAGAAGCATGTCTTCGTCAGCAACCGTATTGCCTCCACAATTAGCTTGATCAATATGCAAACCTTAGAGAAGGTTGGTGATATCACAGGCCTACCAGCAGGTCCAGACGATATGGAAATCACTCCTGATGGCAAAACTCTGTGGGTTACTTTTCGATTCTCTAAGAAGGTGGGCGTGATTGATATTCCATCTATGAAGTTAGTTGCCGTGATTCCAGTAGGTAAGTCTCCACATGGCGTGTTCTTTACTCCAAGGGCTGGATGGGAATAAGCAAGCGATGAATAATCAATTGATCATCCGTATTGCAGCCGCGCTTTTGCTCGGCTGTTTTTCATTGGGCGCTATTGCGCAAGCGGAATGCAGTAAGAAGGTTTATTTAACTTTTGATACCGGCAATATGTCTGTAGCAGAAAAAGTGGCGGAGATTCTGAAGCGACAAAACGTGAAAGCCACTTTTTTCTTGGCGAACGAGAAAACTTTCCGCGGCGACTTTTCTTTAGGTGATTCTTGGAAGGCCTATTGGCAAGAGCGCGTTAAAGAAGGTCATCACTTTGGTAGCCATACTTACGACCATACGTATTTCGTGAAAGATGGACCAAAGGGTGAGGTGTTTGAGAAACCTCAATTTGGACCAAAAGCAGGCATGACGATTCTCTATAACGAAGCAGCCATGTGTAAAGAAATTCGCAGGGTAGATCAGCGCTTTCAGGAGCTCACAGATCATCCAATTCAAAGAATATGGCGCGCACCAGGCGGAAAAACTTCACCTACTTTGATTCGTATGGGTGATATGTGTGGTTATCAGCATATTGGCTGGGCACCTGCTGGTTTCTTGGGGGATGAGTTGAATTCCGACAAACATCCCAATGACGCTCTTTTGAATAAAGCCACTAGAGATCTAAAGGATGGCGACGTTACCATGGCCCACTTAGGCATTTGGTCTAGAAAAGACCCTTGGGCACCTGCGGTTTTGGAGCAACTCATCGTCAACCTCAAGGGGCGTGGCTTCTGCTTTGGGCTCCTGCCCAAGAATTCCCCAAATCCAGCAAAATAAGACATGGATTTCAATACCATCACCTCCTTTATTTCAGACGCTTACGCCAGTGTTCAGGAGTTTCTGTTTTCCAATATCGTAGGCCCAATTCTGTATCAGTTTGATTTGATGTCTTGGGCTGAAGATCTCTTCGATGGCATCGATTGGTTTTTGTTTGGCTGCATTCAGATTTTCTTAATTGTCTTTGTACTCAGGACCTGGGAAAGACTTGCTCCAGCAGAAAAGCAAGAACGCTTTGCAAAAGCGAGCAGGGCGGATATGTTCTACACCTTGTTTCATCGCCTGGGAATATTTCACGGACTTATATTTATTGCCCTATCGGGATTCTTCTTTGAAATCGATTCCATTCTGCACGACTTTCGTTTTGGTCGATTGAATGTAGAGTCCTGGTGGCCGGGGGTGAGCTCAGTTCCGGTGGTGAGCTTCTTGATTTATCTAGTGCTGCTAGATTTCGTTGATTACCTTTACCATCGCGCTTCACATGCCTTTAACTGGTGGTGGCAACTACATGCTTTGCATCACAGTCAAACCATCATGACTGCTTGGTCAGATAACCGAAATCACATTATTGATGACATCATGCGCGCGAGTTTTATGGCCTTCTTTGCGCTCTTATTTGGTGTTTCTCCAGGGCAATTCATTATGTTGATTGCGCTCAGCCAATTTATTCAAAGCTGGCAGCATGCCAATATCAAAGTTCACTTGGGGCCTGCAAAATATCTATTGATCTCCCCAATGTTTCATCGCATGCACCATGCAGTTGGGTATGGTCATGAGGCCAAGGGCAAGCCAGGTGTTCTAGGCGGCTGTAATTTTGGTATTTTGTTTCCATGGTGGGACATGCTGTTTAGAACGGCCATCTTCCCCAAAGAGGTCTATCCTACAGGCGTAAGAAATTTAACTGTCTCACACAATATCTTTACTCAACAATGGCAAGGTTTGGTTCGCGCCCTTAAAGAAATCATGCCTAAGTAGGTTTACTGACTGGGTAATCGGGTAATGGAGTAATGGGGTAATAGGGCAATAGGAGTTGTATGGTCGGATTGCAGCAGGTATTCAAATCGTTTGGCATGGCTTTGGTTGGGACCATGCATCCACGCATGCTCTGGCTAAGCTTGAGGCCATTTCTGATCGTCTCCGTTTTATGGGGTGTGCTGATTTGGCTCACATGGACGCCAGCACTTGAAGCGCTCAGTATTTTTCTAACCACCTCCATCTTTACGAGCTGGATACAGGAGGGGCTTATTTGGGCAGGCTTTGAAAATGCCAGAGCATGGATTGCGCCTCTCTTTTTTGTCATGCTGATCATTCCGTTAATCACGATCAGCTTGCTTGTGTTTATCGCTTTTTCAACTGTTCCTGCGATCGTCAAAATCGCCTCTAGACAATCTCAATTTCATGATCTTGAATGTAAGCGGGGCGGCGGTTTCTTTGGTAGCTTGATTTACTCCTTGTGGTCAGCGCTCATTTGTTTAGTGTTGGTGATGTTGACCTTGCCCGTATGGTGGGTGCCTCCTTTAGTGGCAGTATTGCCACCATTGCTTTGGGGTTGGTTAACGATGCGCCTGATGTCGTATGACGTATTGGCCAAACATGCCAGCACTGAAGAGCGTGATCTGCTGCTTCAAAAGTATCACTGGCCTTTGCTCTGCATGGGTATTGCCTCGGGGATGTTGGGTGCAGTGCCTACTTTCTTCTGGGCCACCTCCGCCTTGGCTCTAGTCCTATTTCCGATTGTGAGTTTTGTGGCGCTTTGGATTTATTCTTTAATTTTCGTGTTTGCTGCCCTCTGGTTTAGCTACTTCTTGTTAGATGCACTCAAGCAACTAAGAGAAGAGGAATTGAATAAGGCACTTACAGTGGATTCACGTGTTGTTGATATGGAACTCCCTTACCATGGTTGATGCAATCAAAAAAGTTGAAATTGACGAACCAAAAGATGTAGCAGCTGCAGCACAACGTCGCTTCGGTTTAATCGTGATTGGCGATGAGATTTTGTCAGGACGTCGCCAAGATAAACACATGAGCAAGCTGATTGAGTTGCTCAATGAGCGCGGCCTCATTCTTGCTTGGGCGAAATACGTTGCAGATGATGCTGCACAAATCACTGCTACGCTAAAGGAGAGCTTTGCAAGCGGAGACGTTGTATTTAGTACTGGCGGTATAGGCGCAACACCAGATGATCACACCCGCCAATGCGCAGCACTCGCATTGGGAACTAAAACCGAATTACATCCTACTGCGCAAGAGTTGATTGCCGGCCGCATTCAGTCGATGGCAGAGGGCGATCCGATTAAGGCAGATTTAAATACTCCCGAGAATCAACATCGCTTCAAGATGGGAGAGTTTCCGATTGGCAGTGAAATCATTCCGAATCCATACAACCAGATTCCGGGATTTCGAATTCAAGAGCATCACTTTGTTCCCGGCTTTCCAGTGATGGCTGCGCCGATGATGGCTTGGTGTCTGGATACACATTACAAGGATCTTTTCCATCAAGAAAACTGGGCGGAGCAGAGCTTTATTGTTCCTAAGGGCATTGAATCGACTTTGACGCCCTTAATGGAGCATATAGAAGCTAATTTTCCTGGGGTGAAGGTCTTTAGCCTGCCATCTGTAGGCGATTCCAGCAGGGGCGGTGTCTACGCCCAACGCCATATTGAATTGGGCATTAAGGGCAATGCAAACCTTCTGGAAAGTGCTTGGATTGCCTTGAGAGCGGGCACCCAGGAGTTGGGTTATGAAATCCACGACATCAGCTGAATCTATTTGCACTAATATGGTGCAAATAGGAGTATTTGAGCTTGTATAAGGGATATTTGGGCACTTAAACAGTGCAATAATGGAAGTTCCCATTTGTTTGCTTCAGTAAATTACATACATCCAATAGGCATGTTTGGTGCCTGGAATAAACAAGGGTGTATGCCTTAAGTTTTGATTCCGAATTTAGTTAATAGAGGAGATTTGCATGACGAAGACCGTCGCTGATGTGATGAAGTTAGTAAAAGAGAAAGAGTGTACTTTCGTTGATTTCCGCTTTGTGGATACAAAGGGTAAAGAACAGCACACGACAGTTCCTATCTCTGCTTTTGACGAAGATAAATTTGAGAGCGGTCATGCATTTGACGGTTCTTCTATCGCTGGTTGGAAAGGTATTGAAGCTTCAGACATGTTGCTCAAACCAGACCCAACAGCTGCTTACATCGATCCATTCTATGAAGAGCCAACTTTGGTTCTCACTTGTGACGTTATCGAGCCGGCCGATGGCAAAGGTTACGATCGCGATCCACGTTCCATCGCTAAGCGCGCTGAAGCATATTTGAAGAGCACCGGCTTAGGTGACGCTGCTTACTTTGGTCCAGAGCCAGAATTCTTTATCTTTGACGGCGTTCGTTGGGGTGCTGACATGCAGGGTTGCTTCGTGAAGATTGATTCCGAAGAGGCGCCATGGTCATCTGGTGCGGAAATCGAAGGCGGCAACACTGGTCACCGTCCAGGTAAAAAAGGCGGTTACTTCCCAGTTGCTCCAGTCGATACATTCCAAGACATGCGTTCTGAGATGTGTTTGATTCTTGAATCATTAGGTATTCCAGTTGAAGTTCATCACCATGAAGTTGCTGGTCAAGGCCAAAACGAATTGGGTACAAAGTTCAGTACATTGGTACAACGCGCTGACTGGACTATCTGGCAGAAGTACGTTATTCAAAACGTTGCTCACGCTTACGGCAAAACAGCAACATTCATGCCTAAGCCAGTAGTTGGCGATAACGGCTCGGGTATGCACGTTCACCAGTCTATTTGGAAAAACGGCGAGAACTTGTTTGCTGGTAACGGCTACGCAGGTTTGTCTGAGTTTGCTTTGTTCTACATTGGCGGCATCATCAAGCACGCTAAAGCATTGAATGCGATTACTAATCCAGGCACAAACTCATACAAGCGTTTAGTTCCAGGCTTTGAGGCTCCAGTGAAGTTGGCATACTCAGCACGTAACCGTTCTGCTTCAATTCGTATTCCACACGTTCCCAATCCTAAGGGTCGTCGTATTGAAACTCGTTTCCCAGACCCATTGGCCAACCCATACCTCTGCTTCTCTGCATTGATGATGGCTGGTTTGGACGGTGTTCAGAACAAGATTCATCCAGGCGAAGCTGCTGACAAGAACTTGTATGACTTGCCACCAGAAGAAGATGCAAAGATCCCAACTGTTTGCGCAAGCTTGGAAGAGGCATTGGATGCATTGAAGAAAGATCACGAGTTCTTGACTCGCGGTGGAGTATTTACTGAATCTATGATTGATGCATATATCAATTTGAAGATGGAAGATGTCACACGTTTCCGTATGACTACTCATCCAATCGAATTTGATATGTACTACTCCCTGTAAGCGAAGGAGAGAACTTGAGCGCAGGTCTGTTGCGCAATTCGTTCAAGGGAGCAGCTTCGGCTGCTCCTTTTTTTCCGACATTGCTTGATCAGATGCCCAATGCCATCGTGGTATTTGAGGCTGAGAACCAACAAATGGTATACGTGAACCCAGCTGCTGAGTCAGCTTTGGACCTCTCGCGTAAATCACTTGAGGGTCAATCTGTGCATCATTTATTTGGCGATAACGTTGCATTAAATGACATGATTTCTGAGGTGAAGCTGGGGCATGTGCTCGCGCAACGCCAAGAAATGATTTTGCATTCGCTGCCCAGTAGTATTCATCAGGATTCCATGCCGGCACACGTAGTGGTAGCCGCTTTAGAAGATCCCGGTCTAATTTTGATGGAGTGGTTTCCAATCGATCAACAGTTGCGTAGTGAGCGCGATGAACGCGTGACGCAGCAAGTTGAGGCAAATAAACAATTAATGCGTAATTTGGCGCACGAGATTAAAAACCCATTGGGTGGTATTCGTGGGGCAGCACAGCTGTTGGAGTTTGAGTTACCAGACAAAGGCTTGCGCGAGTACACACAAGTCATTATTAAAGAGTCAGATCGCCTACAAACTTTAGTTGATCGTCTCTTAGCGCCGCATCGCAAGGCGCACGTGATGGAATCCTTCAATGTGCACGAAGCATTAGAGCGCGTGCGCAGTTTAGTCTTGGCAGAGTTTCCAAAAGGTTTGCGAATTATTCGTAACTACGACACAAGTCTGCCTGATGTCTTAGGTGATCGCGAGCAATTGATTCAGGCAACCTTAAATATTGTTCATAACGCTGCACAAGCGCTTTCAGAAGAGATTACCAGTGGTGTTGCGCAAATTGAGTTGAAGACCCGCGTGGCGCGTTCTGTCACGATTGCAAAGCATCGCTACAAACTTGCGATGGACCTGCATGTGATTGATAACGGACCCGGCATTCCAGAAGAAATTATTGAGCGCATCTTCTTCCCATTAGTTTCAGGAAGAGAGGGTGGCAGTGGGCTTGGTCTTACCCTAGCGCAAACCTTTGTTCAGCAGCACCAGGGATCTATTGCTTGTAATAGTCGTCCTGGTCGCACCGATTTTCATATTCAAATTCCATACCGTAGGCAGGAGAAAGCATCATGAAACCAATTTGGATCGTTGACGATGATCAATCTATTCGTTGGGTCTTAGAAAAAGCCTTGGCGCGTGAAAATATTCCGCACAAAAGTTTCTCTAATCCAAATGATGTGCTCAATGCCCTGGAAAAAGAATCTCCTCAGGTGTTGATCTCTGACATTCGCATGCCACGTGGTAATGGCTTAGATTTATTGCAACACGTGAAAGCAAGTCATCCGAATTTACCGGTCATTATCATGACGGCTTATTCGGATTTGGACTCAGCCGTCTCTTCATTTCAAGGTGGTGCCTTTGAATATCTCACCAAACCTTTTGATGTCGAAAAGGCGATTGAATTAATCCACCGCGCTGTAGAGCAGGGCATCCGCAATGACTCTGGTGCGAAAGAGTTGACTGCATGGAGGCAGGATGCCACTGAGATTATTGGTCAAGCACCAGCAATGCAGGAAATTTTCCGCGCGATTGGGCGCTTAGCGCAATCTAACGCCACAGTCCTGATTACTGGTGAGTCTGGTACAGGCAAAGAGTTGGTTGCCCATGCTCTTCATAAGCACAGTCCTTGCGCCAAAGGTCCATTTGTGTCTTTAAGTACTTCTGCCGTACCAAAAGACTTGTTGGAGTCTGAGTTATTTGGTCATGAGCGTGGCGCTTTCCCTGGCGCTCAGACTTTGCGTCGTGGTCGCTTTGAGCAAGCCGACGGCGGTACTCTATTCTTGGGTGAGGTTGGGGATTTACCTTTTGATCTACAAACCCGTTTACTCCGTGTTCTGACTGACGGACATTTTTATCGCATTGGCGGTCAAGATCCGATTAAGGCAAATGTTCGGATCATTGCTTCAACCCATCAAAATTTGGATGCGAGAGTAGCCGCCGGCTTCTTCCGTGAAGACTTGTTACATCGCTTGAATGTGATTCGTTTGCGCATGCCTTCATTGCGTGAGCGTAGTGAAGATATTCCAATGCTGGCTAGACATTTCATGCTTAGCTGCGCGAAATCTTTAGGTGTTGAATCTAAAAAATTGTCTGATGAAGTCTTAAAAGAAATGAGCGCCATGCCATTTCCGGGCAACGTACGTCAATTAGAGAACTTGTGTCACTGGTTAACGGTGATGACGTCTGCAAATGTGATCGGCGTAAGCGATCTTCCAGCTGACATTGTTGCCGAGGCGAGTGAGCAACCCATCATTATTCAAGGAGAGTCTTCGCCAAGCAATCCTGTTGCCGCCAAAGTTGCAGTAGGTGACTGGGAGAGTGGTTTAGGGCGACTTGCTGTGAAGATGTTGCAAGATGGCGATAAAGAAGTTTTTGATGCCTTGACTGCACGTTTTGAAAAGGCGGTATTGCAGGCAGCTCTAGAGGTTACTCGTGGAAGAAGGGTGGAGGCTGCTCAGCGCCTAGGTATAGGCCGCAATACGATTACCCGTAAGTTACAAGAGCTCGGTATTGATGACTGATTCTGTTCGAATAGCCGCGTGGAACGTGAACTCTTTAAAGGTTCGCCTTCCACAAGTCCTTCGTTGGTTGCAGGACCAGGAAAGCAAGAAGCAGCCGATAGATGCGCTCTGCTTACAAGAGCTTAAGCTCACGGATGATAAGTACCCCTATAAAGAGCTGGAAGATGCGGGTTACTTAAGCTTGGCTGCAGGTCAAAAGACCTATAACGGTGTGGCGATCATCTTGCGCAAAGCCGCTCTAGCACCAATCGCTTCTGATCCAGAAACAGCATTTCTAAAACCCATTAGAAATATTCCAAATTACGTAGATGAGCAGCAGCGCATTCTTGCGGCTACAGTCTGTTTTGCTGGTACGAAACCGATGAGACTGGTATCGGCTTATTTTCCAAATGGGCAGTCACCAGATAGCGACAAGTTTCAATACAAATTAGCTTGGTTGAAAGCATTGCAAACTTGGTTAACAGAAGAGCTTCAACAGAGCGAGCGTTTAGCACTCTTAGGTGATTTCAATATTGCTCCGGCAGATCAAGATGTTCATGACCCTAAAGCATGGGAAGGGCAGAACCTCGTTTCACCAGCAGAGCGCGAAGCATTTCAAGATCTCATCAAGCTTGGGCTTCATGATTCATTCAGGATGTTTGAACAGGCGCCCAAAACCTTTAGTTGGTGGGATTACCGCATGATGGGTTTCAGAAGAAACGCCGGTATGCGGATTGATCACATCTTGCTGAGCGAGGCGCTCAAGGATAAATGTAGTGCCAGCACAGTAGACAAAGAGCCTAGAGCCTGGGAGCAGCCTTCAGACCATGCCCCTGTGATAGCGGTAATGAGCAAGGTTTAGTATTCTGGGCTGGGGTTATATTGGCTTATTATTGATAGAAATAGCACCATTTGGTGAGCCCTTTAGCTTTAAAAAACTGACCCCTTTAATGCCATCACCTAGAAAAGCGATTACCCATGCATTAATGATTACCGGCATCTTGATGCTTGCCGGCTGCACGATGGTTGGCCCAGATTTTGCAAGACCCCCTGTTAAGGCCGCTGATCAATATAAATCCTCCGCTCAAACAGAATTTACCGAATCCTTGGGTGAAAACTCAAATAAGATACTGGACCCAGTGGAGTGGTGGCAGAGCTTTAATGATCCAACGCTCAATACCTTGCTAAAGCAAGCTACTGCGCAAAACCTCACTTTGCAGCAAACTGCTTTGCGGATATATCAACTGCAGGCGCAACTGGGTGTGAGTGATGCCGCATTATTGCCAACTGTTAATTTAAGCGCTTCCTATTCCAATAATCGAAACAGTGCAATACAAGAGGCGATTAATGATTCCAATAATTTAGTCTCAAAAAATGCCTTAGTTCAAATGAGTTGGGAGATAGATTTTTGGGGGAAGAATCGCCGCGGAATTCAGAGTTCATTGACCTCCTATTTATCTGGGGTTGCAGCTTTCTACTCGGCAGATGTTTCTTTAACTGCGGATGTGGCCAATACCTATATCAATATTCGTAACTACGAAGAACTGATCGTGGTTGCCAAAACCAATCTGGCCTTGCAAAAAGAAAGTTTGCGTATTGCAGGTGCTCGTTTTAAATATGGCGCCACTTCAATGCTCGATTTAAGTCAGGCACAAGCACAGTATGAACAGACGAAGGCCCAAATCCCGGCATTGATCGCAAATTTAAAGAAAAACCAGCATGCCATGAGTATTTTGCTTGGCGAGCCCCCTGAATACTATGAAAAGACTTACGGAAACACTAAGGGAAGTCTGAAGCCTCCTGCTGATCTTGGGGTTGGTATGCCAAGAGATTTATTGCGTCGACGCCCAGATGTGTTGCAGGCCGAATTTGATGCCGCCTCTAAATCTGCCTTAATTGGCGTAAGCAAGGCGCAACTGTTTCCAACATTTACCTTGGGCGGTATCTTTGGTTATGCCACCTCAAATTACGGAACCTTATCCTCTGCTAATTTATTTAGTTGGGGCAATAACTCTTCTGGGGTAAATGCCGGACTTTACTTACCACTTTTTTATAGAGGCGCAATTGTGGATCAAGTCCGCGTGCAGGATGCTATCTTCCAGCAAAGCCTTTTAGCCTATCAAAATCAAGTCTTGAATGCTCAGAAGGAAGTTGAAGACTCGCTCATTACTATCTCGACTACTAAAAGCTCGAAAGAAGATTTAAGTCGTGGCGTGATTGCAGCGCAAAGTGCGGCAGATTTGGCTCTTGAGCGCTACAAGGCAGGGCAGAACGATTACACCACGGTGATCACTGCACAGCAGAATCTATTGAATATCCAAAACTCCCTGGTCCAAACTTCATCTAACGAACTCATCGGATATGTAGGCGCATTTAAAGCGCTTGGTGGCGGCTGGACGGCGGACATGAGTCCCCCTAAGTTGCCGGACCAGATGATTGCTGATATGACCGACCGAACAGATTGGGGCTCTGTCCTTACAAGGACGGGTGATCCCTTAACGGTGAAGGCTAGTAAGTTTCTAGTGGATGCTCCAGATCCATCAAAGCCTTCGCAAGCTATAGCACCAACCCCAGTTATTGCACCATCAAATACACCTATTCCGCCGACCCAGGGAAGTACTGCGCCATGAAAGATCTATTAATTAAAGCCAAACTTCTACTGATGCCTATTTGGGGTCGTATTGTGACGCTAGGGAATTCACTCTTAGCCAAATGGAATGCACTCCTAGTAAAGTTAAGTACAGTTGAAATTCCTATTCTGAAAAAGAAGCTTTCACCTCGGACGATTGGCGTATCTTTCTTTGTTCTCATTGCTTTGATTGTGCTGATTTGTTTGAAGTCCTGTGGCAAAGAAATTAAGCAAAACCCAATTCCAGTCACAACTGCGCAACCACTTTCTCAAGAAATTCGTAGTTTCGCAACGTTCGATGGTTTGGTGGATCCATACCTCACAGTAAACCTTGATGCACGGCTTAAGGGTTACCTGACTAAGATTGGTTTTGCTGACGGTGCTATGGTGAAGAAGGGCGATCTTCTATTTGTCATTGAGCAAGACCAATACATACAAGAGGTGAAATTAAAACAGGCAATTTATACCGAAGCGAAGCTAGAGTATGGTCGCCAGAAATCTCTACTTAAAGAGAATGCAACCTCTCAGGCTGCGGTTGATAAAGCCTTATCCCAATTCCAGCAATCGGAAGCTAATTTAACCCTCGCAAAGATTAATTTGGGCTATACCGAAATCAGGGCACCTTTTGATGGCCTCATGGGAAGACACTTATTAGATGTTGGTGCCTATTTAGATAGCACTACAAAAGGTGTTCAGCTCTCCACTATTCAGCAAATCTCACCCATCTATGTTTACTTCTCTATTAATGAGAGGGATTACTTAAAGTTTCAAAAGAGTCAAGACCAAAATGCGGAGCGCAAGTCTGAAGTAAATACCTTACCCATCTACGTTGGTCTTCAAGGTGAGATTGGTTATCCTTTTGAGGGTGTCTTGGATTATGCTGCTAATTTAATATCCACAGAGACTGGTGCCTTGCAATTGCGGGCAATCTTTAAGAATGAGAAGTACCAGTTAATCCCTGGCTTATATGCTCGCGTTATGGCTCAATATGGCGCGCCAAGACAGGCTCTACTGCTACCCAAGACTGCCGTCATGACAGATCAAGTGGGTGATTATGTTTTTGTTTTGGATAATGCCCTGCGTGCACAACGTCAAGACATTAACTTGGGTCAGCGATTTGAGAAATATGTAGAGATTAGCAAAGGTTTAAATCCCGATAGCAAAGTAGTTATAAATGGGTTTATTAACCTGAGTATTAATCAAATTGCCAAACCAACCGAGGTTACGCTTGAGGCAATGCCGGCTCGATAATCATGCTCTCTAAATTTTTTATCGAACGGCCGGTACTGGCCAATGTGATTGCTCTGATCATGCTATTGATCGGGGCAGTATCGATTAATAGCCTGCCGATTGCTCAATATCCCAATATCGTTCCGCCTACAATCCAGGTGACCGCTAGATATCCCGGTGCAAGTGCCACGCTAGTGCAGCAATTGGTTGCTAGCAATATCGAGACTCAGGTCAATGGTGTTGATGGCATGCTCTACATGGAGTCCGCATCCACCAATGATGGAAACTACACACTCACTGTTACCTTTAAAGTTGGCACAGACCCTAATTTAGCCCAGGTTAATGTACAAAACCGAGTAGCCATTGCGCTTCCTTCTTTGCCGCAGGCAGTTCAAAAGCAGGGCGTGACAACAAAGACTCAATCGACTGCTATTTTGCAGTTCGTCACCCTAACTTCTTCTAATCCAGAGCATGACGGCTTATTTTTAAGTAACTTAGCAAACCTCAAACTGCAACAGCGCTTGGCACGATTGCCCGGTGTGGCTGCAGCCAATGTGTTTGGTGTGGGTAATTACAGTATGCGAGTTTGGCTTGATCCTGCCCAGCTCAAGATGCGCAATCTGGCGCCAAGTGATGTAATTGCCGTCATTAATAAGCAAAACGTATTGCTCACGGCAGGTCAAATTGGTGCACCACCAACGCCAATGGGGCAAGACTTTCAGCTAACGCTTAATGTCACCAGTGCTATGACCACTCCTGAGCAGTTTGGCAGAATCGTCGTCAAGTCTGGCGGTAAGGCTGAAATCACTTACTTGCGTGATATCGCCAGAATTGAAATGGGCAGTCAGAACTACAGTCAATTCTTCAAGATTGATGACAAGCCTGCAGGTGGAATAGCTATTTACCAAATGCCAGGTGCTAATGCGATTGCTACTGCACAAGCAGTTCAGGATGAGATGAAGAGTATTGCCAACACACTTCCAAAAGAAGTGACTTGGGCTATTCCATTTGATACCACGATGTTTGTGAAGGCCTCTATTCATGAGGTTTATAAAACGCTTTACGAGGCGGGCATCTTAGTTCTTCTCGTAATCATGATTTTCTTGCAGAACTGGCGTGCCACACTGGTGCCTGCGACAACGGTGCCTGTCACGATTATTGGTGCGTTTGCCTGTATGGCCGCTCTTGGCTTCTCTATTAACTTGCTCACTTTATTTGCAATCGTTTTATGTATCGGCATTGTGGTTGATGATGCGATTGTGGTGGTCGAGGCGGTTTCTAAGAAGGTGGAAGAGGGTGAGGATCCTAAGCAGGGTGCAATTGATGCCATGACCGCCTTGATGGGTCCGATTATTGGCATCACCCTGGTCTTAATGGCGGTGTTTATTCCTGCTTCATTTATTGCGGGTATTACCGGGCAAATGTACCGACAGTTTGCTTTGGTGATTGCAGCAACTGCCTTGATTAGTGGTATCAATGCGATTACTCTGAAGCCAACCCAGTCAGCTCAGTATTTAAAGCCGATTGACCCTAACAAGGTTAAAAATAAGCTCTATCAAAAATTTGATCTGTATTTCAATCGTCTGGCAACTTGGTATGGCCACAAGATTGAAGGCTTGATGAAGAATCGAGCTAAAGCATCGATGGTGGGTATTGCGATTATTGTTGCTTCTCTCATCGGCTTGATGTTTGTACCGTCCGGCTTTATTCCAAACGAAGATCAGGGCTATTTAGTTGTTTCAACTACTTTGCCTGATGCAGCCTCTTTACAGCGGACCGAAGGGGGCATGAAAAAAGCAGTTGAGGTGATTAAGAAGGTTCCTGGCGTTGATACGGTTGTGGTGATCGGCGGCATTAACTTGCTGAACAACAGTAGCTCCCAATCCAATAGCGGTGGCCTCTATGTCATCATGAAGAAATGGGAAGAGCGAGGCAAGGGTGAGGGCCTTCGTGACATCTATAACAATATGAACGCAGGGCTTAAGCAGGTTCAAGAGCTCAAGTCCTTTGTGCTCTTGCCGCCAGCTATTCCGGGCTTGGGTCTATCGGGTGGTTTTGAGATGAGGTTGATGCTGACTGATGGTAGTAATAATTTTGCCAAGTTAGACGCTGCCGCTAAGGCCTTTATTGCTGAGGCACAAAAACATCCAGAGATCATGATGATCTTTACGCCATTCCAAAATAATGTTCCACAACTTCAGCTCAGCTTTAATGTGGGTAGGGCCGAAACTTTTGGTGTGGATATTGGTGATGCCTACGACGTATTGCAATCCTATCTTGGATCTTCTTACGTCAATCAATTCTTCAAATATGGCCAAACCTACCAAGTGTATGTGCAGGCTGATGGCAAATATCGGGATGCTGTAGAGCAGGTGAATCGACTCTATGTCAAAAACAAGAGCGGCAACATGGTTCCGCTTGGATCCTTCATTGATGTCAAAGATACCACTGGACCAGCATTCGCATCACAGTTTCAGCTCTATCCTTCCGCTGCCGTCTTAGGTGCGGCTAATGATGGCTATAGCTCTGGACAAGCAATGAAGGTTCTCGCGCAGGTAGCTGCTAAGACTTTGCCGGATGGCATTGCTTATCAGTGGGCCGGCATGTCTTATCAAGAAGATTTGGTCGGAAACACGGTAATTTTGATCTTTGCTCTATCGATCTTATTGGTCTACTTAGTGCTCGCAGCGCAATATGAAACTTGGGTTGCTCCATTGGCAGTTCTGACTGCAGTGCCACTTTCTTTATCAGGAACGGTATTGGCCTTATTGCTTACGGGCCTACCGAACAACATTTATGTTCAGATTGGTCTGGTGTTGATGATCGCTCTTTCTTGTAAGAACTCTATTTTGATTGTTGAGGTCGCCATTGAGTGCAGACACAAAGGCATGAGTTTTGTTGATGCCGCACTAGAGGCTTCTAGAGAGCGCTTTAGACCAATCGTTATGACATCTATCGCTTTCATATTGGGGGTGATGCCATTGCTAACCTCTACTGGTGCAGGTGCAGCAGCACGTATCTCTCTGGGTATTACGGTATTCAGCGGCATGATTGCCTCCACATGCCTTGCAGTAGCATTGGTGCCAGTCTTCTATGTTGAAATCGAAACCTTCTTTGAGAATCGTAAAAATAAGAAGGCTGACAAGGCTGCGCCAAAGTAATCATTAGAAGGGATATCTCGCTGGTAAGTTCGGGATTTCCCCAGCAATTCCATGGGATATAGGTAAATGTAGTTTGGTATATTTACTAGAATTGTTCTATTTTTAACCAACAGGGCTTGCGCCTTGATTACTTTCAAACTCCGATGAAAAAATTACTATCTATTCTGATCTTTGGCGCCTATCTTGGTGCAATGTCTCCAGTTACATTTGCCGAGCCTCCAATGCCACCTTTTTATGCTTCTGTCATGAAAATGGCTCCAGAGGGTAAGTTGGGGCAGATTATTAAAAAAGAAAAGATAGAAACATCCGTTAAAGGTGCGCAAGCATGGAAGATTGCTTATATTTCTTCAGATGTTGCTGAGCGTAAGACCATTTCGACTGGTTTAATCGTAGCGCCTATTGGACAGGCTCCTAAAGAGGGTAGGCCGATCATGGCCTGGGTTCATGGCACAACAGGATCAGCCCAAAACTGTGGCCCCTCTCAAATTATTAACCCAGTCACTCCTTTAAATGAGTATTTTTTAATGGATGGTAATTCTTGGACTGACTACGGCATTCCGAATGTGGAGGAGTTCATTAAAGAAGGCTATGTCATCGTTGCTACCGACTATCAAGGTCAAGGCGGTGGCGGTAAGCATCAATACGCAGTGGCTCAAACTAATGGTAGAGATGCCATTAATTCTGCAAGAGCAGCTAGCTCCATGAAAGAAGTCGGCGCTGGCAAAAGGGCCATTATTTATGGCTGGTCTCAAGGTGGCGGGGCGACGATTGCAGCTGCAAGTCTGCCAGAGTACCAAGCTCAACAGGGCACTGCGGCAGATAATCTCCAATATCTTGGATTTGTTGCGTTAGCACCAGATGATGTAGCAGCGGTATTGCCAAAGTTACCAGCGGATGAGGTAGGCGCTAATAAGCTCATGAATGAATTTACTCAGGCGAATGTCCCAAATGTATTTCTATTTGCTCATTACGTCATGGGTCTGTGGGGAGCTCAAGCAGCTAATCCGAACCTGAAGCTAACAGATGTTTTGACTGATGAGGGTGTAAAGGTTGTTAACCAGTTAGCCGGCAATAAATGTGTTCACGTGATGGCTGATTCATTTAGCTATGCTTACGGCGATCAATACAAGTCTTTGATTAAGCCCCAGCCTAGTAACTCCTTAGCGTGGATCAAAGCATTTATTAATGGCAGCGTAAAACCAGTAAAACCAGTAGCGCCAGTAGTTATTTATTGGGGTACCAAAGATACTGCAGTCCCACCACTCATGCACGAGCTTTATCAAAAGCAGATGTGCGCAATGGGAGCGAATGTGGGAAGAAATCAGTTACCAGGTGAGCAAACGCACTTTACAACTCCTGGCGTATCAGCGCCTATGTATCTAGCTTGGGTAAAGGATCGCATTGCAGGTAAGCCGCTGGCAAATGGTTGCCCGCAACCAAGTCAGAAGCAGTAATGTCAATTTCAAAAAGCTTAGACATCCATAACCACCTTCGGGTGGTTATTCTTTAGGAGTATATGTATGGCCCAACCCACTCGCCGTAATTTCCTTAAATCATCTGCAATTGGTGCGGCAGTTGCTGTTAGCACTCAGGCTTTTGCCCAATCGCCAGGCCTATCTAAAAAGACTATTGCAGAAGTCAGAGCTTTGGATGCAAAAGACATTCAGAAAACAACCTCAAGCTGGGATGATGGTCTAGCCCATCCCATTCCATATAAAAATCCTCCGGGTAAGGGCAAAGATAGGGCGATCGTATTAGGTGGAGGCTCTGAATACATGAGCTCATTTTTAGTTGGCTACTTTCATGCAATGCTAACCAATGGTATTGATCTTCGCTTGGCAGACATTGTGGTTGGCACATCTGCTGGCGCAGTTTTGGGAAGTGCTTTATTAGGTAGCCGCCTGGACCTATTTTCAGCAGAATTTAATTTATTGGCCGACTATCCAAAGGTCATGGCTAAGCTAGTTCCAACGAAAAAATTCTTGCCCAGCCAGGAGCGTGTAATGAAGATGGGGCTTAATGCCAAGGATGGTAATCCCGATACTATTCAGGCGATTGGCCATGCTGCAATGGCTGCAAAATCCATTCCATCTGAAAAGTTTCAAAATAACATCAAAGTTTTCCTGGGGGGTATGAAAACTATCCCCCAGAAGATGTACATCACCACGATTGATTGTTATACGGCTGAGCGTTTAGTGATTGCTCCAGATTCGGGTGTATCGGTCATTGATGCCTGTGCGGCTAGTGCTTCTGCGCCAGGCGTCACTGGCCCAACCTGGGTTAAGGATCGTGTCTGTATGGATGGCAGTATTGGCTCTACCGAAACCCATTGCGACATTGTTGCGGGATCTAAGCGAGCTCTAGTAGTTGCCCTTGCAGATACTATTGACCAGGAAAAAGAAGGGCTGCGTTTGAACCATCTGCCTAATACCATTTTGCTAGAAGTAAAAGACTTGGAGGCGGTCGGCACAAAGACCAAGTTGGTTGTGGTTGGGATGCTCCCCGGCAGAAAAACCATGAGTGTTGTAGATCCGGCAATTATGGAGCCAGCCATTAAGTATGGATATGAGCGAGGAATGCAAGATCTCCCTGAGATGAAGCGTTTTTGGATGTCCGCTTAGAGATCAAAGCAATTCTTGCTCGGTATTGAAATGCTAATATGACCCTTTCTAAAACTAATCCAAACTAGGCCTTATGACGGCTCTTAATAGCTCCCTAAGCGTTTTGACTACCGCTTTAATGCGAGGCATTTATTTAACGATGGCTATCATTTTCGTTTCTCTGGGTCTAAGCATTCCAGTTCAAGCTCAAGAAAAACCTGAGGTTAAGTATGCCCAAGTAGGAGATGTGAAATTAGCCTACTACCTAAAAGGCAAAGGTGACCCCATGATCCTTATTATGGGCTATGCCGCCACCATGAGTGCTTGGGATCCAGCCCTGCTCGGTGAGTTGTCAAAGAATAACCAGCTGATCATTTTTGATAACCGCGGCGCTGGACTCTCAACCGATACCAAAGAAAACAATACAACCATTCCGCAAATGGCAGACGATGCCGCAGGCTTGGTTAAGGCGCTGGGTTTCAAAAAGGTAAACGTATTCTCGTGGTCAATGGGTGCACGAATTGGCCAGCAGCTTGTTATCAGACATCCAGAGCTGGTTAACAAAGTCATTCTGTGTGCCCCAAATCCCGGTGGAAAATATCAGATCGCTATTGATAAAAAGGTTGGAGAGGAGTTGAATAATCCAAGCCTTTCTCCTATGGAGAATTTCGAGTTATTGTTCCCAATTACCCCTGAAGGCAAAGCAGCTGCCAAACTTGTATACGGGAGATTTATGGCGGCAAAAGATGCAGGAGCTATCCCTGATGATTTTGTAATTTCTAAAGAAGCCAAAGAGCGCCAAGTTCGTGCTCGCATTACTCTGTGGAATGCTGATAATCAGAACTACCAGGATTTAAAGAAAATTAAAGTTCCCGTTCTAGTGGCTGACGGTCGTGAGGACATTATCGACAATCCAAAAAACTCAGTTGTGATTGCCAATCAAATCCCTTTTGCTTGGTTGGCTTTTTATGAGGGCGGTCATGCATTCTTATTTCAAAGCTATAAGAAGCTTTCTGAGACTGTGAATGTATTTCTCCAAAAAGACTAGTTAGGTCAGCATTGCTAAAGTTAAAAGCCACTCATTTGAACTGACCCCCAAAAGTTGGACATTATGTCCAACCAAGGGGGTTTTGTTTTATGAGCAAGTACAGCAAGCAGTTCAAGCTAAAGGTAGTTAAAGAGTTTTTAAAGTCAGGCGGTCTCAGGCGGGTAGGTCACTTATTTAAGATTAGCCATTCAGATGTCCGTAAATGGACCTTGGCTTATCAAGCCCATGGTCATAGTGGCCTTAACCCCAGCTTCCAACGCTACTCCCCAGAGTTTAAAGTCC
>NZ_JACVPB010000036.1 GCF_018882085.1 Polynucleobacter sp. AP-Reno-20A-A9 | reverse complement strand
CGGCCGATAATAGTTGCCATGCGCCAGTATTCCGAGCAATATCCTCGCTATGGCGCCAGACGGATTCGGATCTTTTTAAGACGGGATGGTCTTGTTCTAGGTCGCGATCGGACGGCGCGCATCTGGGTTGGAGCTGGCCTACAGGTGCCCGCCAAAAGGACGCGCAAGCGTTACCGTAGTCAAAATCGACAACCGTATGTAGCAACTGGGCCCAATGAGGTTTGGGCTTACGACTTTGTCTTTGATGCTTGTGCCAACGGGCAAAAGCTCAAGTGCTTAA
>NZ_JACVPB010000035.1 GCF_018882085.1 Polynucleobacter sp. AP-Reno-20A-A9 | reverse complement strand
GCCAGCATCAACCCGCTTTAGGGCATCCATGATCTGGCTGTCGGTAAATTTAGAACGCTTCATGTAGAACTCCTCTTATTGAGAAAATTCTACCTCTGAGATCAGTTAACCTGTGGGGGGATTACCCACTCATCTCTAAATTTGCCATTAAAACTCTCATTAGTGCCGTTTTGCCAAGGTTTACCTGGCTCGATATGTAAGTTGTGCAAACCTCGCTCTACCGCCCATTCCAATAAGATGGTACTCACAAACTCTGGACCGTTGTCACTGCGAAGAACCTTGGGGCAACCACGCT
>NZ_JACVPB010000034.1 GCF_018882085.1 Polynucleobacter sp. AP-Reno-20A-A9 | reverse complement strand
AAAAGGACGCGCAAGCGTTACCGTAGTCAAAATCGACAACCGTATGTAGCAACTGGGCCCAATGAGGTTTGGGCTTACGACTTTGTCTTTGATGCTTGTGCCAACGGGCAAAAGCTCAAGTGCTTAACCTTAATTGACGAGTTCACCAAAGAGAGCCTACACATTGATGTGGCCGGCTCAATTAAAGGCAAACGAGTGGTGCAGGTTTTAGAGGAAGTCATTGCAGAGCGTGGTTACCCCAAGGTTCTACGCAGTGACAACGGTCCAGAGTTTGTGAGTACCATCTTATTGGAATGGGCGGTAGAGCGAGGTTTGCACAACTTACATATCGAGCCAGGTAAACCTTGGCAAAA
>NZ_JACVPB010000033.1 GCF_018882085.1 Polynucleobacter sp. AP-Reno-20A-A9 | reverse complement strand
AGACGATGTCAAACGCTTAAAGCAACTCGAGCAAGAGAACGGCCGTTTAAAGAAGATCTTGGCAGAGCGCGATCTCGAGATTGAAGTGATGAAGGAGATTGCCGTAAAAAAGTGGTGAGCGTGCAAGATCGACTGGAGCAGGCCCGCTATGCAGTTGGGCGAGGCATCTCCCAAAGACGTGCTTGTACGCTGCTAAGTGTTGCTAGATCTGGCTTAGATTACCAATGCAAGATGCCGGTTAAAGATCGGCCGATAATAGTTGCCATGCGCCAGTATTCCGAGCAATATCCTCGCTATGGCGCCAGACGGATTCGGATCTTTTTAAGACGGGATGGTCTTGTTCTAGGTCGCGATCGGACGGCGCGCATCTGGG
>NZ_JACVPB010000032.1 GCF_018882085.1 Polynucleobacter sp. AP-Reno-20A-A9 | reverse complement strand
TGGTGGGCCCACCAGGACTTGAACCTGGGACCAAAGGATTCCGGTTTGTGTAGCTTTCACTACTCCCTGGACTATGCCTTCATCATATTCAAACTTAATGTCTGAACTTAGATGGGTGCCGTCTAGTCTCTACACCTTCAACAGCACTTTCACGCTGAAGCTTGGCTCGGCGTTAGCATGTGCAGCTTTTGGCTGCATTTAGCTTTCTCCGAATTTGACACCATCCCTTATGCAGTTTCCACACATAAGGCACAACTTTCGCTATGAGTCCTCTGCTCTAACCAACTGAGCTATGGGCCCTAAATCGTTACTTTTATTACACACCTTTTGACGGGTGCTTACCACTTCAAAACCACACTAAAACCGCATTTACTACACACCTCGGTTTTTGCTCCGGTGTGTAAGCGGTGTGTAGTGAATTTATACCGCCTAATTCACCACTAACCTCTTGAATCAATTGAGGTCTTTACTACAAGACCCCTAGGGCTTCTTTCTTATGAGT
>NZ_JACVPB010000031.1 GCF_018882085.1 Polynucleobacter sp. AP-Reno-20A-A9 | reverse complement strand
TGATTACATCGAAATTTTTTACAACCCGGTTAGACGCCATAGTTACAACAATGGGCTTTCTCCGGTAAGATTTGAACAGCAGTACCAAGCGAGGTTGGGAAGTGTCTAGGATATTGGTAGCGATTCAGTTGATTTATCTACGTCTGCAATTGCTTCTGTCGGTTTTTTATTTATTTTTTTATTTAAAGAATCTTTGATAATGCTTTGATCAATTGAGTTAAGCAATTCAATGTAGTAATTTGATTTAATGGCGTAATTAACATTTTGAGCTTTGGTTAACATTGACACAATCACACCAACAACCTCGCCAGACTCTAAAAATAAGGGGCCACCAGAATTTCCATGTTGGATAGGGTTTGTAATTTGAAAGTTGGTAGGTTGATCACGAATTCCACTCAAACTAGAAACTATCCCATCTGTTAGCTTTGACTCAAAACCTTGAGTAGTAATGTCTGGATAGCCAAGTGCAAAGGTAATCCCCCCTTATTTAACCGAACCTAGAAGTAGAGTTAATTAAGCAACCATGGCCAGTCGCTGTTTCGGGGTAATGCCGCCCAATGCCATGTTTGGACGTTGATGATTGTATTTATACATCCAT
>NZ_JACVPB010000030.1 GCF_018882085.1 Polynucleobacter sp. AP-Reno-20A-A9 | reverse complement strand
AGAACTACACATGGAACCACAAACGCATCTACCGGATTTACCGCGAGCTTGAGCTCAACCTACGCATCAAACCCCGAAAACGTTTAGTGCGAGATAAACCCGATGCGTTGGTGGTACCGCTGAGCATCAACCAAGTATGGTCAATGGATTTTATGCATGACCAGTTACAAGATGGCAGATCCATCCGACTATTTAATGTGATTGATGACTTTAATCGTGAAGCCTTATGCATTGAAGTAGACTTCTCTTTACCGTCTGAGCGAGTCGTTCGCAGCTTGGATCAGATCATTGCTTGGCGAGGCAAACCGGCAGTGATTCGAGCGGACAACGGGCCGGAACTGATTAGTGGCAGACTAATGGAGTGGGCAGCAAAGCATCAAATCCACATACAACACATCCAACCGGGTAAGCCACAACAAAATGCCTATGTGGAGCGCTTTAATCGCACCGTCAGATATGAATGGTTATCTCAGCATTATTGGGAAAGCATTAACGAAGTTCAAGAGTTTGCAACGCAATGGATGTATAAATACAATCATCAACGTCCAAACATGGCATTGGGCGGCATTACCCCGAAACAGCGACTGGCCATGGTTGCTT